>NZ_JAOCCU010000005.1 GCF_029840635.1 Mitsuaria sp. GD03876 | reverse complement strand
CGTCCGCCGGCCCGCTGGGCCTGGCGGCCTACACGCTCGACGGCGCGCCGGTGGCGCGCGAGCGCTTCTACGAACTCGCCTGCGACCCGGCGCGCAGCGTCGTCGTCGAGGCCTGCGCCGGCGCGGGCAAGACCTGGATGCTGGTGTCGCGCATCCTGCGCGCGCTGCTGGACGGCGCGCGGCCGCAGGACATCGTGGCCATCACCTTCACCCGCAAGGCCGCCGGCGAGATGCGCGCGCGGCTGAACGAGTGGCTGCATGAGTTCGCCCACTGCGATGACGCCGGCCGCGTGCTGGCGCTGCGCCAGCGCGGGCTGCCCGAGGCGGAGGCCGAGGCCCTCGCACCGCGGCTGGCGACGCTGCAGCAGCAACTGCTGCGGGACGCCCGCCCGGTGGAGATCCGCACCTTCCACGCGTGGTTCTCGCAGCTGCTGCGCGCCGCGCCGCTGGAGCTGCTGCGCGCGCAGGGGCTGTCGCCGGAGCTGCAGCTGCTGGAGGACGAAAGCGACCTGATGTCCGAGCTCTGGCAGCGGTTCCACACGGCGGTGCTCGCCGACGAGGCGCTGCTGACGGTCTACCGCGAGTTGAGCCTGATCCACGGCCGCAACAAGCTGATCGGCTGGCTGGAGGCGGCGTTCGACAAGCGCGTCGAGCTGCGGCTGGCGCATCAGCAGGGCCGGCTGCTGCCGAGCATGCCCACGGCGGCGGAGGTGGTGCCCGAGTTCGCGGCCTTCGCCACGCCGCTGGACGCCTTCGCGGCGATGCGCGCCGATCTGCAGGCGCTCGCGATCGAGCTGGGGCAGGGCAGGAACAAGACGCAGAAGGACACCGCCGTCGAGATCGAGACGGCCTTGACCTCTTTCGGCGTGGAGGACGACGCCCAGGCGCTGGCCGCCGTGCGCGCGGCGCTCTTCACGCAGAAGGGCACGCTCGTGAAGGCGCTGGGCGATTCGCCGCTGCTGATGCAGCTGGGCGACCAGCTGACGCGGCTGCAGCAGGCCCTGGACCAGGATTGCGCGCGCGCCTGGCACCAGCAGATGTGCGCGCTGGCGCTGACGCTGCTGGACGAGTTCGACCGCCTGAAGCGCGAGCGCGGCTTCGTCGACATGAACGACCTCGAGCGCGGCGCGCTGGCGCTGCTGGGCGACGTCGACCTGTCGGGCTGGGTGCAGGAGCGGCTGGACAGCCAGGTCCGGCACCTGCTGATCGACGAGTTCCAGGACACCAGTCCGCTGCAGTGGCATGCGCTGCACGCCTGGCTGTCGGGGTATGTCGGCGCGGGCGGCGGCGCCAGCGGGCAGCGGCCGCCGTCGGTGTTCATCGTCGGCGATCCGAAGCAGAGCATCTATCGCTTCCGCCGCGCCGAGCCGCGCGTCTTCGCCGCGGCGCGGGACTTCGTCCGCGAGGGGCTGGACGGCGTGCTGCTGGCCTGCGACCACACGCGGCGCAATTCGGTGCCGGTGCTGGCGGCGGTGAACGCCGTCTTCGAGCAGGCCAGCCTGGCGCAGCAGTACAGCGGCTTCCGGGCCCACACGACGGAGTCGGGCGGGGGCGATCCGCTGGACGGCGTCTACTTCATCGCGGGCGACGAGGCCGAGGACGCGGAGGGCGAAACGTCGTCCCGCGAGGCGGGGACCTGGCGTCCGAGCCTGATCGAGCCGCGCCGCGAGCCCGAACTCCATCGCCGCGAGGCCGAAGCCGGCCGCATCGCCGCCTGCATCGGCGAGCTGCTGGCGCAGGGCGAGGTCAAGCCGGGCGAGATCTTCGTGCTGGCCCGCAAGCGCGACGGCTTGCGCGTGCTGGCGCAGATGCTGAAGGCACGGGGCATCGCGCATGCGGCGCCGGAGGACATGGCGCTGCTGGACGCGCCCGACGTGCGCGACCTGCTGGCGCTGCTGGACGCGCTGGCGTCGAGCGGGCATCAGCTGTCGCTGGCGCATGCGCTGCGCAGCCCGCTGTTCGGCGCGGACGAGGCCGACCTGCTGTGGCTGGCGGCGCAATCGCGCTCGGTGAAATGGCTGGGGCAGGAGATCGCCGCCGAGGAGCAGGAAGAGCCCGTCGTGCTGAGCTGGTGGGAGGCGCTGCTGCAGGCCTCGCCGGACAACCTGAGCGAGCCGCTGCGCCGCGCGCAGGGGCTGCTGTCGCGCTGGGCCGCGACGGCGGTGCTGCGCAGCCCGCATGACCTGCTGGACGCGATCGTGCACGAGGGCGACCTGATGGCGCGCCTGGCCGCGACCGTGCCGGCCAGCGAGCGCCGCGCGCGGCTGCACGCGGTGGAAGCGCTGCTGGCGCTGGCGCTGGAGCTCGACGGCGGGCGCTACGCGGGGCTCTATGGGTTCGTCCGCGCGCTCAAGAGCCGCGCGCTGAAGCTGGCCGCCCCGGCCGAGCCTGACGCGGTCCAGCTGCTGACGGTGCACGGCGCCAAGGGCCTCGAGGCGAAGGTGGTGATCCTGATGGACGCGGAGGCCGGACCGGCGCGCGCCGAGAGCATGGCGCTGGCGATCTCCTGGCCGGTGCAGGAGCCGGTGCCGCGCACGGTGGCCTTCATCGTGTCGGAGGCGAAGCCGCCGCCGTCGCTGCAGGCGCTGCTGGACGACGAGAAGGACCAGCGCCAGCGCGAGGAACTCAACGCGCTGTACGTCGCGATGACGCGGGCGCGGCATCGGCTGCTGCTCAGCCGCACGCCGGCGAAGCGGCAGGGCGCGACCGCGACCTGGTGGGCGCGGGTGCAGCCGCAGGCCGCGGCGCTGGCGGTGCCGGCGCTCGAGGAGGAGGCCTCGGTGGCGCGGGACGACACGGTGCGGCTGAAGGTGTTGCCGCGGGTGGAGCCGCTGCCGGCCGAGGCCGCCGACGCGAGCGGCGAGGCCGTCGGCCAGAGCCCCGACGAGGTCGACGAAAGCGCCGCGCTGGGCGAGGCGCTGCATCGCGTGCTCGAGTGGCACAGCGGGCCGCAGGGCCGCGCGCACGCGCTCGACCGGCTGATGGCCGCGGCGGCGCAGATGTACGGCCTCGACCAGCGCCGCGACGACCGGCTGCGGCGCAGCGTCCAGGCGATCCTGGGCAGCGCCGATTGCGCCGCGTTCTTCGACCCGGCGCTCGACTGGCAGGGCAACGAGGTCCCGCTGAGCTGGAACGGGCATGACATGCGGCTGGACCGGCTGGTCAGCCGCCGGGGCGCCGACGGCGCGCGGACCTGGTGGGTGCTCGACTACAAGCTGAATCCGGCGCCGCAGCGCAACCCGGACTACCTGAAGCAGCTGTGGCGCTACCGCGAGGCGGTGATGGCGTTGCAGCCCGGCGAGCCGGTGCGCTGCGCCTTCATCACGGGGCAGGGGCGGCTGATCGACTGCACCGAGGCGGTCGCGGGCTCGGCCGATCTCTTCGCGTAGGTCTGGATGACTCCGGACGACCCTCACCCCCCGCCCTCTCCCGCGGTGCGGGAGAGGGAGCCATGAAGCACCGGCTCGAATTCACAAAAGGCAGGAGCGCCGCGCTCGAGCTTTCGCCTCTCCCTCTCCCGCTCCGCGGGAGAGGGCCGGGATGAGGGTCGCCTCAGGCCTCGGTCAGGCCGGCGCGTTGTAGTCGCCCTCGGAGGGCCGGCTGTGCCAGGCCACCGAGGTCGTCGTCGGCCACGGCCCGCCGTCGCCCAGCCGCTGGTGCACCGCTTGCGCGCTGGCCGACGCCGCCTCCAGCACGCGGGTCAAGGCCTGCACCTCGGCCAGCGTCGGATCCGGCATCGTCGTGCGCAGGTAGACGTTGCCGCGCAGGCTCAGCAGCACGAAGGGCCGGCCCTCGACGAGCACGTCCTGCGTCGCCTGCGCCAGCCGCTCGGACAGGTCCTTGTCGAGCCACGCCATCAGCAGCTCGCGGTTGATGCCCACCGCGCCGAAGCGCTGGCGCACGAGCTTGGACTCGATCTGCGACTGCTTGGGGAACATCACCAGCCAGCGCATCTCCTCCGGCGTGTCGGTGTCGACGCGGGTGCGCAGGGTGTCGGTGTAGGCCTCGAACACGCTGCTCTCCAGCCGCTCCATCAGCTTGCGCTCGATGAGCATCATCTGCATGTCGGGGTTGATCTTGAGCTCGCAGCGCATGCGCAGCTCGAAGCCCTCGATGTAGCTGCGCTGCGAGGGCCCCCACTCGAGGCGGGTCAGCCCGGGCAGCGTGCGGGGCAGGTCGATGACGAAGCCGCGCCCGTCGCGGGCGTGGCGCAGCTGGCCGCCGCGTTCCGCGGCCCAGTCGCTCAAGGGGCGCCACCGCGCGGCGTTCGCGCGGGCGGTGAACCACTGTTTGATTTGTTTGATTACCATGAGGCGGGACGGTGCGCGCGTGGCCTGGGGTCCGTGCATTGACGTGTCGACGACCGGGGCCCCGCGCCCCTACGGAGAACGCAGAATGATCGAAGTGTATTCATGGCCCACGCCCAATGGCCACAAGGTCCACATCATGCTGGAGGAATGCCGGCTGCCTTACCGGGTGATTCCCGTGGACATCGGGGCCGGCGACCAGTTCGACGCGAAGTTCCTGTCGATCAGCCCCAACAACAAGATTCCCGCGATCGTCGATCCCGACGGGCCGGACGGCCAGCCGATGGCGCTGTTCGAATCGGGCGCGATCCTGCTGTACCTGGCCGGCAAGACCGGCCGCTTCCTGCCCCCGGACACGCGCGGACGCTACGAGGCGCTGCAGTGGCTGATGTTCCAGATGGGCGGCGTGGGGCCGATGCTGGGCCAGGCGCATCACTTCCGGATCTACGCGCCCGAGAAACTGCCCTATGCCATCGACCGCTACACCAACGAGGCGAAGCGGCTGTACGGCGTCATCGACAAGCGGCTCGCGCAGGGCCGCTACATCGCCGGCGCCGAGTACGGCATCGCCGACATCGCGATCTTCCCGTGGCTGCGCAGCTGGAAGAACCAGGGCGTGGAGCTGTCGGATTACCCGCACCTGAAGGGCTGGTTCGACGAGATCGCGGCGCGGCCGGCGGTGCAGCGCGGCGTCGAGGTGCTGGCCGACCGGCGCCGGCCGCTGGTCGACGACAAGGCGCGCGAGCAGCTGTTCGGCGCGACCCAGTACCGGCGCCACTGAGCCGGCGCGACCCCGCTCGGGGCCGCGGCGCCGGCCGGTCCGGCGCGGGGTCAGACCTTGCCCAGGCGGACGCGGTCGCCGAGCTCGGTGAGCCAGCGTTTGCCGTCCTCGCGGATCGCCGTGGCCAGGCCCTTGTCCTGCAGCCGCTGCTGCATCTCCTCGCTGACCGGCATGCCGCCGGGCGACTGCGGGATGAAGTAGAGCGCGGCGCGCTCGTCGGGCGTGATCACCAGGTCGGCGGGCGGGACGGGGAAGCTGAAGGTCGGCGGCGTGGACATGCGCCGCAGTATCCCTCAGCCCTGGCGCGCGCGGCGCCGGTGGGCGAGGCCCGCGGCGACCGCGGCGATGCCCAGCAGCGCGAGCGAGCCCGGCTCCGGCAGCTCGCCGGCGGCGAAGGCCAGCGAGTTGGCCATCAGCAGCGCGCCGTCGGTGGCCGGGTCCCACAGGCCCGGCAGGACATCGCCCGACACCGGCGCCATGTTCAGGCCGACGACGATGCCGTTGTGGTCGGTGCGGTAGCCCAGCAGCGGCTTGTCGTTGGTCCAGTAGGCCACGACGCTGGCGCCGGCCTTGGGCGTGACGCGGAAGCACAGCGCGGCCAGGCCGCCGCTGAAGCTGTGGATGTCGCGCATCAGCGGGCTGTCGGGTTCGGCCACGGCGCCCAGGCTGCCGCACGAGTTCTGGTTGCTGTTGCTGTTGAAGACGTCGTAGTTGCCGGTGACGAAGCGGCCGGTGAGGCCGCCCAGCCCGGAGCCCGCGTGCGACAGGCCGGCCTCGACCACGCCGCCGCCGGCGTCGACGTAGTCGGCCAGCACGTTGCCCAGCAGGGTCTTGTCGGCATAGGTCGCGTCGTTGAAGACCAGCACCGCGTCGTAGGCCGTCAGCTGCGCCAGCGTGGGCGTGCCGGCGTGCACGTTGAAGACGTCGATCGCGCCGCTGACCACGCCGGTGCCGGCGATCTTGGACTGCACGTCGGCCAGGCCGCCGGCCTGCTGCGGCGCGCCGAGGATCAGCACCGAGGCCTGCGCGGCGACGGCGGTCGCGCACAGCGCGGCGGCGGCCAGCACGGACCGGAGGCGGGGAAGGAGGGGCGAGCGCTTCATCGTGGATCTCTCTGTCGTGAGGGGTCGTTCTTGTGATCGTTCTTGTGGCCGTTCCCTCGACGCGGGGAGGCCGGGAAACCGGCACTCGCAAGCAACATCCAAGCCACCGGGAGGGAATCCTTGCCGCCTCAAGCACTTGCCGGCGCTGTCCCTGGAGAAGGGGTCAGGCGGTGTAATGAATCCCGACACTCGCGGCGTGGAAGTTGCTTCGCGGATCGCCCGCGCGGGCGGGTGGCGGCGCCCCTTGTAATGCGGGGGTAAAAGATCGTCGGCGCGCGTGGCGCCGGACGACGCTTGGAGGGAAACTTGCCGGACCGCGTCGGCGAAACCTGATGATCGTCGGGCGCCGCGTGTGTTCAACGGGCCAGGACGGCCCCACAAGGAGATGCCTCCATGTCAGCCAAGCCGGACCAGACCGATGCCGTTGGGGGCGTCGAGAGTCATAACGGGCGCTGGTTCGTCCGCGAAGTCGTGGGCGAGGGCCCCTTCCGGGCGCGTTACCTGGTGATCGCGGCGCACCCGGCGCCCGGCGGCGAGCCGGTGCTGGACGGCTACTGGCACGAGATCGAGCGCAGCTTCGATTCGTGGAGCTACGCGGCCGACGCGGCGCTGGAGGCCGCGCAGCGCGCGATCGACTTCAGGCCCTGAGGCGGCTCAGGGGTTGACCAGGCGCACGCCCAGCGCCTGCTCGATGCTGGAGAACTGCGGCGCGCAGGTGTCGTTGCCCCGGACCCCGACGGTCTGGCCGGCCGCCTTGGCGGCGACGAGCATCGCGAACATGTTCTTGTCCGCCGCGTCGACGATGGGCAGGACGAAGTCCCAGCCCTGGTTGATCTGACAGGCGGGGAAGCTGGACTTGGTGCCCTCCAGCTTGATGAAGAGAAGGTTGCCGCCGATGTCCTTGTCGATCGCCATGTTGGCGATGCGTCCGTTCATGCCGGTCGCGCCAACGCTGGTCGCGGCCAAGCCCAACAGCGCGCAGGACGCGAGCCGCGACAGCCGCGCGGCGAGTTGCTTGTTCATGTGTTCTCCCTCTGGCTCGATGTGAACCCGGCCCTGTGCCGGGCGCGCGGATTCTGCCAGCGGGAGGCGACGGCCTACATGCCGCTGCCGATCTTCTTCTGCAGCGCCTTGTACTGGTCCAGGCGCGGGCCGCCGAGCGCGACGGCGCGCTCGATCGCGAGCGAGGCCTTGTAGCGCTGGCCCTGTTCCAGCAGCACCTGCGCGAGGTTGTTCCAGCCCTCGGGGATGTCGGGCCGCACGTCGGTCAGCCGCGCGTAGGCCTTGGCCGCGGCGCGGCGGTCCTTGGCGGCGTAGGCGGTGTTGCCCGCGCCCAGCAGCAGCACCGGCTCGCCGGGCCAGCGCGACAGCGCGGCGGTGTAGCCCTTGCGCGCCGCGGCGCCATTGAGCCGCTCCAGCGCCGCCAGCGCCGCGCCGGTCTGCGCGCCGTCCAGCGACGCCGGCAGCACGTCCGGCGGCAGCGTCGTCATCGCCCAGTAGTCGCCGCGCGCCCAGGTGCGCTCGAACACCGGCAGCTCGACCTCCTGCCGCGCGGTCTTGCCGCTGTGCAGCAGGATCGTGCGGCGCTGCCGGTCGTAGCCGACGGCGACCGCGTAGTGCCACACCGGCATCACGTCCAGCGACAGGTTCTGGAACACGATCACCGGATGACCGGCGGCGACCTCGGTCAGCAGCGCGTCCAGCCGCGGCGGCAGCACGTAGGCCGGCAGGCCCTGGCGCCGCACCGCGACCAGCATCTCGGTCTGCAGCGAGCCCTTGCGGCCCGGCAGGAAGACCTGCGGCTTGAGCTGCTCCACCGTCGCGGTCTTGCCGGCGGTGCGCAGCAGCATCGCCAGCGCGGCCGGGCCGCATTCGTAGTCGTCCTGCGCGATGAAGGGCGTCTGCGCGGACAGGTCCACGTGCGCCGGCAGCTCGGCCGGCCATTGGCGCTCCAGCGCGCCGAGCTGCGGCGGCGTGCTCGCGCAGCCGCCCAGCAGCAGCGCGACGGCCAGCATCGGTGCGGCCAGGAGCGGCGCGCGGCGGAGCCGCGTCGATCGCATCGAGGGCATCGAAGGCGTGGCGGCGGCGCGCATCCCGGACCTCAGCGGATCGAGCGGGTGAAGGGGAAGACCTTGGTGAAGCCCAGGATGTCGGTCACCAGCAGGATGACGAAGACCGCGAAGATCACGCCCAGCACGTCGCCGCCGGCCGGGGCCTGCGCGATGCGGCCGTCCAGCGAGCGGATCTCGTCGTCCGACATCGCGTCCACGCGCGACTGCGCGGCCGATGGGTCGACGCCTTCCTTGACCATGGCCTGGCGCACGTCCTCGCGGGCGAAGAAGGCGTTGACGCGGGCGCGGCTGTCGGCGACCGAGCCGGCCGGCGTGGCCGGCTGCACCAGCGCGTCGGTCGGCACGACCTGCGCGACGGCGTGCATCGGCAGCGCCATCAGCGAGCACGACACGATCAGCGTCGACGCGATCGCGCGCTTGGCCAGCGAGGGGCGGGTGGCGGGGGCGGCTTGCGCCAGGGTCTGTTCTTGGTTCATGGGGGACCTGGAATTGAAAGAGCGATGAAATCCTAGGTCCGCCCCGGGCGCTGTTACAAGTTCGATTACCGGGCGTCACATCGGATGCAACTGGGCGTCCAAGTCCGGCTTGAAGAACGTGTTAAGACGCGCGCCGCGCCGATCGGCGCCCATCGCGGGCCGATCCGTCCCGATCGACCGCGAGCAACGGCTTTCTGCGTCAGCGCTCGCAGCGCGGCGCGCTGGCGCTGCGCAGGATCCAGCGATCGCCCTTGCGGGTCAGTTGCGCGAGCGAGGCCAGCGTCCCGATGGCGCAGTTCGACGGATCGACCTCGGCGAACTGCTCGAGCTCCACCGTGTCCGCGTCGCGCCAGCGCATGAAGCGGAAGCTGATCGGCGCCTGGTCGGGCGCGGGCTGGAACTTGTAGCGCTCGACCAGCTTGCCGTCGGCCAGGCTCCAGACGACGACGCCGTTGAACTCGGCGCCGGGCGACGCATGCGTCACCACCAGATGGCGGCCGTCCGGCGAGGGATGGGCGTTGCCATGCATCTCGTAGCGGGTGCCGTCCTCGCGCGAGATCCACAGCAGCTCGTCGCCCGCGCTCAAGCTCACCCGCACGACGTAGAAGGCGCGGTCCGGCGACAGGCCGTCGAGCCGGTAGTCGACATAGGGAATGCTGGCGTCGGCCGGGTCGGGGCGCAGGCTGTCGAGCACGACTGGGCGGCCCTGCGCGACCGGCAGCATCAGGCGCAGGCCGTCGCGGCGCGCCGCGATGCCCGCGCGTCGGAGGACGCGGCTTTCGGCGTCGGCGCGGAAGGCCTCGTCGGAGCCTTCCTCGGGCGCCGCCATGCCGGGCCGCGCGGAGGCGGCCTCGGGCGTGATGAAGGTGCCGCGCGGCGCGATCCCGGTCGGGGCGGGCGCCTTGGCCGGCTTGGGCGGCGGCAGCGGCGTGGACGCGGCCCGGGCGCCGACGCTGAGGGCGAGGAGGATCGGCGCGATCGACAGGATCAGCGCGGTGGCGCGGGCGGGAGCGGAAGCGGGCATCGGACAGGCGGGCGGAGGCCGACGTGGTCGGCGGGCGCGCGAGTCTAGGGGGCGGCCGGCGGCGCGGTCCAGGCGGGCTTACCGCTGGTGACAACGCGCCTTCGGCGGTGGCGTGGCGCCGTGAACTCGGTCACGAACCGCGGAGAGGCCAGGCCGCGGCAGGCGGCGAGGCTCGCCGCGCGAAGGCAGGGGGCTCGTGGCCGGCCGGGTGCGGCGTCAGCCGTGGATCGCCGCCGCGACGATCTGGCCGATCGAGATGCACATCGCCGCGACGACCACGGCCAGTGCCATGTTCTTGTGCTCGACGATCTCTTCCCACAGCTTGTACGGGGTCAGCTTGTCGATGATGACGAAGCTGATCCAGAACACCAGCACGCCGATGACGGCATACAGGATGGAGCCCAGCACGATGGCGGGCTTGAGCCATTCGAATCCTTCCATGTCGTTCTCCTGGTCGGTCGTTCCGAGTTCGTTGGGGTGATCGTTGGGATCGAGGTCGAGGTCAGCGCGTCGCGGCGCTCACTTGTGTCCGCCGCCGCCGCTGCTGTAGCCGCCGAAGGAGCCGCCGCTGGAGCCGACATAACCGACCCCGCTGCCGCGGCTGCTGCGCTTGCACTGCTGGTACTCCGCGCTGCTTTCGCCGTAGGTGGACTTGTAGCGGTCGCAGTCGTCGCTGCTGCAGGCGCGCAGCAGCGCGAACAGCACCGCGATGACGAGGATCGCGATCACGATGTTGCGCAGCAGCTTGCCCTGGTCCATGCCGGAGGACACGTCGCGGCGCAGCGCCGGCATCTTGTCCTCGGGCAGCGAGAAGAAGCGCCGGACCTCGGCCGCGTCGATGGCGCGGCCATGGCTCCAGGTCACCTCGTTGCCGGTCTGCTCGCTGCTGAGCAGCTCCAGCCGCGTGCCGATTCGGGATTCGAAGTCGCGCACCAGCGCGCGTTCCTCGCGCTTGACGCGCCAGTAGAACTCGCCCAGCACGTAGGTGACCTTGGCCGGGTAGGTCCACTTGAGGCTGAAGTCCTTGTCCTGGTAGCGGACCGACTTCCCGCGGGCATTGGACGGCGCGCCGGTGATCGGGCGCACCACGCTCCAGCCGTCCTCGGTGTCGACGAGGAAGGCGAAGCCCTCCATCTTGTTGAACAGCAGGTACTCGCGCCAGAAGGTCTGCTCGTCCTCGCTGGACTCGGGGATGTCGCAGCGCTCCAGGTAACCGACGACCTGCCAGGACTGCGGCGTGCCGCCTCCGATCGCCAGCAGGCCGGTCGTGCCCAGCGGGATCTGCGGCTCGCCGCCGGTGTTCTGGCGGAAGGCCGCCAGATCGGCGCCGGCGCCCTTGGAGATGTCGACGACCGACTTGCACTGCCCGCAGACGATGGACTGCGTCGTGTCGAGCCGCGGTTCGAGCGAGGCGCCGCAATTGGGGCAGGGCAGCGCCTTGGATTTCAACGAGGCGCCGCTCTCGTCGCGCAGGCCCGTCAGTTGCAGGTCGGCCAACTGGACCGAGCGGCCGATGGACCAGCCCGGCTGCGCGGGATCGCTGTACTCGAGCGTCGCGACCTCGCCCTGCGTGTTGCGCAGATCGACGATCGGGTAGCTCTTGTCCAGCCGCGGCGGATGCGGCAGCTCGCCCTGGGCGGCGGCCACCGTGCCGTCGACGATCGAGGCGACCTGCCAGGCCGTGCCCGCCAGCATCTGCAGCCCGCCGGGGCGCAGCGTGGACGGGTCGGGCGCGGGCTCGGCCAGCGGCGCGTCGAAGCTGATGACGAAGCTGCCGTTGTCCTCGGACAGCCAGCCGCTGCGCGGCGGCTGGTCGGCGCTGGCGTCGAAGAGCAGGTGCCACTCGTTCCAGCCGCCGTCGGCATACGACATCTGCAGCCGGCCGACGACGACGAAACCCGCGCCGGCATGGCGCCCGGCGGCGCCGAGCTGCAGCGGCGAGTAGTCCTCGAACAGTTCCGCGCTGGTGCCGATCTTGCGCAGCGTGTCGCCGTCACGCAGCAGCGTGGCGCGGCAATAGCTGCAGACGGCGCTGGCGGACGCGGCCGAGGCGAACTCGACCGGTGCCCCGCAATTGGGGCACTGCGCCTGCCAGCGGCGCTGGGGGGAAGCGGTAGCCAATCCGGGTCCGGAAACGGAGCGCGCCCGCGGGCGTCAGCTGAGTTTCTTCAGCAGCTCGGCCTTCTTGGCCGCGAATTCCTCATCGGTGAGGATGCCCTTGGCCTTGAGGTCGCCGAGCTTCTCGAGCAGCAGCAGCACCTCGTCGGCGCCCTGGCTGACCGGTTGCGGCTGCACCGGCTGGGCGGCGGCCGCGGCGGCCTGGTTGGCGCCGGCGAGGCCTTGCGACAGCTGCTGCGCCATGGTCTGGCCCAGGGCCAGGCCCGCGCCCAGGCCCATCGCGTCGCCGGCCACGCCGCCGCCGCCGGAGCCCACGCCCTCGGCCAGCTTGGGGATCGCCTGCGCGGTCTGGTACTGCATGAACTGGCCCATGTTCTGGCCGATCATGCCCATGCCGATCTTCTGGTCGAGGATCTTCTGCAGCTCCTCGGGCAGCGAGACGTTCTGCAGCGTGACCATCTCGAGCTTGAGGCCGAGCGCGTCGAAGGACGGCTGCGTGGCTTCCTGCAGCGCCTTGGCGAACTCGACCTGGTTGGCCGCGAGGTCCAGGAACGGGATGCCGGACTGGGCGACGGCGTCGCTGATGTGCTGGAGCATCAGGCCGCGCAGCTGGCCGTCGAGCTCGGTGACGGTGTAGCGCTCGCGGGTGCCGGAGATCTCGGTGTGGAACTTCTTCGGGTCGACGACGCGGTAGCTGTAGTTGCCGAAGGCGCGCAGGCGCACGGCGCCGAAGTCCTTGTCGCGGATGGTGACGGGCTGCGTGGTGCCCCAGCGCTGGTCGACCTGCTGGCGGGTGGAGAAGAAGTAGACGTCGCTCTTGAACGGGGACTCGAAGAGCTTGTCCCAGTTCTTGAGGTAGGTCAGGACCGGCAGCGTCTGGGTGGTCAGCTTGTACATGCCGGGGCCGAAGACGTCGGCCACCTTGCCTTCGTTGACGAAGACGGCCATCTGCGACTCGCGCACGGTGAGGGAGCCGCCGTACTGGATCTCGAAGTCCTGCATCGGGAAGCGGTACGCGAGGACGCCGTTGTCGTCCTCGGTCCACTGGATGATGTCTATGAACTGTTTCTTGATGAAGTCCATCAGGCCCATGGCGCTGCTCCACGAAAGGCGCGGTCCAAGCCGACCGCCGGCGGGGAGTATCCCCCAGCGCATGCGCGCCCTTGGTCACCCTGAGGGGGGAGGTTCCCCGGATGGCAGCCGGCAGACCGCCCGCACGGTCTCCCGCAGCCACTGGTGCCCCGGATCGCGGTCCATCCGCGGATGCCACATCTGCGAGACCGTGATCGGCGCCGTCGCCACCGGCAGCGGGATCGCGCGCAGCGCACCGCTGGCCAGGTCCTGTCCGAAGAAGGTCGACGGCACCAGCGCGACCAGGTCGGTCGACGCGGCGATCGACAGCGCGGCGCGGAAGGTGGGCACCACGACCGACACGCGTCGCGCCAGGCCCAGCGCGGCCAGCGCCTCGTCCACCGGTCCGGCGCGGCGGCCCCGGCGCGAGGTGACGACGTGGCCGCAGGCGGCGTAGCGGGCGGCGTCCAGCGGCGGGGCGCTCAGCAGCGGATGCCCGGCCCGCACCGCGGCGACGAAGTGGTCGCGGTACAGCGCCTGCAGGCGCACCTCGGGCCCGGACTCGCCGAGCACGCCGATGTCCAGGTCGATCAGGCCCTCGCGCAGCGGGCGGACATCCTTGTCGGGCTTGGGCGCGAAGCGCAGGCAGACGCCGGGCGCCTCGCGGGCGGCGCGCTCGACCAGGGCCGGACCGAAGGCCTCGATGAAACCGTCGTTGGTGCGCAGCGTGAAGGTGCGCGCGAGCGTGCGCAGGTCCCAGCCGGCGCCGGCGGGCTGCAGCACCGCCCGCGCGCCCTGCGCGAGCTCCCGCACCTGCTCGCGCAGCGCGATCGCATGCGGCGTCGGCACCATCGCGCGGCCGGCGCGCACCAGCAGCGGATCACCGGTCGCCTCGCGCAGCCGCGCCAGCGTGCGGCTCATCGCCGACTCGCTCAGGCGCAGGCGCTCGGCGGCGCGCGCGACGCTGCCCTCGGCGAGCAGGGCGTCCAGCGCGGTCAGCAAATTCAGATCGATGTCGTCGGCCATCCGGCGACGCTAGCACGGCACCACGCCGGGCATGGGCGTGACGGCGGCGTGCGAACGGCGCGCGAATGGCGTGCCGTGCAGGGTGTACCTGCGCGTCACGCGCTGGTCCAGCCGCGGGGCGGCTCCTATGCTGATCGCCAAGTTCCTTCCATCCCCGATCCCATGTCCACGCCTTCCCCCGACTCAGACGGCCTGCCGATGCCGCGACGACTCGTCGCGGTGGCCGCGATCCTCGGCGCCATCGTGCTGGTGGTGCTCGACGGCGCCATCGCCAACGTCGCGTTGCCGCCGATCGCGCAGCAGCTGAACGCCTCGCCGGCCGACACCGTCTGGGTCGTGACCGCCTATCAACTGGCCGTCGTGATGTTCCTGCTGCCGGCCGCCGCGCTCGGCGAGCGCCTGGGCTACCGGCGCGTGTTCACCGGCGGCGTGGCGCTGTTCACCGTCGCCTCGGCGCTGTGCGCGATGGCGCCGTCGCTGGCCTGGCTCGTCGCCGGCCGATGCCTGCAGGGCCTGGGCAGCGCGGCGGTGATGCCGCTGGGGCTGGCGCTGCTGCGCTTCACCTATCCGAAGCGCCTGCTCGGCCAGGCCATCGCCTACAACGCGCTGGCCGTGGCGGGCGCCTCCGCCGCGGGCCCGGCCGTCGGCGCCGCGATCCTGTCGGTGGCGAGCTGGCCCTGGCTCTTCGCGGTGAACCTGCCGCTGGGCGCGCTGGTGCTGCTGGCCGCGCGCGGGCTGCCGGCCACGCCGGGCACCTGGCGGCCGCTGGACGGCTGGAGCGTCGCGCTCAACGCCGGCATGTTCGCGGCCTTCGTGCTTGGCGGCGACCGGGTGCTCGAGGCACCGGCGGAAGGCGGCGCGCTGCTCGCCGCCGCGGTCGCCTGCTTGGTGCTGCTGGTCCGTCGCGAACTGCCGCGCGCCGCGCCGCTGATCCCGCTGGACCTGCTGCGCTCGCCGTCATTCCGGATGTCGGTGATCGCGTCGGTGTGCTGCTTCACCGGCCAGATGGCGAGCTATGTCGCGCTGCCGTTCTACATGCACCACGTGCTGGGCCTGAGCGTGCTGGCCACCGGGCTGCTGATGACGCCGTGGCCGCTGGCGGTGATGGCGGCCGCGCCGATGGCCGGGCGTCTGGCCGACCGGCTGCCGACGGCCTGGCTGTGCGCGGCCGGCGCTGCCTGCCTGGCGGCGGGCCTGGCGCTGTGCGCGGTGTGGCCGGCGCAGGCCGATCCGCGGCCGTCGCTGGTGGTGTTCACCGCGCTGGCCGGGCTGGGATTCGGTTTCTTCCAGACGCCCAACAACCGCAACATGCTGCTGGCCGCGCCCCAGGCGCGCAGCGGCGCGGCCGGCGGTGCGCAGGCGGTGGCGCGGCTGACCGGCCAGACGATCGGCAGCCTGTCGATGGGGATGCTGTTCGCCGCGATGCCGGCGTCCCGGGCCTCGCACCTGGGGTTGGCGATGGCCGCGTGCTTCGCGGTGGCGGCGGGGGTGGTGAGCCTGTTGCGCGGCGCGGCCGCGCCGTCCTTCAGCGCCGGACCTTCCCATCCTCGGTGAGGATGGTCATGTCCACGTAGCGCGAGCCCGCGTGGCGCTGGCCCGAGAAGTTGATGAAGAAGCCGCCCAGGTTGAGGTCGTTGAGCCCCTCCAGCCCGTTGATGATGCTGTCGGGCGTCGGGTTGTTGCCGGCGCGGCGCAGCCCCTCGACCATGGTCTTGGCGGCGATGAAGCCTTCCATCGCCGTGTAGCTCAGGTCGCGGCTGGCGGCCTTGGAGCGCTGGATGTATTCGCTGGCCACCGGCGTCAGGCCGGAGAACGGGAAGGGCACGACCTGCGACACGACCACGCCGCGCGCGTCCTTGCCCAGCTCCGCCGCCAGTGCCTGCGCGCCGACGAAGGACAGGTTGTAGAAGTTGCCCAGGTAGCCGTTCTTGCGCGCGGCGCGGATCAGCGCGGCGCAGGACTTGTAGGCGGCGATCTGCACGATGCACTCGGGCTGGCCGGCCATCAGCGCGGTCAGCGCGGCGGCGACGTTCTCGGAATTGCGCTCCACCGTGCCCGTCGACACCGGCGCCAGGCCGCGCTGCTTGAGCGCCGCGGTCACGCCGGCCAGGCCCGCCTGGCCGTAGCTGTCGTTCTGGAAGAAGACCGCGACCTTCTTGATGCCCACCGAGGTGATCTGCTTGACGATCTCCTCGGTCTCGTCGTTGTAGGACGCGCGAATGTGGAAGAGCTGGCGGTTGAAGGGCGAGCGCAGCGCCTCGGCGCCGGTGAAGGGCGCCACCAGCGGCACCTTGGCCGCGGTCAGCAGCGGCAGCGCCGCCAGCGTGGTGGGCGTGCCGACGTAGCCGAACAGCGCATGCACGCCGTCCTCGATCAGGCGGCGGGTGTTGGCGGCGCAGCGCTCGGGCTCGTAGCCGTCGTCCAGGCTGCGCAGCTCGATGCGCCGGCCGTTGACGCCGCCGCGCTGGTTGACCTGGTCGAACACCAGCATCGCGCCGGCCTTGAACTGCTCGCCGAGCTCGCGCGCCGGGCCGATGAAGGGCGCGGACTGGCCCAGCATGATGCGTGCGTTGTCGGCGAAGGCGGGCAGGCTGCCGGCGCCGGCGAGGGCGGCGAAGTTCTGGAGCAGGTGGCGGCGGTTCATGAGGCGGGGGGGAGTCGTCCATCAGGCGCTCGAGGAGCGGGGCGCGAGCGCGCGGGGACGGAAATTGGACCATCCACGCCCGGTTCCGGTCCGTGACTTTGGTCTCAATATCCCCGGGTTTCCTCCGGTAGGCAGCCTCGCCGGACCTGATCGCGGGCCCGCGCCTGCTCCTTCATGAGCCGTCCGTTGGCGACGTGCCGCACCAGCCAGGGCAGCGTGCGCACGCGCGCGCCGCCGGCCGCGGCGCTCACCCAGGCCTTGGCGCATTTCTCGAAGAGCTCCGCGTTCAGCGCGAGCCGGTCGGGCGTCATGCCCAGCAGCAGCACCTGGCCGGCGTGCAGCGCGGCGTTGCCGCCGCCCGACAGCGCGCGAGGCAGGCGGGCGAGGTCGTCGGTCGGTGGCGCCATGCGGCCGAGCTGGCGGATCTGCTCGTCGAAGACCGAGGGCATGCAGCCGCCGAAATCGGCCAGCCGCCGGCCGAAGGCGCCGCCGCCGACCAGCACCGCGCAGACGTCGTCGCGCGCCGCGTAGACCGCGCGGTGCAGCGCGATCGCGGCCGCCGTGGCCGCGGCGCTGACCGCCGCGGACCGGACGAGGAGCGCGGGGGGAGCGTCGCCGGTCGCCAGCGGCAGCGGCCGGGCGAGCGCGTCCGCTTCGGTTCCCCACCACATCCTTCGGGTGGCGGGGTCGCGCACCGAGAGGCTGTCCGCGCGCGCCATCAGCAGCCCGCGCGCGAGCAGCCGTTGCCGCAGCGCGTGCCAGGCCGCGCCGCCCGGGTCCGTGTCGCCGCCGAGGGCGTCGCCCGCGACGGCGGCCCGGCCGGTCTCGCTGTCGGCGTTCATGTCAGCGCGAAGACGTCGTCGAAGCGGTTGAGCGCGTCGTCGATGACCTCGTCGGTGTCGGCCAGGCTGGTGTAGAGCCGGCTGCCCGCCACCGAGATCAGCCCGTGCGCGGTGAACGCCGCGCCCATCTCTTCCATCATGTGCTTGCGGCGTTTCGCCTCGTCCTTGACCCGGAGCAGCTTCCACAGGCTGCTGGTGTCCAGCAGCAGCACGCCCGAGGTCTGCAGGTGGACGATGGAGCCGATGTTGTAGGCGACGTAGGGCAGCCCGCGTCGCAGGATGATCTCCTCCAGCCCCTGCCGCAGCCGGTCGCCGGCGCGTCCGGCCGCCGCGGCGGCGCCGGTCCGTTCCATCTCCAGCAGCGCGTGGTAGCCCGCCACGCAGCTCAGCGGGTTGGCCGACAGCGTGCCGCCGACGAAGGCCCGCCGCGACGTGGTGCCGATGCCGCCGACCAGCGACATCATGATCTCCCGCTTGCCGCCGATCGCGCCCGCCATCGGGTAGCCGCCGGTGAGGCACTTGCCCAGCACGGTGAGGTCGGGCGTGACGCCGAACCAGGCCTGCGCGCCGCCCATGCCGGCGCGGAAGCCGGTCACCACCTCGTCGAAGATCAGCAGTGCGCCGAACTCGTCGCAGAGCGCGCGGACCTGCGCGTTGAACTCGCGGTGCACCGGCCGCGTGCCGCTCTCGGGACCGAAGGGCTCCAGCAGCACCGCCGCCGTGCCGCCGCGCAGCCGGTTCCAGCGCAGCAGCCGGCGCAGCGCCTCCGGGTCGTTGGGCAGGCACTCCTGCGTGTGGGCGGTCGCGCCGCGCGGGATGCCGACGGCCTCCATCCGGCCGGTCTTGGGCAGGCGCATGCCGTAGACCAGCTGGTCGCTCCAGCCGTGGTAGGCGCCGCCGATCTTGATCACGCGGCGGCGCCCGGTGAAGGTGCGGGCCAGCCGCACCGCGCCCATCACCGCCTCGGTGCCCGAGCCCAGCATGCGCAGCATCTCCACGCCGGGCATGTGGCGGCAGACCTGCTCGGCGAGCTTGACCTCGTATTCGTGCAGCAGGCCGGTGACGGGGCCGCAGTCGTCCAGCAGCGCGTGCACCGCGTCGCGCACCGCCGGCGGGTTGCTGCCGAGCAGCGTCGGGCCGCCGGCCTGCAGGAAGTCGATGTAGCGGTTGCCGTCGATGTCGGTGAGGTGGGCGCCGTCGGCGCGCGTGATCGCGAGCGGGAACGGATGGTTGAAGGCGAGGTTGTGCTGCACGCCGCCGGGGATGACCTCGGCCGCGCGCGCCGCGAGCCGCTTGGAGCCGGCGCAGCGTTCGTCGAACCAGCGCAGCACCCGCGGCATCGCGTCGGGGCGGATCGGCCGCATCGGCTGGTTGACCAGCGCGGCGAAGCGCTCGTGGAGCGCGTGGGTGTCCGGCCAGGTCGGGACGGCCGAGCCGGAGGAGGCTCCCGACGAGGCGCCGCGCACCGGCACGGAGGCGGCCCCGGCACCAGCCCCGGCAGTGGCTCCGGCAGTGGCTCCGGCAGGGCCAGCAGGGGCGGCGGTGGATGAATGTGAAGCAGACGTCGACATCACGGTCCCTTGGGATGGATCAGCAGGTCGCGCACCGCGGCGAGCGGGAGCCGCAGGGCGGGCTCGCGGCGCGTGCGCGCGTCGATGCGGGTGGCCAGGAGGTCGCGGGCGAGCGCCTCGAGGTGCTCGACGGCCTCCAGCGCGGTGGCGCTGTCGGCGGCGCAGCACAGGATGCCGTGGTTGCGCAGCAGGTAGGCCTGGCGCTCGCGCCGCACCGCGCGGGCGAGCTTGCCCGCCAGCCAGGACGTGCCCGACGGCGCGTAGCCGACCACCGGCACGTCCTCGCCGAGCCAGTGGCGTAGCGCGCGGGGCACGGCCAGCGGCTCGCCGATCAGCGCGCAGGCGCTGGCCAGTGGCTGGTGCGTGTGGATGCTGCAGCCGACGTCCGGCCGCGCGCGCAGCACGCGGGCATGCAGCCCGGTCTCCACCGACGGCTTGCGGGCGCCGCCGCTCGCGTCGTCGACGACGGACAGGTCGGCCAGGCGGAGCACGCAGACGTCCTCGGGCCGCATCGCGAGGTAGTCGGTGGCCGACGGCGTCACCGCGACCAGGTCCGGGTCGATGCGCAGCATCAGGTTGCCGCCGGTGCCGGCGAAGTAGCCGCGCTCGGACAGGCGCAGGCACAGGTCCACGACATGGCGGCGAGCGTCCGCGTGGTTCATGCGGGGGCTCCCGTCGCGCTCGCGCGATTGAGGCGGTGGTACAGCGGCGCCAGTCGCGCGCGGACTTCCTTGAAGGCCTCGAACTTGTCGCCGTAGAGCCGGCGCAAGGCGGCCGCGGGCTCGTAGATCCGGCGGGTGCGGCGCAGCGCCGCGAGGTCGCCGAAGCGCAGCGCGCCGGTGCCCACGCCGGCCAGGAAGGCCGCGCCGATCGCGTTGGCCTGGATCGGGCTTTCCAGCTGCCGGATCGGCTGCCCGGTGACGTCGGCCAGGATCTGGCACCAGACGTCGCTCTGCGCGCCGCCGCCGACCGCCGCGATCGTGCCGGGCGAGCGGCCCAGCAGCCGGCCGAAGGGCTCCATCATCCAGCGCGTGTTCAGCGCGACGCCCTCGAGGAAGGCGCGGAAGATGTCCTCGCGCGAATGCTCCAGCGACAGGTTGATCAGCCCCGCGCGCAGCAGCGGGTCGTCCACCGGCGTGCGTTCGCCGAAGAGCCAGGGCGTGTAGATCAGCCCGCGCGAGCCCGGCGGCACGCGCGCGGCGATGCGGTTGAGCACCTCGTAGACGGCGGGATGTTCCTCGTCGGCGGCCAGTTCGTCGGGGTGGTAGAGGATGCGGTCGCGCAGGAAGGACAGGTTGGCGCCGGCGGTGGACTGCAGCGCCAGCGCCAGGTAGCGCTGCTCGACCGCGCAGGGCACGGCGGCGATCTTGTGGCGGACGTCGGTGCGCATGCTCGGCACGTGCGCGCCCAGCCAGGACGAGGTGCCGAGGTAGAGGTGGGTCTCGAAGTCCGTCACCGCGGCGCTGACCGCCACGGCCGAGGTGTCGACCGCGCCGGCGACGACCGGCGTCGTCGGGGCCAGGCCCAGCCGCGCGGCGACCTCGGGCAGCAGCGGGCCCAGCACGTCGGTGGGGCGGACGATCTCGGGCAGCTTGCCGGCGTCCAGCCCGAGCGCGTCGATCAGGCGCCGGTCGTAGCGGATGCGCGCGGGGTCACGGTTGTCGGTGACCCAGCTGGCGAGGATCGAGTCCTGCGTCGCGCAGACGCGGCCGCAGAGCCGGTAGTTCAGGTAGTCCAGCGCGTTGAGGAAACAACGCGTGGCCTCGTAGACGGCGGGCTGCTCGTCGCGGACGAAGGCCATGTGGCCGGCGGCGTCGCGGCCGGTCAGCGAGGGCGCGCCGCCGGTCAGGCGCAGCCAGCGCCAGAGCTTGAGCGGCGCGTAGCCCTCCACGTTGAGCCAGCGGCCCCGGGCGCGCCGCCCGATCGCGGCGGCGCCGCGCGCGTCCAGCCAGCTGAAGGCGTTGCCGATCGCGCGGCCGTCCTGGCCCAGGCAGACGGTGACCTCGGTCTGCGTCGAGCAGCACACCGCCGCGACGCGGCGCCGGTGCCCGTCGTCGCCGGCCAGCGCCTCGGCGGCGGCTTCCAGCAGCGCCTGCCACCAGGCCTCGGGATCCTGCTCGGCGCGCACGCCGGCCACCTGCAGCGCCACCGGGCGGAAGGCCCAGGCCAGCACCCGGCCGTCCAGCGTCACCAGCGCGCACTTGCAGCCGCTGGTGCCCAGGTCCACCGCCAGCACCAGCGGCGTCACGTCCTCGGTCATCAGAACTTTCGCGAGACCGAGACGACGAGCCGGTCGTCGTCCTGGCGCTTCCAGCCGTCGCCGTCGGGGATCATGAAGAGCTCCGGCCGGTGCGTGCGGGTCGTGACCCATTCGGCGGTCCAGCTGAAACCCCAGCGCTGGTGGGTCACGCCGATCGAGTAGTCGCTGAAGTCGGCCTCCTTGAAGTGGCGGATCTTCTGCGTGCCGGCATGCAGGTTCAGCGTCGTGGTCGGGGTCAGGTCGTAGCGGTAGCCGAGCTCGTAGAGCATGCTGCCGCGCGAGTTGTGGTCGCCGCGCAGGTAGCACTCGATCGCGGGCGTCGGGTCCGCGCCGGCGGCCAGGATCTGGCCGCAGACGCCGCCGGTGTCGGCGCCGCGGTAGGTGCGAGAGAGCACGTGCAGGATGCGGCCTTCGAGCTTGCCCCAGCCGATCTCCAACACCGCGTAGGCGGTGTCGTAGCGGGTGCGGCGGAAGTCGACCGGGACGCCGGCCTCGAGGTCGAGGCCATGCGGCGCGTCGAACTTCGCGCCGGGGAAGAACTCCTTGGCCAGGCCGACGCCGAAGTGCCACGCGTCCGGATCGCCGAAGCGGTAGCCCGTGCCCAGCAGCAGGTTGACGCCGTCGCCGTCGGTGAAGGCCTTCTTGCTGACGGTGGACAGCTGGGCGAGGGCGATGAAGCCGGATTCGTGCGCGAGCTGGACGCTCAGTTGCCCTGCGGGCTTGCGGCCCGAGTCCGAGATGCCGCGGTTGCGCAGGTCGGACAGCAGCTTGGCCTCGACGTCGATGGCCATCGTGGCGATGCCGTCGTCGGCGCGCGCGGCCGGCGCGGCGAACGCCGCCAGCACGGCGAGGATGCCGAGCGCGAGGCGCGGCGCGCGGACGCCGGCGTTGGCGGCAACGTGGGCAGGGGCAGGGACGTGGGCAAGGCTGCGGGTCATCGCGTGGCTCCTCTTCTTGGTGGTGTCGTGTGCGGTCGCGGGGAGGCGTCCGGGTTCGGGTTCCGATTCGCAGGGCGGCGATGCGTCGCCGTCAGGACTTGCAGGCCGGCGTGGCCGGCAGTTCCGCGACGCGCTTCATCTGTTCGGTCTGGCCGAGGATCTCGGTGCCGATGAAGGCGCGCACGTACAGGTCGCCGCCCTTGACGCGCAGCGCGCCCTTGTACTTCTTGCGGTCGCGCGGGTCGAAGACCCAGCCGTCGCGCCAGGCCTCGTTGTCATAGCGCTCGAGCTGCGCGATCTGGACGCCGCAGGTGTCGTTCGCCTTGCCGGCGTCCTTGTCCCAGACGATGCGGCCGCACAGCGCGCCGGCCTTGTCGGCGCAGGGCTTGAACTCGATCACCGCGCCGCCATCGGCGCTCAGCCACAGGCCCTTGGCGTCGTCCGGTCCCGCCGCGAACGCCGGGGTCTGAATCAGCGCGGCGACCAAAGCCGCCATGACCAGCCCCGCCGTGGGGAAGCGCCTGCGCAAGACCGCTTGTCCGTGTGTCATCGCGTGTTCTCCCGAGGGCGATGCCCTCGCGCTGTTTCGGTAGTGATGGCTATAAATATAGCGATGACTACCGAACCGGGATTGCGGAGAAACCCTGTCGGGCCGCGCTCCGTCAGTCGGCGGACGGACGCAACGGCGCGCGCGTCAGCGGCAACGCGAGGATCGCGAGCACGGCGAAGCCGGTGGCGACGAAGGGCACCGGGGCGACGTCCTCGCCGGTGACGACCAGCGAGGCGATCAGCGGCCCGAAGGCGCTGCCGAACAGCTGGGCCGCCGGCACCAGCGACGCGACCTGCCCGCTGCCGTCCACCCGCATGGCCAGGGCCATCTGGAAGGGCAGCATGAACAGCCAGGTGAAGGTGAACAGGCCGCACAGCACGGCGAAGGCGACGGTGCCGCCTTGCGCGGTGCGGGCGACGCCGAAGGCGCTGAGCCCGAGCACGACGGCGCAGCCGAGCAGCGCGGCGCGCACCGGCAGGCGCCGGACCAGCGCGGTGCCGACGCTGCCGCCGAGCACCTGCATGCCCAGCCCGGCGGCGATCAGCGTCTGCACGGCCAGCGGCGAGAAGCCGGCCCGGGTGCCGAGCGGCTCGGCATAGGCCCACAGCGCACCCAGCGTGGAGAGCTGGAGGAAGGCGACCAGCAGCGTGCCCAGGCGCGGCCGCGTCCAGGCGAAACCGATGCCGGCCTGGCTGACGGTGGGCACCAGCGGCCCGAGCGGCCGCGCGAGGCCGGCGGCCAGCGCCGCGACCACGACGCACAGCGCGGCCAGCAGCGCGAAGGCGCCGGGCCAGCCCTCGACCGGGATGACGAGATGCGCCAACGCCAGGCCGAGCACCGCCTGCGTCAGCGTCTGCACGACGAAGAACAGGCCGGCCAGGCGTTCGGGCGCGGCCGAGCGGACGATGACGGCGGTGGTGCTCCAGACCATCACGCCCTCGGCGACGCCGGCGGCGGCGCGGACCAGGCCGAGCGCCAGGTCGCCGCTGGCGCGCATCGTCAGCACGTGCAACGCGGCCGCCGCGAGGGCCGCGATCGCGGTGATCGACCGCAGCGAGCGCGCCGGCAGCCACAGGTCGCCGATCAGCACGCCCAGGCCGAGGGCGACGATCTCGCCCATCGCGACCAGTCCGACGCCTTCCAGCGTGACGTGACCCGCTTCGAGCAGCGCGCCCAGCAGCAGCGGCTGCAGGCCCAGCATCAGCAGCGCGACGGAGCCGACGGCGATCGCCAGGACCTGGGCGCCGCGGGCGCCAGCGGTCGACGTCGGGCCGGTGAGGGGCAGGGTGGTCATGGCGGCGCAATCGTGACGATGGAGGATGGTGGGCGATCTTATAGTCATGGCTATCTTTCCGGATCGCCCGCGAACCTGGAAGAATCCCGCAGCCTTCAAGTCGATCGATGCCCATGCCGAATCCGCGCCGCAAGTCTCCCGAATCCTCGTCGCCGTCCTTGCCCGCGGTCCCGGCCGCGCCGGCGCCGGCGCTGGCGACGAAGAAACAGCCCGCGCAGCAGCGCGCCGCGGAGACCTACGAGCGCATCCTCGAGGCGGCGGCGCAGACGCTGATCGAGGTCGGCGTGGAGCGGCTCTCGACCAACCTGGTGTGCGAGCGCGCCGGGGTGTCGCCGCCGGCGCTGTACCGCTACTTCCCCAACAAGTACGCGTTGCTGCATGAACTCGGCCAGCGGCTGATGCAGCGGCAGAACGAGTGCGTGGAGAAGTGGATGTCCGTGGAGGTGGTCCAGCGGGGCCTGCCGGCGCTGGAGGAGGCGCTGGCGGGGCTGTTGCTGGACACCTACGAGGCGACGCGCCAGACGCCGGGCGGCGTGTGGATCATGCGGGCGATGCGGGCGGTGCCGGCGCTGCAGGAGGTGCGGCTGACCTCGCACGCGGCGGTGACGGAGGCGCAGACGCAGCTGCTGGTCAAGGCGCTGCCGGGGGCGAAGCGCGCGGAGCTGAAGCTCGCGAGCCGGATCGTGGTGGAGCTGGTCTACGCGACGGTGGAGATGCTGTTCGACGAGAGCCTCAAGCCGAAGGATGTCGCACGGATCACGGCGGGGATGCTGGCGAGCCACCTGACGAAGGTGATGCCCGCGGGGGGGCGCTAGTCACTGCGTGGCCACGGGCGACCGCCAGGCCGTCCGGGCCGTGGCGATGCGCAACTGGGCCGTGGCCACGGCCAGGCTGGTGAGGGCGTCGATGCGGGCTTCCCGGGCATTGACCAGGGCCGTTTCCGCCCCGATGAGTTCCGACAGGTCACCGACGCCGTGGGCGAAGCGCCGCTGGGCGGAGGCGAAAGCCTCCTCCGCGGTCGAGACGGTCGCCGTGGCGATGCCCAGGCTGTCCCGGGCCGCGAGCGCGTCCTCGTGGATCAGCGTGGCATCGAGCAGCGCGCGCTCCCGTGCCTTCTCCAGCTCGGCGATCCGCTGCTGGACCAGGGCGGCGGCCTGGTCCTTCAGCGCCGAGCCCCGGAAGCCGTCGAACAGCGGAATGTTGACCGCGATGGAGGCCACCCGCTCCGTCGCCCGCACGGAGGACAGGCCGACGGTGGGGCGGCCGTTGCGGTAGTAGTCCAGGCCGGCATCCACCGTGGGCAGGGTCTCGGCCCGCGCCTGCCGGACCCGTTCCCGCGAGGCGTCCAGCTGGGCTTGCGCCGCCTGCACCGCCGCATTGGCCGCGAGCACCTCGCGGACCAGTTCCTCGGCGGACGGAATCCAGGCGTCCTGCGCGTCGGGCGGTGCGGCGGCGATCTCGAACGGCCCGTCACGCCCGACCAGCGAGGCCAGCGCGGATCGCGCCTTCGTCAGCGTCGCCCCGGCCGCGCGCTCCTCCAGGCGCGTCCTGCCGACGAAGGCCTGCGCCTGGCGGACCTCGAAATCGCTGGCCGCCCCCGATCCGGCCTTGCGCTGCACGCTCTCCAGCGTGCCCTGCGCCAGCGCGACCTCCTGATGTCTCAGGACGCTCGTGGCCTCGGCGCGCTGGCGATCGAAGAAAGCGGATGCGGCGGCCTGGATCGCCTTGTCCCGGGCGTCCACCGCGTCGGCCTCGACGGCGCGCAGGCCCAGCCGTTCGACCGCCACCGCATGCGCGCGCGCGCCGAAGTCGTACAGCCGCCAGGAGATGGCGCCGGACAGGGAGGTGCTGCGCAGCCGCGTGCCGGCTTCCGGCCCGGCGTAGTCGGTGCGGTCGACGACGCGCGAGGCGCTCGCCGTGACCTGGGGATAGAGCGAGGACCGCGCCACGGCGAGCTGTGCGTCCTGGTGACGGACCTGCGCCTGCGCGATCGCCAGTTCGGCGCTGTGGCACAGCGCGAGGCGCGTCACGTCGTCCAGCTCCAGCGGTTGCGTCGATGCAGGCGCGCCGCCCGCGCAATCGTCCGGGCCGGGGCCGGGCGGGAGCGCCCAGGCCACGCGCGCGCCGCCGAACGCCAGCGCCGCGGCCACCAGCGGCGGAACGGTCCGGGCGCCCGGCCAGCGGCGCCTAGCGCTCATTCAAGGACTCCCGGGCATGGCGAAGCAGGGGGGACAGCAGGTACTGCAGGACGGTGCGCGTCCCGGACTTGATGTTGATGCGCGCGCCCATGCCGGGACCCAGGCGGACCGGCTTGCCGTCGACGACGATCTGGGCGCTCGCCAGCTTCAGCCCGATGGCGAACTGCGGTCCCCGCTTCTCGTCGGGGACCATGTCCGCCGAGACCTGGACCACTTCCGCGATCACGGTGCCGAAGCGGGTGTAGTCGAACGCGTCGAACTTGACCTCGGCCCGCTGCCCGGCGCGCAGGAAGCCGATGTCCTTGGCGTCCACGGTGGCCTCGATCTCGAGCTCGTCGTCCTGCGGCACGACCAGCAGCAGCGGCTGCGTGGCGGCCACGGCCGCGCCCACCGTGTGCACGTTGAGCTGCTGGACATGGCCGTCCACGGGGCTGACGAGGAGGGACTGCCGGCCCTTGAGCGAGGCGCGCTCCAGGTCCGCGCCCCGGGCCTTGGCCGTCTTCTCCGCGTCGATCATGGCGGCCAGCGCCTCGCGGCGGAGCTGGTCGACCAGTTGCTCGCGCTGCAGGCGCACGGCCTTGACCTCGGCCTCGAGGTCGTCGACCGCCTGGCGCTTGTCGAGCCAGGCATGCGCGGCCACGTCGCGGTGCTCGACCAGCGCCTCGTAGTCCGCCGCGCGCTGGCGCGCCAGCGCCAGGCTGGATGCGCCGTGGGCGAGCTGGACATCGAGCTGGGTCAGCCGGGTCATGAATTCCCGCCACTGGGCGTCCAGGTTCTGCGCGGTCTGCAGGCATTCGACGGCGGCGTCGCAGGGGCCCAGGCTCGGCGGGCTCATCGTGACCAGGCCGCGCAGCAGCGCGGCCGCCTTGCGCCCGTCCAGCCGGGCCATCTGGAGGTCCACCTCCGACTTCTTGCGGTCCGCGTCGGCGGCGATGCTGTCCAGCCGCAGCAGGCGGTCCCCGGCCTTGACCGCCTGGCCCTCGACGACATCGATGGATTCGACCGTCGCCGTCTCGACCGCCGAGATCGTGCGGGTGTGCGACGACGGGATGACCTTGCCGGTGGCCTGGATGACGATGTCCACGCGCGAGAAGGCCGCCCAGGCCAGCGTGGCCGCCATCAGCAGCATCAGCGTGTAGGCGGTGATCCGCGTCGAGGCGGACGCCGGGCGTTCCTGGATGGCCAGCACCGCGGGCAGGAACTCCGCCTCCTGGGCGGTGCGGGACACGGCCTGGCGCGTCTCGCGATCGGCCCAGGCCTGCCGCAGGATGCGCCAGTACCGTGCCAGCAGCGTGGCGGTGGCGTTCACGTGGCTTCCTCCCACGCCGGCGCGGCGAGGCGCGCCGCGCGGTCGCCCACGCCCGCCTGGGAGCGCCACAGCATCGCGTAGATCCCGCCCGGCTGCCGGATCAGCGTGTCGTGGTCGCCGCGCTCGGCGACCTGGCCGCGCTCCATCACGACGATCTGGTCGGCCCCCATCACCGTCGACAGGCGGTGCGCGATGATGATCACCGTCCGGCCGCGGGCGATGTCCTGGAGGTTCTCGTGGATCGCGCGCTCCGACTCGAAGTCCAGCGCGCTGGTGGCCTCGTCGAATATCAGGATCCGCGGATCGTTCAGCAGCGCGCGCGCGATCGCGATGCGCTGCTTCTGGCCGCCGGACAGCCCCACGCCGTTCTCGCCGATGCGCGTGTCGTAGCCCTCGGGCAGCTCGCAGATGAACGCATGCGCGCCCGCGAGCCGGCAGACCTGGACGATGTCCTCGAAGCTGGCGTTGGGACGCGTGACGCTCAGGTTCTCCTTGATCGACCCGGTGAACAGGAAGCTCTCCTGCAGCACCGTCCCGATCTGCCGGCGATAGGTCGTCAACTCGAGGTGCGACACGTCGACGTTGTCGACGCAGACCTTGCCGCGCTCGGGCAGGTACAGGCGCTGCAGCAGCTTGGCGATGGTGCTCTTGCCGGAGCCGGACCGCCCCACGATGCCCACGACGCTGCCCGCGGGGATGTCCAGCGAGACGCCGCGCAGGATCTCGGGGCCGTCGGGCCGGTAGCGGAAGCCGATGTCGTCCAGGCGCAGGGCGCCGCGCAGCCGGGGCGCCTCGGGCTTGCCGCGGGCGCCCTCGGCCGGCATGTTCAGGATGTCGCCCAGCCGTTCGACGGACACGGAAGCCTGCTGGAAGTCGTTCCAGAGCTGGGCCATCCGCAGGATGGGCGAGGCGACCTGTCCGGCGAACATGTTGAAGGCGATCAGTTCGCCCACGGTCATCGCGCCCTGCATCACCTGCGAGGCGCCGAACCACAGGATGAGCGCGCCCGACACCTTGTTGATGGCCGTCGCGGCGCCGGAGGCGGCCGCGGACACGCCGGTGACCTTCAGGCTGGCGCCGACGTAGGCGGCCAGGTGCCGGTCCCAGCGCTCCTGCCATCGCGGCTCGAGGGACAAGGCCTTGACCGTGTCGATGCCGGTCACGGACTCGACCAGGAAGGACTGCGACGCGGCGTTCCTGGCGAACTTGTCGTTCAGCCGGCGGCGGATGATCGGCGTGAAGACGAAGGACACCGCGGCGTAGAGGGGCATGGCGGCCAGCGGGATCAGCGACAGCGGCGGGCTGTACCAGACCATCATCGCCAGGAAGACCGAGGAGAAGACCAGGTCCAGCACCAGCGTGATCGCGTTGCCGGTCAGGAACGAGCGCAGGTGCTCCAGCTCGCGGACCCGGGCGATGGAGTCGCCGACCCGCCGCGCGTGGAAGTAGCCGATGGGCAGGCTGAGCAGGTGGCGGTACAGCCGCGCGCCCAGTTCCACGTCCATCTTGCTGGTGGCCAGGTTGAAGGCCACGGTCCGCAGGAAGGTCAGGGCCACCTCGAAGAGGATGGCCGCGCCCAGCGCCACGCCCACCACGTCGAGCGTCTGCACCGCGTGGTTCACGATCACCTTGTCCGTGACGACCTGGAAGGCCATCGGCGTGGCGAGCCCGATCAGCTGCAGCGCCAGCGAGATGGCGAGCACCTCCGCCAGGACGCGCCGGTGCTTGACGATCGCCGGGATGAACCAGCTGAAGTCGAATCGGGCGAGGCTCCCGGCCAGCGACTCCGCGGTCTGCAGCAGCACCAGCTCGCCGGACCAGAAGGACAGCAGACCGGCCTGGTCCATCACCTGGGGCGGCGAGCCCGGGACCTGGAGCAGGACCTTGTCCACGCCGTCCTCCTCGAAGGCCTTGGCCAGGACGAAGCAGCCCCCGTCGCGCGCCAGCGCGATCGCCGGCAGCGGCGTGCTGGCCAGCCGACCGGGCTGCTGCCGCAACGGCTTCGCGCTGAAACCGGCCGAGCGCGCGGCCAGGACCAACGCCTGCGGCGACCACGGCGCCTCGCCGAACTCATGCAGCAGGCGCTGGCCGTCCAGCGGGTGCTGATGAAAGTCCGCGATCAGTTGCAGGCACGACAGGGCGCTATGCATCGTGGGTTCCTCGCGCGGTCTCGGCGGCGCGCTGGCGGGGGTGGAGGACATGCCGGCGGCCGCGTCGTCGGTACAGGACCGTCGCGCCATCCCGGCGCTCGGCCTGGAGGAACAGCGGCAGCAGGTGCCGCAGATGGCCGAAGGGCGCGGCGATGTCCAGCACGCGGACCACGCCGCCCCGGCCGGGGGAGGCGCCCGGGCGCCACTGCCAGACGACGTAGGCGGCCGGGTGTCCTTCCGCGCCGAAGTACACGGTCACCCGCCGATGCGGGTGGCTGCCGAGCAGTGCGCCGACGGCGTCCCGCAGCGGCAGGTCCTGGTGATGGGCGCTCTCGCCCTGGACCGTGAGCACATGGCCGAGATGGGCGAGGTCCACGCCGGCACCGGCGCGCGCGCAGCCCGCGGCGGCGGCCTGGCTCGGGGTGTCCCGCCCGTGTCGAGGGCGGGAGAAGTAGCTCACCGGCCCGGCGTCGCGCAGCACCGCGCGACGCATCGACAGGAAGGCGCTCATCGCGTGCCCCGGCAGGGCGCGGGCCAGGAGGATCCAGAAGTGGGTGCCTTCGTTCCACTGGCTCGGGTGGAGCCGGTTGCCGTAGGGCGCGCGCAGGGACGCGTCGACGTCGTCGGCGAGCATGGCCCAGACCATGAAGGCCACCGGCCTCGACGCGACGTCCCGATGGACGCGCAGCCGACGCTGGTGGATCGCGGGCAGCACCAGTTCGCGCAGGCGCCAGGGCGTCAGCTCGGAGGGCGCGCCGCTCCCCAGGTCGACGGACGCGACGGCGCCGAGCTGCGTGGAGAGGGCCTGCACCGCCGGATCGGCCGGCGAGAAGACGGCGTGGTACGGCTTCAAGACGCGGGCCCGCCGTCGGGCCAGGTCCCGCGCGTCAGCGACCGGGCGAGATCGATCGCCGGCTTCCAGGCGCGAACCCGGGCGCGGTGGCCGGCGTCGACGGGGCGGGTCTCGTCCTGGATGTGCGACCACAGCGCGCGCGACGCGGCGTCCTCGTCCGGGCGCGTGTCGGCCAGGGCCCAGGCCCCGTGGGCCACCCGCTCGTCGATGAAGCGCTGCCAGTCCGGGGCGCCGCCGCGCAGTTCGGCGGTGATGTCGCGCGCCAGTTGCACGCGTACCAGCCGCGGCAGCGGCGCAGCCAGCCGAAGCGCGTTGAGGGCGCGCCATCGCCGGGCGGACCGCCGTTGCGCGGGTTCGGCGCGGGCATCGTCCTCCAGGGAGAAGCAGGCGTCGACCAGGCGCGCGATCGCGGGCCCGGAAACGCCATGCGCATCGAGCTCCCGTGCCGCGCAGGCAGGCGACTCCGCGCAGGCCAGCAGCGCCAGGAGCATGGGCAGATGACCGTGGCCGCCCATGCGGCGGGGCATCTCGTCGAGCAGGAAGGGGGCCGCGCCGTGCAGCGGCGTGACCGCCAGCGCCGCGTCCGAGAAGCGCTGGCGGAGGGCGCCCGGCACCGCCAGGGCCTCGGCCTCCGTCCGGCCGGTCAGCTTGACGAGCTCGATCGCCGTGCGGTCCGCCAGCGCGGCGTGGAAGGCCTCGACGAGGCGCGGCCCCGATCGCGCCACCTCGGGGCCCGACGGATCGCCCGCGTAGCGGGACATGGTGAAGACGAGGTTGCGCAGCGAGAGCAGCATGGCCTGGTCTTCCTGCCAGAACGGGAACTTGCCGACCGAGGTCACCGCGGGCCCGAAATCGGACAGCGCGGTGGCCGTGCCGAAGTCGATCAGCCGGCCGTCCATGGCGATGTTGGAGCAGTTGAGCGACCCGTGCGGAATGCGCTTGGCGCGCGCGGCGGCGATCTGGGCGGCGAAGCGGTGGACCGTGTCCAGGAGCACGTCGACCAGCCGCGGGGCCGAGGGGCGGCCCGGCGATTCGCCGTGGAGGCACTCGACCAGCGCGCGGACGCTGTCGCGGGTGCGGGCCACGTCCTCGAGGTGCGTGCGCAGACCGGCACCCGGCGGAAAGAAGTTGGGCGCGCGCATGAAGTGGGCCGGCCGCACCGCCCGTTCGCGGAGCAACAGCGCGCGGGTCGCCGATCGGGTGCTCCGGGACGACTCCAGGAAGGTGGTCGTCCCGGTCGCGACGATCGCCAGGCTGCGCACGCTGCCCCAGGGCAGCGCCGCCGCGTAGACCTCGCTCCAGACCGCCTCGCGCACGGCTTCCGATAGCGTCAGCCCGCCATGGGCGAAATCGGGGTCGGACGATTCGCCGATCAGCGGCGTGCGGCCGATCCCCTTGACCTGGAACGGGCCGTCCAGGGCGGAGCGCCCGCTGCCGCCGTTGGCGCCGACGCCGCGACCGCCGTACTTGTCGGCGAACGCCAGGCGGCGCTCGTCCGCGAAGGCGGCGGGGTCGTCGTCGGGGTGCGGCACGCACCAGAAGCTGTCGGGAAGCGCCGCCGCGGCGGCCCGGTCCGGAGTGGTCCACAGGACCTTCGGCGCCCGCAGGCGCGTGACCGGGAACGCCGCGAAGCTGGCGCGGGGCAACTCGAAATGCATGCGGGGAAGGGGCCCGGAGGCCCTTCGTTGGCGAGGCCTGCGAGGCCTGGGCTCAGAGGCTGCGGCTGACCAGGTGCGCGTGGTCGAAGACCTGCGACGAGGCGATGTGCTCCATCGCGCCGCCGGCGGGATGGACGGCGTGCATGGCCTGGATCAGCGCGGACGCGTCGGCGCGCGGCGCGTGCGCCACCGCGTGCGACTCGCCCTGGTCCGGGGTCAGCGCCGTTCGGCCGCGGCGGACGACGGTGGCTTCCGGCGTCAGCTCCGTGCGGCGATCGGTGCCGCGCTGGACCGAGGCCACGACCACGCGGGCGAAGCCTTCGGTGTCGCCGGGGTCGCCGCCGGGGTCCCCGCCCGGGTCGCCACCGGGATCGCCGCCAGGGTCACCGCCCGGGGTGCCGTCGCCGGGATCTCCCGCCGGCGTTCCTTGGGAACCGTCCGGGTCCGTGCCATCCGGGTTCTCGGGGTCGGGCGCGTCGATCTGCGCGCCCACGGTGTAGGCGCCCTGTGGCGCGGGGGGCGTGAGCACGGGCTGCGGCGCGCCGATCGTCCAGGTGCCCGTGTGGGACGGGACCTGGACGGTGATTTCCTTGTAGTCGTCCGGCAGGGTCGGCAGCGGTTCCCCGCCGCCGATCATCTGGATGTTCTTGATGTTGCTCTGGAAGGTGGACTTGAAGGCCTTCAGCGTGGCGATGTCCTTCGCGGTCGCCTTGGGATTGAAGAACTTGTAGATGGCGCCGATGTCGGTCGTGTTGCCGGCCTTGCGCTTGTCGTCCAGGTAGATGGCGATGCCGGTGGCGATATTGGCCGTCGCGTCGAAACGGCTATAGGGCACGTCGATCTTGTAGCCATTCACCAGGCTGCTGCCGCTGAGCCGGCTGCCAGCGTCCGCGGCGGTGCCGTCGATGATCTGGAATACCCCGGAAGCGGAGGAGCCGACATTCGCCGCGTCGGGATTGAATCCCGATTCCTTGTCGGCGATCGCGAGCAGGTTGGAAATGTCGTCATTGCTGAGCCCGGCTTCCTTGCCCTGCGCGATGATTTCCGCGACGACGAAATCCTTGACGTCCTGGCTGGCGTCTCCCCAATCCCTGGAATTACCCGTGGATACCCCGGGGTCGTTGTAATGTGAATTGCTGGCTGGCATGGATCTGCTTCCTTCCCTTCAGTTGTTCAACGGACAAACCACTGGATATCGAAGTCGTAGATGGGGGCCCCGGGCTTGCGGATGCGCGCGCGGTAGGCGTCGATCGCGTCGGTGTCCTGGAGCGGCTTGAGCGGATCGGGTGCCGCCAGGACGAGGCGGGGCAGTGTGCCGACGCTGCCGGCGTAGCGGGGCGACGGGGCCAGGGCGAAGACATCGCTGCGCTCGCAGTCCGTGCAGGTGTCGCCGGCGCCCAGGTTGGACGAGGCGATGACCAGCCAATGGGCGTTGCCCTTGCTCACGCATTGCCCGCCGCGGGCCAGCGAGCGGTCCGATGCGGCGTCCGGATTGGTCAGGAACACCGTATAGGTGCCGCCGCCGTTGCGCAGCGAGATCTGCTGGGCGAAACAGCGGCCTTCGCCCGGTGCGTCGCTCCGGGTGCAGTAGGTGACGGTCTGCACCGTCGTCTGGTCGCATTGGCTGGTGGATTCCAGCCGGTCGATCGCTTGGGCCGACGCCTGCGAGAAAATACCGAAGGTCAGACCGAGGGTAATTGCCAGCGAGATGCCGAGCCGCTTCGTAGATCTTTTCCCGGAGGCGCTCGAAGCAATGCCTTGACCATTATTTGACATAATGTTCACTTCCCTTTGATATTTCTCTCACGAGAATTTAACCGGCGATTTGATTGCTATTTTTCTGGTGCAACCGATTCATTTGCCGGATGACATGAAAATATTCTAGGCACGCGTCCGGCGATAAATATCGTTTCCGGCGGGTAAAGCCTCGCCGAGGCGATCGGAGGAAGAACTTCCCTTGATGACGCGCTAACGCATGGCGACTGGCGTGTCGCGGAGCAGGCTGGAGGCAATGGGGCTGGCAGGCGGCGGTCGTCGATGGCGCGGGCGTCGCGGTCGATCGCCGCGACCGCATCGGAGAAACGTCGGTGACGTATAAGCGCGTCCGGTGAAATCGCGGCGGTGAAGCGAGGGAGCGGGTGGAGATGCGCTGGAGTGACGTGAGCGGCCGGCTGGGTGTGCTGGCGACGACGGGAATCGCGGTGGCCCTGCTGGCCGGCTGTTCCACCTACCGGCCCTGGATCAACGAGGGCCTGCCGGTGGCCAAGGACGGCTCGCCGCCGGTAGCGGCCTCGACGCGGCGACCCGGGCGGCCGATCGTCGCGGCGGTCACCTTGTCGGGCGGCGGCGCGCGGGCCGCGGCTTTCGGGCTCGGCGTGCTGCAGGAACTGAAGGCGACGGGTTTCGTGCTCGACGGCCAGCCGACGACCTTGCTGGACCAGGTCACGCTGGTCAGCGGCGTGTCGGGCGGCAGCATCCTGGCGGCGCATTACGCGGCCTTCGGCGACGAGACGCTAACGCGGTTCGAGCCGGACTTCCTGCTGGTGCCGTTCGAGGCCGGCCTGATCCGGCAGGCCTTCGCGCCGCGGCGGCTGTATCACCTGACCTCGCCGTGGTACGGGCGGACGCACATCCTGGCGCAGCGGCTGGATGAGCTCTATCGCGGCCGCACCTTCGGCGACCTGCGGTCGCGACCCGGCGCGCCGGACCTGATGGTGACGGCGACCGACCTGACGACCGGGGCGCCGTTCGACTTCACGCCGGAGCAGTTCGGGCTGATCTGCTCGGACCTGGACCGCACGCCGCTGTCGTTCGCGGTGGCGGCGTCGTCGGCGGTGCCGATCCTGCTGTCGCCGATGACGCTGCGCAATCACGCCGGGGAATGCGCGCCGGCGCCGCGGGCGGCCCACGAGTCGGGCGGCGACTACCGGACACGGATGCTGGCGTTGTCGGCGGAGAGTTATCGCGACGCGAAGGAACGGCCTTACATCCATCTGGTGGATGGCGGCGTGTCGGACAACACGGGCGCGCGGCTGATGCTGGACCGGTTCCTGGCGGGCGGCTCGATGGCGTCGTCGTTCCCGGACGTGGCGCCGGGGTCGATCCACCGGATGGTGCTGGTGACGGTGAACTCGGAGCGCGACCTGGCCGAGCGCATCGACGCGGCGGATCGGATCCCGTCGACGGGGCAGGTGGTGGAGACGCTGGTCTTCGGCGCCGGAGCGCGGGAGACGCAGATCACGCTGGCGATGCTCAACGACGACAACCGGCGCTGGCAGGAAGAGCTCAAGCGCACGCGCGGCACGCCGGGCAGCCCGTTCGCGGCGGACGCGGAGCTGCACATCGTCAGCGTCAGCCTGCATGACGTGCCGGACGACAAGATCCGCTACAGCATGCTGCGCGTGCCGACGGCGTTCACGATCGAGGCGGGGGACGTGCGGGAGCTGCAGAAGGCCGGGGCGCAGGCGCTAAGGGCAGCGCCGGCGTTCAAGCGGTTGAAGGAAAGCCTGGAAAGGTTGTCGCCGGCTGACACACCTGTGCTGTCGCCGCCGAGTGGGCAAAGTCGTGTTGAGAGCGTCCGCGCGGGCGCGCGGTGAGCGTTGAGCGGGCATGACATTCACGTGCTCGCTGCTTCGTTCTTGCGCCGCCGGCTTGGGGCTGGCGGGTTTGCTGGTCGCCGGTCAGGCGGACGCGATCACGCCGCGGCAGGTGGCGGGGCCCGTGGCGGTGGTGCCGGACGGGCGATTCGAGGTGGAAGCGCCATCGGGTCGGGGATCGATCCCGATCCGGGTGTCGCGCGATTGGTCGACGCCGCAGCCTGATGTCGAGCACGCGGTCGTCGTGATCCATGGATGGTCGCGGCGCAGCCTGGATGAAGGCGAAGCCGCGGCGGCCAAGGCCGGCGAGGCCGCCGAGCACACGATCGTCGTCGCGCCGCAATTCCTGATCGAGGCGGACACGCGCGCGCATGGGCTGCCGGACGCGATGCTGCGATGGGGCGTGGAGGACTGGAAGGCGGGCCGGCCGGCGCTGGGGCCGGCGCCGGTGAGCGCGTTCGATGCGGTCGACGCGATCGTGGCGCGGCTGGCGGACCGGCGGCTCTTCCCGCGCCTGAGCACCATCGTCATCGCGGGGCATTCGGCGGGCGGGCAGCTCGTGCAGCGCTACGCGGCGGTGGGGCATGCCGAGGCGCGGGCTGGCGATGGCATCAAGGTGCGCTACGTGGTGGCCAATCCTTCGTCCTATCTGTACTTCGGGACGGCGCGGCCGAAGGCGCAGGGCAGTGGGGGTGGTCGATGCGCCGCGGTTGATCGCTGGCCCTATGGGATGGCGGGCAGGGTCCCGCCGTATGTGCGGATGACCGAGGCGCTGGCTGAAGCCGTTTATGTCGGGCAGGACATCACCTACCTGCTGGGTACCGCGGACTCGGATCCGAATCACCCGGAGCTCGATCGGTCCTGCGCGGCGGAGGCGCAGGGCGCGACGCGGCTCGAGCGAGGCCGGGCCTACGTCGCGGCGCTCCGGGCGCGTGAGGGCAGTCCAATCGCCCAACGGCTCGTCGAAGTGCCCGGCGTGGGGCACAACGGAAGGGCGATGTTCACGTCGGAGGCGGGGGTGAAGGTGTTGTTCGGGCGGCCGTAGAGCCCTCATCAAGGGGAAGGATGCGCGCTGTTCGCGTGTCGGAAATAGTCGACGAGGCTCGGGAGGGACTCGTCGGATGGACCGTACATGCAGCTTGTTGATCGCGCTCGTGTCGGCTGCTTCCGCCGTTGGCGGAGTCCGCGCGCAGACCTCCGCCTATCTGGAAGAGCGCGAGCCGGCCCGGCATGCGCTTGTGATAGGCAATAGCGACTACGTCGCCTTGGCGCCATTGTCCAGCGCGAAGCTGGATGGTGACCGCGTCGCGGCCCGGCTTCAGGGTCTCAAGTTCAAGGTCACCCATGTCCCGAACATCGAGTCGGTGCGGCAATTGGAAGACGAGGTGCTGCCGGCCTTTCGCAAGAGCATCGAGCCCGGCGATTTTGTGCTGGTCTTCTTCTCCGGCCACGGGTTCACGTACGGGCCCAACAACTTCCTGGCACCGACCGGCATGGGACTGTCGATCAAGGCCGGCGAGGTCGGCGACGTCGCCATCGCGATCGAGAGCTTGCAGGACTATCTAGAGAAGCGCTCGCCCGGTCTGCTGCTGATGCTGATCGACGCCTGTCGCACGATTGCCGGCTTCGTGGTCTCCGCGCCAGGCAACCAGAACTTGGTGGCCAAGAGCATCGCCGAGCCCGTGCGAGGCTCGCGTACCACCAACAGCATGATCGGCTTTGCCGCCCGCCCTGGTTTCATCGCCATCGGCAGCGAAGCCGCCGACCAACTGAGCCTGTTCTCCGCAAGCCTCGTGGAAAGGATTGCAGCGCAGGACGATGACTTCGGGTCCGTGTTCAAGGACGTCAGCGTCGACGTGCTGCAGAACAGCGGCAACGTCCAGCATCCGGGTCTATTTGACTGGTCCAACACGAATCCGTTCCTGAACCCTGGCGCGACGACCCTGGAGCGAGAACGGGCCGCCTGGCAAGCTGCGCTGGACAGCGGCAAGCGTCCGGTGATCGAGCGCTTCGCGATGAGGAACTCCATCAGTCGCTTCGCCATGGCGGCTAGACGATGGCTGGACCAGCACCCGCAGGACAGCGCGACGAGCCGTTTCACGCTGATCTCGCCGGCGGCCGTCGAGCGCGCCTGGCGTCCGGATGGCGCCCGCGTCGCCATCGTGCCCACGTTCGGCGGATTCGCGTTCGACCGGGCGTTGCCGCTGAACAGCGGTGAGTGGGTGGCGTACTTGGACAACGAGGACCTGGGCCTAGTGCCGTCCGGCAAGAAGGACGTGCAGCCGCAGCTCCATCGTCTGAAGCAGTCGTTCCTGGCTCATGGCGCGATGGTCGCGACGGCGGATGTGGGCGGGAGCCGTGCCGCGGCATATCCGGGGCGGGTCGACGAAGTCGTGAAGGCAGGCTCTCGCGTCAACGTCGAAGGCTTCACGACGACGAAATCCGGCCTGCCGGTCCTGGTGGGAAGGATCCCGGGCGATGAAGAGCAAATCTACGTGCAACTCGCGGCCAACTGGGAGAGTCCGGTGGCGCCGGTGGAGCTCGGCAGGAGCCTCAGCGAGCTGATCCTGCCGCCCCCGGTCAAGGGGTTCAAGGATGTGATTGATCCGGCCCTGGTGCAGGCCCGACTCGCCGAGCTGAAGCAGCAGAAGAGGACGCTGACCTGGGTGTCGATCGCGGTCTCGCCCAGCATCGATACGCATGTGTATGACGGCCGGCTCGCGCGAGCCACGCATGCGGCCTACGTGCTTAAGCGGGCGGGTATCGACGAGCGGCGCATCAGCTCGATGCCCGCGGCGGACGACGTGAGCGGGGACGGCGTTCGTCTGCGCTTCTTCGGCTATTAGGCCCCTGGCGGCCAAAACCACAGCAAGGAAAGGAAGCGACATGAAGAGACTGTTCAAGGGCTGGTGCGCAACGATGGCATTAGCCGGCTTGCTTTGCGCGGCCACCAACGGCACGGCGCAGACCTCGCGCAACGTCGCGCTGGCGGATGTGCCGTTGCAGGGGTCTCCACAGTATCGCGATACCGTGACGCGCTATCTGAAGATGCAGCAGCCCAAGATCGTGGGCGGACAGCTGGCACCGGTCGGTTCATTCCCGTGGCAGGTCTCGCTCGGGGTGTCCTGGATCGCGAGCCCCTATCACGCGCATTTCTGCGGTGGCAGTGTCTACAACGAAACCTGGATCGTCACGGCTGCCCATTGCCTGGTTGACATGTCGCCCAAAGACGTGATCGTGACGGCGGGGACCAACATCCTTGGCGCGGGTGGTAGCCGGCACAACGTCCGCCGGATGATCGTCAAGAGCAACTACGCGGCGTCGACCCAGGATCACGACATCGCACTGATCGAGCTCATGGAACCGTTGACGTTGGGCACGACCGTGCGCGCAATCCCGCTGATTTCGACGCAAGAGGAAGCGACGCTGCTTGTGAAGGATGCCGCTGTGGTGGCGGTCGGCTGGGGCGCGACGGAGCAGGGTGGGCAGAAAGTGCGCGACCTGAGGTTCGTGTCGGTCCCGTTCGTCGAGCGCGGTACCTGCAATCGTCCGCTGGCTTATGACGGGCAGATCACCGAGAACATGATCTGCGCCGGGGTTGCCGCGGGCGGCATGGACTCCTGCCAGGGCGACAGCGGCGGTCCGCTGACGGTATCGACGGCGTCGGCACCCCGGCTGGCGGGCGTCGTCAGTTGGGGCGATGGCTGCGCCAAACCCAATCGGGTCGGCATCTACACGCGGGTGGCTAACTACGGCAGTTGGATCCAGGCTTGTGTGGCCTCGCCTGCAGCGTGCAAGTAGGCGGGAGGGACGTTGCTGCACATGAAGAGGCCGAGCAGTCGTCGCTCATGTGCAGCTGGCTTGCTTGGGCTGACGTTTTCTTCCGGGGACGGGAAACCGACATCGCTTCCCGCACGACACCCCGTTGAGGAGCAATTGCGGCTTGCCGCTTTTCGGTGGTGAGGTGGGGCTTTTGTCTGCATTCATGACCAGACATCCAGTTTGAGGAATGTGACGTGTTTGAGCTTATTGCGTCGACTGCCTTTCATGATTTTCATTGGCTACGATGATGGTGCTTTGCCTTTCTCAGACGTTTTTATGATTTAAAGGGGATGCTATGTCTTCCAATAGTCCAAACTTGAATGATGAGCTTGTGGAGCTAATTGTTGACAGCAAGCGGGGGAAGAACTTTCACTACTTTGCCGCCAAGCGAAAGGCGGCGGTATTTACTCTTCTGGTTGTTGCCTCGACTGTTATTAACGCATTGATTTCGTCAAAGGTGTTGTCTGATTTTGAATCGATTCGATACCTCTCAATGCTTGCTGCAATATGTTCCGGGGTGGTCGCCGTTCTGAAGTTGGGTCACATGTCTTCATTGCATGTGCAGATAGGAAATGCATATGTGTCAGTCTATCGCGACCTTAGGCTGTTGCGCGCGCGGTGCAATAGCGGTCTTCTAACAATGGTGCAATTGGAAAAGGAATTTGCGCTTCTCTTGCGCGACTATAAGAAGGCAGCGGCCATGTCGAGTCAGGCGCCGTTGGGCTTTATTGACAACTGGGCGCGTGTGCTTGGGCAGCTAGGGCGAAGATTTTCAACGAAATTATTTGGAGCTGCAGATCTTTAATATGGCACGTTGCGCGACACATAGGCCGGCTGGCTCTGCGGATGAGAATCTATCGCCTTCAGAATGACCTCTTGGCAAGTTTTTTCTGATGATCAAGGTTTCGAAGCCCGTTTCGCTGGTTTCTGATGTTTGGGAGCCGCAGAGGCCAGACGCAGAACTGGCGTTCAGGCAGTTGAAGGAGAGTTTGGAGCAACTGGGGCAGGCGGGCGCTTCCCCCGGCGCTGGAGACGATATTCATGCTCGACGAAGCGCAGGAACACGGTGATCGCGCCGAACTTGGCGTAGTCGAGCGCGGTCATTCCGGCGAAATCCGTTGCCTCGAGGTCGGCGCCAGCTCGGACCAGCAGTCGAAACATTCGCTTCCGAGATCGCTGATGGTGGTTGTGCATCTCGCACAGCCACATCAGCGGCGTCTTCAGGGTGTCGGCGTCGCGCACGTTGGGATCGACGCCGGCTCGCAAGCCGCGGCGCAATGCGCCGGGGCTGCAATAGAAGGCGAAGGCGGAGAGATCGGTTTTAGGGGCCATCTGAGGATTCCCCGTGCACGTCGGAGAAGCGTCTTCTGGCTATGCGCTTCAAGGCGCGCCATGCCGTCGCTACCGCAAGGCTCATGACGCTGACGACGATGAAAGCGATCAGCAGCGACTCGCGCGGGAAGAACTGGAAGAGGTCGAGCAGGCGAGGGTGGTTTCCGTTGGGACGCGGATAGGTCCACCACCAAACCATCACGGCAACGAGTGCCACCAAACTCAAGACCGCCACGACGAGATCCGTGATTTGCTGGTCCTTCGAATCCTTCGGCGATGGTGTCGACATGTCAGGCCTCAAAGACTTGGAAGGCGATACCGCTTCGTGAACGTCACGCCGTTGAACGTGTGCGTGCAGCAGGGACAGGACGGCTCCAGCGTCGATGGACCGATGTCGGGATTCACGATGCGCAGGATGCCCTCGTCATCGACGTAGAGACCGCTGAAGCAGGTCGACTCGCCCGTCCAGAAATACTCCTCACGGTCTTCCTCGCGAATCGCGACCATTCGGAAGATGGGATCGGGATGGTCGAGTCGCGAGACCGCTTCCGAATGCACCTCGGCCCAGGGCTGTCCGACCTTGGACAGCAGGAATCGATACAGCGGCGTGTAGTCGAAGCCGCGACGCCGTTTGCCGTGCATCGAGCGGCGCGTGGCGTCGGACGTGAGTTCGTCTTTCGTGTTCCGGACATCACGGAAGTCACCGGCTCCATGCCAGGAGCGCATCGCGTGCGCGGTGGTGTTTTCTTTTCGGTAGAGCGGTGGCTTCTTGTCTGGTCGCATGGTCGTTCCTCGTTGCGAGCCCGGGCGTCGCGATGGAGGCGAAGGAATCGGGACATCTTCGGGCATTCGCGGCGCGGCTGCGCGGGTCGCGAAGGGCGCTTTCTAAACGAGCCGTTTCCCAAGGAATGAAGCAAAGGATGAACTGCTGGAAGCTCGGCGCCGGTGGCCATGGATCGCGGATGAACGTGCGTTAGGCTGAGACGTTGCAAGCGCGCTCGCCCCATTGCCAGATGCCTCAGGAATCCCCAACCATCATGCTTCGCAGCGATCTCTTTCAGATCGACCCACGCGAGGACGAACAGACAAACCCGTTCTGTTACGGACGGTCGCTGGCGGAGTGGATTCGGGAGCGGTTTGTCGACCTTGGCTATCAACCCGAGCCGGTCATTCCAGAAGACTGGGGTTGGTGCGTCATGCTTCGCCGCGAGCCGTTCATGCTGTGGATCGCATGCGGCAATGACCGCTCGGCGTTTTATGACAAGGTCACGCCTGAAGCGATGAATTCGTTTGTGCCGGATGGACGCGAGGTCATCTGGTCCTGCTTCGTAGGCACTGATGCTCCGATATGGACATCGTTCTTCTGGAGGAGGCTGCTGGGCCGGGCAAGCACCGAAGAGCAAGTGTCCCTCGCGTCAGATCAGCTGCGGATCATCTTGTCGAAGGAGCCCCGGGTTCAGGTGCTCGAGGACCAGTGATCGGGAGCTACGCCCCAACCAGGAAATCAATCAACGCCCTCGTCTTCAACGGCAAGTGTTTCCCCGGCGTATAGACCATATGAACGTCACTGCAGAACGTCTCATGCAGCCGCCATTCAGGAAGCACCGGCACCAGCCTCCCGGCTGCGATCCCTGGCGCGGCGACATACGCCGGCATCAACCCGATCCCGCCGCCGGCTTCCACCATCGCCAGCGTCGCTCCGCTGTTGTTGGAGCGAATCCGGCTCGCTGGCAACACCTGGCACTCCTCGCCCTCGCGCTGGAAGGTCCAGCGCTCGAAGCGCTCGAAGTTGAATTGGATCAGCGCGTGGTCGTTCAGCGCTGAGGGCTCCGTCGGCAGAGGATGTCGCTTCGCATAGTCCACCGACGCGACCAGCTGCTGCCCGATCGTCATCAGCCTGCGCGACACCAACCCGGGCGCGATCTCCCGTGCGATCCGGAAGGCGATATCGATGCCTTCCTCGATGAGGTCCACCGTCCGGTCCGTGAGCATCAGATCGACGTTCACCTCCGGATGCCTCGCCACGAACTCCGGCAACCTCGGCGCGATCCACAGCTGCCCGAAGACCACCGGCGCGGACACGCGCACCGTCCCGATCGGCTTCGCGCCATACACGCCGGCCATCGCATGCACGTCCTGCGCGGCCGCGGTCATCCGCCGGCACGCGGCGTAGACCTGCTGCCCCAGCTCCGTCATCGAGATCGCCCGCGTCGACCGGTCCAGCAGTCGCGCGCCGAGCTGCTTCTCCAGTCGTGCCACATGCCGGCTCACCGACGACGTCGGCAGCGACAGCCGCTTGCCGGCCGCGGAGAAGCTCCCGCTTTCCACGACCTGGGCGAAGACCGCCATTTCATCGAACATGCCGGGAGCGGATGCAGTCATCGCGGGGACACCTGGTGGGGAAGGGCGCAAGCCGGCCACCTTACCCGATGTCCTGCGGGCCGACGCCCGTCACGCTGGATCAGCGCGCCGCCGGCGCCTTCAGCATCGCATCGACCTGGTCGAGCAGGCGCTCGTCCAACAGCACCTCGCCGGGCCGATTGCCGTAGCCCACGATCACTTCGCCCATCGCCATGCCCATGTACTTGGCGGTCAGCTCGTAGGACTTGATCATCGGCGTCGCCACCTCGAGGTCCTCGTCGCTGACCGAGGTCACGACCGACAGCCGCTTGCCCGCCATCGTCGCCTTGAAGTCCGCGGTCGGATGCCGCAGCCACGCGCTCCAGAAGTCGAGGTAGCGCTTGATGTCCGCCGGCATGGCGTACCAGTACAGCGGCGACACGAAGATCAGGTGGTCCGCCCACAGCGTCGCGTCGAGCAGCAGCTTCTCCGCCCCGGTGGGCGCCGGGTAGAGCGGGATCGCGTCATGCCGTCGGTCGATGAAGGGCGGCAGCGCATGGTCGAGGAGATGGATCCAGCGTTGCTCCGCATCCGGAGCACCGAGCGCGGCGCGGCGCGCCAGTTGCTCGGAGTTCCCGTTGCTTCGACCGCTGCCGACGAGGAAGAGTTGACGTTCGTTCATGAGCGCGATCCTAGGCAGCATCGCGTTGTCGCGCGGACAACGGACCTTTGCCGACACGTCGGCTTCCGCGAGGCGCCCGGGCCTCCTAGCCTTCCGGGATGTCCTCCATCACCCCCGCCACGCCCGTCGCCGCCGCCACTCCCGCCGGCCCCGCCACGTCCCCGGGCCTCAACACCAAGCTGCTCTGGTGCCTCGCCCTGGTCTACGTGATCTGGGGCTCCACCTACCTCGCCATCAAGGTCGCCATCGCCGGCCTGCCGCCGTTCCTGCTGGCCGCCACGCGTTACGCCACCGCCGGCGTGCTCCTCTTCGCGCTGATGCGCTTCAAGGGCGCGCCCTGGCCCTCCTGGCGCCAGTGGCGCAACGCTCTGGCAATGGGCTTCCTGATGGTCAGCGTGGGCAACGGCTTCGTGTGCCTGGCCGTGGGCCACATCTCCTCCAGTGCCGCCGCGGTCATCTACGCCTGCGGGCCGATGTTCGCGCTTGTCTTCGACCGGCTGCGCGGCGGCCGCGCGCTGGCGGTCGAATGGCTGGGCGTCGGCCTGGGCATCGCCGGCGTGCTGCTGATCCATGCGGACAAGGCGCTGCAGGCCAACTGGTTCGGCTCCATCGCCGTGCTGCTGGCCTGCGCGGGGATGTCGCTCGCCGTCGTGCTGCAGCCGCGGCTGGACTTGCCGCGAGGCGGCCTCTCCGCGCCCGCGCAGATGCTCGGCGGCGCGCTCTGCCTGGTGCCGATGGCGCTGGCCAAGGGGGAGACCTGGCCGGCGTCCGTCCCTCCCTCCGCGTGGCTGGCTTTCGCCTACCTGGTGGTGTTCGGGTCGATGGTGGCGTACTCGGCCTACGTCTACATCCTTCACCACGCCAGCGCCGGCCTGGCGACGAGCAACGAGTACGTGAACGCGCTGGTCGCCATGCTGCTGGGCTACTGGCTCGCCGGCGAGGCGATCGGCACGCCGATGCTCGCGGGCACCGTCGTCATCCTCGGCGGGGTCGGCCTGATCGCCTGGGGGCACGCGAGGAGGGCCGCCGGGCTGGCGGTTTGAGGGGCAGTCATCCCCGTCTTTATGGAATCTTGATACCCCACCCCCCACCTTCTACGCGCTCTTGACCCGCCCGTTCCTAGAGTCCATCCATCCCATCACGCCCTCATCCCGGGGGCATGGGTCCCCAAAAACATGGATGCACTCTTCCTCGGATTGAGCGTCGTGCTGTTCCTCGTGGCGGTGGGGCTGGCGGTCGCCAGCCACCGCCTGGAGGGCAAGCAATGAGCGCGCTCTACTGGCTGACCGGACTCCTGTCCACCGGTCTGTTCGTCTACCTCCTGATCGCCCTCTGGCGAGCCGAGGAGTTCTGACATGACCAACCTCGCCTGGGCCAACCTGGCCCTCTACCTCGCCGTCACGCTGGCGCTCGCCTGGCCGCTGTCGCGCTGGATCACCGCCCTCGCGCAGGGCCGCGTCCCGCGCTGGATCGCCGCCATCGAGCGCCCGATCTTCCGCCTCGCCGGCATCAAGCCCGACGACGGCATGGGCTGGAAGCAGTACGCCATCGCGCTGCTGGTCTTCAACTTCCTCGGCGTCATCGCCGTCTACCTGCTGCAGCGCCTGCAGGGCGTGCTGCCGCTCAACCCGCAAGGGATGGGCGCCGTCACGCCCGACTCCGCCTTCAACACCGCCATCAGCTTCGTCGCCAACACCAACTGGCAGGGCTACGGCGGCGAGTCGACGATGAGCTACCTCACCCAGATGCTGGCGCTGACGGTGCAGAACTTCCTGTCCGCCGCCACCGGCATCGCCGTCGTCTTCGCGCTGATCCGCGGCTTCGCCTCGCGCCTCTCCGGCCACGTCGGCAACTTCTGGGCCGACATCACCCGCTGCACCCTCTGGCTGCTGCTGCCCCTGTCCCTCGTCCTGGCGCTGGTCTTCGTCCAGCAGGGCGTGATCCAGAACTTCGACGGCTACAAGACCGTGCAGACCGTCGAGGCCCAGGACTACCAGACGCCCAAGCTCGGCGCCGACGGCCAGCCGCTCAAGGACGACAAGGGCCAGCCCGTCATGGAGAACCAGCGCACCCGCGAGCAGCAGCTCGCCATGGGCCCGGTCGCCTCGCAGGAGGCGATCAAGATGCTGGGCACCAACGGCGGCGGCTTCTTCAACGCCAACTCCGCCCATCCGTACGAGAACCCGACCCCGCTGACCAACCTGCTGCAGATCGTGGCGATCTTCGTGATCCCCGCCGCGCTGTGCCTGAGCTTCGGCCAGCTCGTCGGCGACCGCCGCCAGGGCGGCGCGATCCTGGCCGCGATGACGGTGCTGTTCGTCGTGGGCGTGCTCATCGCCACCCCCGCCGAACAGGCCGGCAACCCGCTCGTCGCCGCCCAGGGCGTCGACATCCAGGCCACCGAGCTGCAGGCCGGCGGCAACATGGAAGGCAAGGAGACCCGCTTCGGCATCGCCGCCAGCTCGCTGTTCGCCGTCGTCACCACCGCCGCCTCCTGCGGCGCGGTGAACGCGATGCACGACAGCTTCACCCCCATCGGCGGCGCCGTGCCGCTGGTGATGATGCAGCTCGGCGAGGTGGTCTTCGGCGGCGTCGGCACCGGCCTGTACGGCATGCTGATCTTCGCGATCCTGGCCGTCTTCATCGCCGGCCTGATGATCGGCCGCACCCCGGAGTACCTGGGCAAGAAGATCGAACCCTTCGAGATGAAGATGAGCGCCGTGGCCATCCTGGTCACGCCGATCGTCGTGCTCGCGGGCACCGCCATCGCGGTCCTGGCCGCCGACGGCAAGGCCGGCATCGCCAACCCCGGCGCCCACGGCTTCAGCGAGATCCTCTACGCCTTCACCTCCGCGGCCAACAACAACGGCAGCGCCTTCGCCGGGCTGTCCGCCAACACGCCGTTCTACAACACGCTGCTGGGCATCGCGATGTGGCTCGGCCGCTTCCTGGTGATCGTGCCGGTGCTGGCCATCGCCGGCAGCCTGGCCGCCAAGAAGCGCATCCCCGTCGGCGAGGGCACGCTGCCCACCCACGGCCCGCTGTTCGTCGCGATGCTCATCGGCACCGTGCTGCTCGTCGGCCTCCTCAACTACGTGCCCGCGCTCGCGCTCGGCCCCGTCGTCGAGCACCTGACGCTCTGGAAGTGACCCTTCGGAGCCTGACATGACCAACCAACTGAAGACCCTTCATACCTCCGTGCCGGCCAACGCCCGCGCCGAGGTCCTGGGCGGCGTCAAGCCCACCGGCCCGTCGCCGTCCGGTCCGCAAGGACAGGACCCGCAGCCGCCCCGCGCGAACGCCCGCACCGGGCTGTTCGACCCCGCGCTGGTGAAGCCCGCCATCGCCCAGTCCTTCGCCAAGCTCGCGCCGTCGGTGCAACTGCGCAACCCGGTGATGTTCGTCGTCTACGCCGGCAGCATCCTCACCACCGGCCTGTGGCTGGCGAGCTTCGCCAAGCCCGAGCTGGCCGGCGCCGAGGGCCCGGGCTTCATGCTCGCGATCGCGCTGTGGCTGTGGTTCACCGTGCTGTTCGCCAACTTCGCCGAGGCGCTCGCCGAAGGCCGCTCCAAGGCGCAGGCCGCGTCGCTGCGCGGCCTCAAGGCCAAGACCTGGGCGAAGAAGCTCGAGGTGCCGCGCCATGGCTCGTCCTGGCACCCGGTCGCCTCCGAGGAGCTGCGCAAGGGCCACGTCGTGCTGGTGGAAGCCGGCGACCTGGTGCCGCTGGACGGCGAGGTCATCGAGGGCGTCGCCTCGGTCGACGAGAGCGCCATCACCGGCGAATCCGCGCCGGTGATCCGCGAGTCCGGCGGCGACTTCTCCGCCGTCACCGGCGGCACCCGCGTGCTGTCGGACTGGGTCGTCGTGCGCATCGCCGTCAACCCGGGCGAGGCCTTCCTCGACCGCATGATCGCGATGGTCGAGAGCGCCAAGCGCCAGAAGACGCCCAACGAGATCGCGCTGACCATCCTGCTGGTCGCGCTGACCCTGGTGTTCCTGGTCGTCACGGTGACGCTGCTGCCGTACTCGCTGTTCAGCGTGGAGGCGGCCGGCGCCGGCACCGTGGTGTCGATCACCGCCCTGGTCTCGCTGCTCGTGTGCCTGATCCCGACCACCATCGGCGGCCTGCTGTCGGCCATCGGCGTGGCCGGCATGAGCCGCCTGATGCAGGCCAACGTCATCGCGACCTCCGGTCGCGCGGTCGAGGCCGCCGGCGACGTCGACGTGCTGATGCTGGACAAGACCGGCACGATCACGCTGGGCAACCGCCAGGCCAGCGCCTTCCTGCCGGCCCCGACGCTGCAGGAGCAGGCGCTGGCGGACGCCGCGCAACTGGCCTCGCTGGCCGACGAGACGCCCGAGGGGCGCAGCGTCGTCGTGCTGGCCAAGCAGCGCTTCAACCTGCGCGAGCGCGAGCTGGCGGCGCTGCAGGCGCACTTCGTGCCCTTCACCGCGCAGACCCGCATGAGCGGCGTCGACTTCGGCGATCCGGACCACCCCAGGCGCCAGCTGCGCAAGGGCGCGGTGGACGCGATCCGCCGCTTCGTCGAGCAGCACGGCGGCCAGATGCCGGCCCAGGTCACCGCGGTGGCCGAGGAGGTCGCGCGCCGCGGCTCCACGCCGCTGGTGGTGGCCGACCTGAGCGACGGCCAGGCCCGCGTGCTGGGCGTCGTCGAGCTCAAGGACATCGTCAAGGGCGGCATCAAGGAGCGCTTCGCGCAGCTGCGCAAGATGGGCATCCGCACGGTGATGATCACCGGCGACAACCGCCTCACCGCCGCGGCCATCGCGGCCGAAGCCGGCGTCGACGACTTCCTCGCCGAGGCCACGCCGGAGGCCAAGCTCAAGCTGATCCGCGACTACCAGGCCGAGGGCCGGCTGGTCGCGATGACCGGCGACGGCACCAACGACGCCCCCGCGCTGGCCCAGGCCGACGTGGCGGTGGCGATGGCCAGCGGCACGCAGGCCGCCAAGGAGGCCGGCAACATGGTCGACCTGGACTCCAACCCGACCAAGCTGCTGGAGATCGTGGAGACCGGCAAGCAGCTGCTGATGACGCGCGGCTCGCTGACCACGTTCTCGATCGCCAACGACGTCGCGAAGTACTTCGCCATCATCCCGGCGATGTTCCTGGGCGTGTACCCGCAGCTGGGCGCGCTCAACGTGATGGGCCTGCACAGCCCGGCCTCGGCCATCCTGTCGGCGGTGATCTTCAACGCGCTGATCATCGTCGCGCTGATCCCGCTGGCCTTGAAGGGCGTCGCCTACCGGCCCATCGGCGCGGCCGCGCTGCTGCGCCGCAACCTGTGGATCTACGGCCTGGGCGGCCTGGTCGTGCCCTTCGCCGGCATCAAGCTCATCGACCTGCTGCTGGTCGCGCTGCGTCTCGTGTGACGCGGAGGAACTCACCATGAATGCCACTCTCAAGATGCTGCGCCCCGCGCTCGTCGGCTTCGCGCTGCTCAGCGCCGTCACCGGGCTGCTGTACCCGGCCGTCGTGACCGGCGTGGGCAAGACGCTGTTCCCGTTCCAGGCCGAGGGCAGCCTGATCACCGAGAACGGCCAACTGGTCGGCTCCGGGCTGATCGGGCAGAGCTTCTCGTCGCCGCGCTACTTCTGGGGCCGCCCGTCGGCCACCGCGCCGATGGGCAACAACGCCGCGGGCTCCGGCGGCTCCAACCAGGGCCCGACCAACCCGGCGCTGACCGACGCGGTCAAGGCGCGCCTGGAGGCGCTCAAGGCCGCCGATCCGGGCAACCCGCTGCCGGTGCCGGTCGACCTGGTCAGCGCCTCGGCCAGCGGCCTGGACCCGCACATCAGCATGGCCGCGGCCCGCTACCAGGCCGTCCGCGTCGCGCGCGAGCGCGGCCTGCCGGTCGACGCCGTCCAGCGCCTGATCCAGGCGCACACCGAGGCCCGCGACCTCGCCGTGCTCGGCGAGCCCCGCGTCAACGTGCTCAAGCTCAACCTGGCGCTGGACAAGGCGCCGGGCCAGAAGGCCGCCACGCCCGCCGAACCGGCGGCGTCCACGCCGGCCGCCTGACCCACGGCCGCGGCAGGGGCCGCGGCCGCCCCACCCATCGACTTCCATCGCGCAGGTGCTCGCGGGCTCCGGCCCGGTTGCCTGCGCCCATTCCTCATCGTCATGAAAACCCGTCTTCTCTCGCTGTTCCTGATCTCCTCCTGCCTCCTGCACGCCGCGGCGCGCGCCGAGGGCGAAGCCCCGGCCGCCGCGCCGGCGCCGACGCCGGAACACACCTTCACCGGCAACGTCGCCTTCGTCTCCGACTACCGCTTCCGCGGCATCAGCCAGACCTGGAAGCGTCCGGCGGTGCAGGCCGGCTTCGACTACAGCCACGCCAGCGGCCTGTACCTGGGCACCTGGGCGTCCAACGTCTCGGGCAACAGCTACAACAACGGCGCCGGCATGGAGTGGGACCTGTACGGCGGCTACAAGCTGGCGGTGACCGACGCGATCACGCTGGACGTCGGCGCGCTGGCCTACCTGTATCCCGGCGCTCGCCTGAACGCCGCGCCCGGCCAGCCGACCTCGAACAAGTACGACAACGTCGACGTCTACGCCGCCGTCACCGCCGGCGCCTTCTCGGCCAAGCTGTCGGTGGCCGCGACCGACTACTTCGGCCTGGACGGCGAGACCGCCGGCTACGCCTACTTCAACGCGCTGCCGGCCAAGGGCTCGTCCAAGGGCACGGCCTACCTGGACCTGAACTACGGCTTCGAGTTGGGGCAGGGGTTCAACGCCGGCGTGCACCTGGGCCACCTGTGGGTGCGCAAGTACGGCGACCTGTCCTACACCGACTGGAAGCTGTCGGTCAGCAAGGAGATGAAGGCGCTGGGCGGCCTGACGCTGTCGCTGGCCGTCGTCGGCACCGACGCGGACAAGGCCTTCTACCAGGCCGGCGACAGCGCCGCGCGGCGCGCGAAGCGCCTGGGCGACACCGGCGTGGTGCTGGGCGTTGCCAAGACGTTCTGACCCCCCATGAACCGCCTTCCAGGGAGAGAATCGCCGGATGCCCGCCGCCCCCGACGAAAGACCTGACCCCGACAGCCTGCTCGCGCAGCTGCGGCAACAGGAAGCGGCGCAGTCGCGCGGGCGGCTGCGGATCTACTTCGGCGCGTCGGCCGGGGTCGGCAAGACCTTCGCGATGCTGCAGGCCGCGCGCCACCTGGCCGCGCAGGGCCGCGCGCCGCTGATCGGCGTCGTCGAGACGCATGGCCGCGCCGACACCGCCGCGCTGCTGGACGGCCTGCCGCGCCTGCCGATGCAGCAGGTCGCCCACCGCGGCCGCACGCTGCCGGAGTTCGACCTGGACGGCGCGCTCGAGCAGCTGCGCGGCCAGCCCGACGCGCTGATCCTGGTGGACGAGCTGGCGCACTCCAACGTCGCCGGCTCGCGCCATCCCAAGCGCTGGCAGGACGTCGAGGAACTGCTGGCCAACGGCATCAGCGTCTACACGACCGTCAACGTCCAGCACCTGGAGAGCCTGAACGACGTCGTCGGCGGCATCACCGGCGTGCGGGTGCAGGAGACGCTGCCCGACACCTTCTTCGACCGCGCCGACGAGGTGGTGCTGGTCGACACGCCGGCCGACGAGCTGCTGGCGCGGCTCAAGGCCGGCAAGGTCTACCAGGGCGCGCAGGCCGAGCGCGCCGGCCAGCACTTCTTCCGCAAGGGCAACCTGATGGCGCTGCGCGAGCTCGCGCTGCGCCGCACCGCCGACCGCGTCGAGGACGACGTCCAGGCCTGGCGCAGCAACGAGCGCATCGCGCCGGTCTGGAAGACCGAAGCGGCGATCCTCTGCGCCATCGGCCCCGGCGACGAGGCCGAGTCCGTGGTGCGCAGCGCCGCGCAGCTCGCGCAGCAGCTGGCGGTGAGCTGGCATGCGGTCTATGTCGAGACACCGGCGCTGCACCGGCTCGCCGACGCCCGGCGCGAACGCACGCTGCGCGTGGTGCGGCTGGCGCAGGACCTGGGCGCGGCCACGGCCGTGCTGTCCGCGCAGGACCCGGCGCAGGCGCTGGCCGAGTACGCGCGCCAGCACAACCTGTCCAAGCTGTTGATGGGCCGCGGCGCGCCGTCGCCGCGGCGCTGGGGCAGCCGCGACCTGGCCGCCCACCTGGGCCGCGCGGCGCCGGAGCTGGACCTGATCCAGGTCGGCGCCTCCGCCACGCAGCGCGTCAACGACGACGCGCCGGGACCGGGTTTCGGCGCGGCGCCGCGGCGCTACCTGTGGGCGGCGCTGGCCTGCGTCGGCGTGGCGGTCGTCTGCTGGCCGCTGGCCCACCGGATCGCCAACGACAACATCGTGATGCTGTTCCTGCTGGGCGTCGTCGCCGTGGCGATGCGCTGGGGGCGCGGGCCGGCGGTGCTGGCGAGTTTCCTCAGCGTCGCGCTGTTCGACTTCTTCTTCGTTGCCCCGCGGCTCAGCCTGGCGGTCAGCGACGTGCAATACGTGATCACCTTCGCGGTGATGCTGGCGGTCGGGCTGATCACCGGTCAGTTGACGGCGGGCTTGCGGTACGAGGCACGGGTCTCGTCCGATCGGGAGGCGAGGGCGCGGGGGCTGTTCGAGCTGACGCGCGAGCTGGCCGGCGCGCTGCAGACCGAGCAGGTCGTCGCCACGGCGGAGCAGCAGTTGACGCAGCAATTCGGCGGACGGGCGCTGCTGTACGTGCTCGATCCCGACGACCGGCTGCAGCCGTCGCCCGCCGAGCCTGGGCTGCCGGTCGGCGACCTGCCCGATGCCGGCACCGCGCGCTGGGCCTTCGACCACGAACAGGCGGCGGGGCTGGGTACCGACACGCTGCCGGGCAGCCAGTGGTTCTACCTGCCGCTGCGCGCGCCGATGCGCACCCGCGGCGTGCTGGCGCTGCGGCCCGGCGACGCGCGCACGCTGCTGCTGCCGGAGCGGCGCGCCCAGCTGGAGACCGCCGCGCGCATCGCCGGCCAGGCGCTGGAGCGGGTGCATTACGTCGAGGTGGCGCAGCAGGCGCTGCTGCAGATCGAATCGGAGCGGCTGCGCAACTCGCTGCTGTCGGCGCTGTCGCATGACCTGCGCACGCCGCTGGCGGCGCTGCAAGGGCTGGCGCAGACGCTGACGCGGCGCGAGCTCGACGCCGGCGCCGCCGAGACCGCGCTGGCGATCGAGCAGCAGTCGCTGCGGATCAACGCGATGGTGCACAACCTGCTCGACATGGCGCGGCTGCAGAGCGGCGCGCTCAAGCTCAACCGGCAGTGGCAGCCGGTGGACGAGGTCGTCGGCAGCAGCCTGCAGCTGATGGGCGGCGCGCTGGCGCGGCATCGCGTGGTGCTGGACGTGCCGGCGTCGCTGCCGCTGGTGGAACTGGACGCGGTGCTGATCGAGCGCGTGCTGGCCAACCTGCTGGAGAACGCGGCGAAGTACACGCCGCCGGGCAGCGAGATCCGCGTGATCGCCCGCGCGCACGGCGCGGCGGGCGAGGGCGGGTTGGGCGGCAGCCTGGACGGGCATGGAGAGATGCGCCTGTCCGTCGAGGACAACGGCCCCGGCCTGCCGCCGGGGCGCGAGGAGCAGCTGTTCGAGAAATTCGAGCGGGGCCACAGCGAGTCGCACCTGCCTGGCGTCGGCCTGGGGCTGGCGATCTGCCGTGCCATCATGCAGGCCCACGGCGGCCGGATCTGGGCCGAGCGGGCGACGCCGCAGGGAGGCGCGCGCTTCAGCCTGGCGCTGCCGTTGGGCGAGCCGCCCGCACTGCCGGCCTTCGACGACGAACCCGGGCCGGACGCGGACGGCGTTCCCCGCGACATCCCCCATCACGACAAGGAACCCCGGGAGTGACACCGTGAGCGAGCCGCAGTCCAGCGTGGCCCCCGTGGCGCTGATCGTCGAGGACGAACCCAACATCCGCCGTTTCGTGCGCCTGGCGCTGGAGGGCGAGGGCTGGACGGTCCACGAGACCGGCACGCTGCGCCAGGGCCTGATCGACGCCGGTACGCGGCGGCCGGACCTGGTGGTCCTGGACCTGGGGCTGCCCGATGGCGACGGGCAGGACTTCCTGCGCGACCTGCGGGCGTGGTCGGCGGTGCCGGTGATCGTGCTGTCGGCGCGCGGCGCCGAGGACGACAAGATCGCCGCGCTGGACCATGGCGCCGACGACTACCTGAGCAAGCCGTTCGGCGTCGGCGAGCTGATGGCGCGGGTGCGGGTGGCGTTGCGGCGCAGCCAGGCGCGCGCGAGCGAGCAGCAGGATCCGGTGTTCCGCTTCGGCGATGTCGAGGTCGACCTGGCGGCGCGCCGGGTGCGCCGCGCCGCCGAGGACGTGCACCTGACGCCGATCGAGTACCGGCTGCTGAGCCACCTGATCGGCAATGCCGGCAAGGTGCTGACGCACCGGCAACTGCTCAAGGCGGTGTGGGGGCCCTCGCAGGTCGAGCAGAACCACTACCTGCGCGTGTACATGGGCAACCTGCGCCAGAAGCTCGAGGCCGAGCCGGCGAGCCCGCGGCATCTGCTCACCGAGACGGGTGTCGGGTATCGATTGATGCCTTGAGGGGGAGGGCTGCCTCTCCCGCGCCGCGGGAGAGGGGGTGAGTCTCCCGACCTACTCGCCCCGCGCCGCCGCGGCGGCCCGCAGCTTGTCCTTCTTGCTCGGCCGCCGGCCCTTGATGCCGCCGGTGGCCGCGCCTTCCGGCGCCGTCTCGGTCGGCTCGAAGCCCGCGATGCGCTCGCGCGGCACGCGACGCCCCTGGCGCTTCTCGATCAGCCGGAAGTGCCCCTCCGAGGCCGCACCGATGAAGCTCACCGCCAGCCCGGTCGCGCCGGCGCGCGCGGTGCGGCCGATGCGGTGCACGTAGTCGTCGGCCGAGCGCGGCAGGTCGTAGTTCACCACCACCGGCAGGTGCGCGATGTCGATCCCGCGCGCCCCCAGGTCGGTCGCGACCAGCACCTGCAGCCTGCCGGCCTTGAAGTCCGCCAGCGTCCGCGTGCGCGCGCCCTGGCTGGCGTCGCCATGGAAGGCCGCGGCCTCCAGCCCCGCCTTGCGCAGCTTCTCCGCCACGTGGTCGCAGGCGTAGCGCGTCGCGACGAACACCAGCACCCGCGACCATTTCCCCGCTTCGATCATGTGTCGCAGCAGCGGCGTGCGCTTGGCCGTGTCGACCTCGACGGCGTGTTCGTCGATCCGGCCTTCCTCGACCGGTTGCGCGGCCACTTCCACCTGGACCGGATCGCGCAGCATCCGCTCCGCCAGCGCCTTCACCTCGTCGGGGAAGGTGGCCGAGAACAGCAGGTTCTGCCGCCGTGCCGGCAGCAGCGCCAGCACCTGCGCCATCTCCTCCGCGAAGCCGCCTTCCATCAGCCGGTCGGCCTCGTCCAGCACCAGGCAGCCGACGCGCGAGACATCGACGCCGTTCTTGTCGACCACGTCGAGCAGCCGGCCCGGCGTCGCCACGACGATGTCGGTGCCGCCGCGCAGCGCCATCAGCTGCGGATTGATCGATACGCCGCCGTACAGCACGGAGACCTTCACCGGGTCGTCCAGGAACTGCCCGAGCCGCAGGAAGGTCTCGCCGACCTGCGCCGCGAGCTCCCGTGTCGGCACCAGCACCAGCACCTGGGCGCGCCGCAGCGCCGGCCGGGCGCCGGTGGCCACGCCGTGCAGCACCGGCAGCGCGAAGGCCACCGTCTTGCCCGAGCCGGTCGCGGCCGAGCCGATCAGGTCGCGGCCCGCGACCACCGGCGGGATCGCCGCCGCCTGGATCGGCGTCGGTTCGTCGTAGCCGAGTTCCTCGGTCGCATGGACCAGCCGGGGCGTCAGCCCGAGGGTGTCGAAGCCGCTCACAGCAGCCTCGCCTTCACCGACTTGCCCTTGACCTTGCCGGCGTTCAGGCCGCGCAGCGCCCGGTCGGCGATGTCGCGCGCGACGGCGACGTAGGTCGAGAACTCGTTGACGTTGATCTTGCCGATCTGCTCGCCCTCCAGGCCGAGGTCCTTGGTCAGCGCGCCCAGCACGTCGCCGGGACGGATCTTCTCCTTGCGGCCGCCCAGGATCTGGATCGTCGCCATCGGCGGATGCAGCGGGCCGGCGCCGGGCTCGGTCGTCAGCTCGCGCAGCGAATGCCAGGGGCTGGCGCCGCCCTGCTGCTCGTCGATGCGGCCGACGCGGCCCATCTCGTCCAGGCTGGCCAGGCTGAAGGCCCAGCCCGCCTCGTCGGCGCGCCCGGTGCGGCCGACGCGATGGACGTGGACTTCGGGGTCGGGCGTGATGTCGACGTTGATCACCGCCTCGAGCTGGGCGATGTCCAGGCCGCGCGCGGCCACGTCGGTGGCCACCAGCACGCTGCAGCTGCGGTTGGCGAACTGCACCAGCACCTGGTCGCGGTCGCGCTGGTCGAGGTCGCCATGCAGCTCCAGCGCGACGATGCCCTGCGCCTGCAGCACGGCCACCAGGTCGCGGCACTGCTGCTTGGTGTTGCAGAAGGCCAGCGTGCTGCCGGGCCGGAAGTGGTTGAGCAGCATCCCGACGGCATGCAGCCGTTCGCTCTCGGTCACCTCGTAGAAGCGCTGGCGGATCTTGCTGGCGGCGTGACGCTCGGTGAGCGTCACTTCCTTCGGATCGCGCATGAAGCGCCGCGCGATCGAGGCCACGCCTTCGGGATACGTCGCCGAGAACAGCAGCGTCTGGCGCGTCTTCGGGCAGTTGGCGATGACTTGCGCGATGTCCTCGGCGAAGCCCATGTCCAGCATGCGGTCGGCCTCGTCCAGCACCAGCGTGTTCAGCGCCTCCAGCGACAGCGTCTCGCGCGAGAGGTGGTCCAGCACCCGGCCCGGGGTGCCCACGACGATGTGCGCGCCGTGCGCCAGGCTCGCGAGCTGGTTGCGGATCGGCGCGCCGCCGCACAGGGTGAGGATCTTGATGTTGTCCTCGGCGCGGGCCAGGCGGCGGATCTCCTGGGTCACCTGGTCGGCGAGCTCGCGCGTCGGGCACAGCACCAGCGCCTGCACCGCGAAGCGGCGGGGATTCAGGTTGGCCAGCAGCGGCAGGCTGAAAGCGGCGGTCTTGCCGCTGCCGGTCTTGGCCTGCGCGATCAGGTCGTGGCCGCCCAGCGTCAGCGGCAGGCTGGCCGCCTGGATCGGCGTCATCGAGAGGTAGCCCAGCTGGCGCAGGTTGTCCTGCATCGCGGGCGCCAGCGGGAGCTGGGCGAAGGAGGCGGCGGCGGGCGAGGGCGCGGCGGCCGGCGGGGCGGCGGGGCCCTGGGAATCGGAACGGGTCATCCCCGGATTGTCCGCTGCAATGCGCCCGATCCGGCGCCGGGTGCGCGGCCGCACGGCAAGAGTCCACGCCGTTCGGTAGCATTGCCCCGCTCGCCCGTCCCGGGCGATGGTTCGACAACCCCCCGCTCACCAGGAGACATCTCATGATTCAGCAAGGTCAGGTGGAACTCGCCAAGGCGTTCTTCGAGCAGTCGAAGAAGGCGTTCGAGCAGAACTACGCGGCATGGAGCACGGTGCTGTCGTCGCAGAAGGCGATCATGGAATCGATGCGCGGCACCGGCACGCCGTTCGAGGTCGCCGCCGACGAGTTCCAGAAGCTGATCGATTTCCAGGAGCAGCAGTTCCGCGCGACCATCGACTTCATGACCAAGCTGCAGGCGGACTACGCCAAGCTGGTCCAGAAGAAGGGCAAGTGAGCCCGACCCCCTAATCTGACTCCCGCCGGCCCCTCCAGACATGGGGGAGGCCGCCGCTCCTCCCGCCAGCCCTTCGCCCCTACGATCGCGCGGCACTGGCTGGGAGGCCTGGATGAGCAAGGTTCAATCCATGGTGACGATCGTCGCGCCGCTCGCGAAGAGCCGGGTGGCGGACGTCGGGAGGCAGATCGCGGCGACGCTGGGCAACCCGGCGATCCAGCCGTTCCGGGACGCGCTGGAACAGGGCGCCCGCTTCCTCCATTTCGCGAGCCTGCATGCCCTGGAGCGACAGGACGGCGAAGGCGACGGCGGCCATCTGATCCTGGAGCTGTCCGGCGACGGCGACGAGCGCCAGGTCGTGCGCGAGTTCGCGGCCCGCGCCGCGCCCTGGATCGAGCCGCTGTTCCAGTCGGCGAGCGACTGGCGCGCCGGCCAGGACCTGGCCGCCTACCTCGAGCACCACCGGCGCGCCGTCGGCTTCGGACTGTTCGACAACCCCGACCTGGCGTTCTGCGGCACGCCGGGGCAGACCGTCGAGTCGATCCTCGAGGAGGAACGCCTGGCCCGCGCGGTCGCGGAGATCCTGGCCCGTCCCGCGGTGGGCGTCCTGCCGCCGCTGGGCAAGCTCGAGGCGGTCCGGCGCGACCTCCAGCGGCCAGGGCCGACGCCGGCCGCGACGGCATCGGCCGCCGAGCGGGCCTGGCTCAACGAGGGCGCCGATCCGGTCGAGGAACCGACCCTGCTGAAGAAGGCCCTTGCACTGGGGCCGTCCTTCGTCGTCACCTTCCTGTGGCCGGTGCTGCTGGCGCTGCTCCCGCTGTGCCTGTGGCTCGCCTGGCCCCGCGCCTGGTCGCCGCGCGGCGCGATCGGCTTCGTCGCCGCGGTGGCGGGGCTGGAACTGGCGTTCACGCTGGTGATCCTGGGCGTGGTGTATCTCGTCTTCCGCCGGCAGGAAGACAGCGACCCGGTCTCGGACCGCGGCCCCGCTTCGGACGAACTGCAGGCGATGGTCGCGCGCGAGAACGCGCTGGACCACGTGCAGAACCACATGATGTCCTGCACCGTGCTGAAGCCCGGCCGGCTGCGCGGGCTGACGATCCGGCTGGCGTTCTGGGCCGTGGCCACGCTCAACGCGATGAATCCGCGCGTGGGACGCCTGGGCGACATCGGGACGATCCACTTCGCGCGCTGGATCATGATCCCGGGCACGCGGGACCTCGTGTTCTTCTCCAACTTCGGCGGGTCCTGGGAAAGCTACCTCGAGGACTTCATCACCAAGGCCCATGCCGGCCTGACGGCGGTGTGGTCGAACACGACGGGTTTCCCGCGCAGCCGCCGCCTGTTCCAGGACGGCGCCACCGACGGCGAGCGCTTCAAGCGCTACGCCCGCCAGTCGATGCGGCACACCCCGTTCTGGTACTGCGCCTACCCGTCGCTCACCACCGACAACATCCGGACCCATCGGCGCATCCGCTGCGGCCTCGACGTCGCCGAGACCGAGGCCGACGCGGTCCACTGGCTGACGAACTTCGGCTCCCTGCCGCGGCCGGTCGAGAAGCTCGAGACCACGCAGATCCAGAGCCTGGTCTTCGGCGGCATGAAGTTCAAGCCGGAGGGGCGGCTGCTGGTGATCGACCTGGGACCGGACGTGGCGCTCAACCGCCGGTGGCTGGGCGACGTGCTGCCGCTGGTGGCCTTCAACGACGGGCGCTACGAGACCCGGCCGGCGCTGCTGAGTCTCGCGACCAGCGCCCGCGGGCTGGGCCGGCTGGGTCTCCCCGCGGAGGCGGTGGACAGCTTCCCCGCGGCGTTCACGCAGGGCATGCACGGGCCGGGGCGGGAGCGCATCCTCGGCGACCTCGGGCCCAATGCCCGGGACGCCTGGGACTGGGGGCAAGCGGGCAACGATGTCGCGCTGCTGGTCTACGGCGACACGACGAACGCGGTCGATGCGCTCGCCGATCACGTCGGCGCGCTGTGCGCGCGCTGCGGCGCGACGGTCGCGATGACGCAGGACCTGACGCGGGTCGGCGAATCGCTGAGCGAGCGCAAGGAGCCGTTCGGCTTCGTCGACGGCGTCTCCCAGCCCGCGATGCGCGGCACCTACCGCGGCCTGCGCAACGACGATCCGATCCACCTGGTCGAGCCCGGCGAGTTCGTCCTCGGCTACCCGGACAACCGAGGGAACGTGCCGCCGGGGCCGATGATGGACGCCCGGCACGACCCCGGGATGCTGCTGCCCGTGGCCGGCAAGGCCAACGGCTACCCGCAGGGGCTGGCGGGCAATCCGCGGCTGATCGGCTACAACGGCTCGTTCCTGGTCATCCGGCATCTCCGGCAGGACGCGGACGGGTTCCAGCGCTACTGCCGCCAGGAGGGGATGCGCCTCAAGGACGCGTTCCCGGACCTGCCGCTGATGCCGGGAGAGGACGGGATGGCCGCCTACATCGGCGCCAAGATGATCGGCCGCTGGCAGGACGGCTCGTCGCTGATCCGCAACCCCTACATCCCGGCGAGCGAGCTCAGGCAGAGAACCGGCACGGACCCGGCGGCGACGACCGCCCGCTCGGAGAGCCTGCCCGTCGCGCCCGCGGCGGCGCCGATCCCCGCCGCCGACAAGCAGGGCGCCGCGCCGAGGCGCGACATCAAGCCCGACAACGACTTCCTGTTCGGCACCGAGGATCCCCAAGGGCTGCGCTGCCCGTTCGGCGCGCACGTCCGCCGCGCCAATCCGCGCGAGAGCCTGTCGCGCGGCTCCAATGACCAGATCGCGATCAGCAATCGCCATCGGATCCTGCGCGTCGGCCGCGGTTACCTCGGGCAAGGCGGAAAGACCGAGGGACTGATGTTCATGTGCCTGAACGGCGACATCGAGCGCCAGTTCGAATTCATCCAGCAGACCTGGATGGGCAGCACCAAGTTCCACGGCCTGTCCGCGGAGACCGATCCCATCGCGGGACGGGGACTGCCGGGCGGCGACGGGTTCACCATCCCCACGCGACGCGGTCCGGTGGGGCTGAAGTCGCTGCCGCAGTTCGTGACGGTGCGGGGCGGCGGCTATTTCTTCCTGCCGGGCAGGCAGCTGCTCAACTACCTCGCCACCGGTCCGGGGACCGGCGCGCCGGCCCGGGCCTGAGCCCCCCGACGACGCGGGCGCGTCCCCGATCCGGGTGTCGGATCGAGGCGTCGGCGCGGGTTGACGCCGCCGAAGACGCGGTGGAAGAATCGCGCCCACGCCGCGTGGCTCCGCCCGCGCGCCTTGTTCAAGCTCTTCGATTCCAGGAGGTGCCCCGATGAAGAACCCGACGTTCACCCTTCGCTGATCGCCGACGGCTGCCCGGAACTTCCGCTGTCTTCGCCGCGATGTCCGCACCGGTCCTGGCACCGGGCCCGCATCGCGCGCCGCTTCCCCGCTCTCCGTCGGTCCCCTGACCCCCTCAGGATCCGCTCGCGCCAACAACGCGGGCGGTCGACGGATTCATGCATCTGACATCGATGCCGCTGCCGCGTTCGACGCGCGCGGCGACACCTTCAGGCCACGGCCTGCCCCTTCACGACGACGCGCCCGAGTCCCTGCCGCTGTCCGCCCTCGCGGGCCGGCACGTGGTCATCGAGGAAGCGCTCGACGGCGCCGAGACCGACCTGGGCTTCGACGACCGGGGCGAGCCGCTGCTGCGTTCGCGCGGCCAGCCGCTGGCCGGCGGCTTCGGCGAGCGGCCGTTCATCCCGCTCAAGATCTGGGCGATGGCCCATGAGCAACGGCTGATCGAGCGCCTGGGCGACCGCCTCGAGCTCCACGGCCGCTGGGCCTACGCCGCGCGGCGCGTCTGGTACGACCAGCTGCCGCATTACTTCATCGAGACGGACTTGCTCGACCGCGCCAGCGGCCGCTGCCTGTCGACGCCGCGACGCCAGGCGCTGCTCGCCGGATCGCCGGTGCTGTCCGCGCCGGTGCTCTACGCGGGTCCGATGCCGACGCATCCGCAGTGGCTCGACGTGCTGCTGGCGCGGTCGCTCGCGCGCTCCGCCCACTGGCGCGCCGCCTTCGAGGCCACGGCCCTGCGCGAGGCGCTGCCGATGTCCTCATGGCCGACGCGCGCGGGCGGGACACCGCCGGTGACGCTGGTCGTGAAGGTCGAGGAGGGCGACCACGTGCTGGCGCGCTTCCGGCTGACGCGCGCCGATCACGAGCGCCCGCTGCCGTTGCCGGCCTTGCTGCCCAACGCGCTGGCGCGGGGCGCGGACCTTTTCGCCCCTCAGCCGACGGTGACCTGGCGCGACCTCGGCTTGCGGACGGTGCGATCGCTCGGGGCGCTGCGGGCGCTGTCGGTCGACGCGATGGAGCAGCGCTGTGCCTGAGCGCGACGCGCCGACCCGGATCAAGCGCCTTCAGCCCACCCCGCCATCCACCGGTCCACGACGTCGCCGAGCGCCGCTCGCAAGCCTGCGCCATGTGTCGCCGCGTCGCGGCGCAGCGCGTCGAGCGGCACGCCGGCTTGCGCCAGTTCGCCCGCATGGCCGATCAGCCACTGCTCCAGCCGGGTGGGGTCGCATTCCAGGTGGAACTGCAGGGCGAGGGCGAAACCCTCGATCGCGAAGGCCTGGTGCGGGCACGACGGCGTGGTGGCGAGCGTGGGAGCACCGGCCGGGAGGTCGAACTGATCGCCGTGCCAATGCAGCACCGGCTGCCCGTCCGCCAGCGGGGCGAGCGCGGACGCGCGCCCCGCGTCGGTCAGCGTGAGCGGCGCGAAGCCGATCTCCTTGCGGCCGTGGGCCATCGGCCGCACGTCGGCGCCCAGCGCGCGCGCCATCAGCTGGGCACCCAGGCAGATGCCCAGCAACGGCCGGCGCGCGGCCAGGCGGCGGCGGATCAGCGCGAGCTCGTCGTTCAGGTAGGGATACAGCGCATCGTCGTAGGCGCCGATCGGGCCGCCGAGCACGACCAGCAGGTCGACGCCGTCCAGGTCGACCGCGCGCAGGTCGTCGACGCCGGCGTCCAGCGTGATGAAGCGCTCGAAGCCGCGGGCCTCCAGCACGGGGCGCAGCAGGCCGAGGTCTTCGAAAGCCAGGTGGCGGAGGGCGAGGACGGTCTTGGGCGTGGGCATCGGGCGGTCGCGGCGGGAGCGGATCGAGCGCCGAGTATCGGCGCCGGGTGCCCGCGCGCCTCGTCCGTCCGTGCGAAAGGCTTACCGATTCGTACAGGGTGCATCGATCCGCGCCGGTCCGCGCGCCGGCGGGCCGCCGTCGTGGCGGATCAGGCCATCCGCGGCTGCTGCCCGGCCGCCGGACCCTTGCGGATGCGCCAGGCCTGCGCCGCCATGCCGATCGCGAAGAGCAGGAACACCACGCCGATCGCCTTGCCCAGCGCCGGGTCCTCGGGGCCGGTGAACAACGGCGCGCCGACGGGGACGCGGGTGAAGGTCTCGTTGAGGCCGGGGATCATGTGGAAGAACAGCGTCGCGGTGTAGCCCAGCGTCTCGACGTAGGGCGACAGGCCGCCGAAGACGCGGGTGCGGGCGGCGATGACGGCGGCGGCGAGGGTGACCAGCGTGACGATCGCCAGCACGTGCGCGATGTTGAAGCCGCCGTGGCGGAAGATGCCGAACGCGGTGAGGCAGGTGACGACGGTGCACCAGAGGTAGGCGCGGCCCAGCGTCGAGGCCGCGACGATGCGGCCGTGGCGGAAGATCATCGCGTAGCCGGCGACGAGCGCGACGATCGCGAAGGCCGTGTGCACGGCGCCCAAGGTGGTCAGTCCGAACATGGATGCTCCTGCGGAGCCGCGCGGGCGGCGGGGTTGGAATGCCTGGCACTGCCGGGCCCAGCTTAGGTGGGGTCCGGCGCGCGCGCATCCGCCGAATGGGGTAGAACCGCCGGGCCGCCGGCACGGGAACGGTCAGGACGGGAGGGGAACGATCGATGAGCTATGACTTCATGACCCTGTCGCCGCAGGACTTCGAGCGCCTGGTCGGCGACCTGCTTGGCAAGGAACTCGGCGTGCCGTTGCAGCAGTTCAAGGCGGGGCCGGATGGCGGCGTCGATCTCCAGTTCGCGTTGAGCGGCACGGGCCAGGGCGACTGGATCGTCCAATGCAAGCGGTACGGGTCCAAGGACTTCGCTGCCCTGCGGCGCAGCCTCGTCGCCGAGCTGCCCAAGCTCGAGCGCCTGCGGCCCTCGCGGTATCTGGTGGCGACGAGCGTCGGCCTGACGCCGGACAACAAGCGCGAGGTGGGGGAGTTGCTGCGGCCCTGGGTGATCTCCAGCAACGACGTGTTCGGCGCCGACGACCTGAACCGGCTCCTGCGGGCGCACCCCGCGATCGAGCAGGCGCATCTCAAGCTCTGGCTGTCCAGCACGGCGGTGCTGGAGCGGGTGCTGAACGCGGCGATCTTCGCGCGCACGGAGGCGAGCCTGGAGGACACGGCGCGGATGGTCGGCCGGCTGGTCGTCCATGGCGGCGTCCGGGAGGCGCTGGACGCGCTGCGGCAGCGGCATCACGTCATGATCGTCGGCAACCCCGGGGTCGGGAAGACGACGCTGGCGCGCCTGCTTCAGCTGGAGTACCTCCGGGAGGGCTTCCAACCGCTCTGGGTCAGCGGCCACATCGAGGAGGCTTGGGCGATCGTCCAGGCGGCGGCCGGCAAGGACGCCAAGTTCGTGATCGTCTACGACGACTTCCTGGGGCGGCTGGGCTTCGACAACCTCCGGTTCCATAAGAACGAGGAGACGTCCCTGCTGCGCTTCGTCGACCTGGTCAGCCGGCGCGCCAACCTGCGCTTCATCCTGACGACGCGCGAGTACATCCTCGAGGACGCGAAGCGGCTGCACGGAGCCTTCGACGAAGGCGTCGCGGACTTCCTCAAGTACACGTTGAGCATCGAGGACTACACCCGGCCCGAGCGGGCCAGGATCCTGTTCAACCATCTGTATTTCTCCGACCTGGCGGCCTCGCGGCTTGAGGCGCTGGTGACGTCGCAGGCCTACCGGACCGTGCTGGACGGCGACTTCTTCAATCCGCGCATGGTGGAGACCGTGTGCAAGGCCGGCAACAGCCAGTCCCTGGAGGACGACGCCTTTCTCGCGTACTTCCAGGAGGAGTTCAAGAATCCCGTGTCGCTGTGGCGCCACCCGTTCGAGAACGAGATCGGCCCGTTGGGGCGATCGCTGCTGCTGGCGCTCTGGAGCTTCGGCGGCCCCGCGGATCTCGAGTCGGTCACGGCCATCGTCCACGCCCTGCATCCGACGCTGGATCCGCTGTCCTTCCAGCGCGCGATGACGCAGGCGCTGCGGCAACTGGACGGCAACTTCATCCTCACGGACCGATTGCGGGTCCTGCGCGGAGGGCAGCCGATCGAGATCGTTTCCTTCCAGAACCCGTCCGTCGAGGAGTTCGTGGAAGGGGTCGCGCGTGGAAAGGCCTATCTGCGCACGCTGGCGGCCGTGGTCACGCATGTCGACCAAGCCGCGAAGATCCTGGGTGTCATCGAGGGGAGCGGCGCGGATCCGGCGCTGCTGGCCACGCTTCGCCAGCGTGCCGTGGATTGCGACGGACGGCGCAACGGGCTCTTGAGGCATCTCAGCGACTGGGCAAACGAGTCCCCCGAGCGGTACTGGGACGAGCGGGGCTCACTGACGGACATCGCCGTCCTGCGCCTGCTCCTGGACATCGATCTTCGGTGCGAGGAGGACGACGACGAGGCGAGTGACCTGATCTGGCGTCGCATTCTGGCCGTGTCACGCTGGGAGGAACTGATGGCGCTGGCATGGACCGACCACGGCCGCGCGACCGAGATCGGCGACTTGGTCGAATGGCTGGTCGATTCGGGTCACGGTCGCGCGCAGCCTGCGCTGGCGATGTTCCGGGAGGCGGTGCGCCGAAGCCTGCATGCGCCGGAGGCGGCCGAGTACCGCGCCCGTGGCGTGATGCCGCTGGTCTTCGCGGCCATGCACGTCGAGACGCTGTCGCCGGAGGACCAGGCGCGGGTCCTGGCGGTCGTCGAGGACGTCGTGACGCAGTCCCTGGAGTACGAGGGCGAGGATCCGTTGAGCGACGACTGGCACGAGCTGACCCGGTTCACCGATGCCTATCCGTCGTTCACCGGGCTCGATGCCCTGAGGACACGTCTGAACGAGCGCATCAACGAGCTGGAGTCGATGCGCCACGAGGCGGATGACGGGCATGGCGGGTATGACGGGGATCCGGGCGACGGTTTCCCGCCGCTCGACGAGCCGCCCTTCGACGAAGCCGCGCTTTTCCGGTCCCTGCTCGATCGGTGAGGCGGCGACCCGCGCCGACCGGCGCGTCAGGCGGCGCGCAGGCCGCCGAAGGCCGGCGGCCGGTCGAGCTGCCCGATCCAGTGCCGGTACACGCAGGCCGCGGCCAAGCGCAGGCGGGCCAGGCGCTCGGGCAGCGCGGCGAGGATCTGGCCCTCGCTCTGCACCGTCACGCTGCGGCCGGCGCGGAGCTCCTCGCGGCCATGGGCGCACCAGTCGCGCAGGCCTTGCTCGGTCACTTCGAGGTGGCTCTGCAGGCCGATGTGCGGGCCCAGCGAGAAGCCCTTGTTCAGGCAGTTCGAGCCGAACAGCGTGCGGGTCGCGCCGGTCGGGATCTGGAAGCTGTCGTAGTGCCAGTTGAAGCTCAGGAGCCGGTCCTCGCCGCCGAACAGCGGCCGGGCGGCCGGGGTGATCCAGAGTTCGCGCCAGCCGATGTCGGGCCGGGCGTTGCGCGCCACGCCGGCGCCCATCGCCCGTGCCAGCTGCTGCGCGCCGAAGCAGTGCCCGAGCACCGGGCGGCTCAGGCGCAGCGCGTCGATCAGCAGGGCCTGTTCCGCGCGGATCCAGGGCGTGCCGTCGTGCACGCTGTGGTCACTGCCCAGCAGCACCAGGCCGCTGAACGCGGAGGCGGTCCGGGGCAGGGTGTCGCCCAGGTCGGGGCGCAGCAGGTGCACCGGGACGTCGCGCGCGCGCAGGCACTCGAGCAGGTAGCCGGGGCCTTGCGCGGGCTCGTGCTGGAGGATCAACACCGGTTTCATGCGAAGGGGCGGGCGTCAGGGCGCGCGCCGTGGTTGCGAGGACTCCAGCGTAGGGACGGCGTCGTCAAGGCGGCAGCAAGACCTGGCGCCGGGGTGTCAAGAAGGCATCAAGGAGTCCCGCGATCTGTCCCTGACGATCAGCGAGCGACCCATTGCTCCATGAGTTCGTCGAAGTCGCGAGCCAACTGGTTGTTCTCGGCGATCAGCGCGTCGATCCGCTGCTTCATCCGCAGGAGTTCGCCGTGAGCGCCGGATTTCAGCTGCATGACCTCCTCGGTGCTTTGGTTCTTGCCCATGCTGACCTCGAACGCGGTCTGGGCGATGCGCCTCGCTTCAGCGCAGGGGTCGGAAGCGCCGCCCTCCTTGCTCAGCTTCGTCATGATCCTGTCGAGGGTCTGCAGCGGAAACTCGTGATGAGTTCCCGTTGACGTCCTGAAGAACGCTTGCAGGGAGGTCTTGGGGATCAGGGCTTGGCAGCCCTCGTTGTCCGGAATGCCAGCGCGCGCGTCGATCCAAGGAGATTCCAGGTGCGTCATGTTGGACAGCGCCGCGGCGTCGTACTGCCCGTAGGCGCCGACCACTTCGCGCACGAGGTCGAAGCCCGCAGCCTCCTCAAGTGGCGTTTCCCATCGGGTCTCGATCGGGCGCCAGGCGTGGTCCTTGTACCTGGCATACAGGTCCGCCACGACCGGGCCCTTCTGCCATGCCTCGAAGTCGTCGGGAAACAGCTCGCGGTTCTTCGCGAGGCTGTATCCCTGCGCGTAGTAGCAGAGCTTCTGCACCTTCGCGGGGCTTGGACTCTCCTCGAAGTACTCGCGATGGCATTCGATGATCAGGCGATGCACGGCATCGAGTTGTGGGGAGATGGCCATGTCGTACCTTGAAGTGGAGCAGGCGCAAATCCTCGGGCGCCGGGCGTCCGTTCGAAATGGCTCGGGCAGGTGCGAATCGTCCCGGCGCCCACCGATGTGAATCGAATCGCCCACTTGAATCGGTGGCACGTGGCGAGCGCCTCGGCGGCCCGCGGCCCGATGCCACAATCTCCGGATGAACTCGCCCGTCCCCGCACGCCCACGCGTCTCCGTCCAGACCGAGGACTTCGATCTCTCGGCCGAGACGCTGGCGTTGCGCGCCGAGGACGGCGGCATCGGCGCCGTCGTGAGCTTCGTCGGCACGGTGCGCGACGGCGCCGACGGCACGCCGGTCTCGCTGATGGAGCTCGAGCACTACCCCGGCATGACCGAGGCCTCGATCGAATCGATGATCGACGAGGCCTTCCGGCGTTTCGACATCCGCGGCGCGCGGGTGATCCACCGCGTCGGCGCGCTGCGGCCGCGCGACCAGATCGTGCTGGTGCTGGTGAGCTCGCGGCACCGCGGCCAGGCCTTCGAGGCCTGCGAGTTCCTGATGGACTACTTGAAGACGCAGGCGCCGTTCTGGAAGAAGGAACACGGGCCGGACGGCGCCCGCTGGGTGGACGCGCGGGTCTCGGACGACGAGGCCCTCGCGCGCTGGGGGATCAACGTGGCGGGGAACGGTCGATGAGCTGGGTGCAGGTGGCGGCGGTGTCCGTCGGGGCGTCGGGCGGCGCGCTCGCGCGCTGGGGCGCGGGCGTGTGGCTGAACACGAAGTGGCAGGGCTTCCCGCTCGGGACGCTGATGGTGAACCTCATCGGCGGCTTCCTGATCGGCATGGCCCTCGAATGGTTCGGGCGCTATCCCGACGACCTGCTCAAGCTGCTGCTGGTGACCGGCTTCCTTGGCGGGCTGACGACCTTCTCCTCGTTCTCCGGGGAATCGCTGTCGCTGCTGCAGCGCGGGGAGTTCCTGATGGCGCTCGCGCATTCCGGCGCGCACGTCGTCGGATCGCTGGCCGCCGCTGCGGTCGGGCTCAAGGTCATGCGGATGCTGACGTCGGCTTGAGCGACTGGGCACGAGCCTTGCTGCGAAAGGCTGCTCTTGAAAATTAGGGCCACAGTCCTACCTGGGACCGCAACGGAGGTATTTCACCCATGCGAGTCGACAAGCTCACCACCCGATTCCAGGAAGCGCTGGCCGAGGCCCAAAGCCTCGCGGTGACCAGCGACAACCCCTACATCGAACCGGCCCACGTGCTGGCCGCGATGCTGGCCCAGGACGAGGGCCCCAAGGCGCTGCTGGAGCGCGCCGGCGTCAAGGTCCCGGCCCTCAAGGCCGCCACCGACACGCTGCTGGCCGGCCTGCCGCAGGTCCAGGGCGAGGGCCAGCAGGTCCAGCCCAGCCGGGACCTGGTCGGCCTGTTCCAGTCCGCCGAGAAGGAAGCCGCCAAGCGCGGCGACCACTTCATCGCCAGCGAGATGTTCCTGCTCGCGCTCGCCGACGCGAAGTCCGACTTCGCCGGCGTCGTGCGCGGCCACGGCCTGACCCGCAAGGCGCTGGAAACCGCCATCGAGGCGGTGCGCGGCGGCCAGAAGGTCGACAGCCAGGAAGCCGAAGGCAACCGCGAGGCGCTGAAGAAGTTCACGCTCGACCTGACCGAACGCGCCCGCCAGGGCAAGCTCGACCCGGTCATCGGCCGCGACGACGAGATCCGCCGCGCCATCCAGGTCCTGCAGCGGCGCAGCAAGAACAACCCGGTGCTCATCGGCGAACCCGGCGTCGGCAAGACCGCCATCGTCGAGGGCCTGGCCCAGCGCATCGTCAACGGCGAGGTGCCCGAGTCGCTCAAGGACAAGCGCGTCCTGGTGCTGGACATGGCCGGCCTGCTCGCGGGCGCCAAGTTCCGCGGCGAATTCGAGGAACGCCTCAAGTCCGTGCTCAAGGAAGTCGCCGCCGACGAGGGCCGCATCATCCTGTTCATCGACGAGATCCACACGATGGTCGGCGCCGGCAAGGCCGAGGGCGCCATCGACGCCGGCAACATGCTCAAGCCCGCGCTCGCCCGCGGCGAGCTGCACTGCATCGGCGCCACCACGCTGGACGAGTACCGCAAGTACGTCGAGAAGGACGCCGCGCTCGAGCGCCGCTTCCAGAAGGTGCTGGTCGACGAACCCAGCGTCGAGGCCACCATCGCCATCCTGCGCGGGCTGCAGGAGAAGTACGAGGTCCACCACGGCGTGGAGATCACCGACCCGGCCATCGTCGCCGCGGCCGAGCTCTCGCACCGCTACATCACCGACCGCTTCCTGCCCGACAAGGCCATCGACCTGATCGACGAGGCCGCCGCCAAGATCAAGATCGAGATCGACTCCAAGCCCGAGGCGATGGACCGGCTCGACCGCCGCATGATCCAGCTCAAGATCGAGCGCGAGGCCGTGCGCAAGGAGACCGACGAGGGCTCCCAGCGCCGCTTCACGCTGATCGAGGAGGAGCTGCTCAAGCTGCAGCGCGAGTACAACGACCTCGAGGAGATCTGGACCGCCGAGAAGGCGCAGGCGCAGGGCTCCGCCCACGTCAAGGAAGAGATCGACCGGATCAAGTTCCAGATCGAGGAGCTCAAGCGCAAGGGCGACTTCAACAAGGTCGCCGAGCTGCAGTACGGCAAGTTGCCCGAGCTGGAGAAGCGCCTGAACGAGGCCCAGGCCAAGGAAGCCGGCAAGGCCCGGGACAAGACCGTCCCGCAGCTGCTGCGCACGATGGTCGGCGCCGAGGAGATCGCCGAGGTCGTCGCCCGCGCCACCGGCATCCCGGTGTCCAAGCTGATGCAGGGCGAACGCGACAAGCTGCTCCAGATGGAGGGCAAGCTGCATGAGCGCGTCGTCGGCCAGGACGAGGCGATCGTCGCGGTCGCCGATGCGATCCGGCGCTCGCGCGCCGGCCTGTCCGACCCGAACCGGCCGCTGGGCAGTTTCCTGTTCCTGGGCCCGACGGGCGTGGGCAAGACCGAGCTGTGCAAGGCGCTGGCCGGTTTCCTGTTCGACAGCGAGGACCACCTGGTGCGCATCGACATGAGCGAGTTCATGGAGAAGCACTCGGTCAGCCGGCTGATCGGCGCGCCGCCGGGCTACGTCGGCTACGACGAGGGCGGCTACCTGACCGAGGCGGTGCGCCGCAAGCCCTACAGCGTGCTGCTGCTCGACGAGGTCGAGAAGGCGCATCCGGACGTGTTCAACGTGCTGCTGCAGGTGCTCGACGATGGCCGGCTGACCGACGGCCAGGGCCGCACCGTCGACTTCAAGAACTGCGTGATCGTGATGACGTCCAACCTGGGCTCGCAGCACATCATGGCCTTGCAGGGCGAACCCGAGGAGGTCATCCGCGAGGCCGTGTGGGGCGAGGTCAAGGCGCATTTCCGGCCCGAGTTCCTCAACCGCATCGACGAGACGGTGATCTTCCACGCGCTCGGCGCGACGCACATCAAGTCCATCGCCCGCATCCAGCTCAAGCAGCTGGAGCAGCGGCTCGAGAAGCTGGAGATGAAGCTCGACGTCAGCGACGAGGCGCTCGACGAGCTGGCCAAGGTCGGCTTCGATCCGGTCTTCGGCGCGCGGCCGCTCAAGCGCGCGATCCAGCAGCGCATCGAGAACCCGCTGTCCAAGCTGATCCTGCAGGGCCGCTTCGGCCCGAAGGACGTGATCCCGGTGAGCGTCGAGCACGCCCCGGGCGGCGAGCCGGGCGCGTTCAGCTTCGGTCGGGTCGTGCACTGACGACCGCCGCGGGCCGGCGGCGCGGCGGCCGGGTCCGCCCGGCCGGCCCCGGCGCTCAGGCCCGCAGCTTGGCCAGCACCTCGGAGCGGAACTCGCGCTGGTACAGCACGTAGACGACGCCGGCCGCGGCCAGCATCAGCGCCCATGGCGAGAAGAACCAACCCACCACCGGGAAGGCCAGGTAGTAGGCGCGCAAGCCGTCATTGAAGGCCTCGGCCGCCATGCCGACGACCGCGCCGGCGCGGTCGGCGAATTCCTCGCGCGCGCCGGGTTCCAGTTCCAGGAACTGGCTCGCCTCTGGCGCCGAGGCCACCAGCAGCGCGCCGAAGGTGTACTGGCGCATGCTCCAGGTGAAGCGGAAGAAGGCGTACACGAAGATGCCGGTCAGCAGCGCCAGCTTCAGGTCGAAGACCAGCGTGCTGGTCTTCACCGTGAACGGCAGGTCCAGCACCATCGCGCTGGTCTGTTCGCTGGCGCCCAGCGCCGCCAGCAGGCCGCCGATGATCAGGATGGTCGTCGAGGCGAAGAACGACGGGCTGGACAGCAGCGCCTGGCTGACCGCGCCGTCCAGCACCCGCATCTCGCGGTAGGTCAGCTGCAGCATCCACTGCCGCCGCACGCGGTTGGTGATCGCCAGCAGCGAGCCGCGCTCCTCGGCATGGCGCTTGGAGAACTGCGCGTAGCCGACCCAGGTCAGGAAGAACAGGCACAGCGCCACCCAGTCGAGCGGGGGGAGCGCTGCCAGCAGTTGTCGGAGCGATTGCATCGCGCCAGTGTAGGGTCGGCGCCGGACCAGACCTCGACCAGCTGCGGCGACTGCAGCAACGCCGCAGCGACCGACCCGGCCAGTCCCTTGACCACCGCGCCGAGGAAGCTGCCCTCGGCCGACGCCACGCCCAGGCCGGCCGGCCAATCGACCGCCGTCGGCTGCACCGCCAGGCTGAGGAACTGGCCGGTCGTGGGATCGAACAGGACATCGATCACCTGGCGGGCCGCGGTCACCCGGCCGATGACCGGCGGCGCGCGCTGTCCCGAGCCGTCCAGCCGGATGTGATGGTCCTCGGGCCATGCGTCCATCGACACCAGCAGCCGGGCCAGCGCCGTGAACAGGGAGAGGACGGAACCGGCGGCGGCCTCGGGGCCGGGATCCGGCGTGGCGTGGGCGGGCAGGGGCAGCGGACCAGACAGCATCGGCGCACTCCTTGAGGCGACGACCCGCCGCGACATGCGGCGGGTCTGCCCCGTGCAGGACGCCCCAGTGCCAGGCGCCGGAAGCGCGGTTCCGGCGCCGCGCCGGCGGGCGCGTCAGACCGGCAGGTCGAACACCAGCACCTCGGCGTCCTGGCCGGCGTCGATCGACACGCGGTCCTCCTTGGCCAGCTGCAGCGCGTCGCCGGCGGTCAGCGCCTCGCCGTTGACGCTCACCTGGCCGCGCACCACGTGCACGTAGCCCAGCCGGTCCGCGCCCAGCGGCAGCGTCGCGCGTTCATCGCCGTTGAACAGTCCGGCGTACAGCCGCGCGTCCTGGTGGAGGGACACCGAGTCCTGCGCCCCGTCCGGCGAGGCCACCAGGCGCAGGCGGCCGCGCTTGTCGGCGTCGGCGAAATGCTTCTGCTCGTAGCCCGGCGTCACGCCCTGGCGGTCCGGCATGACCCAGATCTGCAGGAAGTGGGTCTGGCCGTCCTTGGAGTGGTTGAACTCGCTGTGCATCACGCCGGTGCCGGCGCTCATGCGCTGCACGTCCCCGGGGCGGATCACGCCGGCGTTGGCGCCGCCGGGCTTGCCGTTGCCCATGCTGTCCTGGTGCGCCAGCTCGCCGCTGAGCACGTAGCTGATGATCTCCATGTCCCGGTGGCCGTGCGTGCCGAAGCCGGTGCCGCCGGCGATGCGGTCCTCGTTGATCACCCGCAGCGGACCGAAGCCCATGCGGCGCGGGTTGTAGTAGTCCGCGAACGAGAAGCTGTGGAAGCTCTTCAGCCAGCCGTGGTCCGCATAGCCGCGATCCGAGGACTTGATGACTTCACGCATTTGAATGCTCCTTGTCTGGCCCGTCGCCGGGCCGCTGTGTTTGCGATGGGTTCACTGTAGGCAAGGCCGCCTCCGTCGAGGGGGAGAGGCCTTGAAGCCAGCATTCAAATAAGATGAAGGGATGTCACAGCAAGACAAACGACGGGTGCTCACGCCCGAGGCGCTGGCCATGATGGACAGCATCGCGCGCAGCGGCAGCTTCGCGGCGGCGGCGCGGGAGATGGGCAAGGTGCCGTCGGCGCTGACCTACTCGGTGCGGCAGCTGGAGGACGCGCTGGACGTGCTGCTGTTCGATCGCAGTTCGCGCCAGGCGGTGCTGACGGCCGCCGGCCACGAGCTGCTGACCGAAGGCCGCCGGCTGCTGCAGGAGATGGATGCGGTCGCCAACCGCGTCAAGCGCGTGGCCACCGGCTGGGAGAGCGAACTCACGATCGCCTTCGACGACGCCATCGCCCGGCGCGCGATCTTCGACCTGATGGAAGCCTTCTACCAGCAGGCCGAGGACGGCAAGCCGCCGCCCACTCGGCTCAAGCTGCGCACCGAGGTGCTGTCGGGCACCTGGGAGGCGCTGATCTCCGGCCAGGCCGACCTGGCGATCGGCACCAGCGCGCAGCCGCCGGGCAGCTCGGTGGTCTGCGAGGTGCTGGGGCCGATGGAGATGGTCTTCTGCGTCGCGCCGCACCATCCGCTGGCGCCGTTCGAGGGCGTGCTGACCTCGGCCGAGATCGCGCGGCACCGCATCGTCGCGGTCGCGGACACGGCGCGCAGCCTGGCGCCGATCACGGTGGGCGTGGTGCCCGGGCAGGAGGTGCTGACGGTGCCGTCGATGGCGATCAAGCTCGAGGCGATGCTGCGCGGCCTGGGCGTGGGCTCGCTGCCGACGCCGATGGTGCGCCGGCACGTCGACGCGGGACGCCTGGTGATGAAGGAGACCTTCCAGGGCAAGCGGATCTCGCCGATGCATTACGCATGGCGCAACACCGGCCACCGGCCGGCCAAGGCGCTCGCCTGGTGGCTGGAGCGGCTCAAGAGCGAGGCGACGCGCCGCTCGCTGCTGGAGCAGCACGAGGGCCTGCTGCTGTGAGCGAGGCGCCGGCAGCCCGGCGGTACGTCGGACGCTTCGCGCCGTCGCCGACCGGGCCGCTGCACGAGGGCTCGCTGGTCGCCGCGCTGGCGAGCTGGCTCGACGCCCGCGCGCACGGCGGGCGCTGGCTGATCCGCGTCGAGGACGTCGACGGTCCCCGCTGTCCGCCGGGCGCGGACGCCACGGTGCTGTCGCAGCTCGCCCAGGTGCGCCTGCTGCCCGATGCGCCGCCGGTGTGGCAGTCCCGGCGCGGCGCGGCCTACCAGGCGGCGCTGGAGCGCCTGGTCGCGGCCGGCTGGGCCTATCCCTGCGGCTGCTCGCGCAAGGACATCGCCGAGGCGATCGCGGCGCGCGGCGAGCGCAAGTCGCGGCACGGGGAACTCGTCTATCCGGGCACCTGCCGCCATGGCCTGGGCGGCAAGCCCGCGCGGGCCTGGCGGCTGCGCAGCACCGCCACCGTCGAGGACGACGCGCCGCTGCGGATCGATTGGCGGGACCGGCGGCTCGGCGCGCAGTCGCAGGACCTGACCGACGAGGTGGGCGACTTCGTCCTGAAGCGCGCCGACGGGCTTTGGGCCTACCAGCTGGCGGTGGTCGTCGACGACGGCTGGCAGGGCGTCACCGACGTCGTGCGCGGCGAGGACCTCGCCGACAACACGCCGCGCCAGGTCCGCCTCCAGCAGCTGCTGGGGCTGCCGACGCCGCGCTACCTGCACACGCCGCTGGTGCTGGGCGAGAACGGGGAAAAGCTCTCCAAGCAGAACGGCGCCCGGGCGCTGGACCTGGCCGACCCGCTGGCGGCGCTGCGCCGCGCGGGCGCGCGGCTGGGCCTGCCGCCGAGCGCGGCCGGCGCGATGTCCGACTGGCTGGCGCACGCCGTACAGGCGTGGGGCGCGCGCCAGCGCACCGAACAGGGCCTTCAACGGCTGGCATGATCGCGGTTTTGCTTGTGAGGAACCCTCCGATGAAAACGACCGACAGCGGCCTGCAATACGACGACACCACGCCGGGCACCGGCGCCACCGCCCGCGCCGGCCAGGACGTGAAGGTTCATTACACCGGCTGGTTGTTCAAGGACGGCCAGAAGGGCACGAAGTTCGACTCCAGCAAGGACCGCGGCGAGCCGTTCGAGTTCGAACTCGACGGCGGCATGGTCATCAAGGGCTGGGACGAAGGCGTGCAGGGCATGCAGGTCGGCGGCACGCGCGTGCTGGTCATCCCGCCGCAGCTGGGCTACGGCGCGCGTGGCGCGGGCGGCGTGATCCCGCCGAACGCGACGCTGATGTTCGAGGTGGAGCTGCTGGGCGTGTCCGGCGGCGCCGAGCCGCTGACGCTGGGCAACCTGGCCAAGACCGCCAGCGGCCTGCAGTTCGAGGACGTCAAGAAAGGCGAGGGCGCCGTCGCCGAGGCCGGCAAGCGCGTCACCGTCCACTACACCGGCTGGCTCTACAAGGACGGCCAGCGCGGCCGCAAGTTCGACTCGTCCAAGGACCGCCGCGATCCGTTCCGCTTCCACCTGGGCGCGGGCGAGGTCATCAAGGGCTGGGACGAGGGCGTGCAAGGCATGAAGGTCGGCGGCACCCGCTTCCTGGTGATCCCGTCGGAACTCGGCTACGGCGCGTACGGCGCCGGCGGCGTGATCCCGCCGCACGCGACGCTGCTGTTCGAAGTGGAACTGCTGGCCGTCTGAGCGGACTCGGGGGACCCTCACCCCCCGCCCTCTCCCGCGGTGCGGGAGAGGGAGTCATGTGGGACCGGCTCGCTATCGTGGAATGGCCAACGCGGTCTCCCGCAACTCCCTCTCCCGCACTGCGGGAGAGGGCCGGGGTGAGGGTCGCCGAAGGACCTCGGCGAGGACCTTGCCTTACTCGCCAGCCAACGCGATGAGCTGCTCCGCGGTCCGACGGGTCTCGTCGGCACTGCCGTCCAGCAGCGTGAGCCGCGGCGCGTCGGCAAGTCGCGGAAAGTGATTCGTCAGCGAGCGCTCATAACCCGGGTCGTAGTGATCCCGCATCAGTTCGCCGAAGACTTCGGCCCACTGGCCGTCCCGCGCCATTCCCTGCCAGCGCTGCACCCGCTCCCGGCCGCGCAGCGCGACCAGCCCGCCGATGAGCGCGTTGAAGCCTTCCGGATCCGCCCGGAAGTGCGCGTAGTCCTCCAGCAGCAGCTGGACGCGCCCCGCCTCGGGCATGTCGATCCAGACGCAGCGCCCGTGCTGGCGCAGCCGCAGGTGCAGCGCCTCGGGCGTCTGCACCCCGCCGATCTTGCGGCTCTCGCTCTCGACGAACACCGGCCGTGACGGGTCCAGCGCCACCAGCGCCTGCCACAGCGCGGTATCGAAGGCCTTCTGCCCCGGCTGCGGCTGGTCGGGCAGGGCGCCCAGCACCGAGCCGCGATGCCGCGCCAGCGCTTCGAGATCCAGCACCTGCGCCCCCGCGCCCGCGAGCGCGTGCAGCAGCCGCGTCTTGCCGGAGCCGGTGCGGCCGCACAGCACGACGAAGTCGAAGCGCGCCGGCTGCTCCGCCAGCGTCTTGATGACCTCGCCGCGGAAGGCCTTGTAGCCGCCGACCAGCTGCAGCGACTTGAAGCCGATCTGGTTCAGGAACCAGTTCATCGCGCCCGAGCGCTGGCCGCCTCGCCAGCAATAGACGAGCGGCCGCCAATGCTTCTGCATCAGCGGCCGGTTGGCATCGAGGTGCGCGGCGATGTTGCGCGCCACCAGCGCCGCGCCGAGCTTGCGGGCCTCCAGCGGATCCTGCTTGTAGAGCGTGCCGACGACGCGGCGCTCCTCGTCGTCGAGCACCGGCCAGTTGATCGCGCCGGGCAGCCGGTCCTCGGCGAACTCGCCGGGCGAGCGCACGTCGATGACGGTGCTGAACCCGCCGAGCCGGGCGAAGGCCTCGGCCGACGGGATGACGTGGTACTGGCTCATTGGACGGCGAGGGCGTCCAGCAGCTCGCCTTCGATCTGCAGTTGGAGGCGGCTCTGCTGCAGGGCCGCGCCGTCGAGCAGGAAGGTGTCCTCCACGCGCTCGCCCAGCGTCGACACCTTGGCCAGCTGCAGGTTGATGCCATGGCGCGCCAGCACCCGCGCGATCGCGTACAGCAGGCCCGCGCGGTCGGTCGCGCTGACCGACAGCAGCCAGCGCTGGGCGCGTTCGTCGGGCCGCAGCGACAGGCGCGGCGTGAAGGGGAAGCTCTTGACCCGCCGCGACAGCCGGCCCTTGCGCGGTTCCGGCAGCGGGCCCGGCGCGACCAGCGCCTGGCCGAGCTTGGACTCGACCAGTGCGGTCAGGTCGCGGTGGTGCAGGTCCAGTTCCGGCGCGATGACCTGGAAGGTGTCCAGCGCATACCCGGTGCGGGTCGTGTGCACCTTGGCATCCAGGATGTTGAAGCCGGCGCCGTCGAAGTAGCCGCAGATGCGCGCGAACAGGTCCTGCTGGTCGCGGGCGTAGACCAGCACCTGCAGCCCTTCGCCGACCGGCGACGGCCGCGCGCGCACCACCGGCGCCTCGCCCGCGACATGGCGCCACAGCGCGCGCGCGTGCCAGGCCAGGTCCGGCGCGTCATGCCGCGCGAAGTAGCTCAGGTCCAGCGTCTTCCACAACGCGTCCTCGGTGCCCGGCAGTTGTGCCTTGAGCGCCAGTTCCTGCCGCGCCTCCTGCTTGCGCGCCTCGATCTCGGCGGCCATGTTCAGCTTGGCGCCGCCGAGCGCGCGCAGCGTCAGCCGGTACAGGTCCTCGAGCAGCTTGCCCTTCCAGGCGTTCCAGACCTTGGGCCCGGTGCCGCGGATGTCGGCCACGGTGAGCAGGTACAGCGCCGTCAGCGTGCGCTCGTCCTTGACCAGGGCGGCGAAGTGCTGGATGACCTCGGGATCGGACAGGTCCTCCTTCTGCGCGACCCGCGACATCGTCAGATGATGCTCGACCAGGAACACCACCAGCGCCGCGTCCGCCTTGGACAGCCCGTGCGCGCGGCAGAAGCGCCTGGCCTCGACCGCGCCGAGATCCGAGTGGTCGCCGCCGCGGCCCTTGGCGATGTCGTGGAACAGCGCGGCGATGTAGAGCAGCGCCGGCCGGTCGACCTGCGCCGCCAGCTGCGAGCAGAACGGGTACTCGTGCGTGTGCTCCGGGATGAAGAAGCGCCGGATGTTGCGCAGCACCATCAGGATGTGCTGGTCCACCGTGTAGACGTGGAACAGGTCGTGCTGCATCTGCCCGACGATGCGCCGGAACACCCACAGGTAGCGCCCCAGCACCGAGGTCTGGTTCATCAAGCGGAACGCGTGGGTTTGGCCCTGCGGTTCCTCCAGAATGCGCATGAACATCGCGCGGTTGGCCGGATCGCGCCGGAACGCGCTGTTCATCAGGCCGCGCGCGTTGTACAGCGCGCGCAGCGTCTTGGCCGACAGCCCCTTGATGCCGGGCGTCTGCTGGTAGATCAGGAAGGTCTCGAGGATCGCGTGCGGCTCGCGCTCGTACAGGTCGTCGGCGGCGATCTCCAGCATGCCGCTGCGCTCCAGGAAGCGCTCGTTGACCGGGCGGCGCTCGTTGCCGCTGGTGCCGTTGATCTGCTCCTCCAGGTTGAGCAGCGTGATCTGGTTGAGCTGCGTGACCGCCTTGGCCGCCCAGTAGTAGCGGCGCATCAGCTTCTCGGAGGCCCGCAGCGAGCGCGTCGACGCGTAGCCGAAGCTCTCCGCCACGGCCGTCTGCAGGTCGAAGACCAGCCGGTCCTCGCGCCGGCGGGCCGCCAGGTGCAGCTGGCAGCGGATCGTCTTGAGCACGCCCTCGTTGCGCTGCAGCTGGCGGGCCTCGAACGGCGTGATCAAGCCCTTGGCCGCGAGCTGGGGCCAGGTCTTGCCCAGGCCCGCGCCGCGCGCGATCCAGATCAGCACCTGCAGGTCGCGCAGGCCGCCGGGGCTTTCCTTGCAGTTGGGCTCGAGCGCGTAGGGCGTCTCTTCGTACTTCGTGTGGCGCTGGCGCATCTCCAGCGTCTTGGCGCGCATGAACGCGCGAGGATCCAGCGCCGCGTGGAAGGCCAGGTCGAAGCGCCGCACCAGCGGCCGCGCGCCAGCCAGCCAGCGCGATTCCAGCAGCGAGGTCTGGATCGTGACGTCGCCGGCGGCCTCGTCCAGGCATTCCTGGACGCTGCGCACCGAGGAGCCGATCTCCAGCCCGATGTCCCAGCAGGCGGTGATGAAGGCCTCGATCGCGCGCTTGAGCGGGCCGGGCTGGTCGGGCGTGACGCCGTCGGGCAGGGCGTCCGGCAGCAGCAGCAGGACGTCGACGTCCGAATGCGGGAACAGCTCGCCGCGCCCGTAGCCGCCGACGGCGACCAGCGCCGCCTGCGGCGCGGCCGCGGCGATGCCGGACTCGGTCCACAGCGCGCGCAAGGTGGCGTCGACATGGCGAGCGAGCTGCCGCATCAGCCGCGTGGCGGCGGAGACGCTGGTCCCGGCGGCCGCGAAGTCCTCGAGCAGCGCCTGCTTGCCGGCCTTGAAGCGCTGGCGCAGTTCGGCGACCGGCAACGCGTCGCCGGCCTCGCCGGGCGTCCTGGCGTTCATGGGCGGCCCGCGGCGGTCAGGCCGGGACGGCCTGCGGCTGCACGAAGGCCGGCGGCGGCGGCGTGCCGGCCGATTGCGTCAGGATCTCGAAGCCGGTGTCGGTGACCAGCACCGTGTGCTCCCACTGCGCCGACAGCGACCGGTCCTTGGTGACGATGGTCCAGCCGTCGCCCATCTCGCGGATCTCGCGCCGGCCGGCGTTGATCATCGGCTCGATGGTGAAGACCATGCCGGGCACCAGCTCCTCGAGCGTGCCGGGGCGGCCGTAGTGCAGGACCTGCGGCTCCTCGTGGAACTTCTGGCCGATGCCGTGGCCGCAGAACTCGCGCACGATGCTGAAGCCGGCGTTCTCGGCGAAGGTCTGGATCGCATGGCCGATGTCGCCCAGGCGCGCGCCCGGCTTGACCTTCTGGATGCCTTTCCACATCGCCTCGTAGGTGAACGAGCACAGCCGCTTGGCCGCGATCGAGCCCTCGCCGACGACGAACATGCGGCTGGTGTCGCCATGCCAGCCGTCCTTGATCACCGTCACGTCGATGTTGACGATGTCGCCGTTCTTCAGCGGGCGGTCGTTGGGGATGCCGTGGCAGACCTGGTGGTTGATCGAGGTGCAGATCGACTTCGGGTACGGCGTGTAGCCCGGCGGCTGGTAGTGCAGCGGGGCGGGAATGCCTTGCTGCACGTTCACGATGTAGTCGTGGGCCAGCTTGTCGAGGTGGTCGGTGGAGACGCCCGGCTTGACGTGCGGCGTCAGCATGTCCAGCACCTCGGACGCCAGGCGCCCGGCGATGCGCATGGCGTCGATGTCGGCGCCGGTCTTGATCGTGATGGTCATAGGGCCGGCATTTTAGGCGTTCGGCCATCCCCGCGCAGGGGGGATGGCGTCAGCGGGCGTTGGGGACGGCTCAGTCCGCCCAGACGATCGCGCCGGTGTACGCGGTGACCAGCACCACGATGCCGAAGGCGATCCGGTACCAGGCGAACGGCGTGAAGCTGTGGCTGGCGATGTAGCGCAGCAGCCAGCGCACGCAGATCCAGGCGCTGACGAAGGAGAAGAACAACCCCACCGCGAACAGCGGGATGTCCGCCGTCGACAGCACCGAGCGCTCCTTGTACAGGCTGTACAGGCCGGCGCCGATCAGCGTCGGGATGGCCAGGAAGAAGCTGAAATCGGTCGCCGCCTTGCGCGACAGGCCCAGCAGCATGCCGCCGATGATGGTCGCGCCCGAGCGGCTGGTGCCCGGCACCATCGCCAGGCACTGCACCAGGCCGACCTTGAGCGCGTCCAGCGGCGTCATCTGGTCGACGTCTTGGATCCGCACCGCGGACTGCTGGCGGCGCTCCGCCCACAGGATGATCACGCCCCCCACGATGAAGGTGCTGGCCACCACGACGGGGGTGAACAGATGTTCCTTGATCACCTTGCCGAACAGCAGGCCCAGCACCACCGCCGGCAGGAAACCGATCGCCACGTTCAGCACGAAGCGCCGCGCGCGCACGTCGCTGCCCAGGCCCGCGGCCGTCTCGCGCAGACGCTGCCAGTACACGATCACCACCGCCAGGATCGCACCCGTCTGGATGGCGATGTCGAACACCTTGCCCCGCGCATCCTCGAAACCGCCCAGCAGCGAACCCGCCAGGATCAGGTGGCCGGTCGACGAGATCGGCAAGAATTCGGTCAGGCCCTCCACGATCCCCATGATCGCGGCCTTGATCAGCAGCACAGTGTCCAAACTTCGACTCCAACTTGCCGCCTCGCTCAGGGGTGGAGGCGGGTCGGCGCGGATCATAGCCGTGGCGCGAACAGGGTTTGTTGCAGTGCGGTAAGGGACAGGGCGCGGTCCGCGCGTGACTTCCGTCTTGACCAGGGCAAAAGCCGACGGATACATTACTGACCGGTTAGTCAGTTAGTAGTCCCCCATCCCTCATGCCTCGCGCTTCCGCCAAGACCACCGCCTCGCCGGCCCCTGCCTCCGCCCGTCAGCGGCGCAAGGAGGCGCGGCCGCAGGAGTTGCTCGAGGCCGCGCTCGCGCTGTTCGTGGAGAAGGGCTTCGCCGCCACCCGGTCGGAGGAGGTCGCCGTCAAGGCCGGCGTGTCCAAGGGCACGCTCTACCTCTATTACCCCTCCAAGGAGGAACTCTTCAAGGCGGTGGTGCGGGAGGCCCTCGGCACCAAGATCGCCGAAGGGGTGTCGGAGCTCGGCAAGCACCAGGGCTCGATGGCGGAACTGCTGACCTGGATGCTGTGGAGCTGGTGGGAACGCATGGGCCTGACCCCCGCCGGCGGCATCCACAAGATCATGATGAGCGAGGCCCGCAACTTCCCCGAGCTGGCCGCCTTCTACAACGACGAGGTCATCGAGCCCAGCTGCGAGCTGCTGGCCGAGGTCGTGCGCCGGGGCATCGCCTCGGGCGAGTTCCGGTCAGTGGACCCCGACGCGGCGGTCATGGTGCTGATCGGTCCGGTGCTGCACCTGGTGCTGCATCAGCACTCGATCGGCGCGGCCGGCGTGACCCACGACCACAAGTGCACGCCCGAGCAGGTGCTGACGCTGCAGCTCGAACTCATGTTCGAGGGACTTCTCAACCGCCCCCGGGATCGGCCCGCGCCCCGGCTGCCCGCCTAGAATACCGCCCGCATTCGGCGTGCCATGGGGCCGCCAGAGGACCTGAACATGAACTTCGAACAAGCCCGCTTCAACATGATCGAACAGCAGATCCGTCCGTGGGATGTGCTGGATCCCTCGGTGCTGGCCCTGCTGGCCGTCGTCAAGCGCGAGGACTTCGTGCCGGCCGCCTACCGCAACGTGGCGTTCACCGACGTCGAGCTGCCGCTGGCCAACGGCCAGAAGATGCTGCCCCCGCGCGTCGAGGCCCGTTGGATGCAGGAACTGCAGATCGAGCGCCACGAGAAGGTGCTGGAGATCGGCACCGGCAGCGGCTACATGGCCGCGCTGCTGGGCCACAAGGCGCAGCAGGTGTTCAGCGTGGAGAAGGACGCGGCGCTGGCCGGCGCCGCCCGCGACGCGCTGCGCCGCAACGGCGTGCTCAACGTGACGGTGGTCGAGGGCGACGGCACGAAGGGCCTGCCCGGCGAGGCGCCGTTCGACGTGATCCTGCTGTCGGGCTCGGTGCCGCAGGCGCCGCAGGCGCTGCTGGAGCAGCTCAAGATCGGCGGCCGCATGGGCGTGATCGTCGGCGACGAGCCGGCGATGACGGCCCGCATCGTGACCCGCACCGGCGAGCGCGAGTTCACGACGAAGAACCTGTTCGAGACCGTCGTGCAGCGCCTGGACGGCTTCGACACCGGCTCGCATTTCACGTTCTGAGGGATGCGGCGCGCCGGGCGGTTCCAGCATTCCGTCGCGCCGTATTGCCGACAGGGGGTGCGAAGACTGCAGGTCGTCGCATTTCTTTCGAGACAGACGGGAGAGGTGATCTATAACCTCGCCCGCGGCACCGGAGCCGAGGTCGGCGCAGTCCGACCCGCCGGTGCCAGGAAACTGAATCCCGGCCGCGGCGCGTCCGCGGCCGGTTCGCAGTTGGACCGATCCGAAGAACATCACATCGACACGAGGATGCCTCATGGCTGCTGACCGCCGTACGTCTCCGATCTCCCGTCTGCCGCGGGTCTCGCTTCTGGCCGCGGCGCTCGCGCTGGCGACCGGGGCGGTCCAGGCGCAGAGCCTGCAAGAGCTGTACGACGCGGCCCGCGCCTACGACGCCACCTACCTGGCGGCGCGCGCGGTGGCGGACTCGGCGCAGTACCGCTACGGCCAGGCGCAGGCGCTGGCGCGCCCGTCGGTGGGCCTGGGCATCGGCGCCACGCGCAACGAGACCGACCTGCCCACCGTCGGCACCGCCGCGGGCCCGGTGAACCCGGGCTGGCAGGGCAGCACGACCAGCAATGCCGGCCTGAGCGCCAAGTACGCGATCTTCAACCGCCCCAACGCCGGCAGCATCGAGCAGGCGCGCCTGGGCGTCGACGTCGCGCAGTCCGACCTGGCCACGGCGGAGCAGGACCTGATCGTCCGCGTGGCGCAGGCCTACTTCGACGTGCTGGCGGCCAAGGACACGCTGTCCACCTCCAGCGCCAACAAGGCGGCGATCGCCGAGCAACTGGCCTCGGCCAAGCGCAATTTCGAGGTCGGCACCGCGACCATCACCGACACCCGCGAAGCGCAGGCGCGCTACGACCTGGCGACCGCCCAGGAACTCGCCGCCGACAACGACCTGCGCGTCAAGCGCGTGACGCTGGACCAGCTGGTCGGCCGCGCCGGCGTCGAGCCGCGCCCGCTGGCGGTGCCGGTGGCGCTGCCGCCGGTGGCGCCGTCCACGGTCGAGCCCTGGGTCACGCAGGCCGAGGGCGGCCATCCGGCCATCCGCAAGGCGCAGCTGGGCCTGGACATCGCCAAGATCGAGATCGAGCGCGCCCAGGGCGCCCGCTACCCGACCGTCGACCTGAACGCGACGCTGGGCGTGCAGCGCCAGACCGGCGAAGGCGTCAGCTACAGCGGCACCGCCAAGACGGGCACGCTGGGCGTGTCGGTGAACCTGCCGGTCTACAGCGGCGGCGCGATCACCAACCGCATCAAGGAAACGATGGCGCTGGAGGAGAAGTCCCGCAACGACCTCGACTTCGCCCGCCGCAGCGTCGAGGAAGGCACCAAGCGCGCCTTCTTCGGCGTGCAGTCGCTGCAGGCGCAGGTGAAGGCCTACGAGGCCGCCGAGGCGTCCTCCAAGCTGGCCCTGGAGGCGACGCAGCTGGGCTACAAGGTCGGCGTGCGCGTCAACCTGGACGTGCTCAACGCGCAGACGCAGCTGTACACGACGCAACGCGACCTGGCCAAGGCCCGCTACGACGTGCTCGTGAACAGCCTGAAGCTGCGCCAGGCCTCCGGCCAGCTGCGCCCCGAGGACGTCTCCGCGATCAACACGCTGCTGGCGCGCTGAGCCCGCCGGCTCGCGCCGCGCCCATCGAAGGCCGCCTCCGGGCGGCCTTCGTGCATCCGGTTCACAAGTGACAGGTCTTGCGCGCCGCAGGCGCGACAATCCGCGCCCATGCTGTATGTGATTTCTCCCGCGAAGTCCCTGGACTACGACACCCCGACCCCGCCCGACGTGGCCGCGCTGGCGGGACGTCCGCAGTTCGTGCCGCAGGCGGCCGGGCTGATCGAGATCCTCAAGACGAAGACGCCCGCCGACATCGGCGAGCTGATGGACCTGTCCGAGGCGCTGTCGACGCTGAACGTCGCGCGCTACCAGGCGTGGTCGACCCGCTTCACCGACCGGAACAGCAAGCCCGCGGTGCTCGCGTTCAACGGCGACGTGTACGACGGGCTGCAGGCCTCGACGCTGTCGATCGACGACCTGCACTGGGCGCAGCGCCACCTGGCGATCCTGTCGGGGCTGTACGGCGTGCTGCGTCCGCTGGACCGGCTGCAGCCGTACCGGCTCGAGATGGGCACCGCGCTGAAGAACGACCAGGGCGGCAACCTGTACGCCTACTGGGGCGACACGATCGCCGAGCACCTCAACGCGCAGAGCGCGCGGCTGCCGGCGCCGGTGATCGTGAACCTGGCCTCGCAGGAGTACTTCAAGGCGGCCGCGCGCAAGGCGCTGAAGCCCCGCGTGATCGAGTGCCAGTTCGAGGACTGGAAGGGCGGTCGCTACAAGATCATCAGCTTCTTCGCCAAGCGGGCGCGCGGCCTGATGGCGAGGTACGCGATCCAGCACCGCATCGGCACGCCGGCCGGCCTGCTGGATTTCGCGGCCGACGGTTACGCCTACGCGCCCGAGGCCAGCGAGCCCGACCGCCTCGTCTTCCGGCGCCGCGTCGCCGAATGAGCGGCCGCCGCGCCGGGGCGCCGGCACACCGCGAAACAGGCAATCCCCGATCAGTTTGATACCGTCGCGTCCATGAGCACCTCGCAATACCTCACGCCGGAACTGCGCGACTGGGTGGCCGCGCAGCTGCGCAACGGCATCTCCCGGGAAGCGCTCTACCAGGCGATGCTGACCAGCGGCTGGCAGGCCGACATGGCCCAGCAGGCGCTGGCCGAGCACCGGCCGTTCGAGCCGCCGCTGGCGCTGCCCGAGCTGCCGGAGCCGGTCATCGAGCCCGGCTCGCTGCCCGAGCCCGAACTGGGCAACCAGCGCAGCGTGCTGATGGCCGACGGCCATCGCGTCCAGATCGTGATGGCGCTGCAGCGGCCGCGGGTGATCGTGTTCGGCAACCTGCTGTCGGAGGCCGAGTGCGACGCGATCGTCGCCGCCGCCAGCGCCCGGCTGGCCCGGTCGGAAACGGTCGCGGCCAAGCGCGAGGGCAGCGAGGTCAACTCGGCCCGCACCAGCGAAGGCATGTTCTTCGAACGTGGCGAGAACGAGGTCGTCGCCCGCGTGGAGCGCCGCATCGCGTCGCTGGTGAACTGGCCGGTGCGCAACGGCGAAGGGCTGCAGGTGCTGCGCTACCGCGCCGGCGCCGAGTACCAGCCGCATTACGACTACTTCGACCCGCGCCACGCCAGTTCCAAGGCGATCCTGGAACGCGGCGGCCAGCGCGTGGCCACGCTGGTGATGTACCTGAACACGCCCGAGCGCGGCGGCGCGACGGTGTTCCCGGACATCAAGCTCGACGTGATGGCGCAGAAGGGCAACGCGGTGTTCTTCAGCTACGACCGGCCCGACCCGAGCACGCTGACCCTGCACGGCGGCGCCCCGGTGGTGGAGGGCGAGAAGTGGGTCGCCACGAAATGGTTACGTCAGGGCGAGTTCGTTTGACGCGGTCTTGACTGCCCCGGCGCTAGACTCGCCCGCATCGCGCCGGTCCCGGATTCCGAGGGCCGGCGTTCGTTGACTTGAAGAAGGAATCCGCATGAAGTCGTTGATCGCCGCCTTGGGCACCGCCCTGCTGGCCACCCTGGCGCAGGCGCAGAGCCAGCCGATGCCGCCGGCCACCGCGCCGGTCCCGGCCGCCCAGGCCGACATGGCCGCACCGGCGGCCAAGCCCGCCAAGTCCGGCGCCAAGCACAAGGCCGCCGGCAAGACCGCCAAGAAGGGCGGCAAGCACACGGCGAAGAAGTCCGGCGCCAAGAAGCCGGCGCAGCACGCCGCGTCGGGCAAGTCGTCGTCCAAGAAGGTCGCCAGCGCCGGCAAGTCGAAGAAGGCAAAGCGCCACGCCGCCGCCTGATCGACCCGCGCCCGGCCGCGCCTGGCGCGCGTGCAACAAAAAAGCAGCCCGAGGGCTGCTTTTTCATTGGGGTCCGAGGCCGGTGGGGCTCAGACGCGCTTGCGGTACTCGTGCGTGCGCGTGTCGATTTCGATGTTGTCGCCTTGCGCCACGAAGATGGGCACGGGGATCTCGAAACCGGTGGCGATCTTGGCGGGCTTCAGGACCTTGCCCGAGGTGTCGCCCTTGACGGCCGGCTCGGTCCAGGTCACTTCGCGCACGACGCTGGTGGGCAGTTCCACCGAGATCGCCTTGCCGTCGTAGAACACCACTTCGACTTCCATGCTGTCCTGCAGGTAGTTGATGGCGTCGCCCATGTTCTCGGCTTCCACCTCGAACTGGTTGTACTCGGTGTCCATGAACACGTACATCGGATCAGCGAAGTACGTGTAGGTGCACTCCTTCTTCTCCAGGACGATCTGGTCCATCTTGTCGTCGGCCTTGAAGACGACTTCGGTGCCGGAGTTGTTCAGCAGGCTCTTCAGCTTCATGCGCACCGTCGCGGCATTGCGGCCACCGCGGCTGTACTCGGTCTTCAGCACGACCATGGGGTCCTTGCCGTGCATGATCACGTTGCCGGCGCGAATTTCTTGAGCGATCTTCATGATGATTCCGGGAGATTGGGTCCGGGCACAGTCACATGGATGCTTGGAGATCCGAACTGTTCCGGCGGTGTGAGGCGTTCGGCGCTGGTTCGGGGAACCGCGCGTTCAGAACGCGAAAAGCCGCGCATTCTAGCTCGAAAGGCCCCTCATGCGCCACCCGCCCGGGCGGCAAAGGCCTGGAGCTGGGAGGTCAAATCCACTTGCGCGGCCAATTTGGCACGCCACGCGCGCGCCTGCGCCACGGCGGCCGGCCGCTCGCGCAGCGCCTCGGCGCAGGCCGGCGTCCACGGCCCCAGGCCGTTCCACGCGCGCGACAAGGCCCGCCAGTTCGCGGCCCAGCGGTCCTCGGCGCCCGCCAGCGCGGCGTCCAGGAAGGCCTCCAGCTTCGGCCCGTGCGCGCCGTCGTCCTGGAAGTAGATCTGCCACAGCATCGGCTGGCCGGCCCACTGCGCGCGCACGAAGGAGTCCTCGCCGCGCACCAGGTTCAGGTCGCAGGACCACAGCAACCGGTCGTAGTCGTCCTGCGTCAGCGCGGGCAGCGCGATGGCGCGCTGGCCCTCGCGCAGCAGCGGCGGCACGGCGGCCTGCGGCGCGCCGGGGCACAGCAGCAACAGCCATCCGGGGCCGAGCGCCTCGAGCAAGGGCGCCAGCGGCGCCTGCGGATACGCGAACAGGCTCAGCACCCGCTCGCCGGGCAGGCGGCCCCAGCCGCGCGCCGCGCGCCAGGCGTCGCCGTGATGCGCGGTCACGGCGTCGATGAGCCCGGGCTCCCGGATCAGGCCGCCGGTGCGCTCGTTGAACCCGGGATAGAAGAACCACTTGTCGAGTCCCGCGCCCGGCCCGGAGAACTGCGGCGACTTCAACCCATGGCTGCGCTCGACGTAGTCCTCCGCGCTGAGGTACTCGAGGTTGATCCAGGCGGGGCGCACCGCCTTCGCGGCCATCGCCGCCACGAACGCCGCGGGCGGTTCGCAGCCGAAGGTCTCGATGACGACGTCGCCCGGCGCCGCCGCCTCGGCCTGTTCCCAGGGGCGGATCTCGAGGCGCTCGACGGGATCCGGCTGCATCCAGGCCAGCGGCGACAGGTCGTCGCACCACAGCCGCGCCCGCGTGCCGCGCCGCGCGAGGTCGCGCGCCAGGCGCAGGCAGACGCCGAGGTCGCCATAGTTGTCGATGACGCGGCAGCAGATGTCCCACGTCGGCGGGGAGCTGTCAGCAGTCTGCAAGTCGAGGGGGGAATCGGGGCGCGGAGCGGGCATCGCGGAATTATCAAGCGGCACAATCGCGCCCCATGAGCACGACCCCCGCCGGCGCCAGCGAAGTGCCGGATCCTTCCTCCCCGCCGCCCGAGTCCCCCGCGCCGGCCCCCGCCGACGCATGGAACGCCCAGTCCGAGGCGATCGAGGCCGCCGAGTCGCGCCGCGTCGCCGACATGGAGCGCGCCGCGCGCGAGGTCCGCGAGCGGCTGATGGCCGAGGTCCTGGCGCTGCCGGCGCTGCCCGGCGTGTACCGCTACTTCGACGCGCAGGACCAGGTGCTCTATGTCGGCAAGGCGAAGAACCTGAAGCGCCGCGTCTCGAGCTACTTCCAGAAGGACCACGGCGGCACTCGCATCGGCATGATGGTCGCGCGCATCGCGCGGCTGGAAACGACGGTGGTGCGCACCGAGGCCGAGGCGCTGCTGCTCGAGAACAACCTGATCAAGGCGCTCAATCCGCGGTTCAACATCCTGTTCCGCGACGACAAGAGCTATCCCTACCTGCGGCTGTCGGGGCATGCCTGGCCGCGCATCAGCTACTACCGCGGCGCGGTCGACCGGCGCCATCGCTACTTCGGCCCGTTCCCCAGCGCCTGGGCGGTCAAGGAGTCGATCCAGCTGATCCAGAAGGTCTTCCAGCTGCGGACCTGCGAGGACACCGTCTTCAACAACCGCAGCCGGCCCTGCCTGCTGCACCAGATCCACCGCTGCACCGGTCCCTGCGTGCCCGAGGGCCAGGACGACAACTACCGCCGCAACGTCAGCAACGCGGAGCGTTTCCTGCTGGGCGAGACGCAAGAGGTGATGGACGCGCTGCAGGCGCAGATGATGGCGCACGCCGAGCGCTTCGAGTACGAGCAGGCGGCCGGCATCCGCAACCAGATCACCGCGCTGTCGAAGGTGCTGCAGCAGCAGGCCGTCGACGAGAACAGCGCGACCGGCCGCGACCGCGACGTCGACATCCTGGCCGTCAAGCTCCAGGGCGGGCGCGCCTGCGTCAACCTGGCGATGGTGCGCGGCGGGCGGCACCTGGGCGATCGCGCCTACTTCCCGAAACATGTCGACGACGCGACCGCGATCCAGCTGATGGACGAGGACGACGCGGCGGCGGGCGAGGGCGCCGCGGCCGCGCCGCCGAGCCCCGAGCGCCAGGTGCTGGAGGCCTTCATCGCGCAGCACTACCTGGAGATGGCGGTGCCGTCGCTGCTGGTGCTGTCGGACGCGGTCGACCCGGCGTTGGCCGAGGCCCTGAGCGCGCAGGCCGGCTACCGCGTCACGACGCAGGCCCAGCCGCGCGGGCAGCGCCGCATCTGGCAGGAGATGTGCGTCAAGGGTGCGGAGATCGCGCTGGCGCGGCTGCTGTCCGAGGAAGGTTCGCAGCAGGCGCGCACGCGCGCGCTGGTCGACGCGCTGGACCTCAGCGTCACCGAGCTCGACAAGTTCCGCATCGAGTGCTTCGACATCAGCCACACCGCCGGCGAGGCGACGCAGGCGTCCTGCGTCGTCTTCGAGGGCCACCAGATGCAGAGCAGCCAGTACCGGCGCTTCAACATCGAGGGCATCACCGGCGGCGACGACTACGCCGCGATGCGCCAGGTCCTGACACGCCGTTACAGCAAGATGGCCGAGGCCGCCCAGAATGGCACCGGCCGCATGCCCGACCTGGTGCTGGTGGACGGCGGCAAGGGGCAGGTGTCGATGGCGCGCGAGGTGTTCGAGGAGCTCGGCGTCGACCTGGGCCTGATCGTCGGCGTCGAGAAGGGCGAGGGCCGCAAGGTCGGCCTGGAGGAACTGGTCTTCGCCGACGGGCGCGAGAAGGTGTACCTGGGGCGCGATTCGGCGGCGCTGATGCTCGTCGCCCAGATCCGGGACGAGGCCCACCGCTTCGCGATCACCGGCATGCGCGCCAAGCGCGCGTCGATCCGCACCGGCGGCTCGCGGCTGGAGGACGTGCCTGGCGTCGGGCCAAAGAAACGCGCGCAGCTGCTGCAGCGTTTCGGCGGCGTGCGCGGCGTCGCCGGCGCGAGCGTCGAGGAACTGTGCAGCGTCAAGGGCATCTCGCGCGAACTCGCCGAGGAGATCTATCGCGCGCTGCATTGAGCGGCGCGCGGATTGGAAAAGAAGTGATGAACACGATCGACCGACTCCCATTGAAACGCGCGCTGCGCGGGACCGCCAAGCTGGCGCTGGCGTTGTCGCTGGCGGCCTGCGGCACGCCGACGCAGCGTCCGGCGCCGCCGGCCCCGGCGCCGACGCGCGAGATCACCGCGACGCCGACCTCGCCGGCCGCGCCGGTGCCGACGTCGCCCGCGGTGCGCCGCGGCCTGCCGCTGCCGGCGCCGCACGCGGTGGCCTCGCACGAGGACCTGCGCCGCCAGGCCGCGCAGCGCATGGTCGCCGCGAACCCGGACACCACCTACATGAGCGAGCCGCCGCCGGAGCTGCTGGCGATCCCGGTGCTGGAGGTCGAACTCAACCAGGACGGCACCATCAAGCACATCCGCGTGCTGCGCAAGCCGACGCAGGCGGAGGACACGATCGAGCTGGCGATCGCGGCGGTGCGCCGTGCCGCGCCTTTCGGCGACGTGAGCCGGCTGCCCAAGCCGTGGAAGTTCGTCGAGGTGTTCCTCTTCGACGACGACCGGCGCTTCAAGCCGCGCACGCTGGACGATTGAGCCCCCCGGAAGGGGGCACAATGCCGCCCATGTTCTGGACGCTGCCAACCTTGCTGACCTGGGCCCGCATCGTGGCCATCCCGCTGATCGTCGGGGTGTTCCACCTGCAGATGGCGCCCGCCCACCAAAACCTGCTGGCCACCGTCCTGTTCATCACGGTCGCGCTGACCGACTGGGCGGACGGTTACCTGGCGCGCAAGCTCAACCAGACCTCGTCCTTCGGCGCCTTCCTGGATCCGGTGGCCGACAAGTTCCTGGTCTGCGCGGCGCTGCTGGTGCTGCTGGAGCAGCAGCGCGTGGACGCACTGGTGGCGCTGGTGATCGTCGGGCGGGAGATCGCGATCTCCGCGCTGCGCGAGTGGATGGCGCAGATCGGCGCGTCGCGTTCGGTGGCGGTCCACATGCTGGGCAAGCTCAAGACGACGGTGCAGATGGTGGCCATCCCCTTCCTGCTGTACGACGGCCGGCTGTTCGGCCTGATCAACACCCGGCTGTGGGGCACCTGGCTGATCTACCTGGCCGCGGTGCTGACCATCTGGTCGATGGTCTATTACCTGCAGAAGGCGCTCCCCGAGATCCGCGCGAAAGTGCGTTGAGACCCCCCTTGTATCGGGACTTCCCCCTTGTCGGGGCCCGAAGCCAATGCGTCTAGAATCCGCTTCCCGCGCCGTTCGGCGGCCTGGCAAACCAATGAGGGGGTACCTTCGTGAACAAGTCCGAATTGATCGAGCACATCGCCAAGCAGGCGGACATTTCCAAGGCCGCCGCGGGGCGTGCGCTGGAAGCCGTGATCGGCGGCGTGAAGACCACGCTCAAGAAGAACGGGACGGTGTCGCTGGTGGGCTTCGGCACCTTCAGCGTCACGAAGCGCGCCGCGCGCACCGGCCGCAACCCGCGCACGAACGAGGCGATCAAGATCAAGTCGGCGAAGGTGCCGAAGTTCCGTCCGGGCAAGGCCCTGAAGGACGCCGTCAACTGAGACGGCCTTCGCTCCCACTCCACCCGAAGCTTTCGGGCGCTTAGCTCAGTTGGTAGAGCGGCTCCTTTACACGGAGTAGGTCGGCGGTTCGAGACCGTCAGCGCCCACCAAATCCCGAGGCGAGTCCCCTGAAACGGTGGACTAGAATGCCGCGGCCCAAAGGCGAACCCCGGTTCGCCTTTGTCGTATGTGAAATGACCCGAGGTTGTTGATGTTTGATTTCGTTCGCAAGCACACGCGGCTGTTTCAGTTCCTGCTGCTGATCCTGATCCTGCCGTCCTTCGTGCTGCTCGGCGTGGAGGGCTACAGCCGCTTCATGGACGGCAGCAACGCGACGGTGGCGACCGTTGATGGCCGCAAGATCACGCAGGCCGAATGGGACCAGGCCCAGCGCCAGCAGGTCGAGCGCATGCGTGAGCAGGCCCCGACGATGGACCCCAAGATGTTCGAGTCGCCGGAAGTGCGCAAGGACGTGCTGGAGAACCTGCTGCGCGAGCGCGTGCTCGGCGCCGTGGTGGCCGACGAGCACCGCTCGATCACCGACGAGCAACTGCTCGACCTGATCCGCACCGATCCGCAACTGGCGCCGCTGCGCAATCCGGAGACGGCCAAGCAGATCGCCGCCCAGCAGGGCCTGACGGTGGACGGCCTGCTGCAACGCCTGCGCCAGGACCTGCAGATGAACTCGGTGCTGGCGCCGCTGGCGCAGAGCGCGCTGCCGACGCAGGCCAGCGCCGGCCTCGCTTTCGACGCGCTGCTGCAGCAGCGCGAGGTGCAGTTCCAGCCGTTCGCCGCGCAGGTGTTCGCCGCGACGCTGGTGCCCAAGGACGCGGACCTCGAGGCCTACTACAAGGACCCGAAGGTCGCCGCCAAGTTCCAGCTGGCCGAGAGCGCCGACATCGAGTACGTGGCGCTGGACGCCGCGGCGCTGCAGGCCGGCGTGACGGTCAGCGCGGACGAGGTGCAGAAGTTCTACGACAACAACAAGACGCGCTACACCAGCGACGAGGAACGTCGCGCGAGCCACATCCTGATCAAGGCCGGCGCGGACATGTCCGCCGCCGACAAGGCCAAGGCGAAGGCCAAGGCCGAGTCGCTGCTGGCCGAGGCGCGCAAGAACCCGGCGGGCTTCGCCGAGCTGGCCAAGAAGAATTCGGAAGACCCGGGCTCGGCCGAGCGCGGCGGCGACCTGGACTTCTTCGGCAAGGGCGCGATGGTCAAGCCGTTCGAGGACGCCGTGTACGCGCTGAAGAAGGGCGAGATCAGCAACGTCGTCCAGTCCGACTTCGGTTACCACATCATCATGCTGACCGACCTGCGGGGCGGTCAGGCGCGTCCGTTCGAGACGGTGAAGGCCGAGATCGAAGCCGAGCTGCGCCGCCAGCTGGCGCAGAAGCGCTACACGGAGATGGCCGAGGACTTCGGCAACACCGTGTATGAGCAGAGCGACTCGCTCAAGCCCGCGGCCGACAAGTTCAAGCTGACGATCCAGAAGGCGACGGTGCGTCGCAAGCCGGCGCCGGACGCGACCGGCCCGCTGGCCTCGGCCAAGCTGCTGGAGGCGGTCTTCGAAGCCGACACGCTGAAGAACAAGCGCAACACCGCCGCGATCGAGGCGGGCGGCAACCAGCTGGTGTCGGCGCGCGTCGTCGAGTACAAGCCGGCGCGCGTGCCGGCGCTGGCCGAGGTCAAGCCGGCCGTGACCGCCGCGTGGGTGCAGGAGCACGCCGCCCAGGCCGCCAGGAAGGCGGGCGAGGCGCGCCTGGCCGAGCTGCAGAAGGGTGGCGACGCGAAGGGCCTGAGCGAGCCGGTGACGGTCTCGCGCGCCAAGCCCGGCGTGATGCCGCAGAAGGTGCTGGACGCGGTCATGCGCGCCGATGCGTCGAAGCTGCCGGCCTATGTCGGCGTGGACGGCGGCGACGGCAACTTCCTGGTCGTGAAGATCGAGAAGGTGCTGGCGCGCGATCCGGCGCTGATCGATGCGAAGCGGGCGGCGGAGCAGTACGCGCGCGCCTGGAGCGCGGTCGAGATGCAGGGCTACTACAACGCGCTGAAGGCCGAGTACAAGGCCACGATCAAGCCGGCCGCGCTGAAGGCGACGGCGGCTTCGGCGCCGGCGAATTGATGCGCCTTGGCTGAAGGCAACGGGGCGGCACTTGGGCGGTTCGAAGGATTTTCAAAAGAATCGCAGAAAGTGCTTCCCACAGAGGAGAACTTCAGCCATAATCTAAGGCTTCTCCGGTGGCTGTAGCTCAGTTGGTAGAGTCCCAGATTGTGATTCTGGTCGTCGTGGGTTCGAGTCCCATCAGCCACCCCACCGAATAGAAGCAAACGCCCGCAAGACGCAAGTCTCGCGGGCGTTTTGCTTTGCGGGTCAGAAACGTCGCCGAGCCGTTACCGTAGCGCCTTCCGCACAACCGCCCAGGCGCTCGACATGCTTCACCACCTCTCCTTCGGCGTCGCTTCGCTGGCGCGCAGCGTCCGCATGTACGACGGCGCGCTCGCGGCCTTGGGGTTGCGACGGGTCTATGAGGACGACACCGCGATCGGCTACGGCGTCGAGGACGGCGAGGACGTGTTCTGCGTCAAGCAGCGGCCGGATGCGGCGCCACCGGGACCGGGATTCCATCTCGCGTTCTCGGCGCCGAGCCGGGCCGCGGTGGACGCCTTCCACACCGCGGCGATCGCCGCGGGCGGCACGGACAACGGCGCCCCCGGCCTGCGTCCGCATTACGGGCCGACCTACTACGCCGCCTTCGTCGTCGATCCCGACGGTCATCGCGTCGAGGCGGTGTTCAAAGGCGCCGAGTAGCACGGCATCATCGCTCGCCATGCAAGACACCGACTCCCTGCTCGCCGCCTACGACGCCCAACTCCGCGGCGATGCCGAAGCCGCCGGCGCCATCGCCGTGAGCTCGCTGGGACCGCTGCGGCTGGTGACCTTCGCCCGAGGGCAGGGCTTCGTCAGCTACCGCGACCTCGGCGGCGCCGATGCCGCGGAGGTCCGCCGCCTGGTCGTCGACGCGCTGCGGCATTTCCAGGCCGATCCCGCGATCCTTCACGTCGAATGGAAGACCCGCGCCCACGACCATGCGCCGGGCTTGCACGACACGCTCGTCGCCCACGGTTTCGCGCCGGGCGAGCCGGAATCGATCATGGTCGGCGAGGCCCGCCTGCTGGTCGCCGACGTCCCGTTGCCCGACGGCGTGACGCTGCGCTCGATCCACGAGCCGGAGGACGTCGCGCGCCTGTGCGCGATGCAGGCCGAGGTCTTCGGCGATGGCGACCCGGCGCCGATGACGGCCTCGATGCTCGAGCACCTGGCCCGCGGCGACGGCACGAGCCTGTGGATCGCCGAGGCCGCGGGCGAGGTGATCACCGGCGGCCGCCTGGAGCCGGTGGCCGGCACCGCGTTCGCCGGCATCTGGGGCGGCGCGACGCGCCCGGCCTGGCGCGGGCGCGGCATCTATCGCGCGTTGACCGCCGCGCGGGCACGTGCCGCGCTGGCCTTGGGCAAGTCGCTGATCCACAGCGATTCGACGGACTTCTCGCGGCCGATCCTCGAAGCCTCCGGCCTTGTCAAGGTGTCGACGACGACGCCCTACGACTGGTCCCGCTGAACCCGCGGGCGGTATGCTGCGCCGCGCGCGCGGTGGCGCGGCCGACCTCCCGGCCGCCACGCGACGCGCCTTTCCGACGACGATGACCGCTCCCCCTTCCGATCCGAATTCGCCGCGACCGCGCGGCGATGTCCTGGGCTATTGCCTGATCGCCTTCCTCGCCGCCCTGACCGCCGGCGCGCTGCGCGCCGACGGCGGCATGAAATCGGTGCTGATGGGCCTGACGCTGATCGCGTGGAGCCTGATGTTCCTGGCCAGCGTCCGCTTCAGCGACCGGACCTTCTTCCTGCGCGGCCTGCGCTGGTTCTGCGAGAACCTCTCCTGGCCGTCGACGCCCAAGATGGCCTTCTTCTACGCGGCCGTCACCGGCGCGATGGGCATCGGGTCGATCCTCGCCGGACTCGGCCTCGTCTGAGCGAGGCCGGGCGCGAGAACGACCGCGAGGGCGGGGCGCCTCAGGGCTTGCGGGCCGCGCGGCTGAACAGCGCCGTGCGCAGCACCGGCGCGCCGTCCTTGAAGTAGGCCTCGGTCTCCGTCAGCACCTGGCCGTCCGGGCTGACCGAGTAGACCCGCGTCGATCGCGGGATGCCTTCGTAGACGAACTGCATGACCAGCACGTTGGGCGCCGGCATCTTGGCGTTGACGACGTCGACCCAGTAGTTCCCCGTGGCGCGCCCCGGCGTGCCGTCCAGCGCCAGCGTGGACGTGGACTGCATCCGGCCGCCCTTGGCGTCGACGATGTCGACCTGCGTCGTCCACTTGCCGTCGGCGGCGGCGCGGAAGTCCAGCTCCACGCGCTGGGGCCGCATCTCCGGCGGCATCGGCAGCGTGCCGACATCCAGCGCCCACTGGCCCACCAGCGGCGACGCGGCCGGAGCCGCCGCGGAGGTCGGCGACACCGGCGGCGCGGCCTCCGCGAACGATCCCTGGAGCGCGATGGCCACCAGCCATCCGGTCAAGACTGCCTTCATTCGTGTCTCCCTTGAAGTTGCGTGCAGGACAAAGCGGGCCGATGTTAGCCACCGGCCCGCCGAAGCCCCGGCCGCGATCGGCCGGGGCGGGTGCTCTCCCTGAGCGGGGGCCTCACTTGCGGATGGCGCTCCACAGGCTGTTGCGGTCGTCGGTGGCCGTGGTGTCGTACTGCGCCCAGACGCAGACCGCCTGGCCCGCCGGGTTCAGCGAGCAGGCGAAGCCGCCCTTGACCTCCGGCGCGCCGCTCTCCAGCAGCGTGGCCGCGCTCCAGGCGCCGCCCCACGGCAGTTCACGCGCGTACAGGTTCTGGACGCTGCCCAGCGGCGGTCCCAGGTCCGGGCTGCGGTAGACCAGCACCGCACGGCCGTCTCCGTCGATGCTCACGCCGTGCCCGGCCGCATAGCCATGCGCCATCGCCGCGGCCGAGAAACCGGTGCCCGGCACGTAGGTCGCGGCCTTGAGCGGCGAGGTGCTCGCGCTCCAGGTGATCACCGCCTTGCCGTCGGCGTTCATCGCCAGCTCGATCGACGAGATGCTGCTCACCAGCGTGGTGTCCAGCGCGGCCGGCGTGCTCCAGGCGTTGGTCGCGACGTCGTAGCGGCTCGCGTAGATCGCGTTGCCCTGGTGCCAGGCCGCGATCGCGTTGCCCGCGGCGTCGCCGCCCAGGCGCGGGATCGTGTCCTGCACGTTGGTCAGGATCTCCTCGATGCGCACCGGCGTCTGCCAGGCGCCGCCGGTGAAGCGGGTGGCCTTCATGCTGTCGTTCGAGTCGCCCGGGTTGCGCTCCTTCCACGCCACCGTCACCGCGCCCTGGGCGCTGACGGCCAGCTGGGCGGCACGGGTCTCGAGCGACGACTGGCTGATGTCGACGAACGCCGGCCACTGGTTGCTGCCCGCGGGCAGGCGGCTGTAGCGCACGTCGCCGTTGCCGATGCCCACGAGGTGGACGTTGCCGTCGGCGTCGATGCGCGCGTCGGTCAGCTCGCCGCCGCCGCCGTTGGTCGGCGCGAACGGCGTCGCCGTCCAGCCGGTGCCCACGGCGTAGCGGCGCGTCTGGAAGTTCTCCCGCACCCAGACCGCGGTGCCGGCGGCGTCCATCAGCAGGCGGCCGGAGACCATCTCCTCGCGCTCGCTGGTCGTCGTCAGGCCCGGCACCACCACCGCGGCGGCCCAGCCCTGGCCCGCCGTGTAGCGGCGCGAGAACACCTTGCGGGTGCGGCCGTCCGGCGTGCCGTCCGACTGCTCCCACAGGATCATCGCGTTGCCCGACCCGTCCACCGCCGACAGCAGGTGGGCGTCGGCGAACTGGTTGGTCTCGCCGACGTTGAAGTCGTTGCTGTCCTCCATCAGCGCCGCGGCCTGCCAGGCCTTGGCCGCCGCCGGGGCCGCGGCGAAGGCGGCCGTCACGTTGCGGGCCTCGCTCATCGTCACCGTGCAGGCCGCGGCGGTGCCGGAACAGGCGCCGCCCCAGCCTTGCAGCACTTGGCCCTGCGCGGGCGCGGCCGTCAGCACGACCTGCGTGGCCGCGGCGTAGGTGGCGCTGCAGGCGGTGCCGCAATCGATGCCGGCGGGCAGCGAGGTGACCTTGCCGTTACCGGTGACGGCCACCGTCAGGCCGAAGGTGGCGGTCGGCGCGGCCCGGAAGGTGGCCGAGACCGCCGTCGCCTGGGTCACCGTCACGCTGCAAGTCGGCGTGGCGGTGGTGGCGCAGGCGCCGCCCCAGCTGTCGAAGACCTGGCCGGCGGCCGGCGTCGCCGTCAGTTGCAGGACCGTGTTGGCCGCCACCGTGGCGGTGCAGGCGGTGCCGCAGTCCAGGCCGCCGGTGTTGCTGGTGATCTTGCCGTTGCCGGTGACGCTGGCCGTCACCGCGTAGGTCACCGGGGTGCCCGGGCCGCCCGGACCGCCGGGGCCGGGATCGACCGGGTCATCGGAATCGTCTTCCAGGCAACCGGTCAGCGCCGACGCGGCGATCACGGCCACCGCCAGCCACCCGAGCCTGCGCGCTTGCCGCGAGGCGGTCTCTCTCGATTGTTTGTATGTCATGCCTTGAATGGAGTTGCGGTCGAAAAGGGTCTCGCGCCCTGGGAGGACACGATCGCGGTCGATGCTAGGTTTGGCCCCCCGGCGGTGTCGGCACGCCCCGGTCACGGCCCGATAACGGATCGGTAACGTCGCCGATTCCCGTGTCGGCCCGCGCCGGGCGATTCCGGCGGCCGGGGTTTAATCGCCGCGTTACCGCTTTCCTGGATGGTTTTGATGTCTGTTTCGATGGAGAAGTCAGCCTTCAGTTACCGATTCGGTACCGCCGAATTCGATGAAGCCCGTTTCGAGCTGCGCGTCGCCGGACTGCCGGTGGAAGTCGAGCGCCGCGCCCTGGAGGTGCTGGCCTACCTGCTGCGGCACGCCGGCGAGGTCGTGACCAAGGACGAACTGCTGCGCGAGGTCTGGGCCGGACGGGTCACCGTCGACAAGGTGTTGCCCAACGCGATCAACAAGCTGCGCCGGGCGCTGGGCGAGAGCAACGCCGGCCACATCGCCACGCAGGCCCGGGTCGGTTACCGGCTCGAGGGACCGGTCACCCGCACCGCCGTCGGGCGGCAGTTCGCCAGTCCGCTGGCGCTGGCGGCCGGCCAGCCGGTGCCGGGTCGTGCGAACTTCGCCCTGGTCCGGCAGCTCGGCCGCACCGGCGGCAGCGAGGTCTGGCTGGGCGAGCATCCGAAGACGCGGGAGCAGCGGGTCTACAAGTTCGCGCTGGACACCACCCGGCTGCGCGCGCTCAAGCGCGAGGTGACCTTGCTGCGGCTGCTGCAGGAAGGCCTGGACGACCCGGGCCGCGTGGTCGAGGTGCTGGACTGGAACTTCGAGGTCGCGCCGTTCTTCCTGGAATGCCGCTACGGCGGCGCGACGCTGGGCGACTGGGCGGAGGCCCACCTGGCGCGGCTGGACCCGGGGGCGCGGCTGGCGCTGTTCCTGCAGATCGCCGACGCGGTGGCCGCGGCGCACGCGGTCGGCGTGCTGCACAAGGACTTGAAACCGGCCAACGTGCTGGTCGACGGCGACCCGGCCCGGCCGCAGGTCCGGCTGACCGACTTCGGCAGCGGCCACCTGATGGAGGCGGACCGGCTGGAGCAGCTCGGCATCACGCGGCTGGGCATGACGGTGGAGGAGGGCGCGATCGGCGACAACGCCACCACCGGCACGCCGCTGTACGTGGCGCCGGAGCTGTTCGCCGGCCATGTGCCGACGGTGCGCAGCGATGTCTACGCGCTGGGCGTGCTGCTGTACCAGCTGCTGTCGGGGCGGGTCGGGCAGCCGATGGCGCCGGGCTGGGAAAGCGAGATCGAGGACGAGTTGCTGCGCGAGGACCTGCGCCTGGCCACCGACGGCAATCCGCTGCGCCGCCTGGCCGGCGCGGATGAGCTGGCCGACCGGCTGCGCCGGCTGGAGGCGCGCCGGGCGGCGCTGCGGGCGAGCCGCGACGCGGAGGACGCGCTCAAGCGCGACCGCGAGACGCTGGCCCGCGCGCAGGCGCGGCGTCCGATCGCGCGGGCGCTGATCGCGGTGCTGGTGCTGGGCGTGGCGGTGGCGGTCTGGCTGCAGCAGGAAGCGGTCCAGGCGCGCAACGCGGCGCGCACCGAGCTCGAGCGCGCGACCGCGCTGACCCGTTTCCTGACCGAGGACCTGATCGGCCGGACCAATCCGCTGGTCTCGGCCAAGGGCGCGGAGACGACGCTGCGCGAGGTGCTGCAGAGCGCGCGCGACCGGGTGCCCAAGCGCTTCGGCGCGCAGTCCGAGACCGAGGCGGCGATCCACGAGAGCCTGGCTTCGCTGTTCAGCGCCATCGACCAGTTCCCGGACGCGGAGAAGGAGGCGCGCGCCGCGCTGCTGCTGATGGAGCGCGACGGCGAGGCCGACGGCCGCCAGGGCCTGCAGGCGAGGGCGGTGCTGGTGCGGGTGCTGAGCAAGCTGGGCCGGCGCGACGAGGCGCAGAAGGAACTCGAACGGCTGCAGGCGCTGAGCGCGCCCTTGCTGGCCACCGACGCGCAGGCGCGGCGGCGCCTGGCGATGGCCGAGGGCACGCTGCTGGTCGACCGCAACGAATTCGCGCGCGCGGTGCCGGTGCTGCGGGCCGCGGTCGAGGGCGAGGACGCGAGGGACCCGGCGGCGACCGCGCAGCGCGACGTGCTGCGCCTGGACCTGATCTTCTCGCTGGCGATGGCCGGCAAGGACGAGGAGGCGCGCGAGGAGGGCCGGCGGCTGATCGAGGAGGCGCGCGGCCGCAAGGAGGACAACGAGCTGCTGATCGCGATGACCCGGCTGGCGCTGGCGCGGGCGCAGGGCGAGAACCACGCGGCGGTGGAGGCGCTGCTGCTGCAGGCGCAGCCGGTGATCGTGGCCCGGCTGGGGGAGAACCATTCGCGCCACATCACGCTGCTCAACGAGCTGATGGCGGTGGCGTTCCGGCGCGCGGACTGGCCGCGCGCGATCGAGTACGGCGAGAAGGTCTACCTCCGCGCCCGCGCCAAGCTGGGCGACGCGCATCCGGTCACCTACGTCACGATGCTGAACTGGGCGCGGGCGCAGAACGAGGCCGGCCAGGCGGCGCAGGCGCTGGACAAGGCGCGCCAGGCGCAGCAGCAGCTCGCGCGGCTGGCGGGGCCCAAGGCGCCGCAGACCCAGGACGCGACCTTCGTGCTGGCGCTGGTGGAACTGCAGCTGCACCACACGGCGCGGGCGCAGGCGCTGATCGACCAGCTCGACGCCGAGGTGCTGGAGGCGACCCGCGCTACCGGCGCCTGGGGCGCGGGCATCGACGCGCTGCGCGGCGTGGCGCTGCAGCAGCGCGGAGACACGGTCGCGGCGCGGCGCGTGCTCGACACGGCGCTGGCGGCGATCGCCGAGGACGAGGAATCGCTGGACCAGCCGGGCCGGATCTACCTGGTGGCCAAGGCGGCGCGCGACCAATTGCGGTGAGTCGCGCCTCCTGAACGGGTGGGGGGCGCCTGGCGCTCCCCCGTGTTTTCGGCATGGACGGCGCCGGCGCTTCGCGCACACTGCGCGGCCATGAGCGCGTTCGTCACCCTGTTACTCCTTGTCGCCGTCGGCATCCTCTGGTCGGACCTCGCTGCGCTGAAGCGGCGTGTCCGGCAGTTGGAAGAACTCCTGGCCAAGCGGCCGGCCGAGACCGTCCGCCGCGCACCGCTGCCGTCGGAGGTCGTCGTGTCCGCCGCGCCGCCCGCCGACGGGCCACGGCCCGCAGCGGCGAGCGCCGCGCCGACACCGGCCGGGGCGACCGCCGCGACCGCTGCGACTGCCGCGACTGCCGCACCCGCCGCACCCGCCGCGGAAGGCACGGCGCCACAGGCGCCCATGCCGCCGCGACCGAAGGCGGCGAGCCTCCCGGTGCCGACGATCAACGCGCCCGTCGACACCAAGCCGTCCTGGCAGGTCTCGTTGTTCGACCTGCTGCGCAAGAACCTGTTCGCGGTCGCCGGCATCGGCCTGCTGCTGCTGGGCTTCGTCTTCCTGTTCCATTCGATCGAATGGGGTCACCTGCTGTCCCCGATCGCCAAGGTCTCGCTGGCCTGGGCGGCGGCCGCGGGCCTGGGCTTCGCCGGCGTGCGGCTGAGCGCGCGCAACGCGCTGTGGGGTCAGGTCGTGCAGGGCGGCGCCGCCGCGATCGGTTACCTCGCCACCTACGCGGGCGCGTCCGGCTACGAGGTGCTGACGCCGTGGACGGCCTTGACGCTGTTCGCGGCGATCTCGGGCGTGCTGGTCTGGCGCTCGCTGAAGGAGGACGCGAAGGTCCTGGCCGGCGTTGGTTTCCTCGGCGCCTACGCCGCGCCGCTGCTGGCGATGTACGGAGCGGGCGGGCTGCTGTTCAACCTGATCTACGGCCTGATCGTCACCGCCTCGGCGCTGTGGGTCAGCCACACGCGGCGCTGGCAGGAGATCGGCGTCCACGCGCATGTCTGCGCGGCGGGGCTGGCGTCGCTCGCCACCGTCGGCTCGGCCCATGAACCGGCGCTGCCCGCGTGGCAGCAGCAGGCGTTGCTCCACGCCTACCTCGCGCAGTTCGCCGGCTGGGCGCTGATCTGGGCGAATCGCTATGGCGGCAAGGCGGACGCGGTCGCCGACGCCAGGGCGTCCCATGCACGATCGGGTTCGGGTTCGGGCTCCGAGTCGGAGTCGGAGTCGGAGTCGGAGTCGGATGCGAGTGCGAGCGCGAGTGCGAGTGCGAGCGCGACAGCCATGCCAGCAGCCTCGGGCGCGGCGCGCCTGGCCTGGGAGACGCCGATCCTGGTGACCTGCTTCTCGATGAGCGTCGTGCTCTACCTGGGGGTCCAGGGCTGGCTGCTGGGGCCGTTGGCGTTCATGGCGGTCGCGTTCGCCGCGGCGGCAATGCTGGGCCTCGGCGCGATGAAGGCCTTCCCGCAGCCCGCGCTGCGCGAGACGGCCTGGGTGCTCGCGGCGTTCAGCGTGGCCGCCGGCTTGATGCAGGGCGATCTGTCCCCGGCGGTGTCGAGCCTGGGCCTGTTCGCCGAGGGCGCGATCCTGATGCTCTCGGCGCGCGACGGGTCGTTCATCCGCCGCTGGGTGGCCCGCGGCCTGGTGATCGTCGGCGCGGTGTCGATGACCGGCGTGACGGGCTCATGGCCGGCCGGGTTGCTGCTGCTCGCGGCGCTCGCGCTCTCGCTGCGCATGGACTATCTCGGCCGGGCCCTCGACGCCCGATTGGCGGCGGTCATCACGGTCGGGGCCGCGGCGGTCTTCACCTACCGGCAGCTGGGACTGGGCGCCGAAGCGTGGCCGACGTTCGTGTTGATCCTGTTGGCGGTCACCGCGGTCAGCGTGGCGGTCCGGATGTGGCGTCGCGGACCGGCGCTCGGCGAGGTCCGGGAGAGGCCGACGCCCACGGCGCCGGCTCCCGTCCCGAACCCGCTGGCGATGCCCGTGCGGACGTCGACGCGGACCTCGACGCCGACGCCCGTGTCGGCGCTGTTCGCTGGCGCCTTGGCGTTGGCTTGGTTGGCGTTGGTGCCGTCGCAGCCCACCCTGGCGCGCGCGATGAACCTGGCCGCGCTGATCGCGCCGGTCGTCTTCGGCGCCGCGATGGCCGGCTGGCGCCTGCGCCGGCCGATGGACCCGCGCCTGGCCGAACCCATCAAGGCGCAGCTCTGGCTCGCCGGCCTGCTGCCGGCGCTCGTCGCCCACGCGCTGTCCTATCCGTGGCCCGTGATCGCGCTGCTGGCGGTCACCGGCACGGCGGCGTTCGCGCAGGTCCTGCGCGCCTGGCCCGCGCTGGCGGCCCTCGGCGCCGGCGGCGCCATCACGGCGCCGCGCGTGGCGCTGGTGGGGTTGCTGACGTCGGCGATCCCGCTGGTGCTCGCCGCGGAGCCGTCCGCCGAGACGACGCAGGCGGTCTGGTGGCTGGCCGCGATCGCCTTCTTCGCGGCGCTGGCGACGTGGCGGATGCTCGGCGATGCCGTCCCGGTGGAGGCCCGTCGGGTGGCCACGGCGGCCCTGGGCGTGGCGATGGGCTATGTCGTGGTCCGCGGCGCGACCGACGGGCCCGATGCCGCCTTCCCGCTCGCCTGGGAGAGCTACCTGTTGCCGCTGGCGCTGGCCGCCGTCGGTGTCGCCTCGCTGTTCCTGAGCACCCGGCGCCGCGAGCGCCTGGCCTGGCAGGTCTCCGCCGTCGTCTGCGCGATCGCGATGGCCAAGCTGCTGCTGTCGCTGGGCAGCTGGGCCTTCTCGCCGATGGGCATCGTCGGCAGCCTGCTGGGCATGGGCGCGCTGTTCCTGCTGGCGGGCTACCTGGCGCCGCAGCCACCGGCGCGCGAGGCGCCGCCGGCGGTGGGCGATTCGCCGGCGGCCTGACGGGACCGTGGCGGCACCGGGCCCCGGTACGCCACCGAACCGCGCCCGCCGCCGGACCGGTCGACCTACCGGGTCGCGCCCGACCGCTGACCGACGCGTTCGCCGGCGGCCTCGTCCTCCGCCTCGCTCTTGCGGAACCACTGCACGATCAGGTCCAGCATGTCCAGGTACTGGCTCGGATGCCGTTCCAGTCCGTGGTTGTTGTCGGGGAAGGTGGCCAGCGCCGCCTTCACGCCGCAGAGCTTGAGCGCCGTGTAATACATCTCCGACTGCGACAGCGGCGTGCGCCAGTCCACGTCGCCGCACAGCACGATGGTGGGCGTCTTGACCCGGTTCACCACCGAGATCGGCGAGTGCTGCCAGTAGTTCTCCAGCATGCCGGGCTCCCACGGCGGGGCGGGGCGCCAGTAGAAGGGGTAGTAGTCGGACCGGTCCTGGGTCAGCACCGCGCTGGTCCAGTCCATCACCCCGTAGACCACCGCCGCGCTCTTGAAGCGGTCGGTGTGCCCGATCAGCCAGCTCGACATCAACCCGCCGGCGGACTCGCCCGCCAGGAACACCCGGTCCGTGTCGAGGCCCTGCGTCTGCACGACATGCTCGACCGCGTCGACGATCCGCAGGTCGTCCGGGCCGGGGAAGTTGTGATGGATCGCGTCGGTGAAGGCTTCGCCGTAGCCCAGCGAGCCGCGCGGATTGAGCATCAGCACCGCGTAGCCGCGCGCCGCCCACAACTGCGGCGCGATCGCGAAATGCGGCCCCCAGGCCAGGTAGGGCCCGCCATGCAGCCAGACGATCAACGGCAGCCGCTCCCCGGCGCGCGCGCCGGGCGGCCGCAGCAGCCAGCCTTGCGTCGGCGTGGGCGTCGGCGCCCACAGCATCTCGATGGGCGCGACGGCGCGTTCGGCCAGCCAGGCGCCGTGCTCGCTCAGCTGCTCGCTGCGCACGCCGTCGGCGTGCAGCACCGCGACCTCGTCGGTGCGGTCGGCGCGGCCTTCCAGGTAGGCGACCTGGCCGTCGTCGGACACGCTGATGCCCTTGTTCCAGAGCACGTAGCCCGACGCCGCCGAGCCGCCCAGCCCGGTGCGCCGCATCGACCAGCGGCCTTGCAGGTCCAGGCGCGCCAGGCCGCCGTCGCCCTGGCGCGTCTGCAGCACCAGCAGCGCCTGGCTGTCGGGCTCCCAGACCAGGTCCTGGTGGATCTCCAGCGTCTCCGGGTGGGCGAAGGAACGGATCGGGCCGCCTTCGCGCGGCATCACGTGCACGCTGTGCGTGTGGAAGGCGCGCCGCCGGTTCTTGAAGCCGGCGAAGGCGATCCACCGGCCGTCCGGCGACAGCGTCGCGCGGCAGACCACGCCGCCGAAGTCGCTGAGCTGGCGCACCGCGCCGTCGGCCAGCGCGAACTCGTAGACCTCCGAGGCGAGGTTGAGCTCCGGATCCCACGGGCCCTGCGTCGGCGCGGGCCGCTGCATCGACATCAGCAGGTGGCGGCCGTCCGGCGTCCAGTTGATCCGTCCGGCCAGGTTGAGCTTGGTGATCGCCGACGCCGGGCCGCCGTGGTCGAACGGATCGAAGGTGAACTGGCGCACCGCGCCGCTGGCCACCTCCAGCAGATGGATCTGGTGATGGCCGTGGGGCCGCTCGTCGTCCAGGCCTTCGAGCCGGCGCAGCGCCCGCTCGGTGTAGCGCGCCGGCGGCGCCCACTGCGCGGTGCGCCGCGCATGCCAGGCGGGTGCCTCGCGCAGCGGTCCGCGGGGCGGCGCCTCGCGCACCAGCATCACGAAGGCGATGCGCGCGCCGTCGGGCGACCAGGCCAGGCCCTGCGCGCCTTCGGGCAAGGGCGCGGCCAGCGTCTCGCGCCGCGTCGCGACGTCCCACAGCGCGATCTCGCAGCCGTCCGCCGCCGGCCGCACCCAGGCGAGCCGGCCGCTGTCGGGCGACCAGCGCGGCTGGCTGCCGGCGCCGATCGTGAAGGCCCGCCGCCCGGCGCGCTCGACGACGCGGACCTCCTCGGTCCACACGTCCTCGTCGGCCAGCGGCCGCGCCAGCGTGTAGGCCACCCAGCGGCCGTCCGGCGAGATCTGCGGGTCGTTGGGGTTGCGCAGGGCGTAGTAGTCCTCTTCCCGCAGCGCGGGCAACACATGGGCCGTCATGGCCGTCTCCTTTTACTGGCGGGCGTCGCGCCGGGCGTTGCGCCAGGCGATCCCGAGATGGATGAAGAGCATCACGCCGAGCAGCTTCACAGCGAGCATGGCGTACTTGAGCGATTCGCCGCCGTACCGGGCGGCCAGCAGGTCGCTGCCCAGGCCGATCAGCAGCGGGCCTCCGCCGTTGCCGAGCAGGGTCAGCACCAGCAGGAAGACGGACGAGGCCAGCACGCGCAGCCGGCGCGGCACGGTCCCGTGGATCATCGACAGCACCGGCCCGTTGGGCATGGCGCCGAAGGTGGTGGCCGCCACGTGCGCGGCGAAGGCCACCGGCAGGCTGGGCGCGAACAGCACGCCCAGGATGCAGGGGAAGGTCAGCAGGTAGGTCCCCATGCAGAAGACCAGCAGCCGGTCCATGCGGTCGCCGCCGATGCGGTTGCCCATCACGCCGCCCAGCAGCAGCCCCAGCAGCGCGCCGCCGGCATAGGCGCCGCCGAAGAAGGCGGCCGCCTCGTCGGGCCGCAGCCCGAACTGCCGGTTGTAGAAGCTGGGCATCCACTGCGACAGCCCGTAGACCGCGAACGACGCCCAGCTGAAGGCGAACATGATGTGCACGAACGCGCCCTGGCGCATCAGCTCGCGCACGCCGTCCTGCCAGCGCGGCGCGGGCTCGTCGTCGGCGCTGGCCTCGACCGGCTCGACCGCGACGGCCGGTTGGTCGCGCACCAGCCAGCGCTGCAACAGCGCGACGCCGAGCATCGCGACGCCGAACACCAGGAAGGCCGAGCGCCAGCCATGTCGCACCGCCAGCCAGGCGCCGATCACCAGCGGCAGCGTGCCGCCGATGAAGTCCCCGGCGGTGTAGGCCGCCATCGCGCCCGAGCGCCGCCGCGGCGGGAAGTGCTCCGCCACCAGCGCCTGCCCCAGCGGCCAGGCGGCGGCGGGCCCGGTGCCGGCCACCAGCCGCGCGGCGATCAGGTGCCACAGCGAGCTGCAGCCCGCGGTCACGAAGTTGGCCACCGCGCAGACCGCCATGCTGACGGCCAGCACCAGCGAGTTGCCATGGCGCCCGGCCCAGTGCGAGATCGGCAGCGCCAGCAGCGCGTACGACACCGCCGAGCCGTAGCCGGTCAGCAGCCCGAGCTGCGCGTCGGAGAAACCGAACTCCGCCTTGATCAGCGGCAGCACCGCCGACAGCAGCGTGCTGCCGGACTGCGCCGCCGCGTTGACCAGCGTGAGCACCGCCAGCACCACGAGGGGGCCGGCGCCGCCCCGTTCTTCCGTCCGCGGCGCGGCGGCGGGCACGGCATCAATAGTCATAACGCAGGTTCAGCCCGACGGTGCGGGGGCGGATCGGATACCACTGCGTGTAGTTCACCGCGCCCGGGTTCTGGTAGGTCGAGTAGTTCACCACCGCGCTGGACTGGCCCCGCTTGTCGGCCACGTTCTGCGCGAACACGGCCAGCTCGATCTGCGACCAGGTCAGCGTCCAGCGCAGGTCCAGCGTCGTGTAGGCGGGCAGGTCCAGGTCGGCGTCGAGCTGCGCCTTGCGCTTGCCGGTGTGCTGCAGCACCGCGCCGAGCGTGGAGCTGGCGTCGAACGGGCCGGCCCAGCGGTAGGCCGCCTCCAGCGTGGACTGGAACTTCGCCACGCCCGGCAGCTGCGTGCCGGAGGCCACGTCGCGGCCGTTGGCCGACACGAAGGACGCACCCAGCTTGGCGTCCGTCACCGCGACCGACGCGTTGAGCGTCAGGTCGCTGCGGGGCCGCCAGCCCAGCGTCGCCTCCAGGCCGTTGGAGCGGGCCTTGGCCACGTTGCCGATCACGATGAAGCCCTCCGGATTCGCGGTCGAGACCTGGATGTTCTTCCAATCCAGCGTGAACACGCTCAGGTCCAACGAGAGGTTGCGCGCCGGCTGCAGCCGCAGCCCGGCCTCGTAGTTCCACAGCGAGTCGGACTTGTAGGGCGTCGAGCCGGTCGTGTTGATGCCGCCGAAGCGATAGCCGCGCGACGCGGTCGCGTAGGCCGCGACCTGCGGCGAGAACTGGTAGCGCGTGCTGAAGCGCGGCGTGGTGCCGCTGTCCTTGTCCTGGAAGTAGTCCAGCGGCGCGCCGAAGTTGGAGCGCTCGAAGTCGACGCTGGTCTTGAAGCGGCGGGCGCCGGCGCCGACGTTCCAGTTCGGCGTGAGCTTCCAGTCCACGTCGGCGAAGACGGAGTTCTCGACCGCCTCGCCGCGGCGCAGCGTCTCGAAGTAGATGTCGCCGGGCAGGTTCTCCGGGTCGTTGGCGCCGGGCAGCGTGACCTTCTGCGTGCGGAAGAAGTTGGCCTTCTGGTGGAAGGCGCCGACCAGCCAGTTCAGGTCGCCGGGCGTGGCCGGGGCCAGCCGGATCTCCTGCGTGAACGAGTTGGAGCTGCGCCGCTCGGTGTTCAGCGCCCGGTCCACGTTGGGGTAGTTCACGCCGCCGTAGATCGTGAAGTCGGGGACCAGCTGGTAGGTCAGGTCGCTGTCCTGGTTGCGGCGCTTGGTCTGGTAGCCGGTCAGCGAGGTCAGCCGCAGGCCGGCCACCTCCCAGTTGACCTGCACGGTGCCGAGGTCGAATTTCGAATCGACCTTCGCGTCGGTCGGCGCGTTGACGCTGAGCCGGTTCGGGTCGGGCGAGACGCCGGAGTCGCCGTCCTGCGTGCTCTTCTGCCGCACGTAGGTGGCGGTCAGGTCCAGGCCGGTCATCGGCTTGACCGCCAGGATCACGCGGGCCGAGTCGGCGTTGCCGACGTTGACGTCCTTGCGGCCGGTGGTGCCGTTGTCGACGTAGCCCGGGTCGCGGCGCTTGCCCAGCACGACGCGCAGCGCGGCCACGCCGTCGACCAGCGGCTGGTTGGCCATCGCGGCCCAGTTGTAGCCGGTGCCGCCGCCGGAGACGCTGCTGGCGCCGGCCTGCACGGTGAAGCGCTGCTCGCGCAGGTCGGGCTTGGCGAACAGGTAGCGCACCGCGCCGCCCAGCGAGGACGAGCCGTACAGCGCGCCCTGCGGCCCGCGCAGCACCTCGACGCGCTCCAGGTCGAAGGGCATCACGTCGGGGCTGGAGATGTAGACGTAGGGGTCGGTGAAGGGCACGTCCTCGATGTAGATGCCGGTCGAGGCCTGGCCGAAGATGACGTTGTCCGAGCTGGTGTTGGTGCCGATGCCGCGGATGCTGTAGAGCGCGCCGTCGGCGTTGCCCTTGTTGAACTGCACGCCGGGGCTGAGCTTGAAGACGCTCTCGGCGTCGACGGCGCCCAGCTGCTCGAGCTTGCTGCCCGACAGCGCGGTGACGGTGCCGGCGATCTCGCTCTGCAGCTGGCGGCGCTTGCTGGAGGTGATCTCGACGCGGTCCAGCGCCACCGGCGCCTTGTCGTCCGCGCCGGGCTTGGCCTCCGGCTTCGGGGGCTCGGGGGCGGCCTGCTGGGCGGCGGCGGCCAGGCTGATCAGCGAGCCGACGGCCAGCAGCAACGGGGTTCGGCGGAAGGTGCGCGAGGCGGCGCACGGCGAGGGACGCGGGACCATGAATCTCTCCAGACGGGGGTGGAAGTTCTGTCGCTCGACGCGGCCGGGACGGCACCGCGGTTCATGGACCGGCATGGTAAGAAGCGTGTCACGCGCTTGAAATATCCCCCCCGAGATAAGCTGTTACCCATGGGTGGGGGCCAGCCCGGCGAGGCATGATGGCGCGCCATGGTCAGCGATCCCACTCCCCCCTGGACCTTGCCGGCCTCGCCGGCTTCCCCCGCCGCGCCTGAGCGGCCAGGCGCCCCCACCGACCCGGGCGCGCAGCCCCGCCGGGCGCGGCGCCAGAGCCGCTTCGCGCTGGCGCTGGACGCCGACGGGGTGGACCGGCTGGCGGCCCTTTACGCGGCGGTCGGCAGCCCCGGCTTCTACACGGCGATGATGGGTTTCCTGCGCCCGCTGATCGACGCGGAACAGGGCATCGCGCTGCGCTACGTCGTCGACGAGCGGCCCGAGTACCTCGCCGTCGAGGCGCCGGCGGCCAAGCGCCGCGGCGCGCGCGAGGAGGTCTATGTCGACGGCCCTTACATCCTGGATCCGGTCTACCGCATGTTCCTCGCGGGACAGGCCGATGGCGCCTATTCGATGTCGGATTACGTGCCGGACAACTTCCGCGCCAGCGAGTTCTTCGAGATCTTCTTCCGCAACACCCACCTGATCGACACGATCGACATCCTGTGGCGCATCGACGCGCGCAGCGGCATCGCGGTCTGCCTGGGCCGCGAGGAGGACACGCCGCCGTTCGAGGCCGCGGAGATCGCGCTGATCCGCCATGTGCTGCCGCTGCTGTTCTCGGCGCTCAAGCGCCACCACGAGCTGGTGGCGCCGCCGGAGCGCGACGAGGTCAACCACCTGGTGCACCGCAAGGTGCAGAGCACGATGGAGCAGTTCGGCGCCTCGGTGCTGACGCGGCGCGAGCGCGAGGTGCTGTTCTACATGTTGAGCGGCTATTCCTCGGAGCAGACCGCCGAGCGGCTGCACACCGCCGAGGGCACGATCCGCAACCAGCGCAAGAGCATCCATCGCAAGCTGGAGACCGGCTCGCAGGCGGAGCTGTTCTCGCTGTTCATCCAGTGCATCCCGTTCGCCGACCCGGATCGGCAGCTCGATCCGCTGGCGCGCTACCAGGATCCGCAGCCGCGCTAGACGCGAGCGGCATCGGCGCGCCGATGCCGCGGTGCCTGGCGGGAGCCCGGCAAACGGTGGCGCTCGGCGGTCGACCGGGCCGTCATAGCCCGGGACGGATATGGCCTCGCCACCGGGCCCGGCCTAGCATTGCCGGCCATGTCGAATGCACTTGCCCAGCCGGGATTCCCGGCGTCCTTCACCGAGGCGCGCGACGCCTGGCTCGCCGCCGTGGCGGCCCGCGGCGGCAGCGTGGACAGCATGCGCCACCCGGGTCATGGCCCCGAGGGCGAGGCGCTGTGGATGGATGCCGCGCGCTTCGGCGCGCCGGCCGCGTCGAAGGTCTTCGTCGTCGCCTGCGGCACGCACGGCATCGAGGGCTACGCCGGCTCCGCGGTCCAGACCGCCTGGCTGGCGCAGGGCGGCCCGGGCGCGCTGCCCGAGGACGTCGCGGTGCTGCTGATCCACGCGATCAACCCCTGGGGCTTCGCCCACCGTCAGCGGGTCAACGAGGACAACGTCGACCTGAACCGCAACTTCCGCGCCCACGGCGAGACGCCGCCGCCGGCCAACCCCGGCTACGCGGAGCTGCACCCGCAGCTCTACCTGAACGACTGGACCGAAGCCGAGATCGCCCAGGCCTTCGCCGCGATGGACGCGTTCCGCGCGCGGGTGGGGGAGCAGGGCTTCTCGGACGCGTTCAACGGCGGCCAGTACAGCCATGCGGACGGCATCTTCCATGGCGGCGACCGGCCGGCCTGGTCCAACCTCGCGGTGCGGGCGCTGCTGCGCCGGCAGCTGCACGCGGCGCGGGAGTGCCTGTTCGCCGACCTGCACACCGGCATCGGCCCGTACGGCCAGCCCTTCCTGATCAACGTCGACCCGCCGGGCTCCGAGGCGCGCGAGCGCGCCATCGCCGTCTGGGGCGCGGAGGCGCTCAGCGGCAAGGGCTCGACCCACCAGGCGCTGGCGACCTTCCAGGGCCTGCTGCTCGACGCCTTCGCGACCGAGCTGCCCGACTGCCGCGTCTCGGCGGTGGCGATCGAGTTCGGCACCCACGAGCGCCGCCGCATGCAGCGCGCGCACCTGACGCTGATGTGGCTGCGCCGCCAGGCGGTCGAGACGCCGGTGACCGAGATGGCGCGCGAGGACTACGTCGAGGCCTTCATCCCCTCCGATCCCGCCTGGCGGGCCGCGGTGATGGAGAGCGGCGTCGCGCTGTGCCGCAAAGGCCTGCGCGCGGTGGTCGACGGCACGGGCGCGAGGGCGTGATGGCCGCGAACTACCTTCAGGAAGACGCGGCGCTGGCGCGCGACTCGTACTACGTCGCCACCGCGGAACGGACCGAGCGCCACGCGCCGCTGCAGGGCGACGCGTCCTGCGACGTCGCCATCGTCGGCGGCGGACTCGCGGGGCTGTCCGCGGCGCTGGAGCTGGCCGGGCGCGGCTTCGACGTGCGCGTGCTGGAGGCGCGCGAGGTCGGCGGCGGTGCCAGCGGCCGCAACGGCGGCCAGGTCATCCACGGCCTGGCCTGCGACCCGGCGGTGATCGAGCAGCAGCTCGGCGCCACCGCCGCGCGCCAGGTGTGGGGCATGAGCATCGAGGCGATCGACCTGATCCGCGACCGCTGCGCCCGTTTCGACATCGACGCCGAATGGCAGAGCGGCTTCCTCGGTGTCGCCTGCAACGCGCGCAAGGCGCGCGAGCTGCTCGAGGGCGCTGACTTCGTCGAGGGTCGCTACGGTTATCCGATGGCCCGCATCGAGGGCGCCGAGGTGCGCCGCTGGGTCGACAGCCCGCGCTATGTGGCGGCGGTCCACGATCCGCGCTCCGGCCACCTGCATCCGCTCAAGTACGTGCTGGGGCTGGCGCGGGCGGCGGCCTCGCTGGGCGTGCGGCTGCACGAGCAGTCGCCGGTGCTGCGGCTGCAGGCCGGCGCTCGGCCGGTGCTGCACACCGCGCAGGGCTCGCTGCGCGCGCGCCAGGTGCTGCTCGCCGGCAACGTCTACCTGCAGGACATCGCGCCGCAGCTCGAGGCGCGGATCATGCCGGTCGGCACCTACATCGTCGCCACCGAGCCGCTGCCCGCCGCGCAGCTCGAGCGGCTGATCCCGTCGCGCTCGGCGGTCTGCGACAACAACGCGATCCTGGACTACTACCGGCCCTCGCGCGACGGCCGGATGATCTTCGGCGGCCGCGCCAGCTACAGCACGCGCACGCCGTCGGACCTGAGCGAGAGCATGCGGGCGCGGATGACGCAGGTCTTCCCGCAACTGGCCGAGGCCCGCGTCGCCCACACCTGGGGCGGTTTCGTCGACGTGACGATGAACCGCGCGCCCGACTTCGGCCGGCTGCCGGCGCGGCAGGGGCAGGCGGCCAACGTCTATTACCTGCAGGGCTTCTCCGGCCACGGCCTGGCGCTGACCGGCCTGGCCGGCCGCCTGGTGGCCGAGGCGATCGCCGGCGACGCCGGCCGCTTCGACACCTTCGCCGCGCTGCGCCACCGGCCGTTCCCCGGCGGCCGCTGGCTGCGCACGCCCGCGCTGGTGGCCGGCATGGCCTATTACCGGCTGAAGGACCTGCTGTGAACGCCGGCAATCCCAGCTGCCGCGCGCCGCGCCGCGACCGGCACCGCATGCCGCAGCACGAGGCGGAGCCCCCCGACGGCGCGCGCTGACGGCGGCGCGCCGGCGCGCGCGTCCCCGTCCCCCGATCCCGCCATTGCGTGCCCGCGGCCCCGTCCGCGCGGCCCTGCGTGCGCGCGCCGGTGCGCCGTCGCGCTCCTGCGCCCACGCGACTTCAAGGAGTCCCCCGTGGACCGAAAGAACTTCAGCTTCAACGACCTGGACAAGTGGCTCGACGCGCATCGCGTCACCGAGATCGAATGCCTGGTGCCCGACCTGACCGGCGTGGCGCGCGGCAAGATCCTGCCGCGCGAGAAATTCACCGAGGACCGCGGCATGCGGCTGCCCGAGGCCGTCGTCGGCCTGGGCGTCACCGGCAATTTCCCGGAGGAGGGCCCGTACTACGAGGTCATCCACCCGACCGATCGCGACATGCACCTGCGGCCCGACCTGAGCACGGTGCGCATCGTGCCGTGGGCCGGCGACCCGACCGCGCAGGTGATCCACGACTGCTTCGACCGCGAGGGCCGGCTGGTGCCGTTCGCGCCGCGCTCGGTGCTCAAGCGCGTCTGCGAGCTGTTCGAGGCCGAGTCCTGGACGCCGATCGTCGCGCCGGAGCTGGAGTTCTACCTGGTCGAGCGCAACAGCGATCCCAACACGCCGCTGCGCCCGCCGCGCGGCCGCAGCGGCCGGGCCGAGACCTCGCGCCAGGCCTACTCGATCGACGCGGTCAACGAGTTCGATCCGCTGTTCGAGGACATCTACGCGTACTGCGAAAAGATGGAGCTCAACGTCGACACGCTGATCCACGAGGTTGGCGCCGGCCAGATGGAGATCAACTTCTTCCACGACCAGCCGCTGGGCCTGGCCGACGAGGTGTTCTTCTTCAAGCGCACGATCCGCGAGGCCGCGCTGCGCCACGAGATGTACGCGACCTTCATGGCCAAGCCGATGGCCAACGAGCCGGGCAGCGCGATGCACATCCACCAGAGCCTGGTGGACCGCGAGAGCGGCCGCAACCTGTTCAGCCTGGCCGACGGCTCGGCCAGCCCGGAGTTCCGCTGGTACATCGGCGGGCTGCAGAAGTACATCCCGGCGGCGATGGCGCTGTTCGCGCCCTATGTCAACTCCTACCGCCGGCTGGCGCGCTCGACCGCGGCGCCGATCAACACGCAGTGGGGCACCGACAACCGCACCGTGGGCATCCGCTCGCCGCTGGCCACGCCGGCGTCCCGCCGCATCGAGAACCGCGTCATCGGCGCCGACGCCAATCCCTACGTCGCGCTGGCCGCGACGCTGGCCTGCGGCTACCTGGGCATCCGCAACCGCATCGAGCCGACGCCCGAATGCATGGGCGACGCCTATCTGTCGGAATACCAGCTGCCGCGCTCGCTGGGCGAGGCGCTGAGCCTGCTGGCCGACGAGCGCGAGCTGCACGACGTGCTGGGGCGCGAGTTCATCACCGTGTACTCGGAGGTCAAGGCCATCGAGCACGACGAGTACATGAAGGTCATCTCGCCGTGGGAGCGCGAGCACCTGCTGCTGCACGTCTGAAGGGGCCGCCATGTCCAGGAACCAGGAGATCGAGCGGCGCCGCCGCGACGCGACGCCGCGCGGCGTCGGCGTGATGTGCGACTTCCATGCCGAGCGGGCCGACAACGCCACGCTGTGGGACGTGGAGGGGCGCGCCTTCACCGACTTCGCCGCCGGCATCGCGGTGCTCAACACCGGGCACCGCCATCCATGGGTGCTGCATGCGATCGAGCAGCAGCTGCATCGCTTCACCCACACGGCCTACCAGATCGTGCCTTACGAGAGCGCGGTGGCGCTGGCCGAGCGGATCAACGCGCTGGCGCCGATCGACGGCGCGCGCAAGACCGCCTTCTTCACCACCGGCGCCGAGGCGGTCGAGAACGCGATCAAGATCGCGCGCGCCGCCACCGGGAGATCCGGCGTGATCGCCTTCGGCGGCGGCTTCCACGGCCGCACGCTGATGGGGCTGGCGCTGACCGGCAAGACCGTGCCGTACAAGCAGGGCTTCGGGCCGTTCCCCGGCGAGGTCCACCACCTGCCGTTCCCCGATTCGCGGCGCGGCGTGACGGTGGCGGACACGCTGGCCGCGTTGCGGCGGCTGTTCCAGCACGACATCGAGCCGGGCCGGGTCGCGGCCATGCTGCTCGAGCCGGTGCAGGGGGAGGGCGGTTTCCACGTCGCGCCCGCGGAGCTCACCGCCGCGTTGCGGCGCGTCTGCGACGAGCACGGCATCCTGCTGATCGCCGACGAGATCCAGACCGGCTTCGGCCGCACCGGCACGCTGTTCGCGATGGAGCAGCACGCGGCGCGGCCGGACCTGATCACGATGGCCAAGAGCCTGGCCGGCGGCATGCCGCTGTCGGCCGTGTGCGGGCGCGCCGAGGTCATGGACGCGCCGGCGCCCGGCGGGCTGGGCGGCACCTACGCCGCCAATCCGCTGGCGGTCGCGGCCGCGCATGCGGTGCTGGACGTGATGGTCGAGGAGCAGCTGTGCGAGCGCGCGCGGATGCTGGGGGAGCGGCTGCGGCGACACCTCGAGGCCGAGCAGGCCCGCTGCCCGGCGCTGGTGGAGGTGCGCGGCGTCGGCTCGATGATCGCGGCCGAGTTCGCCGATCCGCGCAGCGGCCAGCCCAGCGCGGACCTCGCCCGGCAGGTGCAGCAGGCGGCCCTGCGCCGGGGCCTGCTGCTGCTGACCTGCGGCATGGACGGCAACGTGATCCGTTTCCTCTATCCGCTGACGATCCCCGAGGCGCAGTTCGATACGGCGCTGGCGGTGCTGTCGGAGGCGCTGTCGGAGGCGCTGGCGGAGACGTCGAGGGCAACGGTCACGCCCGCGCACGTGCTCACGCCCACGCCTACGCCTACGCCGAGGGAGGCCGCATGATCGGCCCGGCCCTGACGCAACGGCTGCGCGACGGCGCGCTGCCCAAGGCGCATGCGCTGATCGACGGCCAATGGACCGACGCGCCGGCGCGCTTCGAGGTGCGCGACCCCGCCACCGGGCACCTGCTGGCGGTGGTCGCGAATTGCGGCGCCGAGCAGGCCCGTGACGCGATCGCGGCGGCGCAGGGCGCGTTGCCCGGCTGGCGCGACAAGACGGCGCTGGAGCGCGCGACGGTGTTGCGGCGCTGGTTCGAGCTGATCCAGGCGCATGCCGACGACCTCGCCACGCTGATCACCGCCGAGCAGGGCAAGCCCTGGCGCGAGGCGCACGGCGAGGTGGCGTACGGCGCCAGCTTCGTCGAGTGGTTCGCCGAGGAAGCGCGCCGGGCCTACGGCGAATGCGTGCCCAGCGCGCAGGCCGGCAAGCGGCTGCTGGTGATCCGGCAGGCCATCGGCGTGTGCGCCGCCATCACGCCGTGGAATTTCCCCGTCGCGATGATCACGCGCAAGGTCGCGCCGGCGCTGGCCGCGGGCTGCACCGTCGTCGTCAAGCCGGCGGAGCAGACGCCGCTGTCCGCGCTCGCGCTGGCCGAGCTGGCGCAGCGCGCCGGCATGCCGCCGGGCGTGTTCAACCTGCTGCCCGCCGACGGCGCGCAGTCCGTGGCCATCGGCCAGGCGCTGTGCGAGAGCCCGGTGGTGCGCCACCTGTCGTTCACCGGGTCGACCGAGGTCGGCCGGCTGCTGATGCGGCAATGCGCGCCGACGGTCAAGAAGCTGGCCCTGGAACTGGGCGGCAACGCGCCGTTCATCGTCTTCGACGACGCCGACCTGGACAGCGCCGTCGAGGGCGCGCTGCTGAGCAAGTTCCGCAACGGCGGCCAGACCTGCGTCTGCACCAACCGGTTCTACGTGCAGGAGGGCGTCTACGAGCGCTTCGTCGAGCGGCTCGCCGAACGTGCCCGCACCGAGATCCGGCTGGGCAACGGCTTCGAGGCCGGGACGACGCAGGGCCCGCTGATCGACGCCGAGGCGCTGCGCAAGGTGGAGCGGCTGGTCGAGGACGCGCTCGCGCTCGGCGCCCGCCTGGTGACCGGCGGGCATCGGGTCGACGCGCGTTTCTACGCGCCGACCGTGCTGGCGGACGCGACGCCCGCGATGCGCTGCGCCCACGAGGAGATCTTCGGGCCGGTGGCGACGGTGTTCCGCTTCCGCGACGAGGCCGAGGTCGTCGCCGCGGCCAACGCGAGCGAGACGGGATTGGCCAGCTACCTCTACACGCGCGACATCGGCCGCCTCATGCGGGTGGCCGAGGCGCTGGAGGCCGGCATGGTGGGCATCAACACCGGGCTGATCTCGACCGCGGAGGCACCGTTCGGCGGCGTCAAGCAGTCGGGCCTGGGCCGCGAGGGCGGCCGCGCCGGCCTGGACGAGTACCTGGAGGCCAAGTACCTCTGCCTGGGAGACCTGCAGCGATGACGAGCACGACACTGACGACGCCGATCCACGCCATCGCGCGGCCGCTGCTGGCCGACGCACCCCGGGTGCTGGTTTCGGCCTGCAACCGGCGGCTGGGTGACCACGACTTCCATGTCGTCGGCCACAAGTACGTCGAGGCGGTGCGGCTGGCCGGCGCCTTCCCGCTGGTGGTGCCGGCGGCGCATCCGGGCGAGCTCGACGCGTGGCTGGACATCGCCGACGGCGTGCTGCTGACCGGCTCGCCGTCCAATGTGGACCCGCGGCACTACGACGGCACGGTGGACGACGGCAGCCTGCCGCTGGATCCGCTGCGCGACAGCTGGACGCTGCCGCTGATCCGACGCACGGCGCAGCGCGGCATCCCGCTGCTGGCGATCTGCCGCGGGCTGCAGGAGAGCAACGTGGCGCTGGGCGGCAGCCTGCACCAGGCGGTGCAGGCGCTGGACGGCATGGCGGACCACCGCGCCGACGACGCCGATCCGGTGACGACGCAGTACGGGCCGGCGCATCCGGTCTTCGTCGAGCCCGGCGGCCTGCTGGAACGCGTGCTGGGCACGCGCGAGCTGCGCGTCAACAGCCTGCATGGCCAGGGCATCGATCAGCTCGCGCCGGGGCTGCGCGTCGAGGCGCGCGCGCCGGACGGCCTGGTCGAGGCCTTCTCGCTGGCCGAGGCGACGACCTTCTCGCTGTGCCTGCAGTGGCACCCGGAATGGCGGGCCGCCGAGAACCCGGCCTCGATGGCGCTGCTGCAGGCCTTCGGCGCGGCCTGCCGGGAACGGCGCGACACCAGGAGCCCTTCGACAAGAGGACATCGACCATGAACGATCCCAAGACTCTTTCCCCTTCGGCCATCGACTGGCATGCGCGCGCCGCGGCGCTGCGGGCGGACGGTCGGCTGCTGGTCGGCGGCCGGCGACGCGACGGCGCGCAAGGACAGCGTTTCGCCAAGCACTCGCCGATCGACGGCCGCTTGCTCGGCGAGGTGGCGCGCGGTGACGCGTTGGACATCGACGCCGCGGTGACCGCCGCGCGTCACGCCTTCGACAGCGGCAGCTGGCGCGCGCGACCGCCGCGCGAGCGCAAGCGCGTGCTGCTGCGCTGGGCGGAGCTGCTGCTCAGCCACCGCGAGGAGCTGGCGTTGCTGGAGACGCTGGACATGGGCAAGCCTATCGCCGACAGCCTGGCGGTGGACGTGGTCGCCAGCGCGACCTGCCTGGCCTGGTACGGCGAGGCGATCGACAAGCTCTACGGCGAGATCGCCCCGACGCCCGACAGCGCGCTGGCGCTGATCACGCGCGAGCCGATGGGCGTCGTCGGCGCGATCGTGCCGTGGAACTATCCGATGCTGATGGCGGCCTGGAAGCTCGGCCCGGCGCTGGCCGCGGGCAACAGCGTGGTGCTCAAGCCCAGCGAGAAGTCGCCCTATACCGCGCTGCGGCTGGCAGACCTGGCGCTCGAGGCCGGTCTGCCGCCCGGCGTGCTCAACGTGGTGCCGGGCTACGGCCAGGAAGCCGGCGAGGCGCTCGCATTGCACGGGGACGTGGACGCGATCGGCTTCACCGGCTCGACGCGGATCGGCCGGCGCATGCTGGCCTGCGCGGCGGAGTCCAACCTCAAGCGGGTCTACAACGAGCTCGGCGGCAAGTCGGCCTGCCTGGTCTTCGACGATGCCGACCTCGAGCGCGCCGCGCGCACCGCCGCGGCCAGCGTCTTCTTCAACCAGGGCGAGTCCTGCAACGCGCCGACGCGGCTGCTGGTCCAGCGCGGCTGCGTCGACGACTGCGTGGCGCTGCTGCGCGACGAGGCCCGCAAGTTCATGCCGGGCGATCCGCTGGACGCGGCCAGCCGCATGGGCGCGCTGGTGGACGACGCGCAGCTGCGCTCGGTGCTCGGCCACCTGCGCGCCGGCCGGGAGGAGGGCGCCGCCGTCGCCTGCGGCGGCGAGCAGGCCCGCGCCGACAGCGGCGGGTTCTATGTCGAGCCGACGGTGTTCAGCGGCGTGCGCAACGACATGCGCATCGCCCGCGAGGAAATCTTCGGCCCGGTGCTGAGCGTCATCGCCTTCGACGACGAGGACGAGGCATTGGCCATCGCCAACGACAGCCCCTACGGCCTGCAGGCCAGCGTCTGGACCGGGCAGGTCGACCGCGCGCATCGCGTCGCGCGCCGGTTGCGCGCGGGCACCGTGCACGTGAACCAGTACGACGAGGACGACATCACCGTGCCCTTCGGCGGCTACCGCCAGAGCGGCAACGGGCGCGACAAGTCGCTGCACGCGTTCGAGAAGTACACCGAGCTGAAGACCACCTGGCTGCGCATCGATGACCGCGCGTGAGGCCGCAACGGCGAAGACCATGGACACGACCGAACACGGCGGCGCGCGGCGTCGCGACCAGTCCCTCGATCGGAGCGAGCCGCATGCGCCGATCGGGCATCGAGAGGCCATCGGACACGACGACCGTCCTCGGCAATCGGAGCGCTCCGAACGTTCGGAGCGGAGCGAGCCGCATGCGCCATCCTTCTACGCCGACAGCGCCCTGCGGCAGCCGGCGCGGCCGCCGCTGCGCGGGCTGACCGAGGCGGACGTCGTCGTCATCGGCGCCGGCTACACCGGGCTGTCGAGCGCGCTGCACCTGGCCGAAGCGGGGCTGCGCGTCGTCGTGCTGGAGGCGCATCGCGTCGGCTGGGGCGCCTCGGGGCGCAACGGCGGGCAGCTGGTGCACAGCTACTCGCGCGACCTGGACGTCATCGAGGCGCGCCACGGCGCGACGACGGCCAAGGCGCTGGGCGAGATGGCCTTCGAGGGCGCGGCGATCATCAAGCAGCGCATCCGCCAATACAACATCGACTGCCACTTCCAACCCGGCGGGATGTTCGCGGCGCTCAACGGCCGGCAGGTCGAGGGGCTGGAGCGGCACCAGGCGCTGTGGGAACGCTACGGGCACCGCGAACTGGAGCTGCTCGACGCGTCGCGGACCGAGGCGGCCACCGGCTCGCGCCGCTACGCCGCCGCGCTGCTTGACCGCAGCTCAGGCCACGTCCACCCGCTGCGGCTGGCGCAGGGCCAGGCGTTGGCGCTGGAATCGCTGGGCGGCGTGATCCACGAGGACTCGCCGGTGGTGCGCATCGAACGCGGCGATCCGGCCCGCGTCGTGACGGCGCAAGGCGTGGTCCGGGCGCGGTTCGTGATCGTCGCAGGCAACGCCTACCTCGGGAACCTGGAACCGCAGCTGGCGGCGCGTTCGATGCCCTGCGGCACGCAGGTGATCGCGACCGAGCCGTTGGGCGCGCGCTGGGCCGAGATCCTGCCGGACAAGCTGTGCGTCGAGGACTGCAACTTCCTGCTCGACTACTTCCGGCTGTCGGCCGACCGGCGGCTGCTGTACGGCGGCGGGGTGATCTACGGCGCGCGCGATCCGGCGCACATCGAGTCGATCGTGCGGCCCAAGCTGGCCAAGACCTTCCCGCAGCTGCGCGATGTCCGCATCGACTACGCCTGGACCGGCAACTTCCTGCTGACGCTGTCGCGCCTGCCCGAGGTGGGGCGGCTCGCGCCCAACATCTATTACTCGCAGGGTTGCTCGGGGCACGGGGTGACCTTCACCCACCTGATTGGCCGCGTGCTGGCCGAGGCGATCCAGGGCCAGGCCACGCGCTTCGACGCCTTCGCCGACCTGCCGCATTACCCGTTCCCCGGCGGACGGCTGCTGCGCGTGCCGCTCACGGCGCTGGGTGCGTTCTGGTACGACCTGCGCGACCGGCTGGGCCGATGAGCGCTGAGGGTACGGGGAGCAAGAGAGAAGGAGCGGGCCGCTGACGTCGGATGACGGAGGCGCCGGCCCAAGGTGGTCCTCGCCGATCCGATCGGATCAGCCCGTGCCGAGGGCGGCGCTCGAGGCCGGTTCACGCAGCAGGCGGCGGATCAACTGCTCGATCTCCGTCGCGTCGACCGGCTTGACCACGTGGGCGTCGAAGCCGGCCGCGGCGGTGGCGGCGCGGTCCGCCTCCTGGCCCCAGCCGGTGACGGCGACCAGCACCAGCTCGTCCCGGGCCCGCCCGCGCAGGCGCCGCGCGACCTCGTTGCCGCTGAGGTCGGGCAGGCCGATGTCCAGCAGCACCACGCGCGGGTGCAGCCGCTCGAAGGCGGTGAGCGCGTCCTCCCCGGTGTAGGCCACCGCGGTGCGGAAGCGCGCCTCCCGCAGCACCTCGGCCAGCGTGTTCGCGCCGTCCTCGTTGTCATCCACGATCAACACGCAGGTGTTGCCAGCGCTCCCGTCCTCATGGTCGTCCTGGCCGGACGCCGGTCCGGTCGACGCGCCGGGCAGGGCGCCCACGCCGCCCTCGGCCAGCGGCAGGCAGACGATGAAGCGGCTGCCGCGGTCGCGGCCCTCGCTCTCCACCGACACCGTCCCGCCGTGCAACTGGATCAGTTGCCGCGAGACCGCCAGCCCGATCCCCAGGCCGACCGGCGCCGCGCTGCTCGAGTCCAGCCGCGTGAACAGCTCGAACACGCGCGACAGCAGGTCCTTGGCGATGCCGATGCCGCGGTCGGTGACGGTGACTTTCGCATGCCCGGCGTCGACGGCCAGGTGCACCAGCACCTCGCCGGGCACCGGGCTGTACTTGGCCGCGTTGTCCAGCAGGTTGCCCAGCACCTGCTGCAGCCGCGTGGGGTCGCCCTCGACGGGCACCGGCCGCGGCGGCATCGACAGCGAGATGCGGTGCCGCTTCTCGACGTAGACCGGCTCCACCGCCTCCAGCGCCTGCTTGACCACGGTCCTCAGGTCGATCACCTGGCGCTGCAGCGCCACGTCGTTGCGGGTGATGCGGCTCATGTCGAGCAGGTCGTCCAGCAGCCGCGCCATGTGGGCGGACTGGCGGCCGATGATCTCGACGGCGCGATGCCGGGCGCCCTCGTCGGCGGTGTGTTGCAGGACCGACACGGCGTAGCGGATCGGCGCCATCGGGTTGCGCAGTTCATGGGCCAGCGTGGCCAGGAAGGTGTCCTTGCGCTGGCTTTCCAGCAGCAGCTGTTGCTGCACCGCCGCGAGCTCGGTGACGTCGACGGTGGCCCCGAGCAGCCGGCGCACCTGGCCGTCGGCGTCCTGGATCGGGCGGATGGAGGTCAGCAGCTGGTAGTCCCGGCCGCCGTGGGAGGCCCGCTGGTCCAGCGTGACCGGCTGGCCGGAGCGCACCGCGTCGAGCACCGCCGCGGCGAAGGTCGGCTGGCCGGCCACGCTGCCGACCTCGGCGCCGATGACCTGCTCCCGCGAGATGCCCATCGGAACGTTGACCGCCCAGGTGTAGCGCGCCTGCTCGTCGCATTCCCAGGCCATGACCTTGGCGCTCTCCAGCGCCAGCTGGAAGCGCTCCTCGGCCGCCTGGCTGGCGCGCAGCGCCTCCTGCTGCGGGGTGACGTCGACCAGCACGCCGTACGCGTGCGCCGCGCGGCCCTTGGAATCGGTGGCGACGTAGCCGTCGATCTGGGTCCAGACGGTCTGGCCGTCGTCGGGCCGCACGATCGCCGCGATCTGGCTGAAGCGCCCGCCGCTGTCCAGCGCGTAGGCGTAGCGCTGGCGGAAGGTGGCGGCGTCGTCGGCGGACAGGGCCTGCAGGATGTCCTCCATCGAGCGGATGCGCCGCCCGAAGATCGCGGTCGCGTCGCCGGTCGTGCTGGGATGGCGCTGCTCGATGTCCCAGTCCCAGGTGACCATCCGGCCCGCGGCCAGCGCCAGGCGCAGGCGCTGCCGGCTGCGCCGGTCCTTCTGCACCAGGCTGCCGGCCGTGGCGGCGACGGCGGCGATCAGCAGCCCGGCGCAGAAGAACAGGGCGATCAACGCGACGTTGGAGACCGATTCGACGGGGAACAGCGTGCCGACCGGCGGGATCCAGAAGTACAGGATCGCCAGGCAGGACGCGCACAGCAACGCGAAGGCCGGGCCGAAACCGCAGCTCAGGCCGACGATCACCAGGGCGGGAAAGTACGGCAGCAGCGGCGCCCGGTCGCCGAGCTGGGGCTGCAGGTGCAGGTTGAGCCAGGTGGCGCCGGCGAAGACCAGCAGCGACGCGGGCCAGCGCATCCAGGGCCGCTCGATGAGCATGAGGACTCCTCGCCGTTGGGGCGGACGTGTGGCCCACGCGGGCAAGCGTCGCGCCCGACAGGCGAGGTGGGCGGCGCCGGGCCGCCGCGGGAGCGTGCCGCGCATCGGGTTTAGACTCGCCCGCCGCATTCCCACATCCCTCGGAGTCGAACCATGAAATCTCGCGCCGCCGTCGCCTTCGCCGCCGGACAGCCCCTGCAAGTCGTCGAGATCGACGTCGCGCCGCCCCGCAAGGGCGAGGTGCTGGTGCGCATCACCCACACCGGCGTGTGCCACACCGACGCGTTCACGCTCAGCGGCGACGATCCGGAAGGCCTGTTCCCCGCGGTGCTGGGCCACGAGGGCGCCGGCATCGTCGTCGAGGTCGGCGAGGGCGTCACCAGCGTCCAGCCCGGCGACCACGTGATCCCGCTCTACACCGCCGAATGCGGCGAGTGCCTGTTCTGCAAGTCCGGCAAGACCAACCTGTGCGTGGCCGTGCGCGCCACCCAGGGCAAGGGCGTGATGCCCGACGGCACCACCCGCTTCAGCTACAACGGCCAGCCCGTCTACCACTACATGGGCTGCTCGACCTTCAGCGAGTACACGGTCGTGGCCGAGGTCTCGCTCGCCAAGATCCACCCGGACGCGAACCCGGAACAGGTCTGCCTGCTGGGCTGCGGCGTGACCACCGGCCTGGGCGCGGTCAAGAACACCGCCAAGGTCCAGCCCGGCGACACCGTCGCCGTCTTCGGCCTGGGCGGCATCGGCCTGGCGGTGATCCAGGGCGCGAAGCTGGCGCAGGCCGGCCGGATCATCGCCATCGACACCAACCCGACCAAGTTCGACCTGGCCAAGGTCTTCGGCGCCACCGACTGCGTGAACCCCAAGGACCACGACAAGCCGATCCAGCAGGTCATCGTCGAGATGACGGGCTGGGGCGTCGACCATTCCTTCGAGTGCATCGGCAACGTCAACGTGATGCGCGCCGCGCTCGAGTGCGCGCACCGCGGCTGGGGACAGTCCGTCGTCATCGGCGTGGCCGGCGCGGGGCAGGAGATCTCGACCCGCCCGTTCCAGCTGGTCACCGGCCGCACCTGGAAGGGCACGGCCTTCGGCGGCGTCAAGGGCCGCTCGCAGCTGCCGGGCATGGTCGAGGAGGCGATGCGCGGCGACATCCAGCTCGCGCCCTTCGTCACCCACACGATGCCGCTGACCGGCATCAACGAGGCCTTCGACCTGATGCACGAGGGCAAGTCGATCCGCTCGGTCGTCCACTACTGATCCGGCATGGGACCGGCCGAGCGGCCGGCCCCGGAGCGCAGATCCGGACTGGACTGGTGCCTGCCATCGCCGCGGGTTCGCGGTGATCGCTGGCGACGCCGGCGCCCGCATGGGGCGCCGGGAAAGCTGACAGATTTGTCATCCGGCCACGTGGGTTTCGGACGGGCGAGGGGCTTTAGAGTCGCGTGCTCTTACACTCCGCCCCCATGCGCCGCTGGCTCACGCTCCTTCTGCTGGTCCTGCTGCCGCTCCAGTTCTCCTGGGCGGCGGCCGCGGTCTATTGCCAGCATGACCGCGTCGGCCACGCCCGCCACGTCGGGCATCACGAGCACTCCCACGCCGGCGCCGGCGCTCATTCGGCCAAGCCGTCGACCGGCACGGCCGGCGCCTCCGCCGATCCTTCCGCCGACCAGCCCACCGAGGCGGGCAAGGCGGCCGGCGGCAAGCTCTCCATCGACAGCGACTGCGGCGCCTGCCACTTCAGCGCCACCCGGGCGATGAGCCTGGACGGCGTCCCGCTGCCGCGCCCCGGCGCGCAACTGCTGCATGACGCGGGTCCGCAGCCGTTCTCCACCCGCGCGCCCGACCACCCCGAACGCCCCAACTGGCGCATCGCCTGATTCGGCGATCGCAGCGGACGTTTCCTTCTTCTCCTGAGCCCCGACCGGGCGCGCCCTGAGCGCGCCTTCGCGGCCTGTCCCGCGGCCCCCGGCCGCGCTGCCTTCGTCGAATCCCTCGTGTTGTCCCCGCAACCCTGGAGTATTCGATGCGCAGATTCCTCGTGCCGCTGGCTTGCGCGGCACTGACTTCCTTCCCGGCCCTGGCCGACCCCGGCCTGACGCTGGACGCCGCGGTGCAGGCCGCCTTGCGTCAGAACCCGCTGCTGCGGGCTTCCGGCCATGAACTCGCGGCCACCGACGGCGCCGTCCGGCAGGCCGGCCTGATCCCCAATCCCTCGCTGAGCCTCGACATCGAGGACACCCGCCGCGAGACCCGCAGCACCTCGCTGATGCTGAGCCAGACGATCGAGCTCGGCGGCAAGCGCGCCGCGCGGGTCGAGCTGGCGCGGCGCGACCGCGAGCTCGCCGCGGCGGACCTGGAGACGCAGCGCGCGGAGGTCCGCGCCGGCACCATCCAGGCCTTCTTCGACACGCTGATCGCGCAGGAGCGGGTCCAGGTCGCGCGCGAGTCGCTGCAGATCGCCGCCAGCGGCGCGCAGGCGGTGTCGCGCCGGGTGACAGCGGGCAAGGTCTCGCCGGTCGAGGACACGCGCGCCCGCGTCGCCGAGTCCGGCGCGCGGATCGAGCTGCGGCTGGCCGAGGCGGACCTCGCCGCCGCGCTGCGGGCGCTGGCCGCGGCGATGGGCGAGGCGCCCGGCGCCATCGCGCGCGTCGACGGCAGCGCCGACGCCTTGCCGGCGCTGCCCGACGGCCCCGCGATGGACGCGCGCATCGACCAGTCGCCGCTGCTGCGCCGCGCCCGGCTGGCGGTGCAGCGCGCCGACGCGGCCTTCGACCTGGAACGCACGCGCGCCACGCCCGACGTGACCGTGGGCCTGGGCGGCAAGCGCGCGACCGAACTGGGCCGCACGCAACCGCTGATCAGCGTGTCCATCCCGATCCCGCTGTTCGACCGCAACCAGGGCGCGCAGTTCGAGGCGCTGCGCAAGCGCGACGCGGCGCAGGCGCTCGCGCAGGCGGAGGAACAGCGGCTGCGGGCCGAGGTGCTGCAGGCCGTCGACCAGCTGCAGGCGCGGGCCGAGGAGGTCCAGGTCCTGCGCCGCGACGTGCTGCCCGGCGCGCAGGGCGCCTACGAGGCCGCGCGACGCGGCTTCGAGCTGGGCAAGTTCGGCTTCCTCGACGTGCTCGACGCGCAGCGCACCTGGCTGCAGGCGCGCGGCCAGTACTTCACGGCGCTGTCGCAGGCGCATCGGCTGTCCGCCGACATCGACCGGCGGCTCGGCGCCGCCGACGCCCGCCCGTGAGCGGGCGCCCGATCGATCGACCCCCTTCCGACTCCATTCCCATGAACACTCCCCACGATTTCAATGACGACACGCGCCGCGGCGCGCGCAGGAAGCAGGCCATCGCGATCGCGGTGATCCTGCTGCTGGGCACCGCCGCCGGCATCGGCATCCTGACCGGCGTCGGCAAGTCCGGTGGCGCGCAAGCCGAGGAAGGCCACGGCCACGGGCACGGCCATGAAGAGGTCAAGGGCCACTCGGACGACGAGCACCACGAGGACGGCAAGGCCGGCAAGGAAGGCAAGGAAGGCAAGGCCGACGCGCACGCCCACGGCGACGAGGCGGGCAAGGGCGGCAAGGCCGACGCCCATGGCCACGGTGACGAGGCAGGCAAGGGCGGCAAGGCGGCGAAGGCCGGCGAGGCCGCCCATGCCGACGAGGACGAGGGCGTGATCCGCCTGACCGACGCCCAGGTCAAGGCGGCCGGCATCGTCGTCGAACCCGCGGCGTCCGCGACGCTGCAGGGCAGCTTCCAGCTGCCCGGCGAGGTGAAGTTCAACGAGGACCGCACCGCCCACGTCGTGCCGCGGGTGACCGGCGTGGTGGAGGCGGTGCCGGTGTCGCTGGGCCAGGTGGTGCGCCGCGGCGAGCTGCTGGCGGTGATCAGCAGCCCGGCGGTGTCGGACCAGCGCGCCGACCTGCAGGCGTCGAACAAGCGGCTGCAGCTCGCCCGCGCCACCTATGAGCGCGAGCGCCGGCTGTACGAGGAGAAGATCTCGCCGCAGCAGGACGTGCAGGTGGCCGAGCAGGCGTTGCGCGAGGCCGAGATCGCCGTGGCCAACGCGCGGCAGAAGCTGCAGGCCGTCGGCGCGTCGCCCGAGAGCAGCGCGCTGAACCGCTTCGAGCTGCGCGCGCCGTTCGACGGCACCCTGGTCGAGAAGCACATCGCGCTGGGCGAGCAGGTGCGCGAGGACACCAACGTGTTCACCGTCTCCGACCTGCGCAGCGTCTGGGCCCAGATCAGCGTGCCGGCCAAGGACCTGGCGCAGGTCCGCGTCGGCGACGCGGTGACGATCCGCGCCACCGCCTTCGAGCAGTCCGCCACCGGCAAGGTCGCCTACGTCGGCGCGCTGATCGGCGAGCAGACCCGCACCGCGCAGGCGCGCGTGGCGCTGGACAACCCGAAGAGCGCCTGGCGCCCCGGCCTGTTCGTCAACGTCGAGGTGCGCGGCGACCGCTTCACCGTGCCGGTCAGCGTGGCCGCCGACGCGGTCCAGACGATGGCGGACAAGACCGTCGTGTTCGTGAAGACGGCGGAGGGCTTCGTCGCCCAGCCGGTGCGCGTGGGCCGCGGCGACGGCCAGCGCGTCGAGGTCGTCGAGGGCCTGCGCGCCGGCACGCCGGTCGTGGCCGTGGGCAGCTTCGTGGTCAAGGCGGAGGCCGGCAAGGCCAGCGCCTCGCACTCGCACTGAGGGGCCGCGGACCATGTTCGAACGCATCATCCGATTCGCCATCGAGCACCGGTGGCTCGTGCTGCTGGCCGTGCTCGGCATGGCGGGCCTGGGCGTCTACAGCTACCAGAAGCTGCCGATCGACGCCGTGCCCGACATCACCAACGTGCAGGTGCAGATCAACACCGGCGCGCCGGGCTACTCGCCGCTGGAGACCGAGCAGCGCGTGACCTACCCGATCGAGACCGCGATGGCCGGCCTGCCGGGCCTGCAGCAGACGCGCTCGCTGTCGCGCTACGGGCTGTCGCAGGTGACGGTCATCTTCAAGGACGGCACCGACCTCTACTTCGCGCGCCAGCTCGTCAACGAGCGCATCCAGGCCGCGCGCGGCGAACTGCCGGGCGGCGTGACGCCGCACATCGGGCCGATCTCCACCGGGCTGGGCGAGATCTACCTGTGGACCGTCGAGAGCGAGCCCGGCGCGAAGAAACCCGACGGCCAGCCCTACACGCCGACCGACCTGCGCGAGATCCAGGACTGGGTCATCAAGCCGCAGCTGCGCAACGTCACCGGCGTGACCGAGATCAACTCGATCGGCGGCTACGCCAAGGAGTACCACGTCGCGCCGGATCCGGCCAAGCTGTCGTCCTACGGGCTGTCGCTAGCCGACGTGGTCGCGGCGCTGGACCGCAACAACGCCAACGTCGGCGCCGGCTACATCGAGCGCCGCGGCGAGCAGGTGCTGATCCGCGCGCCGGGGCAGGTGCGCTCGATGGCGGACCTGGGCAACGTCGTGCTGCGCAACGAGGGCGGCGTGCCGGTGCGGGTGCGCGACGTGGCCACCGTCGAGATCGGCCGCGAGCTGCGCACCGGCGCGGCCACCGACAACGGCCGCGAGGTGGTGCTGGGCACCGTCTTCATGCTGATCGGCGAGAACAGCCGCACCGTCTCCCAGGCGGTGGCCAGGAAGATGGCCGAGGTCAACGCCAACCTGCCGCCGGGCGTGCACGCGGTCACCGTCTACGACCGCACGACGCTGGTGGACAAGGCGATCGCCACGGTGAAGAAGAACCTCATCGAGGGCGCGGTGCTGGTGATCGCGGTGCTGTTCCTGTTCCTGGGCAACATCCGCGCGGCGATCCTGACGGCGATGGTGATCCCGCTGTCGATGCTGTTCACCTTCACCGGCATGGTCCAGCAGAAGGTCAGCGCCAACCTGATGAGCCTGGGCGCGCTGGACTTCGGGATCATCATCGACGGCGCGGTCGTGATCGTGGAGAACTGCGTGCGGCGCCTGGCGCACGCGCAGGCCCACAAGGGCCGGCCGCTGACGCGGTCCGAGCGCTTCCACGAGGTCTTCCTCGCGTCGCAGGAGGCGCGGCGGCCGCTGCTGTTCGGGCAGCTGATCATCATGATCGTGTACCTGCCGATCTTCGCCCTCGCCGGGGTCGAGGGGAAGATGTTCCACCCGATGGCCTTCACCGTGGTGATCGCGCTGATCGGCGCGATGATCCTGTCCATCACCTTCGTGCCGGCCGCGGTGGCGCTGTTCATCGGCGATCGGGTGGGCGAGAAGGAGAACCGCCTGATGGGCGGGGCGCGCCGCGCCTACGAGCCGATGCTGCATCGCGTGATGGGCGCCAAGCCGGTGGTGCTGACCTTCGCCGCGGTGACGGTGGCGCTGTCGGGGCTGCTGGCCACGCGCATGGGCAGCGAGTTCATCCCCAGCCTCAACGAGGGCGACTTCGCGATCCAGGCGCTGCGCATCCCCGGCACCAGCCTGTCGCAGTCGGTGGCGATGCAGCAGCAGCTGGAGACGCGCCTGAAGGAGAAGTTCCCCGAGATCGAGCGCGTCTTCGCCCGCACCGGCACCGCGGAGATCGCGGCCGACCCGATGCCGCCCAACATCTCCGACGGCTACGTGATGCTCAAGCCGAGCGACCAGTGGCCCGAGCCGCGCAAGACGCGCGACGAGCTGCTGGCGGCGGTGCAGGCCGAGGTGGCGACGCTGCCGGGGCAGAACTACGAGTTCTCGCAGCCGATCCAGCTGCGCTTCAACGAGCTGATCTCGGGCGTGCGCTCGGACGTCGCGGTGAAGGTCTTCGGCGACGACATGGCGGTGCTGGAGGCCTCGGCGCAGCGGATCGCCGCGCTGCTGGGCGGCATCGCCGGCGCGTCGGAGGTCAACGTCGAGCAGACCACCGGCCTGCCGGTGCTCAGCGTCGCCGTCGACCGCGAGCGGACCGCGCGCTACGGGCTCAATGTCCAGGACGTGCAGGACACGCTGGCGACGGCGCTGGGCGGCCGCGAGGCCGGCACGATGTTCGAGGGCGACCGCCGTTTCGACATCCTGGTGCGGCTGCCCGAGGCGCAGCGCGCCGACCTGGAGGCGATCCGGCGGCTGCCGATCCCGCTGCCGGTCGGCGCGGACGGCGCGCGGCGCTTCATTCCGCTGAGCGAGGTCGCCGACCTGACGACGGCGCCGGGGCCCAACCAGGTCAGCCGCGAGGACGGCAAGCGCCGCGTCGTCGTCAGCGCCAACGTGCGCGGGCGCGACATCGGCAGCTTCGTCGCCGAGGCGGAGCAGACGATCCGCGCGCAGGTGGCGCTGCCGACCGGCTACTGGATGACCTGGGGCGGGCAGTTCGAGAACCTGCTGTCCGCGACCGAGCGGCTCAAGGTCGTGGTGCCGGTGTCGTTGCTGCTGGTCTTCGTGCTGCTGTTCGCGATGTTCGGCAACCTCAAGGACGGGCTGATCGTGTTCAGCGGCATTCCGTTCGCGCTGACCGGCGGCATCGTGGCGCTGTGGCTGCGGGACATCCCGCTGTCGATCTCGGCGGCGGTGGGGTTCATCGCGTTGTCGGGCGTGGCGGTGCTCAACGGGCTGGTGATGATCTCGTTCATCCGCAACCTGCGCGAAGGCGGCCAGCGGCTCGACGACGCGATCCACGAAGGCGCGCTGACGCGCCTGCGCCCGGTGCTGATGACGGCGCTGGTGGCGTCGCTGGGTTTCGTGCCGATGGCGCTGGCCACCGGCACCGGCGCCGAGGTGCAGCGCCCGCTGGCGACGGTGGTGATCGGCGGGATCCTGTCCTCGACCGCGCTGACGCTGCTGGTGTTGCCGGTGCTGTACCGGCTCGCGCACCGGCGCGACGAGGAGGAGGACGCCGACACCGGCACCGACACCGGGACGATCGGTGACAGGGGCGGTCGCGTCGCGGCGGCCGGCGTGGGCGAGGGTGCCGGTGCGGGCGCGGGCGCGGGTGCGGGCGCGGGTGCGGGTGCGCCGGGCGGGGCGGCGTCATGAAGCTGCTGATCGTCGAGGACGAGGCCAAGGCCGCGGAGTACCTGCGCAAGGGCCTCACCGAGGAGGGCTACGCGGTCGAGGTCGCGCACAACGGCGTGGACGGGCTGCACCTGGCCTCGGTGAACCGCTACGACCTGCTGATCCTGGACGGCATGCTGCCGGGCATCGACGGGCTGGCGATGCTCGGCGCGATCCGGCAGGGCAGCGACGTGCCGGTGCTGATGCTCACCGCGCGCTCGCGCGTGGAGGACCGTGTCCAGGGCCTGCGGCTGGGCGCCGACGACTACCTGACCAAGCCCTATGCGTTCTCGGAACTGGTCGCGCGGGTGGAGGTGCTGCTGCGCCGCCGCGCCGGCGGCCGGCCGGCGGGCGAGGGCGCGATGTACCGCGTCGCGGACCTGGAGGTCGATCCGATCCGCCGCAAGGTCACGCGCGCGGGACAGCGGATCGACCTGACGGTCAAGGAGTTCGGGCTGCTGACGCTGCTGATCCGGCGGCGGGGCGAGGTGCTGTCCCGCACCGAGATCGCGGAGCAGGTCTGGGACATGAACTTCGACAGCGACACCAACGTCGTCGAGGTCGCGATCCGGCGGCTGCGGCTGAAGGTCGACCAGCCCTTCGAGCGGCCGCTGGTGCACACGGTGCGAGGCATGGGCTACGTGCTCGAGGACCGGCCGGCATGAGCGTCAAGGCACGAGACCCGGCGGCGACCGAACGCGCGTCCGGATCGATCGGCGCGACGGGCCCGACGGGCCCGATGAGCGCGATGGGCCTGCATGCCGGGAGCCTGGGCTTGCGGCTGCTGCTGCGCTTCGCGCTGCAGTCGATGCTGGGGCTGGGCGCGGCCTGCCTGGCCGTCTACATCGTCATCTTCCTGACGCTGGACCGGCGGCAGGACGAGACGCTGCGGATGAAGCGCGAGGCCATCCAGCACCTGCTGACCGAGGCGCGCGGCGCGCACGACCTGGAGAGCGTGCGGCACCTGCTCACCGACTTCCTGGCCGGCCACGACGAGCTGACGGTGAGCCTGGCCGACGCGGGCGGGCAGTTGCTGGTGTCGCCGCCGCGGCGCCCGCCGGCGGGGCACGACCTCAAGCGGGTGCGTTTCGCGGTGCCGCTGCCCGAGCAACTGGGCGGCCGGGGCTCGGTGACGCTGACCTTCGACAAGCGCTCGGACGACGCGCTGCTGGCGCGGCTGGGCTGGACGCTGGTGCTGGCGGCGCTGGGCGGCTCGCTGGTGCTGGCGGCGGGCGCGGCGATCGGCGTGCGGCGCGAGCTGACGCCGCTGCGCGCGCTGGTCGGGCAGATCGCCGCGGTGAGCGCGGACCGGCTGCATCTGCGGCTGGACGGCCGCGACCAGGTCGAGGAACTGCAGCCGCTGATCGCGCAGTTCAACGACCTGCTGGACCGGCTGGCGGGGGCGTACGGGCAGATGGAGTCCTTCAATGCCGATGTCGCGCATGAGCTCAACACGCCGATCTCGATCCTGATCAACAGCTGCGAGTTCGCGCTCAGGCGGCCGAGGTCGCCGGAGGCGCTGCGCGAGACGCTGGCGTCCAACCTGGAGGAGCTGCGGCGGATCGCGCGCATCGTCGGGGACATGCTGTTCCTGGCCAACGCGCAGCGCGGCGCGCAGGCGAGCCGGGAGGCGCGGCTCGCGCTGCATGAGCTGGCGGCGGAGGTGCTCGACTATCACGAGGCCTCGCTGCGCCAGGCCGGGGTGACGGCGACGGTGCGCGGACAGGCCGGCGCGAGCGTGGACGCGGGGCTGCTGCAACGGGCGATCTCGAACCTCGTCGGGAATGCCACGCGGTACGCGCGGCCGGGGTCGGAGATCGTCGTGGACATCGGGCCGGCCGGGCAGGGCGAACACGGCGGCCTCGCGGAACGCAGCGGCCTCGCGGATCGCAGCCGCCATGCGGAGCACGGCCGTGATGGGGGGCACGGCGAGCACGGCGAGCATGGCGAGCACGGCGAGGACGACCGGTCCGGTGAACTCTGGATCGGCGTGAGCAATGAAGGCAGCGCCATTCCGCCGGAACACCTGCCGCGCTTGTTCGACCGCTTCTATCGCGCCGACCGCTCGCGGGTCGACGCGAGCCGGCATCACGGCCTGGGCCTGTCGATCGTCGCGGCCATCGCGCGCATGCACGGCGGCCAGGCGTCGGCGCGATCGGAGGCGGGCGTGACGACGGTGGGGTTCACGGTGTCGGCGGGGCGGCCGCAAGCGCAGGCGCTCCCCTGAGCTGTCCGGGCGCGCCTTCGCAGAAATTTTCCGGGCGCTGTAACTTCGGCGGCGGCCACGACGAATAGCAGGGTGCGGAACGCGCAGGAGCGCTCCGTTTCATCAACCTGAACCTTCTTTCGGAGTGCATCCCATGATCAGCAAGACCCAATCCGCCGCCCTGGCCGCCGCCGCCGCCATGTTCGCCCTGTCCGTCCAGGCGGCGCCCGCTCCCCAGGGCAGCAGCGGCCTGGCCGTGGCCGCCAGCGACAAGGTGCATTGCTACGGCGTGCACGAGTGCAAGGGCAACGCGGACTGCAAGACCACGGAGAACGCCTGCAAGGGCCAGAACGCCTGCAAGGGCCACAGCTTCAAGGGCATGGACGCGGCGTCGTGCCTGAGCGCGGGCGGCACGATCGGCGACCTGGCCGCGAAGAAGTAAGCCCATGAAGCCCGGACCCGTCGCGCGCGTCGCACAGCCGAGCCCGGGCTTCGGCCTGGGCCTGCGCAGCACGCACTATCGAGACTTCCTGGCCGCGCCGCAGCCGGTCGACTGGCTGGAGGTGATCGCGGAGAACTACCTCGTGCCCGGCGGCAAGCCCCTGGCCATGCTGGACGGCATCCGCGCGCGCTACCCGATGGTGATGCACGGCGTCTCGATGAACCTGGGCGCCGTGGCGGGTCTGGATGCGGACTACCTGCGGCAGCTGGCGTCGCTGGCCCGTCGCGTCGAGCCGCTGTGGGTGTCCGATCACCTGTGCTGGACCGGCGCGCACGGCCGCCAGCTGCACGACCTGCTGCCCTTGCCCTACACGGACGAGGCGCTGCGGGTGGTGGTGCGCAACATCGGTCAGGCGCAGGACGCGCTCGGCCGCCGGCTGGTGGTGGAGAACGTCTCCAGCTATCTCGACTACGCGGACTCCAGCCTGACCGAAGCGCAGTTCGTGGCCGAGGTCGCGCGACGTGCCGACTGCCTGCTGCTGGTCGACGTCAACAACATCCATGTGAGCGCGGTGAATCACGGATTCGACGCGCTCGCCTACCTCGACGCCCTGCCTGCCGGGCGCGTGCAGCAGATCCACGTGGCCGGCCACAGCGACCACGGCGACCATCTGATCGACACGCACGACCAGCCGGTGGCCCCGCCGGTGTGGCAGCTGTACGCCGAGGCCCTCCGGCGATTCGGCCCGGTGGCGACGATGATCGAACGGGACGACCACATCCCGCCGCTGTCGGAACTGCTGACGGAACTCGACCAGGCCCGCGTGATCACCGCGGCCGCCTGGCCCGGCGACGCCGGAAGGAAGGCCGCATGAACGCCGTCGAGCAGGCCTCTCGGCTCCTGGACCTGCAGCGGTCCCTGCAGGACTACCTGATCGGGCAACCGAGCCTGATCGACACCCGGCTGCGTCGGGGTTCCGGCCTCCCCGCGGAGCGACGCCTGTCCATCTACCACCATGCCTATCGCGCGCGGCTGCACGACACGCTGGCGGACAGCTACGGGCATACGCGCCGGTACCTCGGCGACGAATGGTTCGAGCGCGAGGCGCTGGCCTTCGTCGAGGTCCACGGCTCGGCGCACTTCAGTCTGCGCTGGTATGGCGCGGACTTCGCCTCGTGGCTCTCGCGGCGGTGGCCGGACGATGGCGAGATCGCCGAACTGGCCGCGCTGGACTGGGCGCTTCGGAGCGCCTTCGATGCCGGCGATGCGCCGGTGCTCACGATGCCCGACCTGGCTGCGCTGGCGCCCGAGGATTGGGCCGAGCTGCGACTTCAGCTGCCGCCCAGCTTTGGGCGCCTGAAGCAGTCCTTCAACACGCTGGCGCTGTGGCAGGCGCTCGACGGCGACGAGACGCCGCCCGCCGCGCAAGCGCTGGCGACGCCGCTGGACCTGCTGATCTGGCGGCGCGGCCATTCCCCGCACTTCAGAAGCCTTGGGCCGCTCGAGTCCCTGGCGCTGAACGCCGTGGCTTCGGGTCGCACGTTCGCCGAGACGTGCGCGGACCTGGCCGAAGCGCGGCCCGAGCTGAACGTCGCCGCGGAGATGGGCATGCTGCTGCGCCGCTGGGTCGACGAGGAATTGCTCGCTCGCTGAGCGGCGCCCACGGCCACCACGCCACGCCACGCCACGCCACGCCACGCCACGCCGAAGTGCGGCGCATCATCTGCTCAACCTGCTTGGCGACACGAAGGGTCGTGTCATCGATGTCAGCGGATGCGGAGGCTGACGAACTTGTCATCGAACCGCCATGCGGCGCGACAACGCCTGGTTTCTACAGTGCGTCTCATGGTGGATGACGTAGGAGCTCAACGGGAGCGCCGGTCCACCGCGAAGAGGACTTCACCATGACCCGCACCATCGCCCTGATCGCCGTCGCCACCGGTCTGTTCGCCGGCATCGCCGGCCCCGCCGCCGCCCAGTCGTCCGAGCGTCTGATGAACGGCAACTCCGTCTACGGCGTGCCGTTCGCCGGCGCGAAGGCGGATGTCGTCGTCGACCTGAACGCCCGCCAGTCGCTGGACATCGTCTGCGGCCAGACGGTGCAGTTCCGCCAGGGCGACAAGAGCTTCACCTGGAAGTTCGATGTCGTCGGCCACCGCTCGGTGGACCTGGCCAAGATCGCGCCCGCCGGCTTCGTCACCAAGCCCTTCACCGTCCACGTCGAGAAGAACGACGGCGAACGCGCCTGATCGCCCGAGGCCTCCCGGCCTCCGCGCCGCGGCTCCGATGGACTGCGGCGTATCCACCCGGCCGGCTGCCGGGTCAGCCGGCAGCACGGCAAGGCTGCAAGGCTGCAAGGCTGCAAGGCTGCAAGGCTGCAAGGCTGCAGGCGGCAGCGCGGTTTGGCCGATTCGAGCGATCGGCCGGCCGCGCCGCGAGATGGACGCCACGCGGTGACGGCTATGCTCGCCGGCACCCATGGCCGACCTGTCCCTCGATCCCGCCTTGCTCGACGCGCCCGACGGCCCCGTCGTCATCGTCGCCGCGGGGCGCCTCCAGGAGGCCGAGTTCCTCCAGCAGCCCCATCGCCACGCCCGCGGCCAGCTCTTCGGCTCGCTGCGCGGCTTGCTGTCGGTGGGCGTGGAGGGTGCCCTCTGGGTCGTTCCCGCCATCCATGCGGTGTGGCTGCCGCCGCGCCTCGAGCACTCGGCCCGCTCGCACGGCCCCTTCGAGGGCTGGAGCGTCTTCGTCGCCGAATCCGCGTGCGACAGCCTCCCGCCGCGGCCCTGCACGCTGCGCGTGTCCGGGCTGCTGCGCGAGGCGGTGCAGCGCGCCAGCGGCTGGCCACCGGGGCCGCTCGACGCCGCGGCCGGCCACGTGGCGGCCGTCATCCTCGACGAGATCCGCAGCCTGCCGGTCGAGGCCTTCGGCCTGCCGCTCCCGCGGGACCCCCGTCTTCTTCGCATCGCCCGGGCGCTGATCGCCGACCCGGCCGACGCGCGCGGCCTGGAGGACTGGGCGAGCTGGGCCGCCGTCAGCGTCCGCACGCTGAGCCGCCGCTTCGTCCTCGAGACCGGCTTCAACTTCAGCACCTGGCGACAGCGCGTGCGCCTGCTGCGGGCGTTGGAGCTGCTGGCCGTCGGCGAGCCGGTGACGGCGATCGCGCTGACGCTCGGCTACGCGACGCCCACCGCGTTCATCACGCTGTTCAAGCGGACGTTCGGGGCGACACCGGCGGCGTATCGCGCGCGTCCAGCCACGCCTGGCCCTGGCGCAGGCCTTCGTCCTCGCTGCTGACGAAGCCCATCGAGAAGCCGAAGGCCTTGCTCGCCGCCGCGGCCGCCAGGCGCGCCGCCTTGGGCAGCGGATCGCCGCGCTCGATGACGATCATCCCGACGCACCATTGCCGCAGCCGGTCCTTCACCCGCTTGATGAAGAGCGCTTTCGCGCGGCGTTCCTCGGCGGATTCGTCGTGGTGGTCGCCGGGCGAGTGGTCGGTGAGCAGCACGAAGCGGCGCTCGCGGGCGAGCAGTTGCTCGAACTGCGCCTCGATGCCGGTGTCGGCGGGGACATCGGCGCGGAGGAACACGAACGGGGCGCGGGAATCATCGATCCACATGAGGTTTCCTGACAGCAAAGAACTGCCGGGAAGGATCTCAGGACCGCCGCGACGGCGCGCTCCCGATCGCGCCAATCGATCGCGCGAAACGGCCAAACGGCGCCGCGGTCACTCCGGCGCGCGCAGCGCCGTCTCGATCCAGCCGTCGAAGATCGCCTGGTGCGCGCGGATCCAGCCGTCGACGTGGCGCTCGACGTCCTGCGCCGAGTTCGCGCCCTCGCTCATGCGCAGGTTCTGCGCGTTGATGTCGGCGATCGGCAGCCGCATCGCCGAGAACAGCCGACCCGCCGCCGGGTTCTGCTCGACGAACGCGCGATTGGCGACGATCTGTTCCTCGTCGGCCTCGAAGCCGTAGTTGTTGCCGTTGGCCTGCCGCGTGTCGGCGCCGTCGACCGAGGCCGAGAACGGCACCTGCAGCCACACCACGTCGCGTCCCGGGCGCAGCACGGCGCTGACCCAGTACGGCGTCCAGGTGTAGTACAGCACCGGCTTGCCTTCCTTGAAGCGCGCGATCGTGTCCGCCATCAGCGCCGCGTAGCTGCCCTGGCGGTGCGTCACGCTGGCGCGCAGCCCGTAGGCCTGCAGGTGGCGTTCGATCGCCAGCTCGCAGCCCCAGCCGGGATTGCAGCCGGTCAGGTCGGCCTTGCCGTCGCCGTCGGCATCGAACAGCGCCGCGATCGCCGGATCCTTCAGCTGGTCCAGCCGCGTGATGCCGTACTGCTCCGCCGTCTTGCGGTCGATCAGATAACCCTGCACGGCGCCCTGCGCGTAGGTGCCGGCGCGCGCGAGCTTCGCGTCGCCGCCGCTGTTGCGATAGAAGTCCTCGTGCAGTTGCCGCCAGTGGTTGGCCATGAAGGTCGCATCGCCGTTGGCGATGGCCAGGTGCTCGGTCGCGGGCTCCAGATCCTTCATCGGCCGCACCGTGTAGCCCAGCCGTTCCAGCGCGCGCGACACCAGCAGCGTCTGAAACGCCTCCTCGGCGAGCGAACTCTTCAGCGGCTGCACCGTGATGCCGCGGCCGGGCAAGGGCGCGTCGACCGCGGGCGCGGTGGACGGCGCCGGCAGCGAGGCCGGTGACGCCGCCACCGACGCCGCTGCCGCTGCCGCTGCCGCTGCCGATGCCGATGCCGATGCCGATGCCGATGCCGATGCCACCGATGCGGGGGAGGCAGCAATCGGTGCCGGTGCCGGTTCCGGCATTTGCGCGCGCACCTGCGGCGCCAGTCCCAGCGCGACCAGCAGCGCCGTCGCGGCGCGCGGCGCGTGGGCCGGGAGGCCGCCCAGCGGCCGCAGCAGCAGGCCGACCGGCCCGGTGCGCCACCAGCGTGCATGGCCGCGGCGCGGCCGCGCGACGGCTTGCGTCAGGCGGTCCAGCGTGATGGCCAGCAGCACGATGCCCACGCCGCCGATCGTCGCCAGGCCCATGTCCAGCCGGCCGATGCCGCGCAGCACCATCTGTCCCAGCCCGCCGACCGCGATCATCGACGCGATCACCACCATCGACAGCGACAGCATCAGCGCCTGGTTCACGCCCGCGAGGATCGAGGGCATCGCCAACGGCAGCTTGACCTTGACCAGCATCTGCCACGGCGACGCGCCGTAGGAGCGCGCGGCCTCGATCAGGTCGGGCCGCACCTGGCGCAGGCCCAGGCTGGTGAGCCGCGCCAGCGGCGCCACCGCGAAGACGATGGTCACGATCACGCCCGGCACGTCGCCGATGCCGAACAGCATCACCACCGGCACCAGGTAGACGAAGGCCGGCGTCGTCTGCATCGCGTCCAGCAGCGGCCGCATCCAGCGTTGCGCGCGGTCGCTGCTGGCCAGCAGCACGCCCAGCGGCAGGCCGACCAGCACGCAGAACACCAGCGAGGTCAGCACCAGCGACAACGTCACCATCGCCTCCGGCCAGATCCCGAGCATCGCCACCACCGCCATCGACAGCACCGTGCAGATCGCCACGCGCGCCCCGGCGAACTGCCAGGCCAGCAGGCCCAGCACGCCGATCGCCGGCAGCGCCGGCAGTCCGGTCAGCAGCGATTGCACCGAATGCAGCGTCGCGTCGATGGGCAGCCGCACCGTCTGGAAGAACGGCCGCGCCTGTTCCACCGCCCAGCCCAGGCCCTGGTTGATCCAGGCCGCGATCGGCAACGAGCCGTCCCACAGCTGCTGAAGGTGGAAGCCGGCCGATGCGCCGGCATGGGCCGCGCCGTGCGCGGCCGCCTGCGCGGGCGCGTCGAGCCAGGCGCTGGCGGCGGAGGCGTCCGGCGCGTTGGCCATCGCCTGCCAGGGATCGGGGGAGGGCGCCGGGATCGCCGTGGGTGTCGTCGTGGTCATCGGCATCGCCGGGGCCGCGGCCATGCCCGCGGCGTCGGAGGCGGCCCGCTCGAGCGGGCTCAGGATCGTGTCGGTCATCGGGTCTCCCTCAGTTCAGCAGCGCCGCCGGCGCGGTCGCTTCCTCGTGCCGTCCGGCGCTCAGGAAGCTGCGGACGAAGTCGTCGGCGGGGTCGCGGCGGATCTCGTCGGGCGTGCCGACCTGCACCACGTGGCCGTCCTTCATGATCGCGATCCGGTCGCCGATGCGCATCGCCTCGTCCAGGTCGTGCGAGATGAACACGATCGTGCGGCGGCGCACCTGCTGCAGCCGCAGCAGCTCGGCCTGCATCTCCGCGCGGATGATCGGATCGAGCGCCGAGAAGGCCTCGTCCATCAGCAGGATCGACGGGTCCGAGGCCAGCGCCCGCGCCAGCCCGACGCGCTGCTGCATGCCGCCGGAGAGCTCGTCGGGGTACTTGTCGCCCCAGCCCGCCAGGCCGACCTGCGCCAGCGCCTGCTCCGACTGGGCCTGGCGCTCGCGGCGGCCGACGCCGGCGAGCTCGAGCCCGAAGCCGACGTTCTCGCGCACCGTCATGTGCGGCATCAGCGCGAAGGACTGGAACACCATGCCGAAGTCCTTGCGGCGCAGCGCGCGCAGCTGCGCGTCGGAGTAGGCGTTGATGTCGTCGCCGTCGATCACGATGCGGCCGGCGGTCGGCTCGATCAGCCGGTTGAGCAGCCGCACCAGCGTCGACTTGCCCGAGCCCGACAGGCCCATGACGACGAAGATCTCGCCGGCCTGGATCTCGAAGCTGGCGTCGAACACGCCGATCGACTGGCCCGTGCGGGCGAGGACCTCCTGCTTGTCGAGCCCCTGGCGCGCCAGCGCCAGCGCTTGCGCGGGGCGGTCGCCGAAAACCTTGAAGACGTGGTCGATGTGGATTCCCTTGGCCATGTGCCGTGACTCCTTTGCTTGCGAAGCGGAACGGGGCGCCAGCCGGTCGGGTCCGAGGGACACGGGCGCGCTGCGGGGCGCGCGGGCACGGCGGCGGTCACGCCATCAGCCTGGAGCGAGGGGTCTGCCGGACGGGCACGCGGCGGCCCCGGCGGGCCTCTCGGGCTGCCAGCGGGCACGGCGATGAGCGGAAGGCGAGGCCAGTGCCCGCTGGGGACTCGGGTCGCGGACGGCGGGCCTGGTCGAGGGGCGCCGCCCGGTCGAGCCTGGCGTGGCAATGGGGCCGGACAAGCCGGCCGGAGGTGCCGGGAACAAGGCCCGGCGGCGAACCTGCACCGCGACGGAAGTCGAAGCTCCGCGAGTAGTGCGAGGGCGGTCAACAGATGAAGTTGGCCGACATTTAGCGATTAAGTATAACTTTTTGATATGAACCAAGTCAAGCCGACCGCCCGGCTGCGACACTGCGACGGTCGCCCGGGCCTCGGTCCGGGGGCATCATCTGTTCACTTCAGGGAGGAAGCTGCGCCATGACAGCCCGATTGACTGCGATCTACCGGTATTTCCGCCAGGCCGTGCCGTTCCGGCTGCTGCCGGCGCTCATCGCGACGCTGGTGCTGGCCGGCCTGCTGCTGACGCCGGTGCCGGCGGGGCTCACGCCCGAGGCCTGGCGGCTGGTGGCGATCTTCCTGACCACGATCGTGGCCATCATCCTGAAGGTGATGCCGATCGGCGTGATGGCGCTGATGGCGGTGGTCATCGTGTCCTTGTCGCAGGTGACCTCGCCGACGTCCAAGGGCGCCGTGGTGGACGCGCTGAGCAGCTTCTCCAACCCGCTGATCTGGCTGATCGTCGTGGCGGTGCTGATCTCGCGGGGGCTCAAGAAGACCGGGCTGGGCAACCGCATTGGGCTGATGTTCATCGCGCTGATGGGCAAGCGCACGCTGGGCATCGGCTACGGGCTGGCGATCTGCGAGCTGGTGCTGGCGCCGTTCACGCCGAGCAACACCGCCCGGGGCGGCGGCATCGTGCATCCGATCATGAAGTCGATCGCCAACGCCTTCGACTCCGATCCGGCGCAGGGCACGCAAGGCAAGGTTGGCACCTACCTGGCGCTGGTGAACTACCACGCCAACCCGATCACGTCCGCGATGTTCCTGACCGCGACGGCGCCCAACCCGCTGGTGGTGGACTACGTCGCCCGCGCCACCGGCCAGTCGCTGCACCTGAGCTGGACCACCTGGGCGCTGTGCATGTTGCTGCCGGGGCTGGTGGCGCTGCTGCTGATGCCGCTGGTGGTGTACCTGCTGGCGCCGCCCGAGCTCAAGGCCACGCCGGACGCGGTCGCGTACTCGCGCGGCGAGCTGGCGCGCATGGGGCCGTTGTCGGGCAAGGAGCGGGTGATGCTGGGCGTGTTCGGCGGCATGTTGCTGCTGTGGGCGAACGTGCCGGCGATGCTGCTGGGGCCTTCGACGACGCTGGACCCCACGGCGGTCGCCTTCCTCGGCCTGTTCGCGCTGATCATCACCGGCACGATCGACTGGGACGACGTGCTGTCCGAGAAGAGCGCCTGGGACACGCTGATCTGGTTCGGCGCGCTGGTGATGCTGGCGGAGCAGCTCAACAAGCTGGGCGTCATCACGTGGTTCTCGGCCGACCTGCGCGACGCGATCGCGTCCAGCGGCATGGGCTGGCAGGCGACGGCGGCGGTGCTGGTGGCGGTGTTCGTGTTCTCCCACTACCTGTTCGCGAGCACCACCGCCCACATCAGCGCGATGCTGCTGGCCTTCCTGACGGTGGGCGCGCACCTGATCCCGGGCGAGTTCCATGTGCCCTTCATGCTGATGATGGCCGCGGGCTCCGCGATCATGATGACGCTCACCCACTACGCGACCGGCACCTCGCCGATCATCTTCGGCAGCGGCTACGTGACGCTGGGCCAGTGGTGGCGCGTGGGCGCGGTGATGTGCGTGCTGGAGCTGCTGATCTTCGCCACCGTCGGCATCGGCTGGTGGCGGGTGCTGGGGATGTGGTGAGGCCCCCGGCGCGGCCGAGGGGCGCGTCCGCGTCGATGTCCCCGCGTCAACGCGGCGGATGCCAGGTGACGCCCGGCCGCTTGAAGCCCTCAGACGCCCAGCGCCACAGCGCATCCGACATCGCCTGCGCCGCCGAGGACAGCGCCCGGTCGCGGCGGCGGATCAGGTAGATGTGGCGGCGCACGTGGTCCTCGACGATCGGTCGCGCGACCAGCTCGGGATGCGAGAAGTGGAACAGCGTCAGCGCCGGCACCAGCGTCACGCCCAGTCCCGCGACGACCATGCCGGCCACGGAGCTGAGCTGCTCGAGCTCCAGCAGCGGCCGCAGCGGATGCGGCTGCAGGGCGGCGTCCAGCGCCTGGCGCACGCTGCTGTGCCGCGCCAGCGCGATCAGCGGCTGACCGTCGAGGTCCGCAAGCGCCGGCCGGCGGCGGCGCGCCAAGGGGTGGTCGCGCCGGCACACGAGGTAGAAGACATCGGACAGGAAAGGCTCGGCGGCGAGCTCCGGCGCCGTGGCGCGGACCGCGGCGAGCGCCAGGTCCGCGCGTCCGGAACGGACCCGCTCCACGCAGCTCTCCGACAGCACGTCGGCCAGGTCGAGCTCGATGCCCGGGTACTCGGCGCGGAAACGCGCGAGCAGCGGCGGCAGCCAGCCGGCGGCCAGCGCGGGCAGGGCGGCCAGGGCCACCCGGCCGCGCCGCCGCGCGACGTGATCGCGCAGGTCGTCGGTGGCGAGCCGCATGTCCTGCAGCAGACGCCGCGCGGGCTCCAGGAACAGCGCGCCTTCCGCCGTCGGCTCGACGGTGCGCGTGGTCCGATCGAACAGGCGCGCGCCGAGGCCGTCCTCCAGCGTCCGGATCAGCGCGCTGAAGGCCGGCTGCGAGAGATGACACTGGGCGGCGGCGCGGGTGAAGCTGCGCAGCTCCGCCAGCGCGACGAAGGCGGCCAGTTGGCGCGCGGACAAATGGTCATTCATCGGGATTGCCAATCAACTGATCCGAACAATCGAATTCTCCGATAAGCCGGATCGACCTAGAGTCGCCGGCATGAGCTCCGGCATCGATACGAATTCCGCTCGCGGCGCGTCCGCCGCTGCGTCCGTGGCGACTCCCTTGCTGGTCGGATGCGCGGCCGGCTTCTCCGGCGACCGCACCGATGCGGCACGTCCAGTCGTCGACACGCTGATGCAGCTCGGCGAGCCGGCGGTGCTGATCTTCGAGACGCTGGCCGAGCGCACGCTGGCGCTGGCGCAGCTCGCCCGGCAGCGCGATCCGGAGGGTGGGTATGAACCGCTGCTCGACGAGATGCTGCGGCCGGTGCTCGCGGACTGCCTGAACCATCGCATCCCGATCGTCGGCAACTTCGGCGCGGCGAATCCACCGGCCGCCGCGCGACGCGTCGCGGCGCTCGCGGTCGAACTGGGGCTTCGCGCTGCGGTGGTGGCCGTCGTGGGTGGCGATGCGTTGACCACTGGGGTGCAACGCGAGTCACTCTCCCAAGCATTGGTCCAGGCCGGAACGCCGCTCAAGGACGCGGACATCGCCAGCGCGAACGTCTACCTCGGCGCCGAAGGCATCGCCGAGGCGCTGCGACGCGGGGCCGATGTCGTCGTCACGGGCCGGGTCGCGGACCCGTCGCTGACGGTCGGTCCGGCGCTGGCGCACTTCGGATGGGCCCTCGACGACTGGGACCGGCTCGCCGGCGCGACCATGGCAGGACACCTGCTGGAATGCGGCGCGCAGGTCTGCGGGGGCTACTACGCGGATCCTGGCTTCAAGGACGTGCCGGACCTGGCGAAGGTCGGCTTCCCGATCGCGCGGATCGAGGCGGACGGCAGTTGCACGGTCTTCAAGGCCGACGGCACCGGCGGGCTCATCGACGCGCACACGGTGAAGGAACAGCTGCTGTATGAGCTCCACGATCCCGCGGCCTACCTGACGCCGGATGTCGTCGCGGACATCACCGAGGCGCAGGTGCTCGAGCTTGGGCCCGATTCGGTGCGGCTGAGCGGCGTGCGAGGACATCCGCGGCCGGAGGCGCTCAAGGCGAATGTGTTCTTCGCCAACGGCTGGCTGGCCGAGGGCGAAATCTCGTACGCAGGGCCTGGCGCCGAGGCGCGGGCGCGATTGGCCGCGGAGGTCCTCCGCGCGCGCTTGCCCGAGCGCGATCGCCAGGGGCCGCTGCGTGTCGACCTGATCGGCGTGACGAGCGTCCTTGGCGATGACGCTGGCCGTGCGCTGGCCGCAAAGCCCGAGGGCGACGCCCGCGACGTGCGGCTCCGCGTGGCGGCGAACCACGCCGAGCGCGCAGGCGCGGACCGACTGACCCGCGAGGTCATCGCGCTGTACACCTGCGGGCCCGCGGGCGGCGGCGGCGTACGCACGAACGTGCGGCCGCGGCTCGGCTTGCGCTCGGTGCTGATGCCCCGAGCTCAGTCGCCGTTCACGGTGACGCTGAGCGGCGATGACCACGATGGCCACGCAGGTGGCACCAGTGAGACCGCCAGCGCGCGAACCGCCAAGCGCGGGCTCTTCACGGGGCATGGGGGATCCCTCCTGGACCCCCAAGCCCCATTCCGGCCCCACTCGCACTCGCTGCCCCCGCTACTGCCTCCGACATCAGCTCCGACAGCGCCTCCGGTACTGCCTCCGACATCGACTCCGACAGCGCCTCCGGCACTGCCGCCGACGTTGTCCGCGGCACTGGGGGCGTCGCCTGCTTCGTCCGACCGCGTTGTTGAGTTGCGCTTCGCTGCCCATGGCCGCACCGGCGACAAGGGCGACCGGTCCAACATCAGCGTGATCGCCTGGGACCCGGCGCTGTATCCGTTGCTGGTCGAGCAGCTCACCGAACCCGCGGTCGCCGGGCACTTCAAGGCGCGTCGCCCGCAGCGCGTGACGCGCCATCTGCTGCCGCACCTACGTGCGATGAACTTCGTGCTGGACGGGGTGCTCGACGGCGGCGTGAACGACGCGCTGAACCTGGACAGTCACGGCAAGGCCTTGTCCTTCGTCGTGCTGGCGATGCCGATCAAGGTGCCCGAGGGCCTGCTGCCCGGGCTGAGAAACTACAACGACGACCTGATGGAGACGACGTGATGCGAGTGAATCGAGTGATGGCGCGGCGCCGGGCCGTGTGGGGCCTGGCCGGCGCCGCCGCGATGGCGATGACCCTGCCGGCGTGGGCGCAGGGGACGGCGGCCTATCCGGCCAAGCCCGTCACCTTCCTGGTGCCGTTCGCCGCGGCCAGCGCGACCGACCAGCTGGCGCGCGCGCTGGGGCAGGCGATCTCGGAGCAGACGAAGGTCGCCGTGGTCATCGACAACAAGGCCGGCGCCAGCGGCATGCTGGCCGCGCAGCAGGCGGCGCGCGCCGCGCCCGACGGCTACACGGTGCTGATCACGACCAACACGACGCAGGCGGCCAATCCGCATCTGTACAAGAAGCTGCCCTACGACCCGGTGAAGGACTTCGCGCCGGTGACCGGCCTGGGCAAGGGCGGCCAGGTGATGGTGGTCAAGGCGGACGGCCCGTACAAGTCCGTCGCCGACGTGATCGCCCGCGCGAAGCGGGAGCCGGGCAAGGTGAGTTTCGGCAGCGGCAGCGCGTCGAGCCGCGTCGCGGGCGAGCAGTTCCAGCAGCTGTCGCACACGCAGCTGCTGCATGTGCCCTACAAGAGCAACCCGCCGGCGCTGACCGACCTGATCGGCGGGCAGGTGGATTTCATGATCACCGACACGGCGACCGGCCTGCCGCAGATCAAGGCGGGGAAGGTGCGGGCGCTGGGGTACTCGATGACGAAGCGCTCGCCGCTGTTGCCCGACGTGCCCACGATCGACGAGGCCGGCGTGAAGGGCTACGACATGAGCTACTGGTTCGCCGCCTACGTGCCGGCGGGCACGCCGGCGCCGGTGGTGCAGCGCCTGCGGGAGCTGTTCGGCGCGGCGCTGAAGAGCCCGCAGGCCAGGACCTTCTTCGAAGGAGCCGGCGTCGACGCGTGGTCGAGTACGCCGGAGGAATTGCGGGCCTTCCAGGAGGCGGAGACCCGCAAGTGGGGTCAGGTGATCAAGGCGGCGGGGATCGAGCCGGAGTGACCTGAGCCTTCAGGCGCCGCCGGCATCCATCGCCGGCGGGCGCAGCAGGTCGGCGTCGACGCCCATGCGCTCGCTGGCGCTTTCGACCGCCTGCCAGAGCGCGGGCGGCATGTCGAGGATCTGCTCCGGCGTGCGCGACCGTGCGATCCAGTCGCCGATCTGCTGGTGCTGGTCGCGCGTCAGCAGGTCGAGGTTGAGCATCTCGTCGATCGTTTTCATCGGGACTTCCCTTCTTGTTTCAGGCGGACGGGGCCGACCGTCCGGCAACTGGCACGTGGGGCGGTCGGCGTGGGATTCAAGGTCGACGCGCCTGCCGTCAGTGTGCGTGCGCCAGGGCGAAATCGAGCGCCGCGCGGACCGCCGTGACCTGCGCGGCAACGCATTCTTCGGGATTTGTTCTCGGGCTGTCGGGATAGACCTCGGTGGTCGTCGAGAAACGCGCGCGGGTGACGCCGGCGCACAGCCCCGCCTCGCGGACCGGAAACTCGATCACGCCCTTGGCGATCACCGGGAATCCGATGATCTGGCCCTTCTCGTCGCCCGGCGCGATGTGCGTCACCTGCTCGACCGCTTGCACCACCGCTTCCTGGAAATCCAGCCGCGAGGTCTCGCTGTTGCCGACCAGGTAGAAGCCGTCGGGAATCAGTTCCGGTTCGAACGGCTTGCCGTCGCGGGCCGCCTTCGCGGGGGTGAATTCGCTGGCGTCGGTGTCGGTGGTCTCGTGCAGGTCGATGTGCAGGACGAACTGGCCGGCGTAGGGCTCCAGCATCGCGATCAGCGCCGAGGATTCCTGCGCGTCGCGGCTGGCGCCGAATTGGCGGTTGGGATCGACCGCGTGGTAATTCCAGCGGCACACGCGTTCATAGGCCCACGGGCTGACGCAGGGCACCACCAGGACATTCGCCTTGCCGGCATACGCCGCCGCGGGGCCTTCGGCGAATTCCAGCGCGCCCAGCACGCCGCTGGTTTCATACCCGTGCACGCCGCCGGTCACCAGCGCCACCGGCAGCGCCGGATGCCAGTCGCGGCTTTTCAGCGCGAGCAGCGGGTACTCGTCGCCGCCGTAGTTCAGGATGCCGTACTGCACGATCTCGAAGCGATCCGCCAGCGCCTGCACGCGCGGGATCACGTCCTCGGCATACCGCCGCGAGCGCACCTGGCGCTCGCGCCAGGCGATCCGTTCCGCATCTCCCCAGGGAACGCCCGGTGTGCCGATTGGGTAAAAGCGCGTGGTGCTCATGCGTGGTTCCGATTTGAAATGTCCAGGATGTCCACCTTACGACAGGTCGGGCCGGGACCCCGGAAGAAGGGTCGCCTTCACACGACAGTCATGGGACGGCGGGACGGCATGTCCGACGGTCGCCGGGGATGCCGCATGGTAGGTTCGCCGCGATCAGCAGGAGACCTCATGTTTGACCATGTGAAATTCGGCGTCCGCGATTTCGCGGCGAGCAAGGCGTTCTATCTCCAGGCGCTGGCGCCGCTGGGCGTGGAACTGGTGGGCGAGGGCGTGCCGACCTACGGCATCGAGCTCTGCACGAAGGGCGGGACGGTGTCCCTGTGCCTGTTCCAGACCGACGAGCAACCCGCCCACCTGCACATCGCGTTCGCCGCCCAGACCCGCGAGCAGGTCGACGCCTTCTACCGCGCGGCGCTGGCGGCAGGCGCGAAGGACAACGGCCCGCCGGGCCTGCGCCCGAAGTACCACGCGAACTACTACGCCGCCTTCGTCATCGATCCCGAGGGCCACAACATCGAGGCGGTCTGCCACGCGCCCGGCGCCTGAACGGGGCGGTCCCGGTCAGGCCCGGACCGGCTGGGCCGGCGGGACCGGGTGGGTCGAGTGGGCGGTCTGAGCGGGCAGGGTGGCCTGGATGGGATGGATGGCTTCCTCCGCCGCCGGGCCGTGCCAGCGCCGCAGCGCGCGCTGGAAGAACAGGCTGTTGGGCAGCTGGAGGCAGGTGCCGTTGTCGGCGCTGCCGCTTTCCAGCAGCGTGGTGTAGACCAGGTTGATGTCGACGACCCGGCCCTTGACGCCGGGTTTGTCGCCGGCTTCCAGCAATTCGACGACGTCCCCGATCCGGAACGCCCGCGTGACGTAGATCAGCAGCGCGCAGAACAGGTTGGACAACACGCTCCAGGCCGCGAAGAACGCGACCGCGCCGACCGTCGCGAAGCCGGTGAACGCCGTCCACAGCACCGAGCCCGACACGCCCAGCCGCTCCAGCGCCCAGAAGATGGCGCCGCCGTAGATCAGCACCCCGACCGAGCGCAGGAACACCGTCGTGACCTTGAGCGGCAGCGAGTAGGCGGTGGTCAGCCGGCGGGTCAGGTGGCGCGCCACGCGCATCACCAGCCAGGCGGCGAAGGCGATCAACGCGACCTGGATCAAGGGCACCAGGACGTCCAGCCATTCGGCCGCCCAGGGCGGCAGGCGCGCGTGCAGGGAATTGATCAGCTTGTTCATGGTCCGGGAGTGTCGGCGATGACCGCCGGCGGATCCGTTCGCATGTGCTTCCGATCGCACCGGCCGCCGACGGTCACGCGGTTGACACGTTGCTGGGCGACGCTGAGGCGCGATGCGTTCCGTGTCCGGCCTCTTCACCCCTGTCGCCCGGGTAGTCGCCCGCTTGCTGCGCCATGCCAGCCGCGCGCTGCTGGTGCTGCTGTGCGCCGCCGTGCCCCTGTACGGCGCGGCGGGGGCGCGGCTGAGCACGCTCGGCCCGATGCACGAGCACCGCGTGCCGGCGCTGGCCGAACACGACCACCGGTCCGTCGCCGAGGCCTGGCGCGACCTCGTGCACCAGGGGCTGCAGCGGCTGGCGGGGCAGGCGTCCTCGCAGATCCTGGAGACGGCGCGCACGCGCCAGCTGCAGCGCCAGGCGCCGACCGCGCATGTCCATGCACACGGCCTGTTCGAACGGCACTTCCATGCGCCGGGCGACGCCAGCGTCGTGCTGGACGGGCACGACCTCCAGGCGATGGGCGACGCCGCGGCCCTGGGCAGCCACGTGCTGCCGGCGGTGCTGCCCGGCCTGACGCCGCTGCGCATCCCGAGTTGCGCCAACGGGCGCTGGCTCCCGGCGCCGTCGCCCGCGTGGCGCAGCACCTGCCGCACCCGGCTGGAAAGACCGCCCCGGCGCTGACGCGGGTCCTGCGCGCGGCCGCGATGAGTGCATTGCCGGCCGCTCCGTCGCCTCGTCCGTCCCGGCGCGCCTGATCGCGCCCGCGGGCGCGAGGCGGTCACGCCGCCGTTCCTGTCGAAGGAACCGCCGCGGCGACAGCGTCTGCCGGCCCGCGAGGCGGCAGCGGGAACCTTCGTCATGGAATCACTTGGAGTTCAACGCGGGGGCGCCATCGGCGTCCTGGACGGCGAGGCGCGCGCCACGACCTGGCGCGGCGCCGTCGACCGGGCCGTGGGCATCTGCGGCAGCCAGGCGGCGCTGGCCCGCCACCTGCGCGTGCCGCGCCAGCATGTCAGCGAGGCGCGCTCGGGCGGGCGCACGATCCCGACGGACCGGCTGCCGGCGCTGGCCCAGCTGATCGACGTCGAGCCAGCCCGGCTCTGGGAGTTGCAGGAGATCGCCAACATCCCGCGGCGCAACCCGTTCCTGCGGGAACCGGAGCCCGCCGCGGATCTCAGCGCTTCGTAGACGCCGCGGAGGTCGACGTCGGTGACGCCGAGGGTGACGCCGTGGGTGACGCCCAGGGTGACGCCGAGGGTGACGCCGTTGGTGAAGCCGTGGGTGAAGCCGATGGCGACCCCGTGGGGAACGCCTTGGGTGACGTTGTCGACGAGGAGGGCGCCGGCGGTGCCGCCGGTCCCGGCGGCCGCTGCAGCTCCAGGCTGATGATCAGGCAGCAGGGCTGCCCGAGGTACTCGAGCGGCTCGGCGTTCAGCACCGCGGGGCGGACCTGGCCGGCGGCGTCGCGCATGCGCACGGCCATGTCGTTGACATGACCCTCGGCGACCAGCACGCGATAGAAGAGGTCGCGGTCCTCCGCGATCACGCCGTAGGCGTGCGAGGCCGTCGTCGTCCCGATGACCTCGTCGCGGGAGCGGCCGTAGCGGCGGCACAGCGCGGGGTTGGCCTCGACGATGCGGCGGTCCGCGACCGACACGATCGCCATGGGCACCGGCGCGGCCTCGAACAGGCGCTGGAAGCGGTCGCGGCCGGCCTCGATCTCGCGGGCCGCCGCCTCGCGCGCCTGGCGGCCGTCGACGCTGTCCAGCGCGAAGGAGAGGTCGGCGCCGAGTTCCTCGAGCAGCGCCATCAGCGCGTCGTCGAAGAAGTCGGGCTGGCGCGCGCACAGCATCAGCGTGCCCGCGACCTCGCCGGCGCGTCGGATCGGGATCCAGGCGATCGCGCGGATGCCCTGCGCCACCGCCTCGGTGCGCCAGCGGCCGGCCTGGGCGTCGAGCACGTAGTCGTTGCTGACGACGCTCAGGCCGTCGCGTAGCACGCGCGCGGTGTAGGTGCCCTGGACCTCGGGCAGGCGCAGGTCCAGCGGGTCGGGCACGTTGCGCAGCGTGTCGGCCGCCGGCCCGGCCGCGGCGACCCGGTGGGCCAGGTCGCCGTCGCGGACATACACCGCGGCGAGCGCCGCGTTGCCCGCGTCGACGCAGATCTGGCAGGCCTCCTGGAACAGCGCGCGGTCGTCGTCGATGCGCAGCACCATGCGGTTGGCCCGCGACAGCGTCAGCAGCACCTGGCCCAGCCGCTGGGCGTGCGCCAGCGCGGCCCGGTGGGCGCGGCGTTCCCGGATCAGCTGGGCCAGCAGGGCCGCGATGCCGCAGGCCATCAGGAGCGCGACGAGCGTCGTTGCAGTCATGGAGGAAATTCTCGGGGAGCTTGTCGAAAACCGCGAGGCCCGGCCGTCGTCAGGAGGTGAGGGACACGGCCACCGGGGAATACCGGTTGCCGGGCCGTCCGGTCCCCCGTCACAGTAGCTCAACCCATTGCCGAAGGAGACCCCCCATGCTCGCCAAGAACACCATCTGCCTCTGGTATGACCGCGACGCGGAAGACGCCGCGCGCTTCTACGAGAAGACCTTCCCGGACAGCCGGGTCGGCCGCGTCGTGCGGGCGCCGGGCGATTACCCGTCGGGCCAGGAGGGCGACGTGCTGGTCGTCGAGTTCACGCTGATGGGCATTCCCTGCATCGGCCTGAACGGCGGCAAGGGGCCGCAGCACACCGACGCGTTCTCGTTCCAGGTCGCCACCGACGACCAGGCCGAGACCGACCGCCTCTGGAACGCGATCGTCGGCAACGGCGGCCAGGAGAGCGCCTGCGGTTGGTGCAAGGACAAGTGGGGCCTGTCGTGGCAGATCACGCCGCGCGCGCTGACCGACGCGCTGCACGACCCCGACCGCGCCGCGTCCAAGCGCGCCTTCGCCGCGATGATGGAGATGGGCAAGATCGACATCGCGAAGATCGAGGCCGCGCGCCGCGGCTGAGCGGCACCGGCCGCTCGGCGGCCTTGCCGGTGCCGCCGGCGGGCCTCCGGGCCTCAGGGCTTGCCGACGACGAAGAACAGCTTGCCCATGAAGAAGTCCTTGGGCAGCGCCCAGGTCTTCGCGCGCAGGGCGTTCGACGTGGCGTCGTCGGCCACGCCGTCGATCGTCAGGACGACCTGCGTCATCCGGCCTTGTTCGCCGGCGACGACCAGCTTGACCCAATGCGTGTCGTCCGACAGGCGGCGCTCCTTCAGCGCCGCCGCGATGGCCGACTCGATGGCCTGCTGCGTCGCGGGCTCGATCTTGGCCAGGCGCATCCCCCACTCCGAGAGGAACAGCGGGCGCGGCTTGCCGCCGATGGTCCAGCGCGCCTTGCGGACGTGCACGTCGAGCGGATCGAACATCGCCGCGTGCACCGGATGGAGCGTGGTCAGGCAGAAGTTCTGCAGCGCGTCCATCACCGCGTCGCGCGGGTTGGCGCCGGCGCCGGCGACGAAGTCCTCCAGCTTTCGGCCGTCCTTGAAGGTCAGGGTGAGCCGCGTCTCGGCCGAGTAGAAGCTGCCGGGCTTGAGTTCCTTCACCTGCTGGATGTCGCCGTCGAGCACCGCGCCGTTGGCGTTGAAGGCGATGCCCGTGGGCGTCTGGCGGTAGGCCTCGAAGTGGTGGGCCTTGAGCCAGAGGTCGATGTAGGCGTTGATGTAGTCGGCGCCCTGGGCGGCCGCGTGGCTCGCCGCGGCGGCGGTGCCGAGCAGCAGGACGGCGAGGGAACGGAGCAGGAAGGACGGCATGGGGCGATGCAGCGGGACAACGAAGCCCGCGGTTGTAGCCCAAAGGTGAGAGCATCCGCGCTTTGCCGTTCGGGAGGGCGTGACATGCACAACGAAATGGAAAGCCGGACGCTCCCGGCGCCGCTGGCGGCGCTGCTGGCGCGGCGCTTCGAGCGCATCGTGGTGTTCAGCGGGGCGGGGATGTCGGCCGACAGCGGCATCCCGACCTTCCGCTCGGGCAGCAACGGCCTGTGGGGCGAATTCGACCCGCAGCAGCTGGCGACGCCGCAGGCCTGGCACCGCGACAAGGCCACCGTCTGGGGCTGGTACGAATGGCGCCGCGGCCAGGTGATGGCCGCCACGCCCAATCCGGGGCACGTCGCGGTGGCGCGGCTGCAGCGCGAGTTCGGCGCCCAGGTGGTGACGCAGAACGTCGACGACCTGCACGAGCGGGCAGGCGTCGAAGGCGCGCTGCACCTGCATGGCAGCCTCTTCGCGGCGCGATGCGACCGTTGCGGCGCGCCGCATGAGCTGGCCGATCCGCCGCCCGAGGCGCAACGCCGCTTGACGCCCCCGGCCTGCGGTCATTGCGCCGGCGGCGCGATCCGGCCCGGCGTGGTGTGGTTCGGCGAGGGACTCGACGACGGCGTGGTCAACGCCGCGGCGGCCCTGATCGCCGCCTGCGACCTGCTGCTGATCGTCGGCACGTCGGGCGTCGTGTACCCGGCGGCGGGCATGGTCCGGCTCGCGCCGAAGGATGCGGTGATCGTCGAGATCAATCCCCAGCCCGGCGACGTGGCCGCCGAGGTCGACCACCGATGGCAGACGACGGCCGCGATCGGGCTGCCGGCCGTGGCGGCGGCGCTGGTCGACGGGGTTGGCGCGTAGCGCTCACCCCGGACCACACGGAGCGCCGGTGCGATCCGGCCAGCGGCCTGGCGGGAGCCAGGCGCTGGCCCTGCCGAATCAACCCGGATTCATCGCCGCGAACAGCTCGTCGTAGCGCCCGTCGCGCTCGGCCCAGCGGCGGGGCAGGTCGCGGTCGAGCAGCAACTCGCCGCGCGGGGCCTCGCCGGCCTCGATCAGCCGCAGCACCTGCTCGACGTACTCCGCCAGCGGCATCGCGCGCGGGTCGCTCGCCTGCTGCGCGCCGGTCAAGGTCGTCCGCACATACGGTGGCGACAGCTCCAGCACCTCGATCGGCACGCGGCGCATCTGGTGACGCAGCGATTGCAGCCACGAGTGCAGGAAGGCCTTGCTGGCGCAGTAGGTCGGGAAGTCCGCGCGCGGCACGAAGGCCAGCGCCGAGCTGGTCGCGAGGAAGGTCGCGCCGGCCCGGCCCTTGAGCAGCGGCAGCGTCGCCGCCGCGATCCGCAGCACGCCCAGGATGTTGGTCTGGACGATGGCCTCGGCGTCGCCGGCGGTCCAGGCGTCGGCGGTCATGTCCTCGGCGCGGGAGATGCCGGCGTTGGCGATGACCACGTTGAGCGCGGGAAAGCGCTCGCGCAGCGTCGCCGCCAGCCGCGCGAGCGAGGCCGGGTCGTCGACGTCGAGCTCGAGGCCGACGAGCCCGGGGCGGGCGGCGACGGCTTCGTCCAGGAGCGCCTGGCGGCGGCCGGTGATGACGACGCGGTTGCCGCGGTCGTGCAGCGCCTCGGCCAGCGCGCGGCCGATGCCGCTGCTGCCGCCGGTCACGAGGACGGTGTTGCCGGAGAGTTTCATGGGAAGTCCTTGAAGGTCGATGGGTTGCGTGATGCCGCACACCTGACCGGCGCAAGGACTCCCGGGCCAGGAAGGCCCGGGGAGGCGGAACTGTCGGTCATCGAACGGCGTCTGGATCGCCGAGAACTGCCCCGCTGGGCTCCTCTCGACAAGGGACGCGTTGGATGACGGTAACGCCTACGGCAGCCGCCGGAAGCGACTGCGGCGCGGAGTGTACGCGACCGCCTCCGGAGATCCAAACCCCCGCCTGCCGCGTAGAAGCGCCAGGTCATCCTCGTGGGGAAACGACATGGATCTCGACGTCTCGTCGATCGCGGTGCGGCTCGCCGAACGCGGCCTGCTGCCCGAGCCCGCCGTCCGGATGGGCATCCGGCGGCTGCTGCGTGTCCGGCTGGACGAGTCCCGTCATCGCGACCAGGAGTCCGCCGCCGCGCTGACGCAGGACTTCCTGGACGCGCTGCGCGGCGCGCCGCTGGCGGTCCAGGTGGACCAGGCCAACGCGCAGCACTACGAGCTGCCGGCCGCGCTGTTCACCGCGATGCTGGGCCCGCAGCGCAAGTACAGCTGCTGCTGGTGGCCCGAGGGCGTGTCGACGCTGGAGGCGGCCGAGGAGGCCGCGCTCGCCGAGACCGCCGGGCGCGCCGGGCTGGCCGACGGGCAGGCCATCCTCGAGCTCGGCTGCGGATGGGGCTCGCTGAGCCTGTGGATGGCGGCACGGTTCCCGAAGGCCGAGATCCTGGCGGTGTCGAACTCGGCGTCGCAACGCGCCTTCATCGAAGGCGAGGCCGCCGCCCGCGGCCTGCGCAACCTGCGCGTGGTGACCTGCGACTTCAATCGCTTCGGCGACGACGGCGCGTTCGATCGCCGCTTCGACCGCATCGTGTCGGTCGAGATGTTCGAGCACCTGCGCAACTGGCCGCGGGCCTTCCGCAAGGTCGCCGGCTGGCTGCGCGATGACGGGCGCTTCTTCCTGCATGTCTTCGCGCATCGGGAAGCGCCGTACGCCTTCGAGGTCCGCGACGCCACCGACTGGATGGGGCAGTACTTCTTCTCGGGCGGAATGATGCCCAGCGACGACCTCGCGCTGCTGTGCCAGGACGACCTCGCGCTGTTGCGGCGCTGGCGTTGGGACGGCCGCCATTACGCGCGGACCGCCGCCGCCTGGCGCGAGCGCTTCGACGCGCGGCGCGCGACGGTGTGGCCGATCCTGGAGGCCGTCTACGGCGCCAAGGACGCGCCGATGTGGTGGCAGCGCTGGCGGCTGTTCCTGCTGTCCGTCGAGGAGCTGTTCGGCTACGACCACGGGCAGCAGTGGTGGGTCAGCCACTACCTGTTCGCGCCGCGGCGCTGAGCGGACGGGCATGGACATCGCCGCCGCCAGCACAGCGTTCGGCATCGGCGCCATGGCCGGCGCCGCGCCCGGAACCGGCACGATGGCCGCCACCTCGGCCATCGGGTTGCTGATCGCGCTCGCCATCGCGCTGCCGACCTGGCTGGCGAGCCTGCCGTTGCGCGACGCGAGCCTCGCCGACCGGGTGTGGTCCGCGTTCATCGCGGCGCCAGCGGCGTTCTACGTGTGGCGCCTGGGCGGCGACCCGCGCGCGATGGCGATGCTGGCGGTCCTGGTCGCCTGGGCGGTGCGGCTCGGCGTCTTCGTCAGCGCCCGGAACTGGGGCCACGGCGAGGACCGCCGCTATCGCGCCATCCGCGAGCGCAACCAGCCTGGCTTTCCGCTCAAGAGCCTGTGGCTGGTCTTCGGGCTGCAGGCCGTGCTGGGATGGATCGTCGGTTGGCCGCTGCTCGCCGCGGCGGGGCCGGGGCGCGCGGACTGGACCGCGTGGGACGCGATCGGCCTTGCGATCGCCGTCGGCGGCCTCGTGGTCGAGACCGTCGCCGACGCGCAGCTGGCGCGCTTCCGGCGCGATCCCGCCAACCGCGGCCAGGTGATGGACCGCGGCCTCTGGCGCTACTCGCGCCACCCGAACTACTTCGGCGAATGCTGCCTGTGGTGGGGACTCGGCTTGCTGGCGCTGGCGGCGGGCGGGGCCGGCGCGGCGTGGAGCCTCGCTTCGCCGCTGCTGATGACGGTCCTGCTGCTGCGCGTGTCCGGCGTCGCGCTGCTGGAGCAGGACATCGGCGAGCGACGGCCCGCGTATCGCGACTACATCGCCCGCACCAGCGCGTTCATCCCCTGGCCGCCGAAGCGATCGTCCCAGTGATCTCCTCGTGCATCGACGTCGTGGCGCTCGCTCCGCTGATCCTGGCCGGCGCGTCCACCGCCCTGTGCGCGACGGACGCGAGCGGGGAGGCGGCAACGCCCGCCGCCCCGGCGGCACCCGCTGTCGCCAGCGCGCCCGTCGAGGCGACCGTGCCCCCCGCGCCAGCCACGCCGGGCGGGCCACGGACGGCGGGGACTTGGTCCTTCGACGTCCGGCTGGGCGGCAAGCCGATCGGCACGCACCGCTTCGTCGTCGACGGGCCGGAGGACGCGCGCCGTGTCGCGAGCACCGCGCGCTTCGACGTCAAGCTGCTGGGCCTGACCGTCTATCGCTACCGGCACGAGGCCACCGAACGGTGGCGCGGCGATTGCCTGGCGGAGATCCACAGCCGCACCGATGACGACGGCAAGGCCGCTCAGGTCGACCAGCGCCTGGAGGAGGGCGCCCCGGCGCCGTGCCTGATGAGCTACGCCTACTGGCATCCCGAGCTGACGCGCCAGCGCCGGCTGCTGAATCCGCAGACCGGCGCGCTCGACGAGGTGCGCATCGAGCGCCTGCCTGACGCGCCGATCCGCGTCGGCGGCGCGACGGTGGAGGCCTCGCGCTGGCGGATCGCCGCCACCTCGGCGGGCGTGCCGCAGGACCTCACGCTCTGGCGCGATCGCGCCGATGGCCGCTGGATCGGCCTCGACGCCCGGGTCAAGGGCGACCGGATCCTCACCTATCGATTGCCCTGACGGCGCCACGGCGCCAACGGAGACCCCGCATGACCGCCACCGATTCGACGATCCCGACACGCGCGCCGGCCTGGCGCTGGCCGCTGGCCTACCTGGCCACCGCCGCGGTGTTCCTGACGATGGACGCGGGATGGTTGAGCGCGACATCCGCCTCGCTCTATCAGCCGGCGATCGGCCACCTGATGGCGGCGACGGTCGACTGGCGCGCCGTCGCCGCCTTCTATCCGCTGTACATCGCCGGCCTCGTCGTCTTTGCCGTGGCGCCAGCCCTGAGCAGCGAGCAAGGCGGGCGGAACTCCCGCGCGACCGTCTGGCCAGCGCTCTGGCGCGGCGCGTTCTTCGGCCTGCTCGCCTATGCGACCTATGACTTCACCAACCAGGCCACGCTGCGCGACTGGCCCTGGACGATCACGCTGATCGACCTCGCCTGGGGCGCGACGGTCAGCGGCATCGCTTCGGCCGTGGGCGCCGCGGCCACCGCCGCTACATGCCGACGAGCGCGCCGAACCAGCGCGCGATGAGCCCGTCGAAGCGCAACCGGCCTTCGACGGCCGCGATGCAGATGCATTCGCTGCCTTCCTGCACCACCGGTTGATGGTGGACCTCGCCGTCGGCCAGGTCGAAGTCGCCCGGGCCGAACAGCGCGCGGCCGTCGTGGAAACGACCGTGGATCACCTGCGTCAGCTCGATGCCGCGGTGCGTGTGCGGCGGCAGGTACTTGCCGGCCTCGATCCGCAACAGGAAGAGATTGGCCTCGGGCGCGCCGGGCACCGTCACGCGGCTCCAGCGCATGCCGGGTCCGATCCGCCGCCAGCGCGTCGCGGCGCAGTGGGCGAGGGCCCGCGGCCAGACCGCGCCGGCGGGCAGGGGCGGGGGCGCCGGGACCGGCACCGGCCGCGATGGCGGGGAGCCGCCATCCGCCCGCTCACGGGCCAGGGCCGCGTCCTCGCGCTCCAGCGCGTCGATGCGGGCAAAGGCGCGGTCCAGCGCGTCGTCGCGCATCGGCGCGGCCGGCTCCTCCTCGAGCACCGTGCCGCCGACCGCGCGCAGCATCGCCACGCGCTCGCGGCAGGCCGGGCAGAGTTCCAGATGGGTCTCCACCACCAGCCGCAACGCGGTCGGCAAGGCCTCGGCCGCGAGCGACAACAGCAGCTCGTCGGCGGGGTGGTGGCGGATGTCGGGGGACGGCATGGCGGACACGGGCTTCAGGGGTCGATGAGCTTGCGCAGGTGGGCGACGGCCAGCCGGATGCGGGACTTCACCGTCCCCAGCGGCAGGCCGAGTTCGGCGGCGATGCGGGCATGCGGCTCGTCGTCATAGAAGGACAGACGCAGCACGAGGGCTTGCTCCGGCGGCAACCGGCCGAGCGCGTCGCGCACGCGCCGGGCTTGCCGGGCGGCGTCCGCGTGCTCGTCGACGCCGGGCTGGTCGGCGGCCATCGCGTCGAGGACGAGGTCGTCGAGGTGGTCGACGGCGGCGGCGCCATCGGGCCGATGACGGCGGGTCGCGTCGATCCGCAGCCGCCGGGCGATCGTGAAGACCCAGGTCGACACGGCCGCCTGCGCGGGGTCGAACAACGCCGCCTTGCGCCAGACGGTGACCAGCGCCTCCTGCGCCAGGTCCTCGGCCGCGTCGTCGGTGCTGCCGGTCCGGATCAGGTAGCTCTTGAGCCGCGGCGCGAAATGCGCGAACAGCCGGCCGAAGGCGGCGCGGTCCCGCTGATCGGCGACCAGGCGCATCAACGCCGGCCAGTCCTCCTCGGACGGGCTCGGCGGCAGGGACGCGCGGTCGGGATCGAGGGGAACGATCTTCAAGTGGCGGGGGCTCGGCGAGGAGGGCGACAACGAGGCCGGCGGACACGACGGCCCGGTCTCCAGTCCGGAGGCCGAGGTCCTTGCGTGAGGTCGCGGGCTGCCCATGGACGCTCTTACGCATCGACGGGCTCGCTGGATCATCGCCCGGGGTGGGGCGCAACGCCATGCGGCGCGACCCTCGCCCCGCATCCGCATCCGCATCCGCATCCGCATCCGCATCAGCGTCAGCGTCAGCGTCAGCGTCCGCGTCCAGCTTTCGGCTCCGCCCCGTCGCATCCGGAGACAGCCTCCGGCTGGGAGGCCGCGCGGGCGCTCGATGCCGTACAGCGATCCAAATCCACCCGGCCGCCGTAGAAGCGCCAACGACCAGGATGCGCCCATGGACCGACACGACGCCCGCTCCAGCCCGCCGACGCCATCGGCCCCGCTGTTTCCCGACGACGGCGGCCGGCCGTTGCGGATCGCCGTGGTAGGGGCCGGGATCTCCGGCCTGTCCTGCGCGTGGCTGCTGTCCCGGCGCCACGAGGTCACGGTGTTCGAGGCCGAGGGCCGGGTCGGCGGCCACAGCCACACCGTCGACGCCCCCTGCGGCCTGCGCAAGTGGCCGGTCGACACCGGCTTCATCGTCTACAACGAGCCGGCCTATCCCAACCTCACCGCGCTGTTCGAGCACCTGGAGGTCCCCACGCGGGCGTCGGACATGTCCTTCGCGGTGAGCCTGGACCAGGGCGCGCTGGAGTACGCCGGCACCGACCTGAACGGGCTCTTCGCGCAGCGCCGCAACCTCGCGCGGCCGCGCTTCTGGCGGATGCTGGCGGAGCTGGTGCGCTTCTACCGCCAGGCGCCGGGGGACGCCGCGTGGGCCGGCGACATGGCGCTGGACGACTACCTCCAGCTGAGGGACTACGGCCGCGCCTTTCGCGACGATCACCTGTATCCGATGGGCGCGGCGATCTGGTCGGCGACGGCGACCGACATCGGGCGGTATCCGATGGGGGCCTTCGTCCGGTTCTGCCAGAACCACGGGCTGCTGAAGCTGTCCGGGCGGCCGGTGTGGCGCACCGTCGACGGCGGCAGCCGGCAGTACGTGCGCCGCCTGGTGCAGCCCTTCGCGGACCGCCTCCATCGCGACGAGCCGGTGATGGCCATCGCCCGCGACATCAACGGCGTGCGGCTGCGCACGCGGCGCGGCGCGTGGACGCCGGCCTTCGACCATGTCGTGCTCGCCACTCATGCCGACCAGACGCTGCGCATGCTGATGGCACCGACGGCGGCGGAACGGCAGGTGCTGGGCGCCTTCGCCTACACCCGCAACCTGGCGGTGCTGCATGCCGACCCGGCGTTGATGCCGCGGCGGCGCGCGGTGTGGTCCAGCTGGAACTACCTGGGCACGCGCGCGCCAGCCGCCAGCCTGATCGACACGCCGCCGACGATCACCTACTGGATGAACCGCCTGCAGCCGCACCTGCCGCAGGGGCAGAACGCGCCGCCGCTGTTCGTCACGCTCAATCCGTCGGTGCCCCCGCGGCCGGAGCACCTGATCCGGACCGAGGTCTACGAGCATCCGCGCTTCGACGCCGCGGCCATCGCGGCGCAGCGTCAGCTGTGGTCGTTGCAAGGCGCGCATCGCACCTGGTTCTGCGGCGCCTACTTTGGGTCCGGCTTCCACGAGGACGGCTTGCAGGCCGGGCTCGCCGTGGCGGAGGCGCTGGGCGGCGTGCGGCGTCCGTGGAACGTGCCCGGCGAATCGGACCGCATCGTCCTGCCCGCGAAGGTGGCCGCATGAACGCCGGGTCGACGCAGGAGTGCTCCGCTGACGGGTGCTCGAAGGACTCGAGCTCGACCCGCGCGAGCTCGACGAACGCGACCTCGACGAACCCGCCTTCGGCGCACTGGCGGTCGGCGGTCTATCGCGGCCGGGTGATGCATCAGCGGCTCCGTCCCTTGCGGCACCGGCTGGCCTACCGGCTGTTCTCGCTGCTGCTGGACCTCGACGAATTGCCGGCGCTCGACGCGCGGCTGCGTTGGTTCTCGGTGGGGCGCTTCAATGTCCTGAGCTTCCAGCCGTCGGACCACGGCGACGGGACGGCCCGAGACGGCGCCAGGCTACGGGCGCAGATCGAGTCGCGCCTGGCGCAGGCGGGCCTGCCCGGCGGCGGCGCGATCCGGTTGCTGACGATGCCGCGCCTGTTCGGCTACGCCTTCAACCCGCTGAGCGTCTGGTTCTGTGACGCGCCCGGCGATCCCGCCGGCCGCCTGCAGGCCATCGTGTACGAGGTCAACAACACCTTCGGCGAGCGCCACAGCTACCTGATCGAGGTCGACCCGGCGCAGCGCGAGGCCGCGCTCGTCGAGCAGCGCAGCGACAAGCGGTTGTTCGTGTCGCCGTTCCTGGGCATGGACCTGCAGTACCGCTTTCGCGTCGTGCCGCCGCGCGAGCGGCTGTCCATCGGCATCGGCGTGCACGACGCGGCCGGCGAGGCGGTGTTGAACGCGCGGTTCGATGCCGAGCGCGTGCCGATCACCGATGGGCAGCTGCTACGACTGGTGTTCCTGTACCCGCTGCTGACGCTGAAGGTCATCGCCGGCATCCACTGGGAGGCGCTGCGGCTTTGGATCAAGGGCGCGCGCCTGCATCGTCGGCCCCGCGCGCCGGACCAGCCGACGACGGTGGTCCGGACCGGCGATTCAGGATGAAGCCGGCGCGGACCTTCCTCATGCCGATTCCCATGGCGCGACTCCTGGCGAGACCCGGCGCGGCATTCACCGCGAGACCCATTTCCACGAGGCCTTTCCATGCATGACGACTCGAGTTCCACGCTGACCGCCGGGGCGATCGCGCGCCCCGACGCGCGGGATGAGCCCGCGGTGCTCGTCGCGCACGGCCTGGGCGCGCGCCATGTGCCGCTTCGCCGCCTGCTGGCTCGCGTGCGATGCGGCGCCCTGGAACTGGTCCTCCCCGACGGCGGCAGCTTGACGGTGGAAGGCCCGCGGCCCGGCCCATCGGCGACGCTTCGCCTGCATCGCTGGCGTCCGGCCTGGCGGATGCTGATGCAGGGCGACCTGGGGCTGGCGCTGTCCTACCGCGATGGCGACTGGGATTCCCCCGACCTGACGGCCTTGCTGTCCTTCGGGTTGGCCAACGAGTCCGCGCTCGGCGACGTCACCGTGGCGCGCGGCCCGGCGCGCTGGATCGCGCGGGCGCTGCATCGGGCGCATGCCAACACGCGCCGGGGCAGCCGCCTCAACATCGCCGCGCATTACGACCTCGGCAACCGCTTCTACGCGCGCTGGCTCGACGACAGCATGTTGTATTCGAGCGCGATGTACGAGGGCGGCGAGCCCAACGAGCGCGACGAGGCCGACGCGTCACTGGAGACCGAGCAGACCCGGCGCCTGGACCGCATCGTGGCGCTGCTGGACCTTCAGCCGGGCCAGCGCGTGCTGGAGATCGGCTGCGGCTGGGGCACGCTGGCCGCGACGATGGCAAGGCGCTGCGGGGTCGAGGTCGTCGGCGTCACGTTGTCGAAGGAACAGCTCGCCTTCGCCCGCGATCGCGCCGCGGCGTGGGGCGTGGCCGACCGGGTGGACCTGCGGCTGCAGGACTATCGCGATGTCGACGGGCAGTTCGACCGCATCGTCTCGATCGAGATGATCGAGGCGGTCGGCGAGGCCTACTGGCCGACCTACTTCTCGACGCTGCGAGCGCGGCTGAAGCCGGGCGGCGTCGCGGTGCTGCAGGCCATCACCATCGACGAGGCGCACTTCGAGCGCTATCGCGCGAGTCCCGACTTCATCCAGCGCTGCATCTTTCCCGGCGGCATGCTGCCGACGCCCGAGCGGATGGCCCGCGAGGCGGAGCGGGCGGGCCTGGCGATGCAGACGTCGGCGCGTTTCGGACTCGGCTACGCCGCCACCCTGGCGGAGTGGCGGCGGCGGTTCCTCGCCGAGTGGCCGGCCATCGAGGCCCAGGGCTTCGACCTGCCGTTCAAGCGGCTGTGGACCTACTACCTCTGCTATTGCGAGGCCGGTTTCCGCGCGGGTCGCGTGGACGTCGGGCTGTACCGGCTGACGCCGGACGCATGAGCGTCCAGGGCCCGGGCAGGCATCGCCCGGGCGTCGTCCTGCCGCGCGTCCTCAGGGCTGGATCTCGAAGACCAGCATCTGGTTGCGGTCGGTCGGCGAGTCGGCGGTCGGGAAGTTGTCGTCGGCGATGACGACCAGGCTGCGCTTGCCGTTGGCCAGCTTCGGCCCGAAGGTCAGGCCCTCGAGGTTGGCGATGCCGCCGAGCTGCGTCTTCAGCGTCTCGAAGTCCAGCACCAGCTTCTTGGTCACCGGCGTCGCGCCGGTGAGCGAGGCGGCGCTGAGCACGTTGGTCGCCGCGGCGGTGTCGATCTCGTAGAGGCGGACCTGGTTGCCGATCACGCCGACGGAGAAGCTGCGCTCCAGCACCAGGAAGCGGGTCGCGGACAGCGCCAGGATCTCGGTCGGGCCGTTGACGGTGAACTGGTCGGCCGGCACCGGCGTGGCTTGCACCTTCTCGATCGGATAGACGTACTGCGCGTTGGCCACGCCGGTGGCGCGGTCGAAGCGGGTCAGCCGCGAGGCGCTGCCGGCGGCGACCGTCGGCGCGGCGCCGTCCTGGATCAGCGCGCCTTCCATCAGCACCCAGGCCGACTGGCCGTCGGCGGAGAAGGTCAGGCCCTCGAAGGTCAGGTTGCCGCGCGGGCCGGTCTCCTGCGCGCTCATCTGGAACATCGCCGGCAGGGTGTACTCGCGCACGGCGGCGCCCTGCGGGGTGATCTCGCGGATGAACGGGTTGATCACGCGCGGCGGGGTGCTGGTCAGGGTGCGGTCGCCCTCGCTGAGCCAGACGTAGTTGCCGGTGACCGGGTCGATGCGCACCGATTCCGGATCGGCGACCTTGGCGTCCGGCACCTTGGGATAGACGCTGCCGTCGGGCTGCTTCATCGTCACGACGCCGGTGAAGGTCACCGCGCTGAAGGTGGTCGCGTCGAAGCTCAGCTTGGCCGTGTACATGCGGGGCGCGCCCGGCGAGTCCGTGGTCGTGCGGTCGTCGCTAATCAGCACGTAGCTGTCGGTCTTGGCGTCGTAGTCGATGCCCGACAGGCCGCCGACGACGGTTCCGGCGTAGTCCATGCGGCGCGGCAGCACCTGCTGGCCGATCAGGCGCAGGCTGGACACGGTGACGTCGGTGCCGGTGTTCTTGTCGTCGTCATCGTCGTTGCAGGCGGCGAGTGCGGCGGCGGCGACCACCGCGAGGGCCAGGCGGCCGTAGGTGGAGAAGCGGGAACGGGCAGGGCTCGGTTTCAGGAACATGACAGCGATCGATGGGTGTGATGCGTGCCATGTTCGTCGCCGGAGGTTGCGGCGCGGTGACAGAGGCCGTCGCTATCATGCGCACCGCCGTGCCGCATCAATTCGAAACAACTGGCCGGCGTGAACCAGGGAGTCGGGAAGTCATGCGAGTGGTGTTGTTGCTCATCGTCGTCGCCGTGCTGGGCGTCGTGGGCTGGAAGAAGCGCGAGGAAATTCCGTTCCTGCGCGACGCGGCGCGGCAGGTGGAGAAGGTCGAGGTGCCCAAGGTCCGCCTGGGCGACGACGGGCCGAGCATCGACAGGAACGATGGCGCGATACCGCCGGCGCCCACGGGCGTGCGCCGTTGCGTCGTCAACGGCAGCGTGCTGTACACCAACGATGCCTGCCCCGCGGGCAGCGCGGAGCACAAGGTCAAGGGCGGGACGATGACGGTGATGCCGGGCTACAAGGCGCCGGCCGCGCCGGGGTCGGCGAGCTCGGGCATCCCGAACGCGCGCGACCTGCTGAAGCCGGACGAGACGCTGAAGGAAAAGATGCGCGATCGCGCGATGGAGGGGGTGTGATGAAAGTAACGCGCGAGTGGCGCCTGGGAATGGCGCTCACTGTGTGCTTGCTGGCATTGCCGACGCTGTCGCCGGCGCAGGAGATGGATGAACGGCTGGTCCTGGCGCGGCAGCTGTATGCCTGCTCGAAGTTCTACCTGGGCCTGAGCAAGTCCGTCGAAGGCGACAAGCGCAAGAGCGCCCAGGAGCAGGGCGTGCGCTACGTGGTCGAGGCGACGAAGGACGTGGTCGACCTGGATCCGGATCCGGATCCGCGGAACCTGGAGATGACCAAGAAGTACAGCGCGCTCGCGCAGCAGGACTTCGACGCGTTCATGGTCTCGGTCAACGACGCGCCGGAGCAGGAGCGCCCGCAGCGCATGCGCGGGTTCATGGACGACTGCCGGATGTCGGAACTGCGCTGGAAGCTGCGCGGGCCGCTCAAGCGCACGGCGCCTTGATGACAGCGGTTTGACCCTCGCCCATCCCCGTTCGGGGGGCATTGGCAGCGGGTGGGGGGCTTCGGCAGAATCGCCGCCGTTCAATCAGGGAGAGAGAACGGACCGGCTCAAGCGCGACAGACGCAGGCCGGCTCGGCGGCAGCGACGCAGCGATCGTGGGATGCGCGCGTCTTCCTGAGGTTCGATCCATCAGGGAGTCCATCCGCATGCTGTTCTCATCCAAGCGCCCGGGGTCCGCGTCCGCGACCTGGGCAAGCCAAACCGTCCTGGCGCTGGTCTGGTTGTTGCTCGTGGCGCCATTCGCGCAGGCCTATGACCGCATCGTCCCGCGGGACTGGTCACCGGCCGACAACCCCGGCTCGACGGGGTTCCTGCCGCGCCAATGCACTGGCGACGGAGCGGACGGCATCACCAAGCATCCGACCTTGTTCGGGTACTGGCTGGTCGTCGGCCATGGCGGCCGGCCGTCGGAGCCGGACAAGATCCAGGCGCGTGTCCTGGCCTTCGCCAATGGCAGTTGCTCCGATGCAGGGGCCTGCAGCACACCGGTGACCTTCTCCGGCGGGGCCTGCGAGGTCTCGGGCTCATGGAGCAACGGCGATGCCGTGTGCCGGTTCCAGTCGACGCGCATGGTCTCGCCTCGTATCTCCACCGGCCCCGACAACCAGCCGGTCTGCGAAGGCACGCCAGTGCTGGACAAGCGGACCCACACCTCGCAGTTCCTCAAGACCTGCAACAAGGTCCCGAACATCCATTACGACACCGGGAGCGGCGAGTGCGTCTGCGATGAGGGCGTCTACGACCCCGCCAAGAACTCGTGCGTGCCGGTGGTGGACCGTGTCATCTCCACGCCCTGCGACACCTGCCACGGCAGCTCGCTGGTCGCGCTGACCGGCGCGAGGCTGCAGCCCGTCGAAGTCGGCGACATCGGCGGCATGCCGCTGACGGTGACCTTCAACTCGGTGCGCCGGGTGCCTTACGCGGACGCGGCGCAACAGCCGTTCATCCGCTCGGACGCGCAGTTCCTCGGCGCGGACTGGAAGCCCAGCTTCGAGCGCCGCGTGCTGACCGACGTGGACAAGGCCCTGAGCAAGCCCGCCAAGCTCATCAACGTGCTGCGCGGCGATGGCAACTGGACGAGCTTCGTGCGCTCGGGCACGAGCTATGTGCCGGCATCGGCGTCGCTCAACGATCGGTTGGTGGTGACGGCCACCGGCTACCTGTACGTCGACGCCAACGCGATGACGATCGAGGAGTTCAACAAGGATGGCGTGCTCACGCGGTTGACCCGCCTGAACGGCGGCACGCTCGACGTGACGCGCAGCGGCGGCGCGCTGGTCGCGCCGGACCAACCGGATGCCGACGCGTTGCCGGTGGCGCTGACGGACGAGACGGGACGGGTGCGCCAGCTGCGCTATGCCAAGGGCGCGGATGGCGTCTACAGGCTCTCGCGCATCGAGGGCGCGGGTGTGGACGTGCAGTTCAACTACGACACGCAGGCGCGGCTCGCCGGCCTGACCTACGCCGACGGCGCGACCAAGACCTTCCTCTACGAAGACACCCGCAACCCGTGGGCGCTGACCGGCTATCTGGATGAGCGCCAGGTCCGGGCCGGCACTTATGCCTATGACGCCGAGGGCCGCGCGACGTCGACGTCGCGGGCCAACGGGCTGGATGCGTATGCGGTGAGCTGGACGACGGCGCCCAAGTGGGGCGTGGTCGAGTCCTACGACTCGGCCAACCAGACGCTGCGGCGCGACCATGTGCTGCAGGTGCCGCAAGGCGTGCGGGTGAGCTACCCGAATAGCGACGTCGAGACGCTGTCGGCCAGCGGCCAGTACGGCAGCGTGAAGTGGACCGAACGGTCGCGCGGCAGCAGCGGCGGCACGGTGGCGACGGAGCGACGCGTGCTCGACCAGAACCTCAACGTCACGCGCTACGACGATGCCAACGGCAATCGGCGCTGCGCGAGCTTCGACCTGACGCGCAACCTGGAGACGGCGCGCGTCGAGGGCCTGGCCACGACGGCCGATTGCGCCAGCGTGCTGGCGGGCGCGGTGCCGGCGGGTGCGCGGAAGGTCAGTTCGCAATGGCATCCGACCTGGCGCCTGGCCACGCGGACCGCCGAGCCGCGGCGCATCACGACGCTGGTCTACAACGGCCAGCCCGATCCGCTGAACGGCGGGACGACGGCGAGCTGCGCGCCGGCCGACGCGAAGCTGCCCGACGGCACGCCGATCGTCGTGCTGTGCAAGCGCGTGGAGCAGGCGACGACCGACGACACGGGCGCCCAGGGCTTCAGCGCGACGCTGCAGGCGGGCGTGGCGACCCGCGCGACGAGCTGGACCTACAACGCAACCGGCCAGGTGCTCACCGAGACCGATGCACGCGGCAAGGTGGTCGCGACCAACGTGTACTACACGGACACGACCGCGGACCACACGAAGGGCGACCTGCAATCGACGACCAATGCCCGTGAGCATGTCGTGCAGTTCCCGCGCTATGCCGCCTTCGGCAAGCCGCTGGAGTCGGTCGACGCGAACGGGATCTCGACGGTCTACGCGTATGACGCGCGTCAGCGGCTGTCGTCGGCGACGACGCTGGGCAAGACCACCGGCTACACGTACTGGCCCACCGGCCAGGTCAAGCAGGTGACCCAGACGGACGGCGGCGCGGTGAACTACGAGTACGACGACGCGCAGCGGCTGGCGGCGGTGTTCGATTCGCTGGGCAACCGCGTCGAGTACACGCTCGATGCCAGCGGCAACCGGACGGACGAGAAAGCCAAGGATCCGCAAGGAACGCTCAAGCGGTCGATGAACCGCGTGTTCGATGCACTGGGTCGCGCGCAACAGACGACGGGCAGGGAGTAAGCCATGAAGCACAGCATCGACAGGCGCGAGCAGCGCCGGGGCGGGGTCGCGTCCGCGAAGGACTCGATCATTTCGATCACGGCCGTCACGGCAGTGGGCGTCTCCGCCTTGCTGGCGGCGATGACGGCGCACGCAGCGCTGCCGCCTCCGCCGGTCTCACCGGCGCCCGTCACCGACTACGAGTACGACGCCAAGGGCAATCCGACCAAGGTCATCAAGGCGAAGGGAGTCTCGGGATTCGGCTTCTCGACGACCAACGCGTACGACGCGCTGGACCGGGTGAAGACCAACACCGACGCCCGCAACGGCGTGACGGCGCTGGGCTACGACGGTCTCGACCAGCTGAAGCAGGTCACCGATCCCCGGAGCCTGGTGACCTCGTACCAGCGCAACGGGCTGGGTGACCTCACGCAACTGGTCAGCCCGGATACCGGCACCGCCAACAGCACCTTCGACCCCAACGGCAACCTGCTCACCCGCACGGACAGCCGGGGCGTGCTCGGCACCTACGTCTACGACGACCTCAACCGGATGACGTCGGCGACGTACACGCTCGGCGGGCAGTCGTTGCCATACACCTGGACCTACGACCAGACCGGCGGTGACTTCGGCTACGGCATCGGCCGGCTCACGACGGCCACGGGCTCGGCGGGCAACACGAAGTACGGCTACGACGGCAACGGCCGGGTGGTCGCGGTGATCCAGACCGTGGGCACGGCGACGTTCACGACCCGCTACGGCTACGACCGGGCGGATCACATCACCAGCATCACCTACCCGTCGGGCCGCGTGCTGACGATCACCTACGCCGAGGGTTACCCGACGGCGATGAGCATCGCCAAGGACGCCGCGAGCCCCGCTCAACCGCTGATCAGCGGGATCCAGTGGGAGCCCTTCGGTGGTGTGCGCAGCTGGCTGATGCACATGGCCAGCGGGACGAAGCTGCAAGAGCGGGTCTACGACCAATACGGCCGCCTGGTGCGCTATCCGCTGCTGGGCGTGGTGCGCGACATCACCTATGACGCCGCGGACCGGATCGTCAGTTACACGCACCTGGATGCGGCGACGGGTCAATCCACGGCCGCGGCGCAGGCGATGAACCAGAGCTTCAGCTACGACGAGATGGGCCGCCTGATCGGCATCGTCGCGCCGTCAGCGAGCTGGACGATCGGGTACGACGCCAACGGCAATCGGGCGGGCGTGACGCTCAACGGCACGGCGAGGAGCTACTCGACCTCCGCGACGAGCAACCGGCTGGACAGCATCAGCAACCCGACGCGCAGCTTCGGCTATGACGCGACGGGCAACACGCTGAGCGATACCGGCTTGGCGTACACGACGACCTACCGGCTCGACAACCGCATGGGCTCGCTCACCAAGGGCGCGGTGACCTGGTACTACAGCTACGACGCGGGTGGCCAGCGGATCCGGAAGAACGGATCGCAGACGACGCATTTCGTCTATGACCAGGGCGGGCAACTGCTCGGCGAGTACGGCGCGACCGCGCCGAACCAGGAGTTCGTGTGGCTGGGTGGCTTGCCGGTCGCGGTGCTCAACGGCGCCGCGGCGGACCCGCAGGTGCTGCACGTCTACGCCGACCACCTCGGCGCGCCGCGCATGCTGGTGGACAAGAACAGCGCGCTGCGCTGGCGCTGGATCAGCGAGCCGTTCGGATCGACGGCAGCGGAAGAGAACCCCAGCGGCCTCGGCGCCATCGCCTTCAACCTGCGCTTCCCCGGACAATTCGCTGACAAGGAATCGGGGCTGAACTACAACTACTTCCGGGACTATGACGGGACGACGGGGAGGTATGTGCAATCTGATCCCATTGGATTGCATGGAGGTATAAATTCGTACGCATATGTTCAGGGCGATCCCTTGAGTTTTATTGATCCCCAAGGGGACGTTAGACAAGGTGGCAAGACCGGAAAATGGTGGGAATTCAACGATAGAAATTTCCAACGTTGGTTTCATCAGTGCATAAAGCAACCCGGCGATCAAGATGCCACCAGAGAAGAACTCGCGGATGCGCACGCAGAATGGATTTCGTACGGTAAACCAGACGGAAAGAATGGCTGCGGAGGACCGCCCCCACCGCCAGCACCCGCTTCCGCGCCTGCGTCTGCGTCTGCATCTGCATCCGCTTGCGGAGAAGAATGTCAGAAGACCGCAAAAGTGGTGGTCGTTGCCGGCACGGCATATGTGGTCTATCGTTGCATACGGATGGTGCCGTCATTGTTTCCACCGCTCTGGCCTACGATTCCCGCAAATGTGGCAATACCGTGACCGTCAACAAATGATCTCATCGCATATCTATACAGTGGAGCTTAGATTCTCTGGCGAGAATCTGGATCCAACCGAAATATCATCTCGACTGAATTTGCAATCGAGTAATTCATTTTCTAAAGGCGAAGGTTCGTCAGGAAAAAGGCCGCGGAAGTCTTTCTGGGCGTACAACGGCCAAGATGCCGTTGGTTTTAAATCGGAATGGTTTTCCTTGGAAGAGGGGCTGAGCTTTCTTCTGAATATTCTGGATAAGAAAAGTAGCGAGATCGTTGAACTGTCCCAGCAATTTGATGCCATTTGGTGGTGCGGACACTTTCAAAATTCATTTGATGGCGGCCCTATATTATCGTCGCGACTCCTACGAAAGCTTGGCGAATTTGGGGTTCCGCTTTGTATCGATAACTACTTTTCCGATGACCAATAGATAGTTTGGCTTCATCGACTGAGCGGTTGCCCCGGCGTGCGGAAGCGCGAAAGAAAAATCCGCGTCAAGCGCCATATATTTGAATTCGTGCCGTTGGGTAGGAAGAGCACGCTACAGTTGTTGCTTGACTCGAACTCTTCTTCGTACACCTGCCAGAAAAGCCAATGAAGATACTTGGTGCGCTGCTCCTCCCGGCGCTCTTGTCGACCCTGACTGCATGTCTCTCCGGCCCTGAAATACGTGTCTCAACCGTCAGTTTGCTAACAACAAAAACAGCAGTGTCAGACGATGCGGGCAACGCGGTTTCTGCCATTGGTTACCTGAAGCTGACGTTGGTCGCGGACGTTGACCTTGCAAGTCTCGCAAGTGACCGCGATGCAGAGCTTTGGTACGCCGTGGAGACTTGCGAGACGCACACCACTGTGAATGCATGGCCGTATCTCTTGGCAAGTGGCGGGAACTCTTACACGGCGCTAATCGCCTACAAGGACGCCAAAGGCGGGTCGTACAACCTTGCGTCTCGTCCTGAGGATGTCTGCATGACCATTGGCGCCGGCAGCATGAACCCCACAGTCAACACTCGCTCGAAAGTTCAGCGATTCGTGCTTTCCAGCAGCTTGAAGGAAGAGTTGCGCGCATACGATTCAGATCGAGGAACAGTTGAGTTCCAACTTTCGCCTCAACGTCAATCGCACATGTGTCGACCGACTTATCGGGCTAAGAGGACCCAATAAGCGTATGCCCGCACGAACGCCCTAGCGTGGTACTCCTTGTTGGCCCCCCAGCGTGATCGCCGCCCGCGGGCCGGCTCAATTTGATCGTGCCGAATTCGCCGATTGATTCTGGAATCCAAACGCTTTCTGGTATTCCGAAGTCTTCGGTTGAATTGACGCGATGAGGTGGCCGCCGAGGGACATCCCTTGCTCGCCGCGGAGGCTTTCCCTACCTCCCGCGAAAGACCCTTAATGAGCAGGCCCGCTGGTTATCGCGACCACCACCTCATCGAGATCCCGTCCATGCCCGTATGACCGTCGAATCTGCAGGCGAACGCTTGGTGAACACCCGTGGATGTCGTGGCGCTGAGGAGGAAGGGCAAATGCCGATACAGCCACCCAAGAACGACTGATACTTGCAGTTAAAGGTCTGCATGAGTGTTGTGCGCGAATTCTCAGGAAACTTCATGAAGCTATCTCGCATATTTTCCTGTGCTGTTTGCAGGAATGTTTAAGCATGACTAAAGTTGTAATGACTTATCCGTCTTCAGATTTTTCAAAGAGTTTTCGAGATGGATTGTCTCGCGCTGATGTGGAAGTGCAAGTTCTTGGTGGTGCAAAAAATTGGCTATCTAAAAAGGTAGTCCCCACATGGCCGCCGGCGCTCAATGTAGACCCATTAATTCAATCTCATTGGTTGTCAGGTTTCTCAAGCTTCGCCCTTTATTATCTATTTCACGCTCATGTATATGCAATTTCCAACAAGGCCCGCATGGAGTATGAAGTCGTAAACGGGAGGATAATTTTGAGGTATCGGCGATAGGGCTCGGTGTTCCTGCCTTCGGGCAATCCGGGCGGAGGCCGCGATGGCAAGTGCAAACCCTGTCCACCTAAAGCGACTTGGTTCCTCGCAACGCTCGGCCAAGCCTATGACAATAGCTGCTGACCCGAGAGTCGGTAAAACCAAGATCCGAAAACCCGCATGTTTTATCCGGGTCGATCGAGCCGAGGACTAGAAGGGAAATGATAATGGCAGACATCACCACAGACATGCTGCGGTTCAAGGAGGCGGCGCGGCATGTGTGGAATACATACCTGTTGCACACTATTTCGCCAGTATCTCCTGAGGTTTAGGAGTCATTTTATAAGATCGAACGGGAATTGCTTCGTGTCTTGGTGCTATTGCCTGCCGGCATGCTAGACGTAGCAGATGACTATCGGCGCATACCATTGCCGATCAATTTGCGTGCCAAGAGTGGCTTCACTGATGTTCCTGTGCAATATGGCAACGTCGACCAAAGTCAAAATATTCAATGGGAGTTGCCCAGCTCTATTGACGTGGCCGAGATTGCACATTATCGCTATGTCGAATTCTTTGATTGGAACCCGTACGGTCACGTTGACTTTGGCTACGTAAAGGCGCAGACCGTAGACGGACGTCTTGTGCTGTTGGAGCAGATCTACTGCGACTTTATGGTTGCCGGACAGGGTTGATTTAGCATGCAAGGGGGCGTGGCTGAGATTGCTGCGGCACCGGGATACGCCGGCCACCACTGGTTTTCGTGAATTTTTGGCCCATACAAATGAAGTTAATCTGTTCTCAGGTCATCTTGCGATCTATGGGCTCAGGGCTACATACGATCGAACCGGCGATGCCGCATGGCAGCCGTTCGCCTTAGAGGCGCCCAACGTTCAAGAAAGACCGCGCGGTGCAAAAGACTCGTACTTTTTCATTGGCGGATATTTTGATGACGGTTCAAGGCTTGCCCTTGATTGCGAGACATTGAAGGTTATTCGTCTGCCGCAACGCAAGGCAGCGCCAGTCCTCAACGAATGGCCAGATTTCTGGAGCATGCTTCTTTCAGAAGCTCAACGCCTCTCGCTGCTGTTCGATGAGAAAGGTCGACTGCGTGACGAGTCGATGCCAACGACCCCTCCAAGCGATTGAGGTTCGACGGCGATCCCATTGCGCACCTCAAATCGATTTCGAGCATTTGGATACTCCGTTCCATCATATGAACAATGAAGTTGGTGCAATGTCAGTCGATCAGGCCCGAGCCGCGGTCGAAGGTCTTATTGCAGAGGGGGAGAAGCTGTTCGTCGAACCAGCGGAAGAGGCCGTGTCCCAGCTCGTGCAGCTAGGCCCGATTACCAGAGAGTTTTTCTCGCGCTACAGCACGCTGAAGACTCGACTCGGTGGATTCGAACTGTCCTCGTCGAGCATCCAGGCGTCGGAGTATGTTGACGGCTTCGTGTCTATCGGCCACAGCGAGGACTGGGATGTCGTGCAGCGCTTGGGTTCAGACGAGGTGTTCGTCGTCGAAGGCTTTGAGACTTGCGAGGAAGAGATGGAAATTCGATTTCCCAGCGTCTATCACTTGGCGGTGGACGAGGCCCAGCAAGGGTAAGCAAGCGATTTCTGAAGATGTCTTTTGACTCACTGCATGAGGCGTTTTCGCATCGGGCAAAGCCTGGTGTGCTTATTTCCTCCACAGAACTGACGGAGGATGAGGTCGCAGGCGTTCTCGCCATTGGTGAACGCGACTGGCACGAATTGACGCTCGATACTCTGGAAGAAAACTTTGATGCCATCAATTTGATGGCTCTAGAAGCGTTCATTTACTACTTGCCGGGTGTCATGTTGGCCACTCTCAAGGAAGACACCAGGAATGCGATCACGGCAGTGACAGTGGCATCGATGCTGGACCGAACGCCCAACCCGGATTTGTGGGACAGCCATTTCCTTGCGCGTTGGCCTCAACTGAACGTAAAAGAGTTGTCAGTTGTCGCCGACTGGATCGTTTGGTTGGGAGGCTCTGGAGACTTCGCCTTGGATGAGACTAGTCTGATTCGAGCACTCGAAAATTTGGAATTGCTCAAGCAAGACGCCGGACAGGCCGGGAGGCTCGGGTGATCCAAGCGCGCCAATGACTGAAGTAAGCAGCATTCAACTTGAGGCCGCCAGCGTGCGGTTCTATTCGCAATACGACGAATCGGTCTTCTTCAAATGGCTGCGCGATCTTCCGTGCGTGGAGAGGTTTGAAGGCCGCGGGAGAGTCTTGTTCATCACAGTTCAGTCGAACCTGATTGATGAAAACGCCTTGAGAGAGTTGCTGGCGCTCTTCCATCGGTACGGAGTGGATAAACGCCAATTGGCTCAATTTGATCGTGCCGAATTCGTCGATTGGTTTCAGAATCCAAACGCTTCCTGGTACTCCGAAGTTTTCGGCTGAGTCGACTCGATGTGGCGCGTCCCGAGGCACGCCCCTTGCTCGCCACGGAGGCTTCCCCCGCCCACCGTGAAGGACCCCTCATGAGCAAGTCCCCTGGTCACCGCGACCACCCCGAGCACCACGTCAACGAGATCCCAGTCGAGGGCCGCATGACGGTCGAGTTCGCCGGCCAGACGCTGGCCGATTCCCGCGACGTCGTTCGCGTCGAGGAAACCGGCCACCCGCCACGCTTCTACTTCCCGCGCACCGACGTGCAGACCGACCGCCTCAAGCGCACCGCCACCTCGACCACCTGTCCGTTCAAGGGCGAGGCCAGCTACTTCGACATCCGCACCAGCGACCACGTCGCCAACGACGCGGTGTGGTCGTACGAATCGCCCTATGACGAACACCAGGGGCTAAAGGGCCGGATGGCGTTCGACGAATCGAAGTCCGGCGACATCGTGATCCGCAGCCTCGCCTGACGCCGGTCCGGCGCCGAAGCCGCCAGGGGAGGGCCGCCTACACTGGCCCGATGCATCCGCACCCCCTCCGCCTGAACCCCGGCGACGACCTGCGGCGAGCCCTCGAGGCCGCTTGCGTGAGCTGCGGCCAATCAGGCTTCGTCATCGCCGCCATCGGCAGCCTGACCGACGCGCGTCTGCGCCTCGCCGCGGCGAGCGATGAGCACCTCATCCCCGGGCCGAGCGAGCTGCTCACGCTCTCCGGCTCGCTCTCCGCGGATGGCGCGCATCTCCATGCGAGCGTCGCCGACGCGCAGGGCCGCGTGACCGGCGGGCATCTGCTGAACGGCAACATCGTGCGGACGACCGCCGAGGTCCTCGTCCTTTGGCTGCCGGACTGGTCACTGTCCCGCGAGACCGACGCCGCGACCGGCTTCAAGGAGCTCGTCGCCCGCGTGAATCCCACCACCGGGCGTTAGGCGCACGAATCGCTACAGCCGGTAACCTCCACCCGCTTTTCGACCGCCGCGACCCTGCCTCGTCTCGGTAGCATGGCCGGCTCTCCCTGCCGCAACTTCTGATCGCCGCCGCTGATGTTCGATCGCCCGTTCACCGCCCATTCCCTCGACGTCGCCATCTCCGAACTGCTCGCCGCCACTTCCGACGGATTCGATCCGGACCTGGACGCGCGGATCTCCGACGTGCTGCGCGGCCTGCGCCTGCAGCTCGACATGGACGTCGTCTTCGTCTCCGAATTCCAGGACGGCATGCGCGTGTTCCGCTTCGTCGACGGCGCCTCCGCGATCGGCGTCAACGTCGGCGACTCCGGGCCGCTGGAGCAGAGCTACTGCCAACGCATCGTCGAGGGCCGCGCCCCGGAGTTGATGACCAACGCCTCCGCGGTCGCCGAGGAACTCCAACTCCCGCCGACCGCCGTGCCCATCGGCGCCCACCTCAGCGCGCCGGTCGTGCTCTCGGATGGCCGCATCTTCGGCACCGTCTGCTGCTTCAGCACCCATCCGAATCCCGCCCTGCAAATGGCGGATCTCTCGCGCCTGAAGGGCTGCGCGCGGCTCGTCGCCCGCAAGGTCGAAGCCCAGAACTTCCAGGACACGCTGCCGTTCCTGAACGATTGAGCCGCCGTCCCTTCGCATGCAGATCGCCCTCGAACCCGCTGATCAACCCGATGTCCTCGCGCTGATCGAGGAACTCGACGCGTACCAGCGGCCGCTTTATCCGGCGGAAAGCCACCACGGCATCGACATCGACGCGCTGTCGCGCCCGAACGTGCTCTTCGCTGTCGCGCGCGACGCCGATGGCATCGCCGTGGGCTGCGGCGCGCTCGTGCTCGAAACCGGCTTCGGCGAGATCAAGCGCATGTTCACCAAGCCCAACCAGCGCGGCCGCGGGGTCGCGCGGGCGTTGCTGAACCTGCTCGAGGCGGAGGCCGCCGCGAAGGGCTGCACCGTCTTCCTGTTGGAGACCGGCTACCTCCAGCCCGAAGCCATCGGCCTGTACGAGCGCCTGGGCTATCGCAGCCGCGGGCCGTTCGGCGCTTATGCCGAGGACCCGAACAGTGTGTTCATGGGGAAGGGCGATCTGCCGGCTTGAGCCGCTTGCGCGGTCAGTGCTTGCGCGGTCACGACTCGAGGTCCGCCTTCGGCGGCATCAAGCGGGCGTGTGGATCCTCTCGCAGCACGAGCCTGGCGATGCGCAGCAAGGCCTCCAGTTCGTCGAGCAGGCGGAGCAGGCGGGTGCGATCGTTCTCTTTGCGGATGGCGGCGTCGGTGGCATTCATCGGGTCGGCGAAGTCTCTTGGGGGTTGAGCGCGCGATCGGGCGGGCGAGAGGTTCAGAGCGCTTTGAACATCTGGTGCCTATCGTCGCGACCGACCGGGAGTCGCGCCATGACCGGATCCAGTAGGGATCGCAGGCGCGCTGCCTTGGTCCGGTAGGGGAGGAGACTCGGATCGGGAGGCCCAGCCCTCCGTGGCCAGGGGCGCTACTTCAACTTGTGATCCTCGCGCTTGGCCTCCTGCATGGCCTCGGGCTCGAGTTCCTCCGCCGCCCGGTTCAGCCGGATGAACAGGCCCCAGCCGGTCAGCAGCGCGCCTACCGCGAGCACCATCGCCGCCGCGTGCAGCAGCAGCGTCGAGTCCGAATGCGCCGCGCGGAAGGTCGCCACCAGCGCCTCGATCGCCAGCGCGACCACGATCACCACCATGAACCGCGACAGGAAGCGCCGCACCCGCGTCGGCGCGCTGATGTGGGCGCTGCGGATCACTTCTTCCTCAGTGATCGTCTGCGCGATCTGCAGCGCCACCACCGCCGCCGCGAGCACGCCCATCGCCTCGATCACCAACTGCGCCGCCTCGTCGTTGAGCTCCAGGCTCAAGGCCATCCACGTCTCCCGCGCCGCGATCACCAGCAGCAGCAGCGCCATCGCCGTGAACAGCAGCGCCAGCGCCGCGTGCACCACCGAGAACCCGCGCAGCAGCAGCGGGACGCCGTCCTCGTCCTTCGGCGCGGGGCGGTCGTCGGTCGAGGAGGGCGCATGGGGCGCCTTGGAGGCTTCAGGCGCCTCCGGGGGGACGGGCGGGACGGGCTTCATGCCCTTCAAGGTAGGCGCGCGCCGCGCCGGCGTCTGTAGGAAGGGCCGCCGTGTCGATGACGGACCTTCGGCAGCGGGGCGGCCGGCCGGTGTAAGAAACTCCGCGCGCCGGGGACTACCTGGGAAAGGAAGTTCATCCCGCCCGACAGGACGCCCATGCCCGACACCTCATCGACCCACGATCCCACCGCCGGCGCCACGCCCGCCTCCGAGGCCGTGGATCCCGCGCGCCAGGACGCGCTGTACCGCGAGGCGGCGCAACGGCACGGCCCCGACATCGCCCGCTTCGTCGCCGGCTACGAGCGCGAGCCGGCCCGGCGCCAGGAACTGCTGCAGGACGTGCATGTCGCGCTGTGGCAGAGCCTGGCGGGCTTTCGCGGGCAGTGTTCGCTGCGCACCTGGGCCTATCGCGTCGCCCACAACGTCGGCGCGTCCCACGTCGAGCGCAGCCGCAAGGTCGCCGAGCGCGGCTACCTGGACCTGGACGACGCCGAGGTCGAGGCCATCGTCAGCCCGGATGCCGGCATCGAGTCCGCCGAACGCCGCATCGACCTGCAACGGCTGTTCGCGCTGATCCACCGGCTCAAGCCGACCGACCGCGAGGTGATGCTGCTCTACCTCGAGGACCTCGACGCCGCCGCCATCGGCGAGATCACCGGCCTGTCCGCGCGCAACGTCGCAACCAAGGTGCACCGCATCAAGGCGGTGCTGGCGCAGCAACTCCGTTTCAGGGAGCCCCAACGATGAACCGCCCCTCCGATGCTCATTCCGACGCCCATTCCGACGCCAACGGCGGCGGCGATCCCTCCGGCCGCCGCGAACCGTTCCCCGCGAACGCCGACGACGAACTCAAGCGCCAATGGCGCGCCCAGCCCACGACGGCCCCGGACTTCGACCTCGACGCGCTGCGCGGCGCCGCCACCGGCTTCCAGCGGCGCATCGCGTTCCGCAACACGCTCGAGTACCTGTGCTGCGTCGCCGTCGTCGTCGTGTTCTCGATCTATTTCTTCTCCTTCCCGTATCCGCTGATGCGCACCGGCAGCGTGCTGACGATCCTGGCCACCTTCGTCGTCGCCTGGCAGTTGCGGGTGAGAGCGTCGACGCAGGCGGCGCCGTCGGATCGCGGCGAGCGGTCCTGGCTCGACTACCAGCGCCGCCAGTTCGAACGTCAGCGCGACGCGCTGCGCTCGGTGCCTGTCTGGTACGTGGGCCCGTTCCTGCCCGGCGTCGTCTTCTTCCGCTGGGGCGTGGACACCGAGCTCACCGTCGACGCGCCCTTCGCGCGTGGCTTGGGGGTCGACCTGCTGATCGGCGCGGTGTTCCTGGCGATCATCCTGATCAACCGTCGCGCGGCCTGGCGCCTGCAGCAGGACATCGATCGGCTGGACCAGGAGGCCCGCTGAGGGCGACTGGCCGGTCCCGGGCGGTCCCGGCCGGCCGGATCGGGGCGGTTGTGCAGTAAACTCCCGCCCTTCACCGTATTTCCGACGCTGCTCCAGGCAACCGGTCGCCCACTCGGGCCCGAAGCCGGCGAGTCTGTGACTTCGGGCAGGTGTCTCTCAGTTCATTACCGGAGCCAACATGGGCAACAAGATCATCACCGAAGCCGATCGCAAGGCGTCCCCCCGTCCCGTCGCGCCGAAGGGCGTGACCGTCACGTCGCACCGCGGCCAGAAGAGCAGCCTCGAGCGCGGCTCCCACACCCGCTCGAAGAAGAACCCGGGCAAGCGTCCGCACTCGGGTTGAGATCGCGGGGAGCAAGACCCCATCGATCCGACAACAGGCCCATGCCATCCAGCAGGGCCTGTTTTGTTTTCCGCGGCGCCGTTTGATCCCCTGTTCGATCCCTTCGCGGCCGTCGCCTTGCTCGATCAATCGCCATGATCCGCATCAACGAACTCCGCCTGCCCCTCGACCATCCCGAGGAGGCCCTGCGCCCCGCCGTCGTCCAGCGCCTGGGCATCCCCGACACGCAGCTCCGGTCCTTCACCGTCTTCAAGCGCAGCTACGACGCCCGCAAGAAGACCGCGATGGTGCTGATCTACTCGGTCGACTGCGATGTCGGCGATGCCGCCGCCGAAGCCGCACTGCTCCAGCGCCATGCCGGCGACGGTCACGTCAAGCCCTCGCCCGACACCGACTACCACTTCGTCGGCCATGCGCCGGCCGACTTCTTCGCCACCGAGCGGCCGCGACCCGTCGTCATCGGCTTCGGCCCTTGCGGCATCTTCGTGGCGCTGATCCTGGCGCAGATGGGCCTGCGGCCGATCGTGCTGGAGCGCGGCAAGCAGGTGCGCGAGCGCACCAAGGACACCTGGGGCCTGTGGCGCGAAAGCGTGCTGAACCCCGAGTCCAACGTCCAGTTCGGCGAGGGCGGGGCGGGCACCTTCTCCGACGGCAAGCTCTACAGCCAGATCTCCGATCCGCGCTTCCTGACCCGCAAGGTGCTGACGGAGTTCGTCAAGGCCGGCGCGCCCGAGGAGATCCTCTACGTCAGCAAGCCCCACATCGGCACCTTCCGGCTGGTGAGCATGGTCATCAAGATCCGGGCCGAGATCGAGCGCCTGGGCGGCGAGATCCGCTTCCAGCAGAAGGTCACCGACCTGCTGATCGAGCCCGATGCCGACGGCCAGCGCCACGTGCGTGGCGTGATGCTGGACTCCGGCGAGCAGATCCGCGCCGATCACGTGGTGGTCGCGCTGGGCCACAGCGCCCGCGACACCTTCACGATGCTGCATGACCGCGGCGTCCACATGGAGGCCAAGCCGTTCTCGATCGGCTACCGCATCGAGCATCCGCAGTCGATCATCGACAAGGCGCGCTTCGGCCCCAATGCCGGCCATCCGATCCTCGGCGCCGCCGACTACAAGCTGGTGCACCACGCGAAGAACGGGCGCTCGGTCTACAGCTTCTGCATGTGCCCGGGCGGCACCGTCGTCGCGGCGACCTCGGAGCCGAACCGCGTCGTCACCAACGGGATGAGCCAGTACTCCCGCGAGGAGCGCAACGCCAACGCCGGCATCGTGGTCGGCGTCTCGCCCGAGGACTACCGCCAGGACGGCAAGACCGACGGCAGCCCGGTCAATCCGCTGGACGGCTTCGCGTTCCAGCGCTTCTGGGAATCGCGGGCCTACGAGCTGGGCGAGGGCAACTACCTGGCGCCGGCCGCCCTGGTCGGCGACTTCGTCCGCCGCCAGCGCAGCACCGCGCTGGGCGGCGTCGAGCCCAGCTACAAGCCGGGCGTCACGATGACCGACCTCCAGAAGAAGGGCTTCGGCAGCCTGCCGGAATACGCGCTCGACGCGATCCGCGAGGCGCTGCCCGCCTTCGAGCGCCAGATCCGCGGTTTCTCGATGAACGACGCGGTGCTCACCGGCGTCGAGACGCGGACGTCCTCGCCGCTGCGCATCACGCGGGGCAAGGACTACCAGAGCCTGAACGTCCGCGGCCTGTTCCCGGCGGGCGAGGGCGCCGGCTACGCCGGCGGCATCATGTCCGCCGGCGTCGACGGGATCGAGGTCGCCGAGGCCGTGGGCCGCAGCGTCCTCGGGGTCAAGGACTGACCCTCCCGCGCGTCAGAGCGCCTGCCAGAGCGTCGGCGACGATGCCGGCGTCCAGCCGGCGCCGACATACGCCGTGTGCGCCTGCAGGCAGCGGTACTGCTTGCCGCCGTAGCTGACCACCTGGCCGACGGTGTAGCTCGCGCCTTCGACCCAGGCGGTGCCGCCGGGCGGGTTGGTCGGCGGCGTCGGCAGCACGACGTCCATCGCGTAGCTCGCGCCCGAGTTGGCGTTCTGCAGGTAGACGTCCATCACCGTCGCGCCGCTGGGCACGACGACGCTGCCGCCCTGCAGCGTGCCGATCTTCAGGTAGGCCGAGGTCTGGTTGACCTTGGTCGCGATCTGCCCCAGCCACACGGGCTTGGTCGCCGCCGCGCTCAAGGTCACGGCAATCGTCTCGAGGTCGTTGCCCGCGCCGTTGAACACCCGCAGCTTGACCTGGCTGCCGGTGGGCAGGTCCTGCGCCGCCGACACCTGGCCGATCTGTTTCAGGTCCGACGGCGTGCCCGGAGGCGTCGTGCCGCCGCCGAAGTCCACATCGGAGCAGGCGTAGAACGCTTCGGTGCTGTCCGAACGCTGCCAGGCCGAGAACAGCAGGTGCCGGCCCGAGCGCTTGGGCAGCGCCAGCTTCATCGTGTAGGTCTTGCCGGTGGTGACGATCTGGTCGGGGCCGAGCTGCTGGACCTGCTCCAGGTCCGACCACCGCAGCGGCGAGACCGTCGGATTCCAGCCATCGCGCGTCAGGAAGAAGGTCCAGTTCAGCGAGCGGTGCGGCGCGGTCGCGTTGTAGCGGTACTCGTACTTGCCATCCGCGCCCGGCGAATAGGCGGTCGCCGGCCAGTCGCCGCGCGCCAGGTCGAATCCCTTGAACTTTTCCTGCCCGCCGGCACAGATCTTCAGGTCGGGCACCACCGCCTTGTGGTTGCCGTTGGCATTGGCCTGGTTGACGCCGTTCCAGTCGTAGATCGCCTGCTCCCCGCCATAGGCGATCGCGGCCTGGCAGGCCGGCAGCGACGGGTTCTTGAAGCAGTTGTACTGGCGCGAGATCGGGAACTCGGGCGCGCCGTGGGCGAAGGCGGCGCTCGGCGCCAGTGCGGCGGTCAGCGCGGTGGACAGGGTGGCCAGCGCGTAAGCGCCGGCGGTTCGGGCACGAGAGTGCATGCGGGTCTCCTGGAAGTTGTGGATGAAACGTCCCGGTGGATGGCCCGACACCACACCAAAGACAGACCACCATAGAACCTCATTGGGACCAAAACAAGCGAATGACCGTAAGGGTTGTGTCCGGCGACAAATAAAAAGCGCCGCCGGGCCTTGCGGCGCGGCGGCGAAAGTCAGGAGTCAATCAGTCGTTCGGTCGATCCCCGGGGGTTACAGCGGGGCCCACAGGATGTTCAGCACGCCGGCGGCGTTCGGCGTCCAGCCGGCACCCTTCCAGGCGGTGTGCGCCTGGATGCAGCGGTACTGCTTGCCGCCGTAGGAGACCACCTGGCCCACCTTGTAGCTGCCACCCTCGACCCAGGCCGAGGCGTTGCCGCCGTCGGTCGGCGGGGTCACGACCGGGGGCGGCGTGACGACCGGGGGCGGGGTCACCACCGGCGGCGGCGTCACCACCGGCGGGGTCTGCGGCAGGACGGTGTCCAGCGCGAAGGTCGCGCCCGAGTTGGCGTCGCGCAGGTAGACGTCCATCTCCGACACGCCGCTCGGCACGTTGACCACGCCGCCTTGCAGCGCGCCGATCTTCAGGTAGCCGGACTGCTGGTTGGTGCGGGTGGCCAGTTGCGACAGCCACTGCGCCTTCGAGGTCGCCGAGTTCAGCGTCAGGGCGATCGTCTCCAGGTCGTTGCCCTGCTTGCCGAAGACGCGCAACTTGACTTGCGACTGCGCGGGCAGGTCCTGCTTGGCCGAGACCTGGCCGATCTGCTTCAGGTCCGAGGGGACCGACGGCGCGGTGCCGCCGGTGCCGCCGCCGAAGTCGACGTCAGAGCAGCCGTAGAACGCTTCGCCGCTGTCCGAACGCTGCCAGATCGAATACAGCACATGCTTGCCGGTGCGCTGCGGCAGGCTCAGCTTCATGTTGTATTGCTTGCCGCCGTTGGTGACGACCATGTCCTTCTCGGTCAGCGTCTGGATGTGGTCCAGGTCAGACCAGGTCAGCACCTTGGACGAGGCGTTCGCGCCGTCGCGGGTCAGGTAGAACTGCCAGTTCAGCGTGCGGTGCGGCGCGGTGGCGTTGTAGCGGAACTCGTACTTGCCGTCGGCACCCGGCGAGTAGGGGGTGGACACCCAGTCATTGCGGGCCGCGTCGTAGGCGCGGAACATCGTCTGGCCGCCGGCGCACAGCGCGCGGTCGGGCACCACGGCCATGTGGTTGCCGGCCGCGGCGCCCTGGTTGACGCCGTTCCAGTCGTAGACGGCCGTCGGGTGGACCGCCGCGGCGGCCTGGCATGCCGGTTGCGACGGGTTCTTGAAGCAGTTGTACTGGCGGGAGATCGGATATTCCGGGGCGCCGTGCGCCATGGCGGCCGGGGTGTAGGCGGAAGCGACCGCGGTCAGCGCGAACGCGAAGACTGCCTTCATTTGGTTGCCGGTCATGCTCATCTCTCAGGGCTCCTTGGTCGTTGGTGGTAGAGAGCCGCCATTCTTCGAAAACGGTTGACAGCCGTAACTCGCCCATCGTTGCGGTTGCCGTCGTAGAACTGACCTCGATGAATTGGTCTACCCCGCCTATGGAGGTCAGTTGTCCAAGATGCGCAAAATCGGACCTTTCGCCGTCTGCGAAGAAAGTATCATTGGGACCAATAGCCTTGCGATATCGACGAAGGCTAGAGTGCAACTTCGCCGCCAACGCCATGCGCCTCGACCTCACCACGCTGAATCTCGTGCTCGCCATCGAACAGACCCGATCGATCACTCGCGGGGCCGAGCGCGAACACCTGGCCCTGGCCGCCGCCAGCAAGCGGATCTCCGACCTGGAAACCCGGCTGGGCGTGCAGCTGTTCGAGCGCCGCGCGCGCGGCGTCGAGCCGACCGAGGCCTGCCGGGCGCTGGTCCGCCACATCCGCTCGCTGCATGCGTCGCTGCACGCGCTGGAGAGCGAGGTCGTCGAGTTCGCGCGCGGCATCAAGGGCCACCTGCGCATCGCCGCCAACGCCGGCGCGATCGCCGAGGCGCTGCCGCCGGACCTGGCCGCGTTCTCGCAGGCGCATCCGCAGATCCGCATCAGCCTGGAGGACCAGACCTCCGCCGAGGTGCAGGCCGCCGTCGCCGAGGGGCGCGCCGATGTCGGCGTCTTCACCGCGCCGCTGCTGGACAACCGGCTGCAGACCTGGGCCTACCGCACCGGCCGGCTGTCGGTGCTGGTGCCCGCGGCGCACGAGCTCGCCGGGCGCGATTCGGTGAGCTTCGACGACCTGCTCGAGCACGACCTGGTCGGCCTGCACAGCGGCGCCGCGGCGCAGGAACTGATGATGCAGGAGGCGCTGACCCGCGGCCGCACGCTGAAGGCGCGGCTGCAGGTGCGCGGCTTCGACGCGATCGCGCAGCTGGTCGAGGCCGGCATGGGCGTCGCGGTGCTGCCCGACGCGCCGGCGCGGCGATTCGCGCAGGTCTTCGACGTGCGCCGCCTGACCCTCGAGGAGCCTTGGGCGCAGCGCGACTACGTGCTCGGCGTGGCGCGCCAGGAGCGCCTGCCCACCGTGGTGCAGCGCTTCGTCGAGGCGCTGTGCCCCGCCGCCAAGCAAGAACCCACCGGCGGCTCGAAGTGAGCCGCCGACCCTGAAGCGATGGAGAGCCATCCCATGACCGCCAACATCTCCGACACCGGTGCCGCGCGCACCCTCTACGACAAGCTCTGGGACGAGCACGTGGTGCACACCGAGGAGGACGGCACCGCCGTCCTGTACATCGACCGCCACCTGGTCCACGAGGTCACCAGCCCGCAGGCCTTCGAAGGCCTGGACCTGGCCGGCCGCAAGGTCTGGCGCCTGTCGGCCAACCTGGCCGTCAGCGACCACAACGTGCCCACCACCGACCGCAGCCAGGGCATCGCCGATCCGGTGTCGCGCCTGCAGGTCGACACGCTGGACAAGAACTGCGACCGCTTCGGCATCACGCAGTTCAAGATGAGCGACAAGCGCCAGGGCATCGTCCACGTGATCGGACCGGAGCAGGGTGCCACGCTGCCCGGCATGACCGTCGTCTGCGGCGACAGCCACACCTCCACGCATGGCGCCTTCGGCGCGCTGGCGCACGGCATCGGCACCTCCGAGGTCGAGCACGTGCTGGCCACCCAGACGCTGCTCGCCAAGAAGGCGAAGAACATGCTGATCAAGGTCGAGGGCCAGGTCATGCCCGGCGTCGGCGCCAAGGACATCGTGCTGGCGATCATCGGCCGCATCGGCACCGCCGGCGGCACCGGCTACACGATCGAGTTCGCCGGCAGCGCGATCCGCGCGCTGTCGATGGAAGGCCGCATGACCGTGTGCAACATGGCCATCGAGGCGGGCGCGCGCGCCGGCCTGATCGGGGTCGACGACACGACGGTCCAGTACGTCAAGGGCCGTCCGTTCACGCCGACCGGCGTCGAATGGGACCAGGCCGTCGCGTACTGGCGCACGCTGCACTCGGACGCGGGCGCCAGGTTCGACGCGGTCGTCGAGCTCGACGCCGCGCGGATCCTGCCGCAGGTGACCTGGGGCACCTCGCCCGAGATGGTCCTGTCCATCGAGGACCGCGTGCCCGATCCCGACAAGGAGAAGGACGCTGTCAAGCGCGGCGCGATCGAGCGCGCGCTGCAGTACATGGCGCTGGAGCCCAACAAGGCGATCGACGACATCCGCATCGACAAGGTCTTCATCGGCAGCTGCACGAACAGTCGCATCGAGGACATGCGCGAGGCCGCGGCCGTCGTGCGGCGACTGGGCGGACGCGTGGCCAGCAACGTCAAGCTGGCGCTGGTGGTGCCGGGCTCGGGCCTGGTGAAGGCGCAGGCCGAGGCCGAGGGGCTCGACCAGATCTTCAAGGCCGCCGGTTTCGAATGGCGCGAGCCGGGCTGCTCGATGTGCCTGGCGATGAACGCGGACCGCCTCGAGCCGGGCGAGCGCTGCGCCTCCACCAGCAACCGCAACTTCGAAGGCCGGCAGGGCGCCGGCGGCCGCACCCACCTGGTGAGTCCCGCGATGGCCGCCGCCGCCGCGATGCAGGGCCACTTCGTCGACGTGCGCCGCATCGCCTGAGGACCGAGGAACCGACCATGGACAAGTTCACCGTGCACAAGGGCCTCGTGGCCCCGATGGATCGCGAGAACGTCGACACCGACGCGATCATCCCCAAGCAATTCCTGAAGTCGATCAAGCGCAGCGGCTTCGGCCCGAATCTCTTCGACGAGTGGCGCTACCTGGATCACGGCGAGCCGGGGCAGGATCCGGCCAGCCGCAAGCCCAACCCGGACTTCGTGCTGAACCAGCCGCGCTACCAGGGCGCCTCGATCCTGATCGCGCGCAACAACTTCGGCTGCGGCTCCAGCCGCGAGCACGCGCCCTGGGCGCTGCAGCAGTACGGCTTCCGCGCGCTGATCGCGCCGAGCTTCGCCGACATCTTCTTCAACAACACCTTCAAGAACGGCGTGCTGCCGATCGTGCTGCCCGACAGCCAGGTCGCGCGGCTGTTCGACGAGGTCTTCGCCTTCCCCGGCTACCAGCTGACGGTGGACCTGGCGCGCCAGGTCGTCGTCAAGCCGGACGGCGAGGAACTGCCGTTCGACGTCCAGCCGTTCCGCAAGTACTGCCTGCTCAACGGCTTCGACGACATCGGCCTGACGCTGCGCCACGCCGACAAGATCAAGGCCTATGAAGCCGAACGCATCGCCACCAAGCCGTGGCTGAACAACCGAATTACTCGCTGAGGACCCTCATGAAGATCGCAGTCCTGCCTGGTGACGGCATCGGCACCGAAATCGTCGCGGAGGCCGCCAAGGTCCTGAACGTGCTCGAGCTGCCGCTCGAGATGGAGACCGCGCCCGCCGGCGGCGCCGCCTACGAGGCCTCGGGCCATCCGCTGCCCGAGGCGACGCTGAAGCTCGCGCAGGACGCGGACGCGGTGCTGTTCGGCGCCGTCGGCGACTGGAAGTACGACAAGCTCGAGCGCGCGCTGCGTCCCGAGCAGGCGATCCTGGGCCTGCGCAAGGCGCTGGGCCTGTTCGCCAACTTCCGCCCCGCGATCTGCTACGAGCAGCTGACGCATGCGTCGAGCCTCAAGCCCGAGCTGGTCGCCGGCCTGGACATCCTGATCATCCGCGAGCTCACCGGCGACATCTACTTCGGCCAGCCGCGCGGCCGCCGCACCGCCGTCGACGGCCACTTCCCCGGCGCCGAGGAAGCCTTCGACACGATGCGCTACGCGCGCCCGGAGATCGAGCGCATCGCCCACGTCGCCTTCCAGGCCGCGCGCAAGCGCAACAAGAAGGTGACCAGCGTCGACAAGGCCAACGTGCTGGAGACCTTCCAGTTCTGGAAGGACGTCGTCACCGAGGTGCACAAGGACTACCCCGACGTCGAGCTCGACCACATGTACGTCGACAACGCCGCGATGCAGCTGGTCAAGGCGCCCAAGAAGTTCGACGTCGTCGTCACCGGCAACATGTTCGGCGACATCCTGTCGGACGAGGCGGCGATGCTGACCGGCTCGATCGGCATGCTGCCCAGTGCCTCGTTGGACAAGAACAACAAAGGTCTGTACGAACCGAGTCATGGCAGCGCGCCCGATATCGCAGGAAAGGGGATTGCCAATCCGCTGGCTACAATCCTCTCCGCTGCCATGATGCTCAAGTTCTCCCTCAACCAGCCCGAAGCCGCCGCTCGCATCGAGTCGGCGGTTCAAGCCGTGCTGGCCCAGGGTCTGCGTACCGCGGACATCTGGAGCGAGGGCACCCAGAAGGTGAGCACGCGCGAGATGGGTGATGCCGTCGTCGCTGCCATTGCGTCCAGCATGGGCACGACCGCCATTACCACGACCAAAACCATCAAGAGCTAGTCCGCTCCGGTTCGTCTCGCCCCACCTCACACACCCGGCGAAGCGAGCCGGGCAGGCTCCCAGGGTGTGTGACGGTGTTTGGGCGATGCCCGGCCAGCAGTGCCGGGCCTTTCAATGAATGAAGGCAAGCAAATGACGACATTGGTTGGTTTGGTGGGATGGCGCGGCATGGTCGGCTCGGTGCTGATGGACCGCATGGCGCAGGAGCGCGATTTCGACCTGATCGAGCCGCTGTTCTTCAGCACCTCGAACGCGGGCGGCACCGCCCCGGCGTTCGCGAAGAACGAGACCGCGCTGCAAAGCGCCTATGACATCGACCAGCTCAAGCGCTGCGAGATCGTCATCACCTGCCAGGGCGGCGACTACACCAGCGAGGTCTATCCCAAGCTGCGCGCCGCGGGCTGGAACGGCCACTGGATCGACGCCGCGTCCTCGCTGCGCATGGCCGACAACGCCGTGATCGTGCTGGACCCGGTCAACATGCCGGTCATCAAGCAGGCGCTGGCCAAGGGCGGCCGGGACTGGATCGGCGGCAACTGCACCGTCAGCTGCATGCTGATGGGCGTGGGCGCGCTGTACAAGGCCGGCCTGGTCGAGTGGATGTCCACGCAGACCTACCAGGCCGCCTCGGGCGGCGGCGCGCAGCACATGCGCGAGCTGCTGACCCAGTACGGCACGCTGAACGCCCATGTGCGCGCGCTGCTGGACGACCCCAAGAGCGCCATCCTCGAGATCGACCGCCAGGTCATCGCCAAGCAGCGCGCGCTGTCGGGCGACGAGGTCGCCAACTTCGGCGTGCCGCTGGGCGGCTCGCTGATCCCGTGGATCGACAAGGACCTGGGCAACGGCCAGTCCAAGGAAGAGTGGAAGGGCATGGCCGAGACCAACAAGATCCTCGGCCAGGGCGAGGGCTTCGGCACCGCCGCGATCCCGGTCGACGGCTTCTGCGTGCGCATCGGCGCGATGCGCTGCCATTCGCAGGCGCTGACCTTCAAGCTGAAGAAGGACGTGCCGCTGGACGAGATCGAGGCCATGATCGCCGCCGACAACGAGTGGGTGAAGGTCGTGCCCAACACCCGCGAGGCCACGATCAAGGACCTGACGCCGGTGGCCGTCACCGGCACGATGACCATCCCGGTCGGCCGCATCCGCAAGCTGGCGATGGGGCCCGAGTACGTCGGCGCCTTCACCGTCGGCGACCAGCTGCTGTGGGGCGCGGCCGAGCCGCTGCGCCGCATGCTGCGCATCCTGCTCGATCGCTGATCCCGGAGCGGCGCTCCCAACGAGAAGCGGTGGCCTTGCCACCGCTTTTTTTCTTGCTGATTAGGGATTGCCAGGGGAGGGGGCGTCGTTGCCTTCTAGCGACAAGCCTGTAACGACCGGTGAATCGAAGCTAGCTCATCGTTGTTATTCATGAGCTACCTCAGCAACGATGCGTATATGCTTGCCACCGTTGTGATTTTCTACCGCGGGAACGGCTGGGAGCCTGCCCGGGCACATCAGTCGCACAACAACAATACGTCAGACGGGCGGTCCTCAGGGTGGGCCGCTTTGTTGCTTTGGGGGACGCCTTGAAAAAACATGCGAGCGCATATGCGCGATTTGCGCTGAGCCAGGTGGCCGCGGTCACCGCGTTGGGACTGGCGGCGGGCTCCGCCTGGGGTCTGGGGCTTGGAAAACTGACGGTCCAGTCGGCGCTCGGCGAAACGCTGCGCGCCGAGATCGACGTCAGCAGCCTCAATCCCGAGGAAGCCAGCTCGCTCAAGCTGCGCGTGGCGCCGCCCGAGTCCTACCGCGCCTCGGGGCTGGACTACAACTCGGTGCTGGCCAGCACGCAAGTGCAGCTGGCCCGCCGCGCCGACGGCCGTCCCTACCTGCGCCTGACCAGCGACCGCGCCGTCCAGGAACCGTTCGTCGATGTGATCCTCGAGCTGAACTGGTCCAGCGGCCGCCTCACGCGTGAATTCACGCTGCTGTTCGATCCGCCGAGCAACGGCAACCTGGCCCGCGCGGCCGAGCCGACCACCTCGCCGGTGATCTCGACGCCCGCGCCGACGCCGTCGCCCGCCACCACGGCACCCGCGCCGGTCGCGCGCACGCAGCCGCCGGTGGCCTCCGCCCCCGCCACGCCGGTCGCGCAACCGCCCGCGCCGGCGGTGACGGCCCGTCCGTCGCGTCCCGCGCCGGCTCCCGCGCCCGTCGCCCAGGCCCCGGTGCCGTCGACGCCCGGTTCCGAATACACCGTCAAGCCCGGCGACACGCTGTCGCGCATCGCCTCGCGCACGCAGCCGAGCGGCGTGTCGCTCGACCAGATGCTGGTGGGCCTGTACCGCAGCAATCCCGACGCCTTCATCAACAGCAACATGAACCGGCTCAAGTCCGGCGCCGTGTTGTCGGTGCCGGGCAGCGACGCGGTCCAGTCGATCACGCCGCAGGAGGCGCGCCGCGTCATCCAGGCGCAGAGCAGCGATTTCGGCGGCTACCGCCAGCGCCTGGCCGAGGCCGCCCCGACGCTCAAGCCCGACGAGAACGCGCGCCAGGCCAAGGGCTCGGTGCAGGCCGCCGTCGAGGACCGCAAGCCGGCGACGTCGAACACCCCCGACAAGCTGACGCTGAGCAAGCCCAGCACCACCGGCGGCGAAGCCAAGGCCTCCAAGGACACCGAGAAGAAGGACTCCGCCGCGCGCGTCGCCGAGCTGACCCGCAACGTCGAGGAGCTGAAGAAGCTCTCCGCCGCCGCGAAGCCGTCCGCGCCGGTCGCCGCCGCGCCGACGCCGGCCCCGGCTCCCGCGCCG
>NZ_JAOCCU010000049.1 GCF_029840635.1 Mitsuaria sp. GD03876 | reverse complement strand
CGTTCAACGACCGAGATGCTGGACCAGGTCCTTGAAGAGCGGCCGGCTGGGGCGCTGGGCCGGATCCGCGTCGATGTCCTCGAACCAGGCATCGCCGGCTTCCGGATGCGGGCCGCTCAGGACCATGAGGCCGGCGCCGTGGGAATAGCGCGCGACGGCGATGTCGCCGTTCTGGTAGCGGGCGATGACCTTGAATCGCTGGTCCCACTTGTTCTCGGGCAGGAAGGGGCCGTCCTGGAAGAAGACGTACTCGGGGACGCCCTGCCAGACGACGCGCACGACGGCGTCGTCGATCGTCTTCACCGGAAAGTTCGGGCGGCCCGCTTCGGCGTCGAGGACCTGCGGGATGAGCGCGATGCCCGACGCGTCGGCGAGATGCGCGCCCATGCACAGGCCCAGGTAACGGCCGCCGTTCACCACGTACTGCTTGATGGCGGCGACGCGTGACGCGCCCAGAGCCCGGAGCGCGCCCGGGATGTCTTGGCCGCCGCCGGGTTGAACATAGATGTCGTAGGTGCTCAACGATGCCGGCGTCACGTCCGACGCCTCATCCGGGCCGAGGTATGCCACCTCGTATCGCTTTCCCAGGCGCGCGAAAGCGGCCTTCACCGCCTCGGCGCAGTCCTCGCAAGCCGCCGCGCCGCGATAGACCGCGACTCTCACGCGCTCATCCGCGGCGAGGCAATCGCCGGCCCTCCACAACGAGGCGCCCAGGATCAAGAACAGGAGCGCGGCGCGGACACCGGTCGACAACAACGGAAGGGCGGTCATGCTTCTCAAGGAGCGCTTCGGAGCGCGCGGAATCTCAGGCGCGAAGGAGTTCACGGCAAGCAGCATGCCCGATGTGTCGGATTTGTTGACGTTCTTGTCCCTAACTTTAGGGATTCGGAAATAAATATCAATCGAATCAATGGGTTGCGCGTCTGGCACGGTCGTTGCGAAGGGTAGGGCATCCGCAACCTCCCTCCTGCAAGGCCTCCCAATGAAAACCAAGATCGCCGCTCTCCTCGCCACCCTGGCTGTCGCCGGTGCCGCCCAGGCCGCGCCGACCTACCTGCCGGTGGGCGCGCAAGCCAACGTCAACATCAACACCATCGTCAACGGCGGCTGGACGCAGTGCTACGTCGGCACGATGAACCTGTACGTCGGCGACAGCGGCGAGAACGTGCTGAACGCCTGCACCGGCGACTACCTGATGATGGCCGGCCGCGAAACCGGTTCCGACCTCTTCCTGTCGCTGGCCGCCGCGCTGCGCGCCGACACCATCGTCAACACCGGCGCCGGCACGAGCAACACGCACGAAGCCAACGGTGCCAACTGGTACTTCGCGCCGGACTGGTCGTGGGGCTTCACCGCCGCCGGCGACTCGGTCTCGCTGAGCCAGTGCGACGTGTCGGACAGCCCGCTGTCGATGTGCCTGCACACCGTCAACAACGCGGGTGGCTATCGCATCAACAACATCACCGGCCTGAACGGCAGCACCGCTTACGAGAAGGTGTTCTTCCAGGCTTCCGCCGCCGAAGTGCCGGAGCCGGCGACGCTGGCCCTGGCCGGCCTTGCGCTGGTCGGTGTGGCCGCGTCGCGTCGTCGCAAGTCGGCCTGATCGGCCTGATCGCCCACGAGGGCGATCGCACGGAGGGCCGAGGTCCTCCGTCCCCGACGGCCCTGATGAGACAAAGCCCCCGGCGCTAGCCGCGGGGCTTTTCTCTTTTGACCCGCGGTGGCTGGCGGCGAGCCCCTCAAGCCGCGGCGAACTCCCCGAGTCCCCAGTTCCCCAACTGGTACACGCGCCCGCGGAACGTGGCGCCGCCGTTCGCGATCGTCAGCTTGCGTCCGCGCACATCCTCCCGCCAGGCCGGCGACGACAGGTCGGCGACGCGATTGGCCAGGCGCCGACGCATGTCGGATTCCTGGATCGTCCCGGCCAGTGGCGCGAGCTCCGCCACGGCCTGCACGCGCGAGGCACCGTTCTGCACATGGCAGTCGAAGGCGAGGGCCACGCCCAGTTCGGACGCCAAGCGCAACTTGCGGGCCGTCGCCGCGGCGGGGACGAAGTACGCGTCATACGCGCGGTGCATCTGCAGCCGTTGGATCACCGGCTCCTGCCCGAGCCTGGCGAACGCCTGTTTCCATTCGGGCGGCACCGTCGCCTTGTTCGGGCCCGAGCTGATGCTGTCGGCCCACGCCACCTGCGCGGCGCGGGGCATCGCCATCCGGGCGCGCCAGGTGGACGCCAATGGCCCCAGGTTGCGGTCCAGCGTGCCGGGCGACGCGGCTTCAGCCTCGGCCAGCAGTTGCTGGATCTCCCCGTTGGACAGGGTGAAGCCGATCACGCCCCAGGTCAGGCCGGCACCGTCGAAGTTGCCTTGCAGCAGCCCGAACCCGTGGCCTTCGAAATCGGCGGTGATGCCCAGGCAACGTTCGAACAGCGTCGGCAGCGCGTCATGCGTGAGCTGCTGCCAGGTCGGCGTGTCCACCTGGCCGGTCACCGGCAGGAAGCGGGCGGCTTGCAGCCGGCTCAGCGCGGTCGCGGTGTCGTTGCCGAAGTCGCCGTCGACGAAGGTCGCGGCATCGCCCACGAAGAACTGTTGACGCAGCGCCTCGAGCTGGATGCGCCGCGCGATCTCGCCGCGCAGGCCCTTGGCGAACCAGATCCTGGACATGGCAGCCCCTCGGGAACGATGGAGCCGATCACGCTAGCAAGAATCCGTCGCGCGTGGCGGACGGCGGCGACGCCGCATCCTCAATCGGAATGAGGGGCGATGGCGACCGAGTGGGGAGTTGGCGATGCCTAGCGTTTTCGGGGCGTCGTGGGCCGCTGACCCGTTCTAGGAGGCGTCCAGCTCCGCATGGATCTGTTTGAGGAAAGTGGCTTCCACGGCGTGCGCGAATGCGATGTCGAACTGCGGAGCCTCCAGCGGCGTCCGATGCAGTTCCGTTCTTTCGCCGGCGTAGGTCGCGGCAACGACCAATTCATTCCCCACCGCCTCGATCCGGAACTGAATGTAGGGCTGAAGACTAGAAGGCGGAACGAAGGCGAAGCAGTGGTGGGTCACGGCCCAGCGCTCTCCCACGTTGATTCTCTGATCGGTCTGCATTGACCTCAGCGCTCCCAACTGGCCGGATGTAGCCATGGTGTGCACAACTGAGCCGATCTCGTTGATTGCGCCTTCAAAGCTGCTCGTCAACTTCGCCTTGGTCATGAGCGACTGCGATTGCACCAGCGTCTGCACGCTTTCCTGAAGTTCCTCCCGGGTGAGCGGCGTTTTGGTATCGCCTGACTGAATGCGGACAAGCTCGTCACGAAGGGCGCCCGCTGATTGCCATCTCCGGTCCAGCGCATGCTGAAACGCGGTGTCGAAGACTCTCTTCAATTGCCGCTCGCGCCAATCGTCATCCAGCCGCCTGAGCGCCTCTTTGGTTGAATCGACCTGATGCGGCAAGCGCTCCTGACCATCCGTCAGAACCGCCGGTACTCGCCCTGTAAGCGCGTAAAGCAGCACACCCGCGCAGAAGGTCACGTCGCTGCGAGGGTCCCGCTTGTCAGCTGAATTGGGGGCGAGCTCGGGCAGGCGGAGAAACCTGTTGCCGACCTCCTCATCAAGTCCCGTGGCATTCGGTGCGACATCGCTTCGGTTGAACGAGAGGCCGAAGTCCACGAGCACCGGGGTCCTCGGGGCGCTCAGGGCGCTCGCGCGCAGGATGATGTTGTCGGGCTTGATGTCTCGGTGGACGATGTCGGATTGATGGCAGCGATCCACGATGTCCAGGAGCGCAATCGTGAATTGGAGTGCGTCCTGAAGACTCAACGGGCCATGCGCTTCGACGTGGTCCCCGAAGGGCGTGCCGGCGACATGCTCGGTCACGAGGTAGAGCTTGAAGGCGAGGTCGTCGAACTTGTGGGCATTGGTCTCTATCAACTTCGGAATGTCCGGATGTTGAAGCGTCTGGTAGGCCGCCACCTCGCGATACATCCGTCTTCGCCGGCCAGCGTCGTTCTGGTGTTTGAGGATCTTCAGGAATCGCTGCTCCGGCGCGCTTCCATCCTTTCGGACCACGACTTTCACGTCGCCTTGCCCGCCTCCTTGACCATCAGAGACGCTTGTCCAGTTCTCATCCCACTTGCGTGCGTCTTGATGTGCGGCCGAAGCACTTGAAGGCATCTTTTCTCCTCGGCGATCGTTCTTATCTCGGGCTCTCATCCCCGGCGAGACAGCCTGTCGCGTCCTATCGCAGCCGCTCCATGAAGCTCTGCTGCTGCGGCCATTCCTGATGCTCGGTCACGCGGTTCTTCTCGAGCGAGGTGAAGGTCTTGAGCTTGTGCTCGTCGGTCTTGCGCATCGCGCGCGCGATCGAGTCCTTCACCGTGTCGATCAGCGTCGTGACGGTCTTGCTGTCCTGCACCGTCGTGGCGTCGTAGTTGCCGCTGTCGCGGTCCAGCGTGAAGCTGCGCGAGCGCTGGAAGCTCGCCGTCAGGTCCTCGGTCTGCGACTGCTGGATCGACAACCCGCCGGTCGCGCTGTTCGGACGCGTCGTCGTGGTCTGGCCGATCTTGTATTCGGCGTGGCCTTGCTCCTTGACGCTGCCGATGCGGCTGGTGCGCTGCGAATCGGCGCTGAAGCTCGCCTGGAAGTCCGCCAGGCCGCTCTGCATCGCCTGCGCCTGCGAGCGCAGGCCCTCGCTCATCGACGCCACGGCCGACGTCGCCGGATCGGTCGGGTCACCGTCCTGCGCCGGCGTCTTCAACGGCTGGACGACGAGGCTGGCGATCGCCTTCTTCTTCGCATCGCCGGCGGCGTCGGCGGCGTTGTCCTTCGTGTCGGACGGCGGTGCCTGCAGCGCCTTGAACGCGTCCTTGAAGGCCTTGGTCATGCCGGCATCCGCATGGCTACGCTCGGTGGCGTCGTCGATCTGTTTGAGCAACTGGTCGATCGCGGACCGGCGTTGCGCGCCGTTGGACGCGCCGAGCGGCGTCGCCGCGTCGACTTCCATCGACATCTCGCCGCTGGTGGTCTGCAGGGCCAACGACTTCTTGTCCGCGCCCAGGTGCATCGAGAAGGACTTCATGACGCCCGGCACGTTCGCCGGTGCGTTCGGGTTCTCGATCTTCAGGTCGAGCTGCGACAGCACGCCGCTCTTGTCGAAGGCGGCCAGCTTGGACAGGTCCAACGTCGGCAGGCCTTCGCCGAGGCCCTCGAGCGCCTCGTCCAGACCGTCGGCGAGTTCCGCCAGCGCCTGGCGCTCGGTGCCGCTCAAGGTGCCGGAACTCGAGACCTCGACCTGCAGCCCGCGGGTGCCGCCGTTGTCACCGTTGTTGACGTCGATCTTGAGCTCGACCGTCTGGCCGGACCGGGTCTGGATCTTCAGGTTGACGGTGGCGGCGTTCGTGGCGACGCCGCCGACCGCCTCGTCCTTCAGCGCCGCGGCCGCCGCCACCGGATCGGTGCTGGCCGTGGCGTCCACCGCCCCGGCCTCGCCGGGCGGCGGCACGTAGTCCGCGAGCGTCTGCTTGTAGCCGGCGCCGGTGTCGGCGAGTTGCTTGAGCAGCATGCCGCCCAGGCCGCGCCAGCGGTCCGACAGCGTGTGCGCGTCCTTGCCGCTGTTGCGCGCCATCAGCTCGCTCAGGCCGTCGTCGCCGGCCTTGGCCCAGACGCGCTGAGCGCCCAGGCCCGGCGTCTTGGGCAGCCCGTAGACGAGCCCGTCGTCCGCGCCGGCGTCCAGCGTGACGCGGGTGCGCGCGGCGTTCATCGTCGTGTGGTCCTGGCGCGCCTGCGTCGTCGAGAACGGCGCGCGGTAGGTCGTCGCCGTCCGGCTGGCGGCGATGCGGTCCAGCAGGCCGGAGCCCGTCGAGGAAATCGAAGTCATGCGAAACGCCTCCCTGGCGGCTGTCCCGCGTCGCTCTCATGGCGGTGGCGGTGATCCCTTCGCTATCGGCGGATGGGAGGGGAACTTGAGGTTGTTTCTTCAGGGGAGGGGCCGGACAGGTGTCCCGAATTGCATTCCGGCAACGAATCTACGCCGATTAACTTTCTCGCTTGACATTTGAAAGAGCCCGGGAATTTAAATTTCCTGGCGTCCCTGATGACACGCAATTGCATATCTGATGGCCTGAATTTATTGATGCCATGTCAGCCTCCATCTAGATGAGCATTGATGGCACATTGGTCGAATGCTTCCTTATGCATGAGGCAAGCTAAAGGCAGCAAAGTTCCATTAAAGAACTGCAGCCGAATTCCCTGTCAAAGCGTCAGTCAAATCTTGGTTTCGACATGCCGCTCGATAACCTTTTTCGCGGCACGTCACAGGAATGGGACGCATGCCACCGCGGCAGGCGCCGCGAGCGGGAGCTGACAGCCGTATCTCTGTCTTGAACCAGTCAAGCGATATGCAATTGATGACGGAAGAAGAAATCGATCTCGTGCAGGGCGGAACCAGCGAAGGTGCCCTTGCCGGAGGAGTCGTTGGCGGCGTGGCCGGCACAGTCGCCGGCCAACTCTACGGTGGCGCGGCTGGCGCGGCGATTGGAGCCATCTTCGGTCCGCCGGGGATCGTGGCGGGGTATGTGATCGGCAGGACCTTCGGTCAAAGTTTCGGTGGGACCCTCGGCGGTACGTTCGGGGCATATATCGGCGACCGGCTGACCTGATCGCAATCAAAGTGGCATCAACGCACCCGCCGAGGCGGGTGCTTCTCAAACATGACATTGCGACTTCTCTACAGGCGGGCTGCGCTGCTGAACGGAGTCTCAGTATCTGGAATCCTGCTTGTGATGCATTTTCATATTTCCAGATACGACGCGTTTCTTTGGACGATCGGCGGCATTATCGGCTTCACGGTCTATTTCGTTTATATGCAGTTCGTTTATCACCCACGACATTTCGACGAAGAATCCCGATACTGGAACTTGGAATTCGGCAGTGCGATGGGAATCTTCACGGCATTGATCCTGAAGCCCGTCGTTCTTGGGGTCTTCGCCATCGTCGTCGTGGCGACGTATCCCGAGCACAGCACGAAGGTCGGATGGGTGGTGGTGGTCTGTTCGATGCAGGTGGCTTATTACGGCTCAGGTCTGCTGGCGCACGGGAAATGAGCAAGAGTCCACCGCCGCCGCTTTGGGCCATCGAACAAATGGGCCGTGTCGCATGCCCTGAGGCCGACCTCCAGCCGTTGCGCATCGGAGCAGTTCTGCTGCATGAGCTGGATGCGACCTCGGATTCCCGGGATGCGACGACAAGGCTCGTGCAGCGTCTGGTCGCTGAACCTCAGCAATTGACGGTGCTGGTGGACGGATTTGGTCGCGTGGCCTGGCACGGATTCGGCAAGGCCCCCCGTCACATCATTGCCGCGACGATCCGGCGAGACGAGTACCGCGGTTCGAGGATCCCCTTCGATCGCCGATTCGCGACTCGTCGCTTCAGAACCGCGGAGCGATTGGGTCGCCTCTTCTTGAACTGCCAAGGGGTCTTCGAACGACGCCCCATCGTGCTTCGATGGGTCCGGCTGGCCATGCAACTGGCCCGCATCGAAGAATCGTCCGACGGTTTCGCCCTGTGGCTCAGCATCGACGAACAGCGACTGACGCGTCCTCTGACGGAGGGGCTTCCGGAACTCCCGTGGGACTGGAACTGCGGCGAAGACATCCGCGTTTTCCATTCCTATCGAGACGATCGCTTTTGCCTTGATCGGCATCCGTCGCTCAACGCGATACCCGGTGCGCGATCGTTTCAGCTGTTCTCGCTCGATGAAGTCGCCGCCTCGTGAAATGCCGTCGCCCATTCCTCGTGCCTTGATGTCCGCCGTACTGGGCCCCGACCACAACCTGCAGATGCCGTTGCGTCGCCTGCCAAATGCGAAGGTGCTTTGGGTGGCACCCGAGATGAGAGATCCGCGTCGCTGGCTCATCGGTCAGCCATCGAGCGGTCGCGAGTCGCTCGAAGAGGCGGTGCTTTCCACTTGCGCCTTCGCCATCAACGCCGGTTCAGGTGGAGTTTCCAGCAGCGGGCCCATGGGCATCGTCGATCGTTATGGCGGCGCGGGACTGGCCTACAACGGTGGGAGCGGTCGATCGGCGTTCGTGAACGGCTTCTACGTGAAGGGCGTCGGAAGAACCCCGCTCATCGGAGAGCAGACCGACCCGACACACAGCAGCGGTGGGGCCTACCTGGCTGAATGCCTGAAGGAGACGCTGTGGTCCTGCATCCTCAGGAAACACTTTCCTTATGGGGCCGTGCCTGTCCTCGCGATCCTGGACACCGGGGAGATTCAACGCTGGGCCGATCACGATGGCCCGGATCGAGAAACTCGCTGCCTGTTGATTCGTCCCGCGTTCCTGCGCCCGGCTCACTTTGAACGAGCTCCGCTCTTCACCGGCGTGTCGGTGGTCGACGGCGCTCGAGATGCGCGGCGGGTCGAGCATCACTTCCAGTCAGCGAGAAATGCGATGCCGCTCGTGTCGTGGTTGAACCAGCTGGAGCGATGGTCGGCGCGTCTGGCGACGCAGCTCGGTTTTGCATTCGCTCATCGAGTCCTCGTCGGCGGCATCACGACCAGCAACGTCGACATGCACGGCAGGTTCGCGGACTTTGGAGGATTCGCGACGGTGCCCAACTGGGGACAGTTCGAGCCATCAGTCGGCGATACCCCGTTCGGTTTGGAGATGAGCGACCTGTCGAATGCGCTGCGATCTCTCTTCATCCACCACGTCGCGAATGGATTCGAGCGAGAGCCAATGGAGGAAGCCTTCGAACGGATGGCTCTGGTCGCCGCACGAGCGTACGAGTCCGCGAAGGTCATCGAGCTCATCGGCCTTCGCGGCGTTGACCAGATGCGCGCGCGTGCCGCGCCCACGGAGTCATGGCGTCCGGGCCTGGCTCCAGGCGCCCTGAATAAACGCTTTCAGTTGGAGGTCGATGCGCCCTACATGGCTGGCGCGATGAGACCTCACGAGGTCGGACAGCGATTGGATGCCGAGATCGCGAGCGCCTGGAGCGGCTCGTAGAACGGGCGCCTTGGCGCCCTGCGCACGCTCAGACGTGCAACCAGGCCGCGATCCCCAGCCCGATGCCGACGACGCCGGCGCCCAGCGTCGCGTACTCCATCCAGCGGCGCTTGGTCAGCAGCGCGATCGCCGCCAGCGCGATGCCGACCTGCAACGCCGTCGTCGCCTGGGCCCAGCGGTGGTGCAGGTGCAACTGGTCGTCGCTCTTGCGGTCCCAGGCCGTGGACTCGGCCTCGAGCTTCTCGGCCTGCGCCTTGATCTCGTTCTTCTCGGACTCGTAGCGCGCGATCTTCTCGCGGTACTTGGCCTTCTGTTCCTCGCTGGGGGTCAGGTCGAGCGCGAACTCGGCCAGGTTCTGCTTGCTGCTCTTGGCCTGGAAGTAGTTCCAGCGGTTGGCCGCCTCGGTCTTGGTGATCGCGGCGTTGTTCTTGAACAGGCCCGCGTTGGCCTGCGTCGCGCCGCCCATGTACGAGAAGAACGCGCCCAGCGTGGCCAGCACCGCGGTGATCACCGCCAACTGGCCGGCCAGGCCCTTGGGCTCGTGCTGCGCGGCGTGTTCGAGTTCGTGGTCGTGCGGGCCGTGGACGTGGAAATGATTGCCGGACATGGGGCTGCGGGTCGCGAGGACCGTGGAGGACAAGGAAATCGGGACGAGGGCGGCCGGCTCAGCGCCGGCGCTCGTAGCGGACGAAGTCGTAGTGCCAGTCGTGGCCGCGATCGGCCGGGCTGTGGTGGCGCTGTCTCGACACCTCGGCGAAGACGCCCGGATCGACCGCGGGGAAATGGGCGTCGGCCTCGAAGGCGGCGTCGATCTCGGTCAGCTCCAGCGCGTCCGCCAGCGGCAGCGATTGCGCGTAGACCTGCGCGCCGCCGATGACGCAGACCGCTTCGTCGGCGCCGCAGGCCGCCAGCGCGGCGTCCAGCGACGGGAACACCTCGGCGCCGTCGAGCGACAGGCCGGGCTGGCGCGACAGCACCAGGTTGCGACGCTGCGGCAAGGGGCGGAACTTCGCGGGGATCGAGTCCCAGGTCTTGCGGCCCATGACGACGGTGTGACCCAGCGTCAGCGCCTTGAAGCGCGCCATGTCCTCGGGCAGGCGGACCAGCAGCTGGTTGTCGCGGCCGAGGCCGTTGGCCCGGTCCAGGGCGGCGATGAGGGTCAGGTGAGGCATGCGGGGGGCGGTGGGTCCGGGAGAGGCAGGCGCGGGAGTTTAGCCCTCGGCGCCCGCCACCGCCGTGTAATGCGAGACCACCGGGAACGGGTCGTAGAAGTCGTGCAGCAGCGTCTTCCATTCCTGGTAACGCGGCGACTTGCGGAAGCCCACCTCGTGGTCCTCCAACGTCTGCCAGCGCACCAGCAGCAGGTACTCGCCGGGGCGCTCGATGCAGCGCTGCAGTTCATGGCCGAGGTAACCCGGCATCGAGGTGAGGATGGTCTGCGCCGTCGCGAACGCGGCTTCGAACGCGGCTTCCTGGCCAGCGCGGATGGGCAGGGGGGCGACCTCGAGGATCATGGTCGAGCTCCAGGCGGGGGATCGGGTGGCGCGCATTTCAGCACGCCGGTCCGCCCACACCGGAAACCGTCCGTTCTCCGGGTTCACGACAGCGCTCCCACCCGGACCTCGTGCCGCATCTTCTCCAGGCACTGGTGGATCTGCGCCACCACCGCGGCGCCTTCGCCGATCGCGCCGCCGACGCGCTTCACCGATCCGGAACGCACGTCCCCGACCGCGAACACGCCTGGCACGCTCGACTCCAGCGCCGCCGGCTCGCGCTGCGGCATCGCCCGCGTCACGTCGGCGCCGGTCAGCACGAAGCCCTTGGCGTCGGACAGCACCGGGCAGCCCGCCAGCCAGTCCGTCTCCGGCTCGGCGCCGACGAACAGGAACACGTTGCGGGTCTCCAGCCGGTCCGCTCGGCCGGTGCGGCTGCAGCGCCAGCTGACCGCCTCCAGCCCGCGCATCGGCTCGCCGTGCAGCTCGGTGAGCTCGGTGTACGGTCGCAGCTCGATGTTGGACGTGGCCTCGATGCGGTCGATCAGGTAACGCGACATCGTCTCCGCCAGGCCCGGCCCGCGCACCAGCACGTGGATGCGCGACGCATGCGACGACAGGAACACCGCCGCCTGGCCGGCCGAGTTGCCGCCGCCCACCAGCACCACCTCGGCGTTGGCGCACAGCGGCGCCTCCAGCGCCGAGGCCCAGTACCAGATGCCGCGTCCCTCGAAGTCCGCCAGCCGCGGCACCGCCAGGCGCCGGTAATGCGCGCCGCTGGCGATCACCACGGTCCGGGCGCGCAGCCGCCGGCCGTCGGTGAGCGCGATGAGGAGCTCGCGCGCCGGGCCCTCGCGGGCGCAGTCCAGCGCGCGGACCTCGGTGGGGATCAGCAGTTCGGCGCCGAACTTCTCCGCCTGCACGCTGGCGCGGCCGGTCAGCGCGCCGCCGGAGATGCCGGTCGGGAAGCCGAGGTAGTTCTCGATCCGCGCGCTGTTGCCGGCCTGGCCGCCGTAGGCGCGCCGGTCCAGCACGACGACGCGCAGGCCCTCGGACGCGGCGTACACCGCCGTGGCCAACCCCGCGGGACCGGCGCCGACGATGGCGACATCGAACAGTTCCTCGCGCGGCGCCGCGTCGACCATGCCGATGCAGCGCGCCAGGGTCGCTTCCGGCGGATTGACCAGCACCGAGCCGTCCGGACAGACCGCCACCGCGTCGCCGGGCGCGACGCCGTACTGCTCGACCAGCGCCGCGGCGGCCGCGTCCTGCGTCACGTCGACGACGCGATACGGCTCGCCGTTGCTGTGCAGGAAGCTGCGCAGCCGCAGCAGCGCCGCCGAATCCGGCCGGCCGATCAGCACCGGGCCGCTCGCGGCCGATTCGATCAGCGCCACGCGGCGCAGGATCATCGCGCGCACCAGCCGCTCGCCGAGGTCGGCCTCCGCGATGATCAGCGCCCGCAGCTGGCCGGGCGCCAGCAGCAGCGTGTCCACCGCGTCGGTCGCGACCGCGTCCACCAGCGACGGCTTGCCCGACATCGCCGCCAGTTCACCCGAGAAATTGCCCCGCGTGTGCTCGACCAGCGGCGTCGTGCGCCCCATCCCGTCGCGCTGCGTCACCGCCACCGTGCCGCCCAGGATCAGGTAGAGCCCCGCGGCCGGCTCGCCCGCGACGATCAGCCGTTCCCCGGGGCCGAACGCGCGCGGCGCGCCGAAGCGCTGCATGCGGGCCATGTCGCAGCTGCTCAGGCGCGGGTACATCTGGTGGCGCCGCGTCTCCAGCGAGTGGGTCGAGACCTCTGCGTTCATGGCGTCCTCACGGGCCGTGGATCGCGCGAGCTTGCGGCCCCGCGACGGCTTTGTCACCAGGACCGCCCCAGCTTGCGGGGGGTGGCCGTGTCCCCTGCGTCGGGGCCGCCGCCGGTTGCGGCGCCGCGCGCGCCGGGACTACATTGGCGCGGGAGCCACCCGCCGGGGATCCCCCCGGCCCGCACGACGAGGTGCGACACCATGCCCCAGCCCGGACCGACCCACGTCCTGATCGTCCATGAGGAGGCGCTGACCTGCGCCGGCTGCATCGCGGTGCTCGGCCCGCGCCCGGACCTCCCCGCCGCGGCCTGCGGCCTGGGCGAGGCGGTCGCGCTGGTCGCCGGCGAACGGCCCGGACGCTGCGACGTGATCGTGGCCGACTACGCCAGCGCGCTGGCGCTGGCCCTGACCGCGCGGCAGGCGGCGCGCCGCCACGCCGCCCGATGTCCCCGGATCCTGGTACTGACCGCGATGGACCGCGAATGGGACGTGCGCGCCGCGATGGAGGCCGGCGTGCACGGCTACCTGCTGCAGCGCTGCCGGCCCGAGCAGTTGGTCGAGGCGATCGAGGCGGTGGCCCGGGACGTGCCGTTCGTGTCGGTCGAGCTCGCGCCCAAGCTCGCGCGCAGCCTGACGCAGGACCGGCTGACCCGGCGCGAGATGGACGTGCTGCTGGCGATGTCCACCGGCGCGTCCAACAAGGACATCTCGCTGCGGCTGGGCATCACCGACGCCACCGTCAAGACCCATGTCCGCGCGATCCTGAGCAAGGTCGGCGCCGGCGCCCGCACCGAGGCGGTGGCGATCGCCGCGCGCCGCGGCCTGACCGCCCGGCCACCGCTCGAGGCGATCCGCGCCGCTCACTTCGGGCAGAAGGCCCCGGTCTTGATCCAGGCGTCGACCAGCTCGCCGAACTGAGCCTGCGTGCCCGGCGCCGGCTCGCGCTGCGCGCCCGGCATCCACGCCCAGCCGACCAGCGTGTCGTGCGCCATGTGCTCGTGGATCTGCGCCAGCGTGCGGCCGCCATTGCGCTTGGGATCCTTGATCTGCTCGCAGATCTCGGGAAGCGTCATGTGCTGCCAGGCCATCTCGCGCGGCGCGATGTGCCACATCGCATGGCCCGGCACGCCCGAGGCGACGTTGTTCTTCGCCTGGTGGCAGCTGGCGCAGCGCAGCGCCGTCGCGCCCTTGCCATCGACGCCGCGGGTCACGTTGGGGATGTGCAGCCGGGTCTGCAGGCCCTGGCCCTGAAGCGGCCGGTCGCCGGCGGGGTGGCAGTTCACGCAGCGCGGGCTCTGGATGACGCGGCCGGCCTCGCTGAACAGCGCGCGCGAACGCTCCTGCGGATCGGCGATCGCGTCGAAGCTCTGCGCGCTGCGCAGCGGCTGGGCGGCCATGGGCGCCGACCGGTCCTGCGCGGAGGACGGCGCCGCCGACAGCGCGAGCAGGGCGGCCGCGGCCGCGCGGGCGAGAGGGGATGCGGTGCTCATGCCTTCAACTCCTCGGCGGCGACGGGATAGCTGCGGAAACGCTTGCCGGTGGCGGCGTACAGCGCGTTGATGTAGGCCGGCGCGGCGATCGCGGTGCCGATCTCGCCGACGCCGCCCGGCTCTTCCAGGCTGCGGGTCAGGTGGATGTCCATCCGCGGCGTCTGGTCGATGCGCATCAGCGGGAAGTCGTGGAAGTTGCTCTGCTGCACGCGGCCCTGGTCGATGGTCAGCTGGCCCAGCATCACCGCGGTCAGGCCGAACACATGGCCGCCCTCCATCTGCGCCATCACGCTGTCCGGATTGACGGCGATGCCGCAGTCGATCGCGGTCGTCACGCGGCGCACGTTCACCGCGCCGTCGTTGCCCACGCCGAGTTCGATCACCATCGCGATGTAGCTGCCCCAGGCGTTGAGCACCGCGACGCCGCGGCCCGCGCGCGGCGGCAGCGGACCGCCCCAGCCCGACTTCGCGGCCGCCGTCTCGAGCACCGCCTTGAGCCGCGGATTGCCGCCCAGGTGCGCGAGCCGGAACGCCACCGGGTCGGCCTTCGCGGTGACGGCGAGCTCGTCCATGAAGCCCTCGACCGCCCAGGCGTTGTGGTTGGGGCCGACGCCGCGCCAGAAGGCCGTCATGTAGCCCGCGGGCGGCTCGACCGCGACGTACTCGACGATGCGCGCCGGGATCGAGTACGGCGTCTCGGCGGCCTCGACCGCGTCCGGATCGGCGACGCCGGGCTGCAGCCATTGCGGCGCGTAACGCGCCACGATCGACGAGCCCGACAGCCGGTGCGAGAAGCCGGTGATCCTGCCGGCGGTGTCCAGCGTCGCGGCCATCTCGTCGCAGTACAGCGGGCGGAAGCTGCCGTGGCGGATGTCCTCCTCGCGGCTGTAGACGACCTTGAGCGGGAAGTTCACCTGTTTGGCGAGCTTGGCGGCCTGGCCGACGTATTCCGCGTCGAGCCGCCGGCCGAAGCCGCCGCCGATCAGGAAGTTGTGGACCTGGATCTTCTCGACCGCGACGCCGCTGGCGGCGGCGACCGCCTGCTGCACCTTCACCGGCGCCTGCGTGCCGAGCCAGACCTCGCAGCCGCCGTCATGGAAGTGCAGCGTGCAGTTCATCGGCTCCAGCGGCGCATGGACCATCGTCGGGGCGTCGTACTCGACCTCGACCAGCCGCGTGCCCGGCGCGGCCTTGGCCGCGGCGAAGTCGCCTTCCTGCTTGGACACGATGCCCTTGCGCTTGAGCGCGTCGCGCACCGAGGCCTTCCAGGCCTGCGTGGAGAAGCCGGCGTTCGGACCCTCGTCCCAGTCCACGACCAGCGCGGCCAGGCCCTTGCGCGCGGCGCCGTAGTGGTCCGCGACCACGCCGACGATGTCGTCCGCCACCAGCACCTGCCGCACGCCGCGCACGGCGCGCGCCCTGGCGTCGTCGACGCGGCGCACCTTGCCGCCGGCGACCGGGCAATGCGCGATGGCCGCGACCTTCATGCCGGGCAGCCGCGTGTCGATCCCGAACTTCGCGCTGCCGTCGCTCTTGGCCTTCATGTCCAGCCGCCGCGCCGGCGTGCCCACGAGCCGGTACTGCCTCGGATCCTTGGGCGGCACGTCCTTGGGCACCGGCAGCGCCGCCGCCTTGCCCGCGAGCTGGCCGTAGGACAGCTGCTTGCCGGTGGACTTCTGGACGACCTTGCCGGCCTGCGTCGCGCAGTCCTGCGCGCCGCATTGCCAGGTGTCCGCGGCGGCGGAGACCAGCATCGCGCGGCAGGTCGCGCCGGCGGTGCGCACCGCCTTCCAGGCCGCGATCATCGACGCCGAGCCGCCGGTGATCTGCATGCCGAAGACCGGATTGGCGTAGCGTCTCTCGTCGGCCGGCGCCTGCTCGACGACCACGCCGGCGAGCGGCACGTCCATCTCCTCGGCCAGCATCATCGGGATCGCGGTGAACGAGCCCTGGCCCATCTCGACGAACGGGATCACGTAGGTGACCTGGCCGGACGGCGCGATGCGGATGTAGACGCTGGGCTCGAAGGCGGCCGGGGCGGCCGGCGCCGCCTTGACGGCGCGCAACGGCAACGCGAACGACGCGACGAAGGCGCCGCCGGTGCCGGCGCCGATCTTGAGGAATTGACGGCGTTCCATGGCTCACCCCTTGGCCGGCGCGTTGGCGGCGGCCATCAGGATGGCCGCCTTGATGCGCGGATAGGTGCCGCAGCGGCACAGGTTGCCGGACATGGCGGCATCGACGTCGGCCTCGGTCGGGCGCGGGTTCTGCTGGAGCAGCGCGCAGGCGGACATGATCTGGCCGGACTGGCAGTAGCCGCACTGCGGCACGTCGCGCGCGACCCAGACGGCCTGGATGCGCTGGCCCGCCGGGGTCCGGCCGATCGCCTCGATCGTCGTCACGGCCTGCTTGCCCACGGCCTCGACCGGGAAGGAGCAGGACCGCACCGGGTTGCCGTCGATGTGCACGGTGCAGGCGCCGCACATCGCCATGCCGCACCCGAACTTGGTGCCGGTCAGGCCGACGACGTCGCGCAGCACCCACAGCAGCGGGGTGTCGCCGTCGACGTCGACGGCGTGCGTCCGGCCGTTGATCTTGAGCTGGTAAGCCATGAGCGGGGTCCTCCAGTGAAGGGACCACTGTCCCGCCGCCGGGAAGCCGTGTCGTCAGCCCGCCGGACGCGGCGCGGGTCGTTCCGGGCGATGAGGCGGGCCTCCTCCTTTCGGAGGAGGCCCCGATGCCGGATCCGGGGAAGACCACGGGGCCGCAACGCGTGGTTTCCCCAGGGACGCGGCCAGGCGCGGTCACGAAGCCGTCATCGCCCCGGCCGATGCTCCGCCGTTGGTCCAACGGCACGAGGTCTTCCCATGGATACCGGTCTGAATCCCGCCGCCGCCGCGCATGCGGCCGGCGACACGAGGCCCCAGCTCGACGGCGGCAGTTCGCCGCTGGTGAAGGTGCTCTTCGGCGCGCTGCTCGCGCTGGGCCTGGCCTTCGGCGCGCACAGCCTGTACGCCGACGTCGCCGAGGCCGGCCCGATCTCGTCGCACTGGCTGCCGCTGCTGCTGCTGGGCGTGGCGCTGCTGATCGCGCTGGGCTTCGAGTTCGTCAACGGCTTCCACGACACGGCCAACGCGGTCGCGACCGTCATCTACACCCACTCGCTGCCGCCGCACTTCGCGGTCGTGTGGTCGGGGCTGTTCAACTTCCTCGGCGTGGTCGTGTCCAGCGGCGCGGTGGCCTTCGGGATCATCTCGCTGCTGCCGGTGGAGCTGATCCTGCAGGTCGGCTCCAGCGCCGGCTTCGCGATGGTCTTCGCGCTGCTGATCGCCGCCATCGTCTGGAACCTGGGCACCTGGTGGCTGGGCCTGCCGGCGTCGTCGTCGCACACGCTGATCGGCTCGATCATCGGCGTGGGCGTGGCCAACGCGCTGATGCACGGCCGCGACGGCACCAGCGGCGTGGACTGGAGCCAGGCCGCCAAGGTCGGCTACTCGCTGCTGCTGTCGCCGCTGATCGGCTTCGGGCTGGCGGCGATCCTGCTGCTGGTGCTCAAGGCCGCGGTCAAGAACCGCGAGCTCTACGACGAACCCAAGGGCAACAAGCCGCCGCCGTGGTGGATCCGCGGCCTGCTGGTGCTGACCTGCACCGGCGTGTCCTTCGCCCACGGCTCCAACGACGGCCAGAAGGGCATGGGCCTGATCATGCTGATCCTGGTCGGCACGGTGCCGGTGTCCTATGCGCTGAACCGGGCGATGCCGGTGGACCAGATGACCCAGTTCGTCGCGGTGGCGCAGGTCACGCAGGCCTCGCTGACCAAGGTCGCGCCGCCCGTGCTGACGCCGATCGCGCCGGCCCAGGCGCGCCAGGTGCTGTCGGACTACGTCCGCACCAAGGCCGTCACGCCGCCGCTGCTGCCCGCGCTGGCCGCGGTGACCGCCAGCATCGGCGAGCAGGTCAAGTCCCACGGCACGCTGGACAAGGTGCCCACCGCGCTGGTGGCCAACGTGCGCAACGACATGTACCTGACCTCCGAGGCGATCCGCCTGGTCGAGAAGGACCCGGCCTTCGCCTTCGACGCCGACACCAAGGCCAACCTGTCGGCCTTCAAGCGCCAGGTCGATGCCGCCACCAAGTTCATCCCGCTGTGGGTCAAGGTGGTGGTGGCGATCGCGCTGGGCCTGGGCACGATGGTGGGCTGGAAGCGCATCGTCGTGACGGTGGGCGAGAAGATCGGCAAGTCGCACCTGACCTACGCGCAGGGCGCGTCGGCCGAGCTGGTGGCGATGACCACGATCGGCGCGGCCGACGCCTTCGGGCTGCCGGTGTCGACGACGCACGTGTTGTCATCGGGCATCGCCGGCACGATGGCGGCGAACCGCTCCGGGCTGCAATGGGGCACGATCCGCAACCTGCTGATGGCCTGGGTGCTGACGCTGCCGGCGGCCATCCTGCTGTCGGGCTCGCTGTACTGGCTCTTCGTTCAACTCTTCTGACTGCTCAATCCCCCATGACCGCTGCATCCGAACGCGACGAACTGGTCGAACGCATCCGCCGCGACCTCCAGGACGGCTACGACGAGGAACTGGAACTCGAGATCGAGGACCGCCATGTCGACGAGGCGCTGCGCGCGCTCGACGAGGAGGGCACCGACAGCGCGCACGACGAGCGCCATGCCTACTTCAAGAACCTGTTCCGGCTGCAGCGCGAGCTGGTCAAGCTGCAGGACTGGGTGCAGCACACGCGGCAGAAGGTGGTGATCCTCTTCGAGGGCCGCGACGCGGCGGGCAAGGGCGGCGCGATCAAGCGCATCACCCAGCGCCTGAACCCGCGCGTGTGCCGCGTCGTGGCGCTGCCCGCGCCCAACGACCGCGAGCGCACGCAGTGGTACTTCCAGCGCTACGTGCCGCACCTGCCGGCCGCCGGCGAGATCGTGCTGTTCGACCGCAGCTGGTACAACCGCGCCGGCGTCGAGCGGGTGATGGGCTTCTGCGGCGAGGACGACGTCGAGGAGTTCTTCCGCTCGGTGCCCGAGTTCGAGCGCATGCTGGTGCGCTCCGGCATCACGCTGATCAAGTACTGGTTCTCGATCAGCGACGAGGAACAGCACCTGCGCTTCCTGGGCCGCATCCACGACCCGCTCAAGCAGTGGAAGCTGTCGCCGATGGACCTGGAGTCGCGCCGCCGCTGGGAGGACTACACCCGGGCCAAGGAAGTGATGCTGGACCGCACGCACATCCCGGAAGCGCCGTGGTGGGTCGTCGCCGCCGACGACAAGAAGCGCGCGCGGCTGAACTGCATCCAGCATCTGCTGGACCAGTTCCCGTACCACGAGGTCGAGCGCACCGAGATCCGGCTGCCCGACCGCGAGCGCCACGACGACTACGTCCGGCATCCGGTGCCGGACACGATGTTCGTGCCCGAGAAGTACTGACGCGGCGCGCGAGGGGGCCGGCACCCGTTTCGGTGCCCGTGCCCGCGCTCTTGCCGATGCCGGCGTTCAGGGCCGCAGGGCCTCGGGCAGGGCGAGCGGGTCGGCCAGCTTGCCGACGACCAGGTCGATGAAGGCGGTGACGGCACGCGGCAGCTGCTCGCGGCTGGCGTACAGCACGCTCAGCGTGTGCCCCTCGCGCCGGAAGCGCGGCAGCACCGGCACGAGTCGACCGGCGACGAGGTCGGCACGGGTGAGCACCGTCGACAGCAGCGCGATGCCGAGCCCGGCCAGGGCCGCCTCGCGCAGGGCCTGGGCCGTGTTGGCCATGAGCCGGCCCGTCACCGGGACCTCCCGCTCGACGCCGTCGGGGCCGGCCAGGCGCCAGGTGAAACGTTCGCCGGCATGCGCCGGCACCAGGCAGTCGTGTCGCGTCAGATCCTCGAGTTCGCGCGGCACGCCCCGCGCGTCGAGGTAGGCCGGGCTGGCCACCAGGCCGCTGTCGCGCGGGCCGATGAGCTGGCGCGCGACGTGGCTCGAATCCGCCAGTGGACCGCTACGGAAGGCGACGTCGATCCGGTCGGCGATCAGGTCCGTTCTCGCGTCGCTCAGCACGAGGTCCAGGCGCACGCGCGGATGCGCGTCGAGGAACTCCGCGATCCATGCCATCGGGAACAGGCCGAAGAAGTTCGTGGGGGCGGCGACGCGGATCAGGCCCGACGGTTCCGCGGCGTCCTGGCGGAGCGCGCCGGCGGCGTCGTCCAGGCAATCGACCGCGCCCGCGCAGCGGTCCAGGAACGCCTGGCCCGCGGTGGTGAGCGTGAGCTGGCGGGTCGAGCGATGGAGCAGCCGCGTGCCCAGCGCCGCCTCGAGCGCCTGCACGCGGCGGCTCACCGTGTTGGCCGGGAGGCCGCGTTGCCGTCCGGCTTCGGCGAAGCTGCCGCCCCGCACGACGAGCACGAACAGCGCGATGTCATTGAGGTCGGGCATGCCGCTCGATTCCGATTCCTTCGTCCGGTGGACGGATGAAATCCGATTCTATGGACTGGTGGCGGGATGTCCCGGTGCCTACGATCGCCGGCAACGCTTTCCAAGGAGCTTGAGGCATGAAGGACCTGCGCGAATTCAAGATCGCGATTCCCGACGAACGACTGGAGGACCTGGCGCGGCGCCTGCGGCACACCCGCTGGCCCGACGCCGACGACGAGGACGGCTGGGACGATGGCACCAGCCTGCGCTTCGCGCGGCGGCTGGCCGACCACTGGCTGCATCGCTTCGACTGGCGTGCCCAGGAGTCCCGGCTGAACCAGCTGCCGCAGTACCTGGCCCAGGTCGGCGGCATCGACATCCACTTCGTGCACGTCCGCGGGCGCGGCCCGGCGCCGATGCCGTTGATCCTGACGCATGGCTGGCCGGGCTCCTTCGCGGAGATGGCGCGCCTGGTCCCGATGCTGACGGACCCGGCCGCGCACGGCGGCGACGCGGCCGACGCGTTCGACGTCGTGGTGCCGTCGCTGCCGGGCTACGGCTTCTCGCGGCCGGCACCGACGGGGAGCGGCTCCGCGCGGCACGTGGCCACGCTGTGGCGCGAGCTGATGGCCGGCCTGGGGTATCCGCGTTTCGGCGCGCAGGGCGGCGACATCGGCGCGGGCGTGTCGACCTGGCTCGCGCGGCTGCATCCCGAGTCGCTGGCGGGCGTGCACCTGAACTTCATCCCCGGTGGGTTCCGGCCGAGCCTGGAAGGTGGCGCGCCGCCGCTGTCGACGGAGGAAAGCGCGTTCCTGGACAGGATCGCGGCCTGGCGGGCGGTGGAGGGCGGTTATCTCGGCGTGCACGCGACCAAGCCGCAATCGCTGGCCTACGGCCTGGCCGATTCGCCGATGGGACTCGCGGCCTGGATCGTCGAGAAGTTCCGCGCCTGGAGCGATTGCGGCGGCGACGTGGAAAGCGCCTTCACGCTCGACGAGCTGCTCACGGACATCTGCCTGCACTGGTTCGGCGACGTCCGGGCCAGCCTGCGCATGTACAAGGACAACTTCGCCTCGCCGCTGGTGTTCGCGCCGGGCGAGCGCCTGACGACGCCGTTCGCCATGGCGCATTTCCCGCGCGAGATGCCGACGCCGCCGCGGTCGTGGCCGGAAAGGGCGCTCGATATCCGGCGCTGGACGGAGATGCCCCGAGGCGGACATTTCGCGGCGATGGAACAGCCCGAGTTGCTGGCGCAGGACCTGCGCGAGTTCTTCAGGCCGTTGCGGCCGGTGACTTGACTCGCGGATCCGCGCCCGATCCGCGCCGGTCACTTCGAGGCTGGAATGGTCGGCAAGGTGGTCGTCAGGTAAAGCGACCGGCCGGTGTCCGCCGGCTTGGCCGCGACGCGGTCCCGGCAGGCCAGCGCGTCGCCGTGTTTCTTCACGAGCTTGCTCAGCGTCGCCCGCTGCATGTTGCAGATGCGCGCGGCCTCGCTGATGTTGCCGTTGCCCACGGCCATCGCCTCCATCACGAACTGGCGCTCGACGTTGACCACCGCCGCGCGCTTGGCCTCGCGCAAGGACGCGCAGCCGCGTTCGCAACTGCGTTGCGCCGCCGCTTCCCGCAGCCCCGGCGAGCTGCTGAGCAGCGTGTCGACGTCGATGCAGCCCGCCGTCGTGCTCAGGCAGGCCCGCACCAGCGTGTGCTCGAGCTCGCGCACGTTGCCCGGCCAGCTCAGCGAGCGCAGCAGCGCCAGCGCCTCGTCGCTGATCGCCTTGGGCGGCCCCGTGGTGGCTTGCGCCACGCCGCGCAGCAGGTGCGGCACCAGCAGGTCGAGGTCCTCCGGCCGCTCGCGCAGCGGCGGCAGGTCCACCCGCAGCACGTCCAGCCGGAAGAACAGGTCCGAGCGGAAGCCGCCTTGCTGCGACAGCGAGAAGAGGTCGACGTTGCAGGCCGCGACGATGCGCACGTCGGCCTTGTGCGTCTGGTCGTCGCCGACCGCGCGGAACGACGCGTCCTGCAGGAAGCGCAGCAGCACCACCTGGCCGCGCGGCGACAGCGCCTCGATCTCGTCGAGGAACAGCGTGCCGCCTTCGGCCTCGCGCACCAGGCCGCGGCGCGTGCGCGCCGCGTCGGTGAAGGCGCCGCGCGCGTGGCCGAACAGCTCGCTCTCGATCAGCGTGTCCGGCAGCGCGCCGCAGTTGACGGGAATGAAGGCGCCATCGCGCCGCGGACCCAGGTAGTGGATGGCGCGGGCCACCAGGTCCTTGCCGGTGCCGGTCTCGCCGACCACCAGCACCGGCGCCGCGCAATCGGCATAACGCGCCACCAGGTCCAGCGCCTTGCGCAAGCCCGCGGACGTGCCCACGAGCATTGCCTCCAGCGTCCCCGGGTGAGCCTTGATTGGTGTGCTCATCGTGTCGCCTCCCTGGCCTGACATCGGTCGGCAGGCAGTGTACGGAAGGCCGTTTGCCGAGCACCTCCCTAATGTTGACGACCGTTACAACACAGGCGCGATCGGGCCATCCGTGCCATCGCGGCACGGCCGTGTCGGGATCGACACAGGGCGTCGCGAGGCCCGCCACGACGGCATCGCCGCGTCTTTCGCGGTCGCGCGGGCCCGTGTCGGCGATGACTCGGGCGATGTGACACAGATCACGATCGCCTCAATCAAATCAACGACTTGAGGCAAGCCGGCCACCTGGCACGGTTTACGCATGGTCAGCCGACATGACCACCCCTCCGTCCAGCGCCGACGTGGCCGCGATGATCCTGCGCTACGTCATCGCGCATCCCGGCGCCTGCGATTCCATCGATGGCATCTGCGATTGGTGGCTGGTGCGGCAGCAGCGCGACGACCTGCGCAGCGCCGCCGAGGCGGCGCTCGTGCTGCTGGTGGCCGATGGCCGCATCGAGGTCATCACCCACGTCGACGGCAGCACCGTCTATCGCGCCTTGCCGCCCGCGCGGCATTGAACGGACGCGCACCGCCATGCCCGCCATCGCCTCGAACCGCCCGCCGGACTTCCAGATGGAAGGCCTGTGGGCCGCGCTCGGCCGGCTGGACCGGATGCTGGAGCGCGCCGCCAACGCGGCCGACGCCGCGGCGGTGCCGGCGGCCGCGGGCGCGCAGCCCGAGCCGTATCGCGGCCTCTACGTCACGACGCAGGACGTGCAGCGGCTCGTGCGCCAGGGACCCGGCGAACCGTGGCTGGCCGGCCATGGGCCGGGCGCCGGCGCCGTGGAGCCGGCCGCGCCGCCGCCGATGCCCGAGAGCTCGCGTTTCCCATGGCTGCAGCAGGCCTTCGGGCTCGACACCATCGACCTGGACATCGTGCTGGTCGCGCTCGCGCCCGAGGTCGACCTGCGCTACGAGCGCCTCTATGCCTACCTGCAGGACGACGTGACACGGCGTCGGCCCACCGTCGACCTCGTGCTCAACCTGCTGTGCGCGTCGCGCGACGCCAAGATCCTCGCGCGCGCCCGCTTCGGTCCCGAGGCGCCGCTGGTGCGGCACCGGCTGGTGCAGCTGGCCGGCGATGCCGGCGCCATCGGCACGCCGCTGCTGTCGCATGCGATCAAGCTCGAGGAACCGGTGGTGCGCCTGCTGCTCGGCCAGCCCTGGCTGGACGCGCGGCTGCGCGGCGTGGCGCGGTTCACCGCCGCGCCCGAGGCCGGCGAGGGCGCGGCGGCCGACACGCTGGCGCTGAGCCTGTCCAAGGCGCTGGCCGACGGCAGCGGCCCGCAGTTCTACCTGGAAGGCGAACCCAATGCCGGCCAGGAGACCGCCGCGGCGAAGCTCGCGGCGCGGCTGGGGCAATCGCTGATCGTCGTCGACCTCGTCCGCGCCGCCGATCCGCCCGACCAGTTCGCGACCACGCTCGAGCTGTTGCTGCGCGAGGCGCACCTGCTGTCGGCGGTCGTCCACCTGCAAGGCCATGACGCGCTGACGAACGCGGAGCGCGGCACGCTGGCGCAGACGCTCGCGGCGCAGACGCCGGCGGCGGGGCTGGTGATCGTGATGTCGGGCGCGCGGCCCTGCGATCCGCGCTTTCGCGGCATGGCGTCGGTGCCGGTGGCCGCGGCCGGCTTCCGCGACCGCCGCGCCGCCTGGGCCGCCGGCCTGCGCGGCCAGCGCATCGAGCTCGATCCCCGCGCCCTCGACGACCTCGCCGCGCGGTATCCGCTCGACGAGGCGCAGATCGCCGCCGCCACGGCGCATGCGGCGCGCCAGTCCGCCCTGGAGCAGACCCCGCCCGACCCGGCCGCGCTGGCCCGGGCCGCGCGCCAGCAGCTTTCGCGCGACCCCGGCACGCTGGCGCGCAAGCTCGCCCCGCTGCATGTCTGGAACGACCTCGTGCTGCCGCCGGACGCGATCGCCCAGCTGAAGGAGATCTGCCGCCAGGCGCGCTTCCGCCACGTCGTGTTCGGCGACTGGGGCTTCGACCGCAAGCTCTCCGTCGGCAAGGGCCTGAGCGCGCTCTTCAGCGGACCGCCCGGCACCGGCAAGACGATGGCGGTGGAGGTCATCGCCAATGACCTCGGCCTGGACCTGTTCAAGATCGACCTGTCGCAGGTCGTCAGCAAGTACATCGGCGAGACCGAGAAGAGCATCGACCGGCTGTTCCTCGAGGCGCGCGCCGGCAACGCGATCCTGTTCTTCGACGAGTGCGACGCGCTCTTCGGCAAGCGCACCACGGTGCAGGACGCGCACGACCGCTACGCCAACATCGAAGTCGCCTACCTGCTGCAGAAGCTCGATGAACACGAGGGCCTGAGCATCCTGGCCACCAACCTGCGGCAGAACCTGGACGTGGCCTTCACGCGCCGGCTCGGCTTCATCGTCGACTTCCCGTTCCCCGACGAGGACAGCCGGCGCCGGCTGTGGGAATCGATCTGGCCGCCCAAGGTGCCGCGCAGCCAGGACCTGGACCTGGGTTTCCTGGCGGCCAACTTCAAGGTGCCCGGCGGCGCGGTGAAGAACATCGCGGTGGCCGCGGCCTTCCTGGCGGCGGAGCAGGGCGGCGAGCTCAAGACCGAGCACCTGCTCTGGGCCGCGCGGCGCGAGATCGAGAAGTCCGGCCGACGCGTCGCCGGCAGCGAGTTCGGCCCCTACGCCGCGCGCGTGGAGGCGTTGGCCCGGGCGGGAGATCGTCATGCTGCATGAGGTCACCGACAGCCTGGAGGCCTTCTTCAAGCAACCGGGGCTGGCGCCGCCGCTGCGCGACGCGGCGATCCGTTTCGACCGGCCGACCGATCCGTACGCGCTCGACCAGACCACGGTCAACCTGTTCCTGTTCGAGGTGCGCGAGCACCTGGAGCTGCGCAACAACGAGCCGGTGACGCGCCGCGTCGGCGGCCAGTCGCTGGTGGTGCCGCCGGCGTGGCGCGCCAACTGCCTGTACCTCGTGACCGCCTGGCCGGTCGGCGGCACCGACCTGCCCAAGCAGGAGCACCAGCTGCTGGGGCAGGTGCTGCAGCTGATCGCCGGGTCGCCGGTGATCCCTCCGGCCTTCCTGACGCCGGCGCTGCAGGCGCAGGAGCCGCCGCTGCCGATGCTGATGGTGCAGCCCGACGGCGTGCGCAACCCGGCCGAGTTCTGGGCCGCGATCGGCAACCGCATCAAGGCCTCGCTGCTGCTGTCGGTGACGGTGTCGCTGGAGGTCTTCGAGACTGAGACCTATCCCAGCGTCATCACCAGCGAGATCCGCCTGGAATCGCTGCCCGACGGCGCGGCGCTGGACGCGCCGTTCTTCCGCATCGGCGGCGTGGTGCGCGACAACGCGTCGGTGCCGGTGGCCAATGCCGGCGTCCAGCTGCTGGGGCGCGGCCGCAGCACGCTGACCGACGCCGAAGGCAAGTTCTCGCTGTCGGCCGTCGCGGCGGGCAGCTACACCCTGCGCGTGACGGCGGGCGCCGTCACGCGGGACCGGGCCATCGTCGTCCCGGCCCCCGCGGTCGCGGGCTACGACGTGCAGTTGATCTGACCGAGAGAGGGCATCGATGGCTAACTATTTCGCACCCGGCGTCTACGTCGAAGAAGTCCCGCCCGTCGCCCGGCCGATCGCCGGCGTGGGCACCAGCACGGCCGCCTTCATCGGCGTGGCCGACCGGCTCGATCCGGCCGATGTCGGCAAACCGAGGAAGTTCACCAACTGGGGCGAGTTCGCCACCTTCATCGTCGGCGCCGGCGCCACGCCGACGACGCCCATCCACACCACCGCCAACCGCATGCTGGCGCTGGCGGTGTTCGGCTTCTTCGCCAACGGCGGCACCACCTGCTACGTGGTGCCGGTCGCCGCCGGCGGCCTGGCCAACCTGCAGGCGCCGCTGGAGACGCTCAAGGCCTTCGACGACATCGCCATCGTCGCCGCGCCCGGCGCGCAGGGCACCGCCGCCAAGGTCCAGCTGATGGACCACTGCTTCGAGATGCAGGACCGGGTGGCCGTGCTCGACGGCGAGCACGCGCCCGCCTCAGACAGCACGCCGGCCGACATCTACGGCGGCCCGATGCCCGGCGGCGGTCCGTCCACGCCGGACAAGTTCAGCTACGGCGCGATCTACTTCCCGTGGGTCAAGGTCTTCAATCCGCTGTTCACCGGCTCGGGGCCGGAGACCGAGCTGATCGACCAGCCGCCCAGCGGCCACGTGGCCGGCATCTGGGCCCGCGTGGACGCCACGCGCGGCGTGCACAAGGCACCGGCCAACGAGGGCGTGATCGGCATCGTCGACCTGGAGCGCCCGATGGGCAAGGACAAGCAGGTCAGCCTGAACCCGCCCGGCATCAACGTGATCCGGCCCTTCGGCGGCTCGCCGATGGTCTACGGCGCGCGCACGCTCGGCGGCGACCGCAACGGGGAGTACCGCTACCTCAACGTGCGGCGCTTCATGAACTTCCTGAAGGAATCGATCGACGAGGGCACGCAGTTCGTCGTCTTCGAGCCCAACTCGCCGGCGCTGTGGCAGCGGATCATCCGCTCGGTCAGCGACTTCCTCTACAACCAGTGGCGCGACGGCGCGCTGTTCGGCGCGACGCCGAAGGAAGCCTTCTTCGTCAAGTGCGACCTCGAGACCAATCCGGCCAGCGAGCGCGAGGCCGGGCGCGTCATCACCGAGATCGGCGTGGCGGTCGTCAAGCCCGCGGAGTTCGTCATCTTCCGCATCCAGCAGAACACCGGCGCCTGAGGAGAGCAGACATGGCCAGAAAAGATCCCTATCGCAACTTCCGCTTCCTGGTGGAGATCGACGGCATCGTGCAGGCCGGCTTCGCGGAGTGCAGCGGCTTCGGCTCCAACATCGAGGTGGTCGAGTACCGCGAGGGCGGCGAGGCCGCCACCGTGCGCAAGCTGCCCGGCAAGGTGTCCTATCCCGACATCACGCTGAAGTGGGGCGTGACCGACTCGCGCGAGCTCTACGACTGGCACCTCGCCGCGGTCAACGGGACCATCGACCGGCGCAACGGCTCGATCATCCTGCAGGACGACGCGGGGCAGGAGAAGGTGCGCTGGAACTTCTTCAGCGCCTGGCCCAGCAAGTACGACGGGCCGGACTTCAACGCCAAGGGCAACGACGTGTCGCTGGACGCGCTGACGGTGAGCTGCGAACGCGTCGAGCGCGCCTGAACCGGGGAGCACCATGTTCCAGACCGAGTTCGAGTTCACGCTGCCGCTGGGCTACGTCGACGCCGACGGCGACCTGCACCGCGAGGGCGTGATGCGCCTGGCCACCGCGGCCGACGAGATCCTGCCGCTGCGCGACCCGCGGGTGCAGGGCAACGAGGCCTACCTGACCATCATCCTGCTGTCGCGCGTGCTGTCGCGGCTGGGCTCGGTGGGGCAGGTCACGCCCAAGGTCGTCGAGGGGCTCTACGCGGCCGACCTGGCCTACCTGCAGGAGTTCTACAACCGCATCAACCGCAGCGGCCGCGCCACGATCGAGGCCGCCTGCCCGAAGTGCGCGCACGAGTTCGCGATGGAGATGAACAGCCCGGGGGGATCGTAGGCTACCCCCTGTCCGCGCTGTACAGGGAGGTAGCCTTCGTCGCCTACCACTTCCACTGGTCGCACGAGGACGTGCTCCTGCTCGAGCACAAGGAGCGCCAGCGCTGGGTGGAAGAGATCTCCGCGATCAACGACAGAGCCAACAGCGAAGCCGTTCAGTGACACCACAGGAGTCGACGTGAACCGATGGCAAGCATGGGCAGGGCGTCTGCGCGCGCGGCATGGCCGCGTCGACGCATGGCGCGCGGCCGGCGAGATGGCGCTGCGGCGCGGCGCCGGCGCCGCCGGCACCGTCGTGCAGGCGCACGCGGGACCGGTCGTCCACCAGCACCTGCGGCTGGCGGTCACGGCGCGTTTCCCGCTGAGCCTGCGCGCCCAGCCGTCGGCGCCGATGGTGCTGCGCCAGCCGATGGCCATGGGTGCCCTGCAGGCGCCCGCCGAGACCCCTCGCATGACCGTCGCGAGCGCGGGACCCGATGGCCGCCCGGGACGGCCCGGTCCCGCGGGACCGGATGGTGCGCCCGGACATCCAGGCGCGATGGCGAGCGTGCCGATGACGCATCGCGCGACCGCGCCGCTGTTCGTGCCGGCCAGGGAGGCGACCGCGCGGCCGATGCTGGCGGCGTCGCCGTCCGCGCCGGTGCTGCGTGCCGCGGTCCAGCTGATCGCGCCGGTCGCGGCCGCGCATGCGGCGGAGATCGCGACGCGCCTGCGCCGCGGCGCCACGCGCGAGGAACTGCCGCCGGCCCCGTCCGCGGCGGTGCTGGCCGCGCCGGGACGCGCGGCGGCGCGCGCCGCCGAGGCCGAGGCGCAAGCCGCCGTGCAGGCCGCCGCCCGCCAGCAGCCACCCACGCCGCGCCAGGCGAGCGCCGCGCCCGCGGTGGATGTCGACGCGCTGACCGGCCTGGTGATCCAGCAGATCGACCGCCGCCTGGTCGCCTGGCGCGAACGGATGGGGAGGGTCTGAGCGATGGCACTCGCCAAGGCCCGCATCACCGTCGAGCACACCGGGGCGCAGTTCGACGTCATGTTCAATCCCGAGGAGTACAGCCTCAACAAGGACAACAACTTCGCCTCGCAGGCGATCCCGGGGCTGGGCTCGCCGATCCTGCAGTTCGTGCACGGCAACCTGCGCACGCTGGAGATGGAGCTGTTCTTCGACACCACCGACACCCGCGCCGATGTGCGCGGCCAGACGCAGAAGGTGGTGGACCTGCTCAAGATCGATTCCGAGCTGCATGCGCCGCCGGTGCTGCGCGTGGCCTGGGGCTCGCTGCAGCTGCGCTGCGTGCTGACGCGGGCGAACCAGAAGTTCATCAAGTTCCTCGAGGACGGCCGGCCGACGCGGGCCCGCATCACCGTCAGCTTCAGCGAGTTCATCGACCCCGAGCGCGAGGCCAAGGAGGTCAACCGCCAGACGGCCGACTTCAGCAAGGGCTGGACGGTGCAGCGCGGCGACACGCTCCAGTCGATCGCGTGGCGCTTCTACGAGGACCCGGCGCTGTGGCGTCCGATCGCGATCGTCAACGGCATCGACGATCCGCGCGGCCTCGTGCCTGGCCAGGCGCTGCGCGTGCCGGCGCTGCCCTTCACCGATCCGGCGACGGGGGAGGTGACCTCATGAGCCGCCTCGCCCCGGAATGCACGATCCGCATCAACGGCGACACGATCCCCGCGGCGCTGCGCGCCTCGATCGTCAGCCTGAGCCACACCGACGGCATGGAGGGCGCGGACCGGGTCGAGCTGAGCATCGCCAACACCTCGCTGCAGTGGCTGGACCATCCGCTGCTGCAGGTCAACAACGAGTTCCGGCTGTCGCTCGGGTATGCGCCGGGGCCGCTGGAGGAAGTCTTCGTCGGCGAGATCACCGGCGTGGAGCCCTCGTTCCCGTCCAGCGGCATCCCGATGATCCGGCTGACCGCGCAGGACTACCTGCAGCGGCTCACCGTCGGCACCAAGGACCGCGCCTTCGCGATCAAGATCCCCACGGTGGGCAACTTCCCGCTGCCGGACTCGGCGGTGGCGGCGCTGGTGGCCGGCACCAACGCGCTGATCCCGGCGCTGGACCCGGTCGGCGGCACGCTGTCGACGCTGGTGGGCCTGGCCACCTACCTGACCTTCCCGCAGTTCGCGCAGATGGGCGTGCGGCGCCAGAGCGGCGTCAACGACTTCCAGTTCCTGAGCGAGGTGGCCAAGGAGAACGGCTGGCAGATGTACATCGACCACACGGCCGAGCCGCATGGCCGGGTGCTCAAGTTCCAGTTCCTGATCCAGGACTACGCGCCCAGCCTGACGCTGAAGTGGGGCGCCTCGCTGACCGACTTCACGCCGCGCATCACCACCGTGGGCGAGATCGAGGGCGTGGCCGCCAAGGTCTGGGTCGACAGCATCAAGATGGACTTCACCATCGCGCTGAACTGGGACTACGACCGCGCGATGTTCAAGCTCTCGATCACGCCGGGCGGTCAGCTCGGCGAGCTGCTCGCGCCGGGCAAGGTCACCACGATCAAGCCCACCAGCTACGCCACCGCGCCGTCCAAGATCCTCACCGAGCTGCTGCCCAAGCTCAACAACCGGCTGACCGGTTCCGGCAGCACCGTCGGCGATCCCCGCATCAAGGCCAGCCGCGTCGTCAACCTCGAGGGGCTGGGCGACCAGTTCGGCGGCCTGTACCGCATCACCTCGGCCACGCACACGCTGGACGGCAGCGGCTATCGCACCACGTTCCAGGCTCGCAAGGAAGTGTGGTTCGGCGCGGTGCCGCTGCCCAAGGGGCGCGGCGGGCTGGTGCGGCTGCAAGGGCAGTTCACCGTGTGAGCGGCGACAGGAGCAGGGACACCCACCATGGATGAACAACTCTTCGAGCGGCTGGACCACCTCGGCGTCGAATCGCTGAAGGAGGGCTTCGCGATCTCGCCCGGCGTCGTGACCAGCAACTTCGACGCGATGTCGGAAGGGCGGGTGCAGGTGCGCATCCCGTCGATCCCCGGCATGGAGCCCTGGTGCCGGCTGCCGTCGATGGGCGGCGGCTCGGGCCGAGGCTTCATCTGGGTGCCGCAGGTGGATGACGAGGTGCTGGTGGCCTTCGCGCAGAACGACGCGGCCGCCGCCTACGTGCTGGGCGGGCTGTGGAGCACCCGGGACCGTCCGCCGCTGACGCTGCAGAGCGACTTCCTGGTCAAGCGCCTGATCAAGACCGGCCTGGCCGGCGGCGTCGGCCACGAGGTGGAGTTCGACGACGCGCTGCAGTCGATCACGATCACGACGAGCACCCGCCAGAAGGTCACGATCGATCCGCTGCAGATCAAGCTGGAGAACACCGCCGGCACGCTGTCGATCGCGATGGACAACAAGACGCAGACGATCACCGTGCAGTCGGCGCTGAAGATCGAGCTCAAGGCGCTGCAGATCGCGCTGGAGGGCACGCAGGTCGACATCAAGGGCAGCGTCGTCAACATCCAGTCCGCCGGTCCCTGCAGCGTGCAGGGCCTGCCGATCAAGCTCAACTGACGGAGGGACGACACCATGCCTCCCGCAGCCCGCGTCGGCGACCCCACCGGCCATCCCGGCGTCATCACCGGCCCCGGCGTGGCGATGGTGCTCATCGGCGGCATGCCCGCCGCGGTGGTCGGCGACCTGCACGCCTGCTCGATGCCGCCGACCGCCGGCCCGCATCCGCCCACGCCGATCGCCAAGGGCAGCGCCACGGTGCTGATCGGCGGCCGGCCGGCCGCGCGCGTCGGCGACATGAGCGGCTGCGGCGCGCCCATCGTGATGGGCTGCCCGCTGGTCGAGATCGGAGGCTGACGCCATGGCCACCCCGCGGACCCCGTCCACCTTCCTCGGCCAGGGCTGGGCGTTCCCGGTCGGCATCGAGGCCGGCCAGACCGCCACCGCCGCCTATGACGAGGACGTGCGCCAGGCCATCCTGATCATCGTCGGCACCAACCCCGGCGAGCGCGTGATGCGGCCCGACTTCGGCGCCGGCCTGAACGCGTTCGTCTTCGAGCCGCTGAACCCGTCGACGCTGGAGGCGATCCGCCAGCGCGTGCTGGAGGCGCTGGTCGACTGGGAACCGCGCATCGACGTGACGGCGGTGACCGCCGTCGCCGATGTCGCCGACACCGGCAAGGTGCGCATCGAGATGAGCTACCGCGTGCGGGCGACCAACTCGCACGCGAACCTCGTCTACCCGTTCTACCTCGAGGAAGGATCGGCGCAGTGAACACCCCGCCCCGCGTCGAACTCGACGGCCGCGATGCGCCGGCGCTGCTGGCGCAGCTGCTCGCGCGCCGCGCCGGCTACACGCCGGAATGGCTGGCGGCGGACCGCGGCGCCGGCACCGGCCTGGCCGCGATCGCGGCCCGCTACCTGGAGGCGCTGACGCAACGCCTGGGCCAGGTGCCGGACAAGCTCAAGCTGGGTTTCCTGGACGTCGCCGGGCTCAGCCTGGTGCCGGCGCAGGAGGCGCGCGCGCCGGTCGTGTTCCGGCTCTCCGACCAGGCGGCGGGCGGCTCGGCGCCGGCCCGCACGCCGGTCGGTGCGCCGCCGCCGGCCGGCAGCAGCGAGCAGGTGCTGTTCGAGACCGAGCGCGCCGTCGGCGTCACCGCCGGCCGCCTGGTGGAGCTGGTGAGCCTGTGGCCCGGCCGCGACCAGTACATCGACCACGGCGCGGCCTACCTCGCCGGCCAGCCGGTGGAGGCCTTCGCCGCGCGGCTGCTGCGGCCGACGCCGCATGAGCTCTACCTGTCCCACCCGGTGCTGCTGGCGCTGTCGGGCCGGGTCAAGCTGTCGGTCGAGTTCGAGCTTCAGCACGACGCCACCACGCCGCTGGACATCGTCTGGGAGTACTGGGACGGCGCGACCTGGCGCGGGTTCGTCGACACCAGCACCGAATGCCGCGGCTCGGCGGCGACCGACGTCGCCGATGACGAGGAGGACGACGAGGACCTCGACGACCAGGGCGTCGACACCGTCGTCACCGATGTCGACAGCACCAACGGCCTGACGCAGAGCGGCAGCTTCCAGCTGGTGACCGACTGTGCCTCCGCCGGCAAGACGACGGTGAACGGCATCGAGGGCTACTGGCTGCGCGCGCGGCTGGACGAGTCGCTGCCGCCCGATCCGGGCCAGTCGCTGCCCGAGGTCGACACGATCCGCCTGTCCAGCACCGTCAACGGCGCGCTGCGCGGCCGCATCGCCGTCGGCCAGCCGGCGGCGCCGCAGACCCAGACGGGGCAGGGCACGCCGGGCATCCTCACGATCGCGGCGGAGTCGCCGGTGCCGTCCGCGCCCAACAGCTTGAGCGGCATCGTCCGCAACGACGCGGGCCAGCCGGTCGAGGGCGCGGTGGTGCGGCTGACCGATCCGTCGGACCCGACGCGCGCGGCCTACACCTCGCAGCCGACCGGCAAGACCGGCGCCTACCTGATCGCCAACGTCAACTTCACGCGCGACTACCTGTTCAGCGTCGCCTTCGCCGGCATCGTCTTCACCGCGCCCGAGGCCGCGCGGCACGCGCATCCCGCGCCGTCGGCCACGCGGAGCGTCGTGGACCTGACGCTGTCGGTCACCGGCCTGGCGCCGGACAAGGCCTTCGCCGATGGCGCGGCGCTCGACGTCAGCAAGCCCTTCTATCCGCTGGGCCAGCAGCCGCAGCCGGGTTCGGCCTTCTACTTCACCAGCGAGGAGGCCTTCGGCAAGCCGCTGGCGAAGGTGCGGCTGTTCGTCGGTCGCAGCCTGTCGCCGCAGGACCAGGGCGCGATCGCCGGCTCCGCCGCGCTGGCGCACCAGCTCGACTGGGAGTACTGGAACGGCCGGCTGTGGGCGCCGCTGCCGGTGAGCTCGAGCCTGGCCGGCTCGCAGCGCGACCTCGACCGCACCGAGGTCATCGACTTCACCGTGCCCATCGACATGGCGCCGGTCAGCGTCAACCAGCAGGAGGCGCGCTGGGTGCGCGTGCGCCTGCAAAGCGGCTCCTACGGCTTCAGCCGCACCGTCGGCTTCAACGCCGACGCGGCGGGCGGCGCGGTCAACACCTTCACCTACGTCGTCGCGCAGCCGCCGGTGCTGGGCGCGTTCTCGATCGGCTACACCTGGCAGTACGGGCCCTTCCACGCGGAACGCGTGCTGGCCCGCAACGACTTCCGCTTCGTCGACCGCACCGCCGAGGCGATGTGGCCCGGCACGACCTTCGCGCCGTTCGAGCGGGTCGGCGACCTGACGCCGGCGCTCTACCTGGGCTTCGACAAGGCGCCGCCGGTCGACCAGCTCGGGCTGTTCGTCGACGTCGTCGAGGCGCCGGACACGCCGGTCGGCCCCGCGCTGGTCTGGGAGTACTGGAACGGCGACGCCTGGACGCGCACGCCGGCCGACGACGAGACCGGCGCGCTGCGCCGGCCGGGCATCGTCAACGTGCTGGCGCAGGCGGACGACGCCGAGCTGGCGCGTTTCGGCACGCCGCGCCACTGGCTGCGCGCGCGGCTGAAGGAGGACGGCCCGCCGGGCGAGCCGGTCTTCGCCGGCCTGCATGTCAACGCGGTGTGGGCGAGCGAGCGCCACACGCTCCACGACCTGCCGCTGGGCACCAGCAACGGCACGCCGGACCAGGTGTTCCTGCTGACGCAGACGCCGGTGCTGGCCGGCGAGCGCCTCGAGGTACGCGAGCTCGGCGGCGCGCGCGCCAATGTCGAGTGGCGGATCCTGGCGATGGAGCTCTGGCAGGGCGACAGCGCCGTGCTGGGCCGGCTGGAGCGGCTGCTGGCGGTCGAGTCGACGGAGCCCGGCGTGTCGCTCGGCCCGCTGCGGCTGACCCGCAACCGGCACAAGCAGGTGACCGAGGCCTGGGTGCTCTGGGAGCGGCGCGAGCAGCTGTTCTTCTCCTCGCCGACGGACCGGCATTACGCGCTGGACGGCGCCAGCGGGCGGGTGCGCTTCGGCGACGGCGTGTCGGGCCGCGTGCCGCCGGCTGGCGCGGTGATCCTGGCGCGGCAGATGAGCGTCGGCGGCGGGTCGCGCGGCAACGTGCCGGCGCGCGCGATCGCGCAATTGCTGGGCGTCGTGCCCGGCATCGAGGCGGTCTTCAACCCGCGCGCGGCCGAGGGCGGCGCGGACGGGGAAGCGCCGTCGGCGGTGCTGGACCGCGGACCGCGCACGGTGCGCCATCGCGGCCGCGCGCTGACGCCGTCGGACTACGAGACGCTGGCGGTCGAGGCCTCGCCGGCGGTCAAGATGGTGCGCGCCATCGCCGGCCGCAGCCCCGGCGGACAGACGCTGCCGGGCTGGGTGACGGTGCTGATCGTGCCGGGCAGCCTGGACGCGCGGCCGCAACCGTCCTTCGGCCTGCGCGAACAGGTGCGCCGCCACATCGAGGCGCGCGCGCCCGCCGATCTCGCCGCGCTGCATCGCATCCACGTCACCGGCCCGACCTACCTGCCGGTCGGCGTGTCGGCCCGCATCGTGCCGCTCGATCCAAGCCAGGCCGGCGTGGTCGAGCGCGCGGTGCGCGAGACGCTCGAGCGCTTCCTGCATCCGGTGGTCGGCGGCCCAGGCGGCACCGGCTGGGCGCTGGGGCGCGACGTGTACGTCTCGGATGTGGCCGCCGAGCTCGAACGCACGCCGGGCGTCGACTACATCGAGGCGCTCGACCTCGTCCTGGACGGCGTGCCGCAGGGCGAGTCGGTGCGCGTGCCCGACGACGCGGTGGTGGCGGCCGGGACCCTGGTCCTGCGCCTGGACGAATCGGAAGCGTGACGCCATGAGCATCCCCCTGCCTCAACTCGACGATCGCCGCTGGTCGGACTTGGTCGAACAGGGCCGGGCGCTGATCCCGCTGGTCGCGCCGGAGTGGACCGACCACAACGCGTCGGACCCCGGCATCACGCTGATGGAGCTGCTGGCGTCGGTGGCCGAGACGGACCTCTACCGCCTCAACCGCTTCACCGACGCGCAGAAGCGGCGCCTGCTGGCGCTGATGGACATCCGGTGCGCGCCGCCGCGGCCGGCGACGCTGGTGAGCGAGCTGCGCATCGCCGCGGGCCCGTCGCCGGTGGCCTCGCCGGTCGTGCTGCCCGCCGGCACCGAGTTCGACGGGATGCGGCTGGACGCCACGGCGGCGCCGTTGCGCACGATCGCGCCGGTCGAGGTCGTCGACGCGGTGCTGCGCGCCGTGCAGCGCCAGGACGCGGCCGGCTTCCAGAACCTGACGGCGGCCTGGTCGCGGCAGGAGCCGTTCGCCGCCTTCGGCGACGACCCGGCGGTCGGCGCGGAATGCCAGATCGGCTTCGACCGCGCGTTGCCGGCGGGGCGCTGGTCCCAGGTGTTCGTCTGCATCGAGGGCGATCAGGCGCGGTTGAGCGAGCGGGCTCGGCTCGTCGCGGAGATGTCGTCTGCGACAGATCCGTCTGCGGGAGATCCGTCTGCGGCAGATGCGGCCGCGGCGGATGCGGCTATGACCGCGGTGCTGCCGAGCGCCGTGCCGCTCAGGCATCACGGCGCGCGCCTGGCGTGGGAGTACTTCGCCGACGACGGCGCCGCCGGCCGCTGGCTGCCGCTGGAGGTCGATGACGACACGCGCGCGTTCAGCCTCAGCGGCGCGCTGCGGCTGCGGCCGGGCGCGGCGATGAAGGCGTCCGTGCTGGGCCGCGTCGCGCAGCCGCAGTGCTGGGTGCGGGCCCGGCTGGTCGACGGCGCCTTCGATGCCGCGCCGCGCCTGCAGCGGCTGCTGCTCAATGGCGTCCAGCTGGTGCAATCGACGCCGGTCTGGACCTCCTGGCCGATCGCGCCCGGCACCGTCGCGACCGGCGGTCCGATCACGGCCGGGCAGGGCTCCGCGCTGCGCCTGACGCTGCAGCAGGGGCGGGTCGTCGTGTTGTCGGTGGACGCCTCGGGCGAGGCGCCGGTCTTCACCGTGCTCGCCTACACCGCGGCGACCGCGACCGACCCCGGCCTGCTGGCCGTCGACGGCACGCTCGCCGGCACGGGCAGCGGCGAACCGTCCCAGCGCCTGACGCTCGCGCAGCGGCCGGTGGTCGAGGCGTCGCTGCGGCTCTTCACCATCGAGGACGGTCATCCGCGCGCCTGGACCCGGATGGACGACTTCAGCGCCTCCTCACGCTCGGACGCCCACTTCACGCTCGATCCGACCAGCGGCGAGGTCGTCGGCGGCGACGGCGAGCGGGGTCGCGTCCTGCCGCGCGGCTGCCAGGTCTTCGCGTTCCATGCGTGGACGCGGCCTGCGCCGGCGGTCGCGCGCATCGACGGACTGGCCGACAGCCCGCGCAACCGCGCCTTCCTGCCGGATGTCGGCGCGATCGGACAGATCGCCGCCGGCGTGCCGGTCGTGCTGGAGGACGCCGCGCCGGCCGAGACGCTGGCGCATGCGCTGGGCCGCGCGATCGAGCAACGCGAGGCCCGCCTCCGCGCGGTGACCCGCGAGGACTTCGAGGCGCTCGCGCTCGCCACGCCCGGCCTGCGCGTGGCCCGCGCCATCGCGCTGCCCAACTTCTGTCCCGGCCTGGCCTGCGTGAACGCCCCCGGCATGGTCACCGTGATCGTGCTGCCGTTCCTGCCGCGCGGCCGGCCGTTCCCGAGCCGCGGTTTCCTCGACCGGGTCGCCGCGCGGCTGGAGACGCGCCGCGTCCTCGGCACGCGGGTGGCGGTGGCCGGACCGGGCTACCTGGAGGTGGCGGTCCGCGCCCGCGTCCAGGCGCTGGACGGCATCGACCGCCAGCGGCTGGCCGCCGAGGTGTCGGCGGCGCTGGACGCCTTCTTCGACCCGGTGAGCGGCGGCCCCGACGCCGCCGGCTGGCCGCTGGGCCGCGACGTCTACCGCGCCGAGGTGATGCAGGTGATCGACCAGACGCCGGGCGTGGACCACGTGATCGCGCTCGAGCTCGTCGCCGAGGGCTGCGCGCCGAACTGCGGCAATGTGTGCCTGCGTCCGGACTGGCTGGTCGCCGCCGGCCGCCACAACATCGAGGTGGCCTGACATGTCGACGCCGTACCGCCGGGATCTCGAACGGCTGCAGTACTGGCAGGGCCAGACGCTGCGCAGCCGCGACGCGCGCGACCAGCAGCGCTTCGAGGCGCTGCGCCGCCAGCTGCACAACCGCGCGCTGCATGAGACGGGCGGGATCGCCTTTGGCCTCATCGCGCGAACGGTGACCGACCTGGGCACCGATCTGGGCACCGCTCCGGTGACCGGTGGAGCGGCCGCCGACGGGACCGGCCAGCCGACCGGCATCGAGGTCGCCTGCGGGCTGGCCTACGACCGCCGCGGCCGCGAGCTGATCCTGCAGCGCGGGCGCCGCGTGCCGCTGCCCACCGAGGCCGCCTGGCTGGTGCTGCGCCTGCGCGCCACGCGCCGCGGCGGCGGGAACGGAAGCGGGACGTGCTGCGTGCCCGACGAGCCCGGCTGCGTCCTGGACGACGCGCGCCTGCTCGAGAGCGACGTGGAACTGGTCTGGGTGCCGATCGCGGCGAACGAGGCGCCGGACGGTGCGGTGCTGGCCCGCTACGACGGCGGTCTGAAGGCCGACTTCCGCCCGCCCCGGGTCCGGCCGCTGGCCCGGCCGCGGCTGGCGCGCGGCGAGACGGTCGAGGGCGGCACGCCCTGGGAACCGTGGATCGTCGAGTCCCCCGACGGCCGCGGCGGCATCGTCAGCAAGGTGGTCGGCGTGCAGACGCGGGTCGACACCTCCGCCAGCGGCTTCACCGAGGTGCCGCGCTACGTGGCCAACGTGCAGGCGCGCAGCTGGAACCTGGCCAAGGCCGAGTTCGCGCCGGCCTTTTTCCCCGAGGTGGCCGATCCGGCCGTCGACGGCTTCACCTTCCGGCTGCTGATGGCCGAGATCGGGCGCCGCCGCGTGGCCGCCTGGTACGGCCAGGCGCGGGTCTCGGCGATCCGGCGGGGCGCCGGTGACCAGCTCTCGATCGACCTCGACGACGCCGCCGTCTTCAAGCCGAACGACGTCATCGCGCTGCTGCGGCCCCGGGCCCGCACGGCCGTGTCGCTGACCGCGTCCGAGGGATCGACGGTGACGCTCGCCGCGCCGCTGGACGGCGTGCGCGTCGACGACAGCGTGCTGGCGCTGGGCAACCTGCCGCGCCTGGCCGACGTGGTGACGGTGCCCGACGACAGCGCGGCGATGCTGGCCGACTACACCGCCGCGCCGGCGATCAAGAAGGGCGACGTGCTGCACCGGGACTCGGACGGCGCGGTCGCGCTGATCGACGGCGTGAGCGCCGGCCGGATGACCGTGGAGCAGCCGCCGCCGGTCTGGAAGGAAAGCGACGAGCTGCACGTGGCGCGGATGAGCGACGCCATCGACATCAAGCGCGCGACGCTGTCGGCCGACGGCAAGTCGCTGCAGCTGGAGCTGAAGTCGGCGCCGCAGGGCTTGGACAAGGGCGCGCGGGCGGTGCTGCTCGACGCGGACCGGCAGCCGCTGGCCACGGCGCCCGAGGTGACGGTGAGCGACGGCGCGAAGCTCGAGCTGCAACCGCCGCCGACGGCGGCCGAGGTGGCCACGCTGACGCGCGCGGTGCCGCTGTCCGGCGGCCTGACGATCCAGCGCCTGGTCCCGAAGGCCAGCAGCGAGGTGGGCGTCAGCGACATCGCGCCGTTCGCCGTCGGCGACGTCGTGGCGCCGATGCGGGACCTGTCCCTGGTCGCCGTCGTCGACAAGATCGTGAAGAAGCGCAAGGCGCTGGTGCTCAGCGCCGGGCTGGGACTGTCGGTGGGCGATCGGCTGGTGGCGGCGGACTGGTGCTGCGCCACGACGATCGACGCCTTCGAGCCCAAGCGCCCGAACGAGGTCCGCGTCGGACGCGCGAGCGCCGCGCGGGTGAAGGACGTGCTGCGGCTGCGCGTGGCCGACGGCGCCGAGTCGCCGCCGCCGGCATCGGTGGCCGCGGTGACGGGCACGCTGCTGGGCCTGGGGTCGCCGCTGGCGGAGACGGCCCGCCGGCTGGACCTGCTGGCCGTCGGCCGCTTCGGCCGCGTCGCGACGGTGGTGGCGCAACAGACCGACGAGACGCGGATCACGCTGGCCGAGTCCGCCGCCTTCGCCGTCGGCGACTGCGTGATGGCGTGGCCGCTCACCGGCGGCGTGGCGCTGGAGACCGCGGTGGTGCAGGTGGCGGCGATCGTCGGGGTCGACCTGGTGCTGTCCGGGTCGCCGGGGGCGCTGCGCACCGGGGACCGCCTCGCGACGGTGCACTGGCGCGACAGCGCGCGCATCACCCGCGTCGACGCCGATCCCCGGGAGCTCGATGTCGAAGGCGACCTCGTCTTCGGCCCGAACGACGTCGCGGGCCTGCTGGTCCACCACGCCGATGTCTCCAACGGTGCCCAGGTGCAGCAGATCGTGGGCAACACCGTCACGGTGCGGCCCACGCTGGCGCAGGGCGACGGCATCGTGGACCAGGGCTGGATCGACGGCGGGCTGGTCGGGCCGGCGGCGCTGACCTGGGACCCGGCGCGGCCCATGGATTTCCCGGCCACCTGGCAACCGCTGGTGCGGATGGACTCGGCCGGCGGACTGGACGGCCGCGCGATCGCGACCCTCTACGGGCTGGACCTGAATACCGGCGTCTACCAGTCGCGCGCGGCCTGGCAGTATCCGATCGACGCCGAGCTGCACCTGTACGCGGTCACGCCGCCGACGACGCCGGCCTACCGCTTCCGGCCGGAGACGCTGTCGCTGATCACCAGCTTCAACAGCGACTTCCCGGCGGCCTTCGTGACCTTCGCGCAGAAGAAGCGGCTGGTGGTGCGCTGGTTCGGCTGCCAGCAGGAATTCCGGCCGGTGGCCGACTGCCCCGGGCAGACCCCCGGCGATCCCTGCGCCTGACCCCTGAGGAAGGAACCGGACATCATGGCCCTCATCGGTGACACCCGTTTCGCGGAGCGCAGCAGCTTCTTCAACGGCCAGCGCCTGTTCGCGTCGGACCTGCAGGAGCTGGACGACTTCAACCGCCAGATGCGCTGGCTGCACAACCAGAGCCTGCACCAGCCCGGCATCGGCGCCGGGTTCGCGACCACCGGCGCCAAGGGCGCGCGCGAGGTCTCGATCCAGCCCGGCTACGCGATCGACGCCCGTGGCCGCGAGATCGTGCTGGCCGACGCGGTGGTGCAGCCGGTGCCGCCGGTGGCCGGCGACGACTTCGGCGCGCCGGTGTTCTTCGACCTGACGGTGTCCTATCCCACCGAGGCGCTGGAGGTGGCCGAGACGCGCGACGGCGTGTGCGGCGCCACCGGCGGCGCCATCCGGCTGCGGGAGACGCCGGTGTTCTGCTGGGTGCGGCTCGGCCCGGCGCCGGACTACCTGCCCACCGACGCGAAGCTGCGCGACGCGGTCGTCAACGGCACGCAGCTGCGGCTGGCGCGGGCGCAGGTGCTCAACTGCCGGTTGGAGCAGCCGCTGTCGCTGGCGCAGCGGCGCAACGCGCGGCCGGCCGCGCAGCCCTACGTGGCCAGCGGCCTGGTCGCCAAGCCGGCCTGGACGATGCCGGCGGCCGGCGCGGGCGCCTCGGGCTTCGGGTTGCAGCTGGAGGCGGTGGTCGACACCACCTCGGCCGGTTTCCGGACCATGCCCTGCTACTCGGCGCAGGTGCTGGGCCGGCGCGATTTCAGCTTCGACGTCGGCGATCGCGACGTGGTGCGCCTGGTCGACGGTTTCGTGATGCTGCTGGCGGCGGACAAGGCCAGCTTCAAGTTCTCGATGCTGGTGCCGGACTCGCTGCTGGCCAGCTTGCCGCCCGGCGCGGACGATCCCGATCCGCAGAGCGAGGACTTCCGCAAGCAGCTGCTCAAGCAGGTGCGCGACGAATGGCGCATCGAGTGGATCGGGGTGGAGGGCTGAAGCCATGGGCGCACCGGACCTCCGACCCTTCCGCCACCTCAACGAGGACGGCCTCTGGCCGCGCTTCCATTGGCACGGCCTCGCGCGGGGCGACGATGGCGCGCTGCGGCTGGCGGCGCTGCCGGCGTTCGAGGGCGAGCTGCCCGCGGCGCTGGAGACGCTCGCCGCCGCGCAACCGCAGGGCGGCCTGGCCGTCGATGCCGGCGGGACCGTGTTCTTCACCGATCCCGCGCAGGGCGTGGTGTCGTGGATCGAGGGCTGCTTCGGCGCCGTCGGGCCGGTGCCGTGCCTGGGCGGACCGGCCGGCGATGCGACGGGCTTCGACGCGCCCGCGGGGCTGGCGATCGCGCCGGCGCGCGGCGCGCTGTACGTCGCCGACGCCGGCAACCACCGGGTGCAGGTCTTCGACCTCGCCAGCATGGCGCTGGTGGAGGTGCTGGAAGGCTTCCAGCAGCCGGTGTCGCTGGCGCTGGACGAGGCCGGGCAGCTCTACGTCGCGGACCTGGCTGCCGGGCGGGTGGAGTGCATCACGACCTGGGGCGACCCGTCGCCAGCTTTCGGCGACGCGGTGCGGGCCAGCGGGCAGGCGGACCATCCGTGCGCGCTGGCGTGGTCGGACGGGCGGCTGTGGGTGCTGGACGCTCAGTCGCATCAGGTCACCGCGTTCACGCCGCAGGGCGCGCCGATCGAGAGCGTCGCCACCGGCATCGAAAGCGCCATCGCGCTGGCCGTGTCCGGCGATTCGCTGTTCATCGGCGATCCGGGCCGGCGGCGGATCGCGGTCTGGTCGCGAGCCCAGGACGGATCCTTCTTCCACGCCGGCGATGCCGCGGGGTATGAAGGGCCGGTCGCCGCGCTCGCGATCGACGGTCGCGGCAGTGGCAGTGGCAGTGGCAGTGGCAGTGGCAGTGGCAGCGGAAGCGGTGGCGGCAGCAGCAGCAGCAGCAGCGGAAGCGGTGGCGGCGGAAGCGGTGGCGGCGGCGGCGCGTTGTGGGTCTCGCCCGGTGGCGGCCTCGCGCCGCTTCAGCTTGCGCCGCAAGGCAGTCATGTGCCCGAAGGCTGGCTGTGGAGCGACGCGATCACCGTCGACACGCTCGATCACGTCTGGAACCGCCTGCACGCCAGCATCGACCTGCCCGCGGGCAGCCATGTGACCTTCCACGTCGCGACGGGACCGCTGGCCACCCCGGTGCCGCCGCCGACGGCGGACGGGACCTTCGCCGCGCCGTGGCGCGCGGTCGGCGCCGACGTGACGGACTTCTTCATCGACCTGGACGACACCGGGCCGCAGCGGGCGCTGTGGATCGGCGCGCGCTTCGCCAACGACCTGCACGGCACGCCGGTGCTGCGCCAGGCGCGCGTGGACTTCGACCAGGCCAGCTACCTGCCGGACCTGCCGGCGATCTACCGCGAGCGTCCGCCGTCGCTGTACGCGGACCGGCCGCAGGACAACTTCCTGCTGCGTTACCTCAGCCTGTTCGAGAGCTTCTTCCGCGAGATCGAGGCGACGACCGGCGAGTTGCCGGCGCTGCTGGATCCGGCCGGCGCGCCGGACGAGGCGCTGGACTGGCTGGCCGGGTTCCTGGCCGTGCCGCTGTCGCAGACCCAGGACGAGGCCACGCGCCGCGCGTCGATCGCCGGCGCCTGGGCGCGCCATGCGCGGCGCGGTACCGCGGCCGGGCTGGGCGAGGCGCTGCGCGACGAGGCCGGCGTGCGTGCGGTGATCGAGGAACCGCTGCAGGCGCTGGGCTGGTGGGCGCTGCCGGCGCCGTCGAGCTCGTGCAAGCCGGGGCAGGCTGGGACCTGGGCCGACGGCGGGGACTCGGTGCTCGGTTTCAACACGGTGCTGCCGGCGTCGGAACCGCAAGGCGCGGTGCTGGGCAGCACCGCGACGCTGGACCGGTCGCGGCTGATCGCGTCCGACGCCTTCGGCACGCCGCTGTTCGAGGAAGCGGCCTACCGCTTCCTGGTGCGGCTCTATCCGCGCGACCTGCACTGCGCGGACACGCTGGCGCGGGTGCGGGAGATCGTCGAGCGCGAGAAGCCGGCGCACACGCTGTGGCAGCTGTGCGCGATCGCGCCGGGGCTGCGGGTGGGATACCAGGCGAGCCTGGGCGTGGACACGCTGCTGGGCGGCGGTCCGCCCGAGCCGGGACCGCTGGGCGAGGGCGCGCTGGTGCTGGGCGGGGAGCCGCGCGCGCGCCTGGGCGTGGACAGCCGCGTGGGTGCGCGGGCGCAACTTTGATGGCCATCAGGAGAAGGCACATGCGAGACGAATCGGTCGAATGCGAGGCGCTGCGAAGCTTTTCGCGTCCGCGCTACTTCCACGGTCAATTGCTCGACGTTCGTCATTTCGAATCCGAGCAGGCCTATTTCAAGCGCAAGCAGTGGATGCTCAACCGCCTGGTCGCCGGCTTCGGCGTGGTGTGCGGGCTGGACGTGCAGCTGGGCGAGGACGACCACAGCGTGGTCGTGATGGCCGGGCTGGCGCTGGACAAGCAGGGGCGCGAGATCGTCGTGCCGTCGCGGTCCAAGCCGCTGGCGGTGCCGTCGCGCGCCGCGCCGCCGGCCGAGTCCGAGTCGGACCACGTGCCGGCCGGCGCCGCGGCCAACGCCGCCGCGGCCGCGCGGGGCCCGCGCAACGGCGGCCGTAACGGCGGCCGTGATGGCGAGGGCCACTGCGACGACGACTGGATGCACCTGGTGGTCTGCTACGAGGAGTGCCGGACGGATCCCGAGCCGGTGATGGCCGGCGGCTGCGACACCGCCACGCGCTGCGCGCCGGGGGCGATCCGGGAGGGCTACTCGCTGGCCTTGCGGCCCGGCAAAGCGCCGCACATCCCGGTGGACGCCGACATCCCGGGCCTGATCAAGGGCAACAGCGTGAACTACCAGGCGCTGGCGGAATGGGTCAGCCGGCCCTGCGATTGCGACACCGGCGCGGGCTGCATCACGCTGGCCAACCTGCATCTGCCCGCGGCGGGGCAGACGCTGGAGCTGTCGGACATCGACATCGCGGTCCGGCCGATCGTCTACGGCGCCGACGTGCTGTGGGAACTGGTGCTGGCGCTCAGCCATGAGTCGCAGGCCCGGCGCGGCGGCAAGTACTGAAAGGAACGACCATGGCTTCAATGACGACAGGCTCGGGCGACTGCGGCTGCGGCGGGGGTTGCGGAGGCGGCTGCGGCGGCACGGCGGCCAGCGGATCAGGCACCGGCGCGCGCGGCGGGATCGAGCGGCCGCGTTTCTTCCCGCGGCAGCTCATCACGCCCGACGACCTCACGCTGGGGCAGGACTACTTCCGCGACCGGCTGCGGCGCATGAACCGCTACCTGCACGGCTGGGGCGTGGTGTGCGGCGCCCGCGTCGAGGCCAGCACGCAGGCCTGGCGCGTGGTGGTGCATCCGGGCTACCTGCTCGGGCCGCAGGGCGACGAGATCGTGATCGAGCGCGACGTGTGCTTCGACCTCCGCACCCGTTGCGTGTCGGCCGTCAGCGGCGATGCCTGCGACGACATCGCGATCGATCCGCTTTGCCCCGACCGCACCGTGTCCACGCGCGATCCCGGCGCGGCGCTGTTCGTCGCGGTGCGTTACCGGCAGGTGGCCGCGCGGCCGGTGCGGGTGCAGCCGGTGGGTTGCGGCTGCGACGACACGGGCTGCGAGTTCTCGCGTTGGCAGGACGGGTACGAGTTGTGCGTGCTCGATGCCTGCCCGGAGTCGCACGCGTCGCCGCCGTCGATGGCGCAGTTCATGGAGCCGGGCGCGATCCCGGATTGCCCGCCGTGCCCGACCGATCCGTGGGTCGTGCTGGCCAAGGTCACGGTGGACGAGCAGGGCAAGGTGAGCGCGCCGGACAACTGCGCCTGCCGGCGGCAGCTGCGGACGACCGGGCCGTATTGGTGGAACTGCAACGAGGGCACGCGGTCTGACACCAAGCCCGGGTCGACGGCCGAACCGGCGCCAGGCCGGGCCGACCCCGCGCCGGTCAAGCCAGCGCCAGTCAAGTAGCCGTCGCGGCGCGCCGGAGGAGCGATGGGTCGCACGAACCACAGGGCCTCCCCGGACGCCGCCGCGCGACGCGGCGCGACCGCGGCGGGATCGGCGCGCGATCGGTCCGCCGGCGCGGTCCTGCCGGTCGGGCCGTCCGGCGATGCGAT
>NZ_JAOCCU010000048.1 GCF_029840635.1 Mitsuaria sp. GD03876 | reverse complement strand
CGCTGGCCTGGAGCGCCTTCAGGTCCTCGGGATCGGTCAGGACGAACTTGGTCTTCCAGAAGGGATGAGACAGCCAGGACCCCTCCATCCCTTGCAGGTACATGCCCAGCTTGACCTCGGTCGTGGGGATCTTCTTCAGCATGGCTGGCGTCTTCGTCCAGGACATCACAGTATGGCGGCCTCTCCCGCTCTGGCAAACCGCCATGAAAAAACCGCCCGAGGGCGGTTTGGCTCCTTCGATCCGCTGCGCCCCGGTGGTTCGCAGCCTGCCACGATTCAGCGGAACCGGGATTGCGGGACTGTACGGAGTTCCGACGGCAGGCTCGCCAGGTATTGGGACAGCTGCTTGAGCTCCGCGTGGCTGAACTGCTTGACCTGGCCCGCCATCACCGCGTTGGCGCGACCCAGGTACGGCTGCTTGCCGTCGGCCTGGTAGGACTTGAGCGCCACGTACAGGTAGTCCGCGTGCTGGCCGGCGATCTTCGGATAGGTCCCGTCGATCGGCTTGCTGAAGTTGGCGCCGTGACAGCTCGCGCAGGCGCCCTTGTCCAGCAGCTTCTTGATGTCGGCCGGGGCCTCCGCCACCGCCGGCACCGCGTCGACCTTGGCCAGGCCGGCGTAGTACTCGGAGATCTCGGCGATGTCCTGGTCCGCCAGCGGCAGCGCGATGCCGCGCATCGTCGGATGCTTGCGGTCGCCCTTGGCGTACGCCGTCAGCGCCGCGGCGATGTACTTGGCGTTCTGGCCCGCGATCATCGGGACCTTGTGGACCTCGGGGAAGGTCGCCTGGTAGCCCTGGATGCCGTGGCAGCCGATGCACATGGCCACCTTGGACTGCACCGGCGCCTGGGGGCCAGGTGTTGCGGCGGGGGCGGTCGTCGACGACGCCTGTCCCGGCGCGGGCGACGAGGAGGCGTTGGACTGGGCCGATACAACAAAAGCGCTTCCAGCCAGCATCAACGCGAGGGAGATCTGCAGTTGTCTTCTCATGGTCCCGATCTTCGAGGATTTGGGGCGGCGCGATTATAGGGGGGCCCCTATATACTGGTTTTCACCGCTGCGCTAGAGAAGACCCTCATGAAATTCAAAGGTTCCCAGGACTACGTCGCCACGCCCGACCTGATGCTGGCGGTGAACGCGGCGATCACGCTCAAGCGGCCGCTGCTGGTCAAGGGCGAACCGGGCACCGGCAAGACGCTGCTGGCCGAGGAAGTCGCCAAGTCCCTGGACCTGCCGCTGCTGCAGTGGCACGTGAAGAGCACGACCAAGGCCCAGCAGGGCCTGTACGAGTACGACGCCGTCTCCCGGCTGCGCGACAGCCAGCTCGGCGACGACAAGGTCCGCGACATCCGCAACTACATCGTCCAGGGCACGCTGTGGCAGGCCTTCGCGTCGGACACGCCGGTGGCGCTGCTGATCGACGAGATCGACAAGGCGGACATCGAGTTCCCCAACGACCTGCTGCGCGAGCTCGACCGGATGGAGTTCTACGTCTACGAGACCCGCGAATGGGTCCGGGCCAAACACCGGCCGCTGGTGTTCATCACCTCCAACAACGAGAAGGAGCTGCCCGACGCCTTCCTGCGCCGCTGCTTCTTCCACTACATCAAGTTCCCCGAGGCCGACACGATGCAGGCCATCGTCGACGTCCACTTCCCCGGCCTCAAGCAGGAACTGCTGGCCGCCGCGCTGAAGACCTTCTACGACGTGCGCAAGCTGCCCGGGCTGAAGAAGAAGCCCTCGACCTCGGAACTGATCGACTGGCTCAAGCTGCTGCTGGCCGAGGACATCCCGCTCGAGGCGCTGCAGACGCAGGACGACAAGGTCGCCATCCCGCCGCTGGTGGGCGCGCTGCTGAAGAACGAGCAGGACCTGACCCTGTTCGAGAAGCTCGTGTACATGCAGAGCCGCAACCGCTGAGGCCCCGACGATGAGCCAGGACTTCAACGCCGCCTGGCGCGCCGCGCTGGCGGACGCGCTCGGATTCGTCGGCGGCGGCGTGATCGGCCTGCTGGTCGGCCGCGCGCTGGGCTGGGAGTTCATCGGCGCCCCCGGCTGGGGCACGCCGCAGATCCTGGGCCTGCTGCTGATCCTCGCCGGCATGGGCGGCTGCCGCTGGCTGCTGCGCCGGCTGCTGCTCGGCGGCAAGGGCTGAGCCCCGCCGCCCGCGCCGATTCCCGTTCCCCCCACTCCCGGCCGGTGGGCCGGCACGACCGAATGACCGCTCCCAACCCGTTCACCGCGCCGGTCACGCTGACCGGCCCGCACGCCCGGCTCGAGCCGCTGTCCCGCGAGCACCTCGCCGCCCTCGCCGAGGCCGCCGACGACGGCCAGCTCTGGCAGCTCTGGTACACCTCGGTCCCCGCGCCCGAGCGCATGGCCGCCGAGATCGACCGGCGCCTGGCGCTGCGCGAGGCCGGCTCGATGCACCCCTTCGTCGTGTTCGACGCCCAGGGCCGCGTCGCCGGCATGACGACCTACATGAACATCGACGCCACCAACCGCCGCGTCGAGATCGGCTCCACCTGGACCCGCGCCTCCTGCCAGCGCAGCGGGCTGAACACGCAGTGCAAGCTGCTGCTGCTGCGCCACGCGTTCGAGACGCTGGGGTGCATCGCTGTGGAGTTCCGCACCCACCGGCTGAACCAGCAGAGCCGCCGCGCGATCGAGCGGCTGGGCGCGCAGCTCGACGGCATCCTGCGCTCGCACCTGCGCATGCCCGACGGCACGCTGCGCGACACCTGCGTCTACAGCATCACCGCGGCCGAATGGCCGACCATCCAGACCCACCTGCAGTGGCAACTCGACAAACCCCGGAGCGCCTGATGCCCGCCGTGAAGAAAAAGACCGACAAGACCGCCCCGTCCGACAGCGCCGGCAAGGCCGGCAAGGCCGCCAAGGCCGCCAAGACGCGCGGCGACACGCCGTCCCGGACCTTGGACGTCGACGCGCTGTGGGCGCTGGCGCGGCTGGGCGCCCCGAGCCTGTCGCCCGACGGCGCGCAGGCCGTGGTGCCGGTGACGCGCTTCGACATGGACAAGAACAAGGGCAGCACCTCGCTGTGGCTGCTGTCGACGCTGGGCGGCGAGCCGCGCGCGCTGACCTCCGCCGGCGAGAAGGACGGCCAGCCGCGCTGGAGCCCGCAAGGCGACCAGGTCGCCTTCATCGCCCGGCGCGAGCAGGAAGGCGACAAGGACGAGGCGCCGCAGCTCTACGTGATCCCGCCCGACGGCGGCGAGGCGCGCCGCGTGACGCGCGTGCCCTTCGGCGTCGAGTCGTTCAAGTGGTTCCCCGACGGCAAGCGGCTGGCCTTCGTGTCCTGGGTCGACCCGGCCCTGCGCGGCCAGGCCGCGCAGACGGTGCGCCGCAAGGCGGAGAAGGACCGCAAGGAATCGGCCTACGTGACCGAGGAAGGCTTCTACCGCTTCTGGGACCATGCGCTGCCGATGAACCGCGTGCCGCACCTGCACGTGGTCGAGCTCGACGGCGGCGAGGTCCGCGACCTGTTCGAGGGCACCGAGTTCGAACTCAGCCGCGCCGAACCCGATGCCGACACCTTCGACATCTCGCCCGACGGCCGCCGCGTCGTGTTCAGCTTCGACCCGAACACGCCCAAGACGCTGGAACACCGCAACGCGCTGGCCGAGATCGACGTGCGCTCCGGCCGCGCGCAGGTGCTGCTGCAAGAACCCGGCTGGGACTTCGTCGCGCCGGTCTACAGCCACGCGGGCCACCACATCGCCTTCGTCGCCTGCCACCAGGGCCTCAAGCACACGATGCCGCAGCAGCTGGCCGTCCTCGACACCCACGGCCACTGGGCGGTGTTGTCCGAGGACTGGGACCAGGAGGTCGCCGCCCCGCTGCGCTGGGACGAGGACGACCTGGGCGTGCTGTTCTGCGCCGAGCTGCAGGGCCGCCGCCACCTCTACCGCTTCGACGTGAAGACGCTGCACGCCTTCCCGCTGTGCGAGGGCGGCCATGTCGGCGCCTTCGCGCTGGAGGCCGGCACGCTGGTCGTGCTGCACGACAGCGCCTCCTTCCCGCCGCGGCTGTCCGTCGTCGAGCACGAAGGCGACGCCCAGGAGCAGGTGCTGCATCGCATCGAGTCGTTCAACGACGAGGCGCTCGCGTCGCTGCGCTTCGGCCAGGTCGAGGAGCTCTGGTACGAAGGCGCGCTCGGCGAGCTGGTGCAGCTGTGGCTCTACCACCCGCCCGGCTTCGACCCGAAAAAGAAGACCAAGGCGCCGCTGATGCACCTGATCCACGGCGGCCCGCACACCGCCATGGGCGACAGCTGGCACTGGCGCTGGAACCACCAGGCGATGGCCGCCCAAGGCTATGTCGTCGCCTGCGTGAACTACCACGGCTCGTCGAGCTTCGGGAACCGCTTCGCCGACTCGATCACCGGGCGCTGGGGGGAACTCGAGCTCCAGGACATCGAGATCGCCACCGACCTGCTGCTCAAGCAGCCCTGGGCCGATCCGGACCGCGTCTTCGCCACCGGCGGCAGCTACGGCGGCTACATGGTCGCGTGGATGAACGGCCACGTGCCCGAAGGCCGCTACCAGGCCTACGTCTGCCACGCGGGCTGCTTCGACTGGACCGCGATGTACGCCAACGACGCCTACCTCTGGCACGCCAAGGAGCTCGGCACCTCGTACTGGCAGGACCCGGCGAAGGTCGCGGCCCAAAGCCCCATCGGCTACGCGCAGCACTTCAACACGCCCACGCTCGTCATCCACGGCCAGCTCGACTACCGCGTGCCGGACGCGCAGGGGCTCGCTTACTACAACACCCTCAAGGCGCAGGGCGTCGATGCGCGGCTCGTGTGGTTCCCGGATGAGAACCATTGGGTCATGAAGCCGCGCAACTCGAAACTCTGGTACGGGGAGTTCTTCGATTGGCTCAAGCGCCATGACGGCGGCGTCGGGGATGGCGGGAAGGCGAAGGGCAAGGCGAAGAAAGGACGAAAGACCCCGTGAGGCTTCGGGTGCGCAGCACCAACGACGCCAACAACAGGACGCCCGCGGCGCTCGTCCACAGCGTCGAGGGCTCCGGCACCGCCGGGACGGGCGGCTCCTCGAGCTTCGGCGGCAGCACGAACACCGGCGGCGTCGGGATCGACGTCGGCGGGCCCGCCGACGGCGGCCCGATGACCGCGCGCGGCGGCGTCAGCAACGCCCCCGGCGGCGTGACCGGCACGCCGGTCAACGGCACGGGCTCCGGCATCACGGGCATCTCGGGCGGCACGTCGCCCATCGGCACCGGCGTCGGCGCGCCCGCCCCCGGCGGATCGAAGGGCAGCTCGCCCTCGCCCGGCGGCGCACCGCCCCCCGGCACGCGCTGGATCCGGCTGACGTTGCGGCAGACCGTCGGCACCATCACGCAGTCGTTGCCCTCGCAGTAGACGAGCGCCCGCTCGACATGGTCCTCGGACCAGCGCTCGCGACTCACCGACGCGCAGACCCGGCCCTCGCCGAAATGCATGCCGCGGATCGACGATCCATACCCCGCGCGGCCCGCGATGCGATCGCGCGAGATCTCGACGACATCGTCGTAGTCGTGACGGCGCATCCGCGCCTTCAACCGCTCGCGCACGTCCGGCGCGAGGTCGACATACCGGTCGACCGCCGCCGGCACGTCGCCGGTGAAGCTGTCATGGCCCGGCCGGTCCCAGGAACAGGACGGGGCGGGGGCAGGCGTTGCCGCCCGGACGGACGGCGGGGCGAAAAGCGCACCCGCCACCCAGGCCAGGGCGGCCAGCGCGTGCAGCAATCGAGACATCGGCAGGGTGGCGGCCCTGGTGGACCTCGTCGAAGTGGACCCGAAGCGATGTCAGCAAATGCGATGCCCGGGGCCAGGACTTGCGTCCCAGGGCGAACGGATGGCGAACGGACGGCCCGCCTGACGGTGGCTCAGACCTCGTCCCAATCGAGGTCGCCGCAGAGCACCCGCAGCCGGCCGCCCTGCCAGTACGCGACCGAGACGGTCACGCACATGCGCGCGCCGTGCAGGCTCAGGTAGGGCCGCGTGGTCTGGACCTCGCCGACGCTCTCCACCGCGCGGCGGAAGTACGGGCGCCGCGCCCAGCGGGCGTCGCCGGCGCGCTCCATCGGCAGGAAGCGCGGATCGATCTCCGCCGGCCCGCTCGCCGGCACCGCCCGCGGTCCGATCTCGCGGCCGTCCTCGTCCAGCAGGTAGCACATCTGCGCGCCCTGCAGCGCCAGGAAGGCATGGCACGACTCGGCCAGCGGCCGGCTCTGCTGCAGCGGCTGGAGCGCCAGCGCGATCGCCGTGCGGAACGGCGTGAGCCGGTCCAGGTGGTCGCGCCGCAGCAGCGCCTGGCGCTCGTTGAACAGGGACCAGACGTCCTCCAGCGCGGAGACGCCCTCCTCGATCCGCAGGAACGGCGCCGGATGCCCGAACGCGAAGCCCTGCACCAGGTCCACGTCCGCGTCCATCGCCAGTTGCGCGTCCTCCGCGGTCTCGATGCCCTCCAGCAGCACCAGCGCGCCGCATTCATGCAGCAGCGCCACCATCTGCGACAGCACCCGCGCCATGCGCCGCGATCCGCGCGAGCGCCGCAGCAGCGAGCGGTCCAGCTTCACGATCTCCGGACGGATCCGCCAGATGCGGTCGAAGTTCGAATGCCCGACGCCGAAGTCGTCCAGCGCCAGCAGGCAGCCCGTCGCCCGCGCGGCCTCGACCGCGTCCTCGAAGCTGTCGTCCCGGGCCATGACGTCCTCGGTGACCTCGAAGACCAGCCGGTGCGTCGGCAGGCCCAGCTGGTGCACCACCTCCACCGCCCGCGCCAGCATGCGCACCTGCAGCGCCGCGTGCATGAAGACCGCCGGATGGATGTTCAGGAACAGCCAGCAGTCGGGCTGCCCCTGCGCGACGAAGTTGTGCACGTGCAGCAGCCGGCACAGCCGGTCCAGCCAGACCTGCTGGTCGAAGCTGCCCACGCCCTCGAAGGCGGTGACCGGGGCGACCGCCCGGCCGCGGTCGTCCTCGACCCGGATCAGGCCCTCGTAGCCGACCGGGCGCCGGTGCGGGAAGCTGTAGACCGGCTGGAACGCGCTGCTCAGCCGGTAGTGCTCGAAGCGCGCGATCCAGCGGCCGCGCTCCTCGCCGATCGCGCCGTAGAGCGCGCGCAGCATCGCCTCGACCTCGGCGTCGTCGCCGTCGTTGCCCAACCCGTGCTCCATGCGCCCGATCCCGACGTGTCTGTTATGCGCCGCCCCGCGACCGCGGGGTCGTGCTTGCCGCCGATGCTACGCCTGAGCCTCGCCAGGCGGCATGGATAATGGCCCGATGCCCCGAAGTTCAGGGGGAGGCCCATGCTGATCCAGTTCTTCTACACGCTGCGCGCCGCCAAGCTGCCGGTCTCCGTCAAGGAGTACCTGACCCTGCTCGAAGCGATGAAGTCGGGCGTGCTCGACGACGACGGCGGCCCCACCATCGACAAGTTCTACGCCCTGGCCCGCACCGCGCTGGTCAAGGACGAGGCGCTGTTCGACAAGTTCGACCGCGCGTTCGCCGCCTACTTCAAGGGCGTCGAGCTGATGGGCGACCTGTTCAAGGCGCTGCCCCAGGAATGGCTCACCAAGCAGCTCGAACGCGAGCTCTCGCCCGAGCAGCTCGCGCAACTCAAGGCGCTGGACTGGGATGAACTGATGGACACGCTGCGGCAGCGGCTCGAGGAACAGAAGGAACGCCACGAGGGCGGCAACCGCTGGATCGGCACCGGCGGCACCAGCCCGTTCGGCAACGGCGGCGTCAACCCGCGCGGCGTGCGCATCGGCGGCCCCGGCGGCCAGCGCAGCGCGGTGAAGGTCTGGGACCAGCGCGCCTACAAGGACTACGACGACGGCATCGAGCTCGGCACCCGCAACATCAAGGTCGCGCTGCGCCGGCTGCGCCGCTTCGCGCGCGAGGGCTCGGACCTGGAGCTCGACCTCGACGACACCATCCATAAGACCGCCGCCAACGCCGGCATGCTCGACATCCGGATGATCCCGGAGCGCCACAACAAGGTGAAGCTGCTGCTGTTGATGGACGTCGGCGGCACGATGGACGAACACGTGCACCGCGTCGAGGAACTCTTCTCCGCGGTCAAGAGCGAGTTCAAGCACCTGGAGTTCTTCTACTTCCACAACTGCGTCTACGACTTCGTGTGGAAGAACAACCGGCGCCGCTTCAGCGAGAAGACGCCGACCTGGGACCTGATCCACAAGTACAACCGCGACTACAAGCTGATCTTCGTCGGCGACGCGACGATGAGCCCCTACGAGATCCTGCAGCCCGGCGGCAGCGTCGAATACAACAACGAGGAAGCCGGCGCCGAATGGCTGCAACGGCTGACGAACCACTTCACCAAACACGTCTGGATCAACCCCGAGCCGGCCGGGGTCTGGCAATACCGCCAGAGCATCTCGCTGATCCAGCAGTTGATGCAGCAACGCATGATGCCGCTGACGATGGGCGGCCTCGAACAGGCGATGCGCGTGCTCAACCGATGACGTCGACGTTCCCGACGCCCCGCTTCCCCCACCTGCTGCGGCGCCTGCTGCCGATCCTGGCGATCGGCGCGGCGGGCGCGATGCTGGGCGGCTGCTCGCTGCTGCCCACCGACCGCAAGGCCGAGCTCAAGGTCGCCGCCCCGGAAGAGGCCGACACCGCCAACCCGAACGTCACGCGCCGGCGGATCTCCGCCTACGAGCTGACGATCGAGGCCCCGCCCGAGCTGCGCTCGCTGCTGATGGAGCACCTGGACCTGGCGCGCTTCCGCGACTCGCCCGAGGACATGCGGCTGACCGCGGCCGAGCTGCGCCGGCTCGCCGCCGTCGCGCCCGAGCAGGCGACCAAGCTGCTGGAGACGGCTGGCTACTTCAACGCCAAGGTGCGGACCGAGGAAGTCGGCGACCTGTCCGACGGCGTGCGCAACCTGCGCCTGATCGTCGACACCGGGCCCCGGGCGCTGGTGCGGCAGATGGACCTGCGCCTGGAAGGCCCGCTCAAGATCGCCGCCGAACGCGGCGACAAGCTCGCGGGCGCGCTCGAGCGCACGCTGACGCAGAGCTGGCTGCTGCAGCCGCAGACCGGCTTCAGCCAGGGCGACTGGTCCGCCGCGAAGAACGCGCTGCTGACCCGCGCTCGCGCGCAGGGCTACCCGCTGGCGCGGATGACGCACAGCGAGGCCGTCGTGCAGGCCGACGACAACCAGGTCGACATCGCGGTGACGCTGGAAAGCGGCCCGCTGTTCACGCTGGGCGAGCTGACGGTCGAGGGCCTGAAGCACCAGCCCGAGGACAGCGTGCGCCGGCTGGCCGGCTACAAGCTGCATCAGCCCTACAACGAGAAGCTGCTGCTGGACTTCCAGGAACGGCTGGTCGGCACGCAGCTGTTCGACAGCGCCAGTGTCGAGATCCAGCCCGAGAGCGTCACGCCGCCGCCCGGCGCGGAGACGGTCGAGGTGCCGGTGACGGTGAAGATCCGCGAGGCCGCGCGCCAGCAGGTGACGCTGGGCGTCGGCTACCGGACCGTCGACGGGCCCAGCGCCAGCGTCGAATACACGCACCGCAAGCCGTTCGGGCTGAACATCCGCGAGCGCACCAAGCTCGAGCTCGCCCGCAAACGGCAGGCGATCGACACGGAAATCAGCTCGCATCCGCAGCCCAACATGCAGCGCAGCCTGGTGCTGGTGAAGGCCGAGCGCGTGGACGACAACAACCAGGTCAACCTCAACCTCAGCACCCGGCTCGGCTACGCGAAGGAGAGCGAGCCCGAGGACCGGCTGAGCTACATCGAGGTGATCCGCGCCTGGGAACACAAGCCCGATCTGCCCACCACCGTGGCCGGCGCGGTGTCGCTGAACCAGCAGATGACCTGGCGCCGGCTGGACTCCCGCGTGCTGCCGACCAAGGGCTGGAGCGCGACGATGACCGTCGGCGGCGGCTGGGCCGACAGCACGACCGAGAAGAACGGTCCGTTCGCGCGGGCCACGGGCAAGTTCTACTGGTACTCGCCGCTGCCCGGGCGCTGGCTGCTGTCGACCCGGGTCGAGGGCGGCCAGATCCTGGCCAAGGGCAAGCTGGGCCTGCCCGAGGCGCTGCGCTTCCGCACCGGCGGCGACGACAGCGTGCGCGGCTACGGCTACAACGACCTGGGGCCGGTGGATTCCAACAACAACCAGATCGGCGGCCGCGTGATGCTCAACGGCAGCGTCGAGGTCTCGCATCCGTTGACGCCGCGCATCCCGCAGCTGATGGGCGCGCTGTTCGTCGACGCCGGCCAGGCCGCGCAGAACTGGGGCGGCTACGACCCCGCCTGGGCCGTCGGCACCGGCCTGCGCTACCGCAGCCCGGTCGGCGTGCTGCGCTTCGACTTCGCCAAGGGCAACCTGGTCGACAAATGGCGCCTGCACTTCAGCGTGGCGATCAGCCTGTGATCCGATGAGCGACCCGCGCGACACCCCCTCCCCGAGCCCGACCCCAACGTCGAGCCCGTCCACGTCGTCCGGCGCGCCGGCCACGCCCGCCGAGGCGGCCGTCCCCGCGTCCCGCCGGCGCCGCCGCGGCCGTGGCCTGCTGTGGGCGCTGCTGACGATCCCGCTGCTGGTGGGCGTGCTGCTGCTGGCGCTGACCTGGGCGCTGAAGACCGAGGGCGGCACCGCCTACGTGCTGGCCAAGGTGCCGGGCCTGTCGCTGCAGAACGCGCGCGGCCGGCTGCTCGGCGATTTCGACGTCGAGCGCGCGGAACTGGTGCTGCCCGGCACCGAGGACCGCCTCGTGCTGGAGCAGCTGCAGTGGCGCAACGTGCGCCTGGTCTGGAACCGCTCGCCGCTGCTGTGGGGCGAGGTGCGGGCGGACCGGCTCGCCGTCGCGCGGCTGCGCGTGCAGGTCGCGCCGAGCCCGACCGCCGAACCGGCCAAGCCGCCGCTGAGCCTGCTGTCGCCGGTCGCGCTGACGATCGCGGACCTGGAGATCGGCGAGCTGTTCGTCCCCGGCCTCGACCAACCGCTGCGCGGCCTGCGCGGCAGCGCGTCGCTGGGCGCCGACGGCGGCAAGCTGCACGAGCTCACCGTCAAGTCGCTGGGCTGGCAACAGCTGACGCTCGCCGGCCAGGCCCGCATCGCCACGCGGGACGACCTGAAGCTGGCCAGCCGCTGGACGCTGAGCCAGCCCACCGGCGAGCTGCCTTGGACCGCGCCGTTCCAGCTCGACGGACCGATCGCCGACCTGACGCTGCAGGGCGCGCTCGAGGCCGCGAAGCAGCGCCTGCAGGTGCGCGCGCGCCTGCAGCCCTTCGCGCCCTTCCCCGTCGCGCAGTTGGCGACGCAGGCCAGGGACCTGGACCTGGCCGCGCTGCTGCCCGGCACCGAGGGCGTGCCGCGCACCGGCCTGACCGGCACCGTCACGATGGTGCCGAACGCGGACAAGTCGCTCGGCGTCAAGGCGGACCTCGACAACAGCGCCGCCGGCCGGCTCGACCAGGACCGGCTGCCTCTGCGGGCGCTGGAACTGGACCTGCTGCTCGACCCGGCGAACTGGACCCGGCTGCGGCTGCCGCGGCTGGACGCGCAACTGGCCGGCGGCGGCCGGCTGCAGGCGGTCGGCCAGACCAGCCAGGCCGCCGGCAGCGTGCTGACGCTGCGCCTGAGCGGCCTGGACAGCCGCCAGATCGACGCCCGCTGGCCGCTGGTGCAGGCGCGCGGCGAGCTCAAGCTCAGCACGCAGGCCAACCTGACGAAGGCCTCGGCCGACCAGTCGCTGCAGGTCGAGGGCGAGCTCGCCGGCCAGCTCGGCCAGGGCAAGCTGCAGGCGCCGCTGGAGATGACGCTGGACGCCGAACTGCGCACGCAGTCGATCGCGCTGCGCCAGCTGCAGGCGCGCTCCGGCCCCGCCGCGCTGAAGGCCGAGGGCGAGTTCACGCTCAACCAGGCGCTGAGCCTGGCCGAGGGCTGGAAGACGCGGCTGGCCGCGTCGGTGCAAGGGCTGGATCCGCGCCGGCTGAGCGCCGAACCGTTGCCCGACGGCGCGCTGCCGCAGGCGGTCAACGCGAAGCTGCAGGCCGCGCTGCAATCGGTGCGCGGCAGCCTGTGGCCGCAGGGCAAGGCCGAGCTCGAGCTGCAGCCCAGCCAGTGGCAGGGCCTGCCGCTCAGCGGCCAGGTCCGGTATGCCCGTGCCGGCACCGCCGCGCCCGACCTGCAGGCGGACCTGCGCCTGGCGGACGCGACGCTGCAGGCCCGCAGCCGCATCAACGCCGCGGCCCGGCGCGAGCAGGTCGACCTCGCCATCGAGCTGAACGCGCCCAAGCTCGCCAGCCTGCAGCCGATGCTGCGCGCGCGCTTCCCGCAGGCGACGATCGTCGGCGGCGCGCAGGCGCAGGCCAGCGTCGTGCTGATCCAGCCCGGCGCGCGCCAGGCCCAGTACGGCAGCGACGGCAAATGGCGGCTGCAGGGCTTCGGGTTGTCCGGCGTGCCGGGCCTGCCGGCGAACTCGGGCAGCCGGCCCGCGCTGCAGGTCGAGAACGCCTCCGGCCAGTGGACGCTGTCGAGCCAACGCGACGCGAAGCTCGCCTGGACGACGCAGGTCCGCGGCCTGCGGCTGCCGCAGCAGAGCACCCGGCTGGACGAGGTCCAGATCGAGCTCGGCGGCAGCTGGGCGCAGCACACGCTGACGCTGTCGACGCAGGGCCAGGTGCCGCTGCCGCCGGTGCTGACGCAGCCCTCGCCGACCAAGGTCGTCGCGCGCGCGCAATCGGCCAGCGCCCCGTCGCTGCCGGGCGCGCAGACCGTGCCGCTGGACCCGCAGGGCGCGCGGGCGCGGCTCTCGCTGGACGGCGCGCTGGACGGCGATCCGCTGCGCGCCTGGCGCCAGGGCGGGCTGTGGCAGGCGCGCGGGCTGACCTTGGCGCTGGAGGCCAGCCAGCAGCCGGTGCCGCTGCTCAAGGCCGGCCCGCTGGCGCTGGCGCTGCGGCTCGATCCCGGGCTGGCGCCGCGCCAGGCGACGCTGGCGCCGGGACGGATCGAGCTGCTCGGCGCCGGCGTGCGCTGGGACCGGATGATGTGGCAGAGCTCGACGCTGCCGGCGCTCGAGTCGGGCGAGTGGGACGTGCAGGCGGTGCTGGAGCCGCTGGCCGCGTCGCCGGTGCTGGCCAAGCTGCAGCCGGACTTCGGCTGGGGCGGCGACCTGCAGATCGAGGGCCGGCTGAAGTCGCGCCGCGATGCCCGCGGCCTGACGCTGGACGCGATGATCGAACGCACCCGCGGCGACCTGACGGTGACCGACGAAGTCAGCACGCAGCGCCTGGCGCTGACCGACCTGCGGCTGGGCGTGCTCGCCGACCAGGGCGTGTGGCACCTGGTGCAGGGCGTGGCCGGCGAGAACATGGGCGCGGTCGGCGGCGCGGTGACCTTCCGCAGCGCCAACGCGCACGCGCTGCCGACACCGGGCGCGAAGCTCGAGGGCGGCATCGAGGCCAAGGTCGACAACATCGGCAACTGGGGTCCGTGGCTGCCGGCGGGCTGGCGCGCCGGCGGCAGCCTGGCGGCGACGCTGCAGCTCGGCGGCACGCTGGGCGCGCCGGAGGTCCGGGGCCAGGCGGGCGCGCAGAAGCTCTCGCTGCGCAATCCGCTGTTGGGCGTCGACATGCAGCAGGGCGAGCTGGCGCTGACGATGAGCGGCCGCGAGGCCAAGCTGGAGAAATTCACCGCGCGGGCCGGCAACGGCACGGTCAGCCTGGACGGCACACTGCGCCTGGGCGCCCAGCCCAGCGCCGAGCTGTCGCTGAAGGCGGACACCTTCGCGCTGCTGCAGCGGGTGGACCGGCGCATCGTCGCCACCGGCGCGGCGCAGCTCAAGGCCAGCGCGCAGCTGCTGGACCTGAAGGGCCAGTTCGTCGTCGTCGAGGGGCTGTTCGACTTCTCGCGCGGCGACGCGCCGCAGCTCGACAGCGACGTGCAGGTGGTGCGCCAGAGCGCGCCGCCCAAGGCCGTCGACGGCAGCGGCAAGCCGATGCGGCTCAAGCTGGACCTCGACCTGGACCTGGGCCGGCGGCTGCAGCTCAAGGGCTACGGCATCGACACCAAGCTGCGCGGCGTGCTGCACCTGGCGCAGGACGGCCAGCCGCGGCCGCAGATGACCGGCGAGGTCCGCAGCGAGGGCGGCACCTTCAACGCCTACGGCCAGAAGCTGGTGGTGGAGCGCGGCGTGTTCAGCTTCGTCGGCCCGCTGGACAACCCGCGGCTGGACGTGCTGGCGATCCGCTCCGGCATGGAGAACGACAACGTGCGCGTCGGCGTGACCGTCACCGGCACGGCCGGCAGCCCGCGCATCCGGCTGTATTCCGAACCGGACATGAGCGAGACCAACAAGCTGTCGTGGCTGGTGCTGGGCCGCGCGCCTGAGAACCTCGGCCGCACCGACACCGCGCTGATGCAGCGCGCGGCGATGGCGCTGATCTCCGGCGACGGCGAGAGCGCCAGCGACAAGCTGATCCACAACATCGGCCTGGACGAGCTCTCGTTCAGCGGCGAAGGCGACGACGCCCGCGGCACGGTGGTGCGGCTGGGCAAGCAGGTGAGCCGCAACGTGTTCGTCGCCTACGAGCGCGGCCTGAACGCCACCACCGGCACCTGGCAGCTGATGTACAAGGTCGCGCAGCGCTTCACGCTGCGGGCGCAGGCCAATGACGTCCAGCAAGGGCTGGACGTCATCTGGCAATGGAAGTGGGAGTAGCGCGGAGAGCCGTGCGAGAATCCGCCGCTTTCGCGGGCCGGCGCCACTGAGCCGGCCGCGCGGGCTCTCCGTAGTTCAATGGATAGAACGGCCGCCTCCTAAGCGGCAAATACAGGTTCGATTCCTGTCGGAGGGACCAGCTCAGCGCTTCAGCACGATCGTCACCAGCGCCGACGCGTCCACCACGCCGGCCACGCCGTGCATCACCCCGCCGTCCAGGTAGCAGAGTTGTCCGGCGCCCAGCCGCTGGCGTTGCTCCGCGCCGTCGCGCTGCACGCTCAGCTCGATTTCGCCCTCGAGGCACTGGATGGTGATCTCGCCCTCGACCTTGTGCGGCGGCAGCGCCTTGCCCGCCGGCAGCACCAGCCGCATCACTTCCAGGCCCTGCGACTTGAACAGCGCGGACGACGGCGTGGCGGACAGCGCGGCACCGAGCGGCGCGACGTCGATCGGCTGGGCGGGGGCGGCATGCGGCAGGGCCATGGAACTGCTCCTGGTGGAAGGACGACTTCGGCGCCTCGACGGAATCGCGCGCCGGCATCGATGGATCATGGCACCGACGGCCCGTGCCCGCACCCCCGCCGCGAACCGCCCCTGCCGGAAGTCACCGCCTCGTCCCCCCACCGCCGCGCCAGGCGCCAGCAATCCACGCGATACGCGTAAATGAGGGGTAAACCGCCGCGTCATGCCGGGCCGGGTTTTTGCCCGACGCATATACTGGGAACGCCATTGTTCCGTCCCGCGCAACAGGGACGGGCATCCGGCGCCAAGCAGCCAGGCTGTACTGATTCAAGGTTTTTCATCATGGGCGCCAAACTGAAAGTCGCGGGCTGGGTCGCATTGGGTGCGATGGCCGGCGTCATGACGACGATGCAGCTGCAGGCCAACGCGCGCAGCACCGCCAGCCCCCTTCCGCTCGAGGAACTGCAGCAGCTCGCCGCGGTCTTCGGGATCGTGAAATCGGACTACGTCGAATCCGTCGACGAGAAGAAGCTGATCAACGACGCCATCTCCGGCATGGTCAGCGGCCTGGACCCCCACTCCCAGTTCTTCGACAAGAAGAGCTTCAAGGAATTCCGCGAGAGCACCTCCGGCAAGTTCGTCGGCGTGGGCATCGAGATCGGCATGGAGGACGGCCTGGTCAAGATCGTCTCCCCGATCGAAGGCAGCCCCGCCTTCCGCGCCGGCCTCAAGAGCGGCGACCTGATCAGCAAGATCGACGACACGGCGGTCCGCGGCCTGACGCTGGACCAGGCCGTCAAGAAGATGCGCGGCGAACCCAACACCAAGGTGATGCTGTCCATCTACCGCAAGTCGGAGAGCCGCACCTTCCCCATCACGATCACGCGCGAGGAAATCCGCGTCCAGAGCGTGCGCGCCAAGCTGGTCGAACCGGGCTACGCCTGGATCCGCGTCAGCCAGTTCCAGGACCGCACCGTCGACGACTTCGCGCAGAAGCTCGGCGACCTCTACAAGCAGGACCCCAAGATCAAGGGCGTCGTGCTGGACCTGCGCAACGACCCGGGCGGCCTGCTCGAGGGCGCGGTGGCGATCTCCGCGGCCTTCCTGCCCAAGGGCGTCGAGGTGGTCTCGACCAACGGCCAGCTGGCCGAGTCCAAGGCCAGCTACCGCGCCGATCCTGACTTCTACGCCCGCCGCGGCGCCGGCGATCCGCTGCGCAAGCTGCCCGACGCGCTGAAGAACGTGCCGATGGTGGTGCTGGTCAACGAAGGCTCGGCCTCGGCCAGCGAGATCGTCGCCGGCGCGCTGCAGGACCACAAGCGCGCCACGGTGATGGGCCTGCAGACCTTCGGCAAGGGCTCGGTGCAGACGGTCCGCCAGCTCGGCCCGGACACCGCGGTCAAGCTGACCACCGCCCGTTACTACACGCCCAGCGGCCGCTCCATCCAGGCCAAGGGCATCGTCCCCGACATCCCGCTGGACGAGACCGCCGAAGGCAACATCTTCGCCGAGCTGCGCATGCGCGAAGCCGACCTCGAGAAGCACCTGAACGCCAGCGACGAGAAGGCCGAGGAATCGCGCACCAAGGAACTCGAGAAGATCCGCGAGGAGCGCCGCCAGAAGCTGGAAGCCGACTACGCCAAGCGCGGCGAGCCGCTCAAGCCGCTGCCCGAGTTCGGCAGCGCCGAGGACTTCCCGCTGCGCCAGGCACTGAACCAGTTGCAAGGCAAGCCGGTCGCGGTATCCAAGGTCGCGCAGGAGCGCAAGGCGGAAGCCAAGACCGAATAAGCGATCCAGCCCGGGGATTCCGGTCCCTCAATGACAAACGCCCGATGCATGCATCGGGCGTTTTGCTTTGGGATCGGACGTTCCGCCTTGGGGCTTGTCGACTGCTCAGCTCGCGGCGCTGCCGTTGCCTTCTTCCGATTCCGCCTCCGGGGAGCGCGTGTAGCGGGCGAAGGCGCCGGCGGCCCACAGGCCCACCTCGTACAGCAGGCACATCGGGATCGCCAGCGCGAGCTGCGACACGATGTCCGGCGGCGTGATGACCGCCGCGATGACGAAGGCCAGGACGATGAAGTAGCCGCGGAACTGCTTGAGCTGCTGCACCGAGACGATGCCCATGCGCGCCAGCACCACCACCACCACCGGCACCTCGAACGCGGCGCCGAAAGCGATGAACATGTTCATCACGAAGCCCAGGTAGGCCTCGACGTCGGGCGTGGCCGCGATGCTCTTGGGCGCGAAGCTCTGGATGAAGGTGAAGACCTTGCCGAACACGAAGAAGTAGCAGAACGCCACCCCGCCGAAGAACAGCAGCGTGCTCGACACCACCAGCGGCATCACCAGCCGCTTCTCATGCGAGTACAGGCCCGGCGCCACGAAGGCCCAGACCTGGTACAGCACCACCGGGAGGGCCAGCAGGAAGGCGGCCAGCAAGGTGACCTTCAGCGGGACCAGGAAGGGCGACAGCACATTGGTCGCGATCAGCGAGCCGCCCTGCGGCAGGTGCGCCACCAGCGGCTTCGCGAGCAGGTCGAACAGACCGCTCGTGCCCGGCCAGATGCACAGCAGGCCGAAGGCGACCACCACGGCCAGCAGCGCCCGGATCAACCGGTCGCGCAGCTCCATCAGGTGGGACACGAAGGGCTGTTCGGTGCCGGCCAGTTCGTCTTCTTGGGGAGGGCTCATGAGGCTCGGCGAGGGGGACGGAAGCGCGCCACGCGGGCCGCGCCGGATTGGGCGTGGCGGCGCACGCCCTGCCGCTGCTTGTACCAGACCGGGGTCGCGCCGCGCTTGAGGCGCCAGTTCTTCTTCGGATGCGCATAGACGGGCACCGGACCGCCATGGCCGCCGATGAGCCCGCCCTCGGCCGTCGTGCCGTCGACTGACACGTCGTTCCACGTCGACTGCAGCGACTGGTTGGCGGCGTCCACGTGCTCCTGCACGCTGGACTGCACGTCGCTGACGGCGGTCTCGAACTGGCCCTTCATCTTCTGGAGTTCCTCCAGCTCGATGGACCGGTTCACCTCCGCCTTCACGTCGGACACGTAGCGCTGCGCCTTGCCCAGCAGCGTGCCGACCGTGCGGGCGACGCGCGGCAGGCGCTCAGGACCGAGCACGACCAGCGCCACGCCGCCGATCAGCAGCAGCTTGTCGAAACCGAAATCGACCATGCGGGTCGCGCTCAGCTACGGGTCTTGGCGTCGACGTCGACGGTGTTGGGGTCCGCGGCCTTGTTGGCGTTGGCCACCTGCTGCGGCGGCGTGTCGGACGTGCCGTCCTTCATGCCGTCCTTGAAGCCCTTGACCGCGGCGCCCAGGTCGCCGCCGACATTGCGCAGCTTCTTGGTGCCGAACACGGCGATCACGACCACCAGCACGATCAGCCAGTGCCAGATGCTCAAACTACCCATGACATTCTCCAGAGTCGGAAGCCGAAATTCTAAGGTCCGCGCATGACAGGCATCTCGGCGATCAAAGCCCATCCCTGCCCGCATTAGCGGCTTATCCGCCCGATCACGCCCGTTGGACGAACGCCGGCGTACGACATCCGGCGGATCGGGCGCTCCGCCGGACGGCCGGGCGGCGCGAAGGTGGGGCCGGCGTTCAGCCCTTCAACCAGGGGCGCGGGCCGCCGATCGCGTGCATGTGGAGGTGGAAGACCTCCTGCCCGCCGTCCGCGCCGGTGTTGACCACGGTGCGGAAGCCGTTGGTGACGCCCAGTTCCTTCATCAGCCGGGGCACCAGCACCGACATGCGACCCAGCAGCGGCGCATGCTCGGGCTGCAGGTCGGCCATGCTGGCGATGTGCTGCTTGGGGATCAGCAGGAAATGCACCGGCGCCCACGGGTGGATGTCGTGGAAGCCGATCAGCTCGTCGTCCTCGTAGACCTTCTTGGCGGGAATCTGGCCCTGGACGATCTTGCAGAAGATGCAGTTGGGGTCGTGGCTCATGATGGACGGGGCGTCGGGTCGGCGAAGGAAGGTTCGGAAATCCGGAAGCGGCGGGATCGGGATCCCGTCGCGCTCAGGTCGGCATCGGTCGGCGGTCGTTCATCGCCAGCCAGCCGCGCACGATGCGGTACAGGAACCAGATCGAGATCCCGCACCAGGCGATCCAGCCCGGGATGACGAACAGGAACCACAGCGGGATCGTGACGACGTACAGGATGCCGCACCACAGCACGCTGCGCAGGCGCCACGAGAAGTGGCTGGCCTGCCAGCTGCCGGCGGCGTCGTCGCGCTTCACCAGGTCGACGATGACCGCCACGACCAGCAGCACGATGCTGGCCTGCACGCCGGGCAGCAGCGCGCCGATCGCCACGATCGCATGCAGCACGTAGCTGATGATGCCCACGGTGCGCAGGTTGGCCTCGCGCTCCGGATCGAGCACCACCGCCGGCGGTTGCGGTTCGAACGTTTCGGTCATGCCTGCTCCTTCTTGCTTCTGTTGGCGAATTCCTCGAGGCCGGACAGCCCCTCCCGGCGCGCGAGTTCGGCCAGCACCCGCTCGGGCCGCACGTCGAGCGCGGCCAGCGCGACGATCGTGTGGAACCACAGGTCGGCGACCTCGTAGACCAGCGCGTCCGGCGCGCCGTCCTTGGCGGCGATGACGACCTCGGTCGCTTCCTCGCCGACCTTCTTGAGGATCTGGTCCAGGCCCTTGGCGAACAGCTTGGCGACGTAGCTCTTGTCCGGATCGCCCTCGGCGCGGCGCTGCGCGATCACGTCGCCCAGGTGCGCCAGGACATCGGTCCCGGTCAGCGGCGCGGGCGGCGGCGCCGTCACCGCGGGGGACGGGCTGTCGGGAGACTGGATGTCGGCGGGAACCGGCGTGTCCATGGCGTTCATGCCTTGTAGATGCTGGCCGGGTCCTTCAGGACCGGCTCCACCGTCGTCCACTGGCCGCCCTCGAGCTTCTGGAAGAAGCAGCTGTGGCGGCCGGTGTGGCAGGCGATGCCGGGCTCGTGGCCGTGCTGGGTGACGCTCAGCAGCACGACGTCGTTGTCGCAGTCCAGCCGGATGCCGTGCACCTGCTGCACGTGGCCGGACTCCTCGCCCTTGTGCCACAGCTTCTGGCGCGAGCGGCTCCAGTACACCGCCTCGCCGAGCTCGGCGGTGCGCGCCAGCGCCGCGCGGTTCATCCACGCGAACATCAGGATGTCGTTCGAGCCCTGCTCCTGGGCGATGACGGGCACCAGCCCGTCGCGGTCCCACTTGATCTGATCCAGCCAGTCCATCGCGGCAGTGTAGTCCGCGCCCACCGCCGAAGCCCCGCTCATGCCTTCAGACGACATGGGTGAGGCCGACATGGAAGCGCTCGGCCGCGAACCACTGCAGCACCGGGATCGTGCCCGGCAGCACCGGCTGGACCTGCACCGGCAGTTGCTGCCAGCTCATCGCCTGGCCTTCGCGCATCTCGAACTCGCCGGACCACTCGTGGACCTTGCAGAAATGCAGCCGCACCTTCGCGTGCGGGTACTCCATCAACTCGATCTTCCAGGGGAACGCGGCGCCGATGGTGATGCCGAGTTCCTCGTGCAGCTCGCGCCGCAGCGCCTGCTCGACCGTCTCGCCGGCCTCGAGCTTGCCGCCCGGGAATTCCCAGTAGCCGGCGTAGACCTTGCCCTCGGGGCGGGAGGTCAGCAGGAACTCGGTCTCGCGGCCGCGGGGATCGCGGCGCACCAGCACGCCGACGGCCACGTCCACCGGCTCGCGGTCGGTGGCGGCGGAGGGGCTGTGGGGATTGGCCTTGAGCGGCTCAGACATGGTCGAGTCCTTCCGGCGCGTCGCCGTCCTGGGAGATGACCGGCGCCGCGTCGGCGGCGCCGCCGCGGCCGGCCAGGTCGCGCGCGAACTGGTAGGCGACGCGGCCCGACCGCGAACCGCGCTCCAGCGCCCAGACCAGCGCCGGCTGGCGCGCGGCCTCGATGCGGGCGGCGTCCAGGCCGAAGTGCGTCAGCCACTGCGCGACGATCGCCAGGTATTCCTGCTGGCTGAAGCTGTAGAAGCTGATCCACAGGCCGAAGCGCTCGGACAGCGAGATCTTCTCCTCGACCGCCTCGCCCGGATGCACCTCGACGTTGCCGTCGCGCTCGCCGTGGGTGTAGCCGAGGTTGTCCTTCATCTGCTCGGGCAGCAGGTGGCGGCGGTTGCTGGTCGCGTAGATCAGCAGGTTGTCGGTGGCGGCGGCGACCGAGCCGTCCAGCATCGACTTCAGCGCCTTGTAGCCGGCCTCCCCTTCGTCGAAGCTGAGGTCGTCGCAGAAGATCACGAAGCGCTCCGGCCGGTCGGCGACCAGGTCGGCGAGGTCCGGCAGGTCGACCAGGTCGGCCTTGTCGACCTCGATCAGCCGCAGGCCCCGGTCGGCGAACTCGTTGAGGCAGGCCTTGATCAGCGAGCTCTTGCCGGTGCCGCGCGCGCCGGTCAGCAGCACGTTGTTGGCGGGCTGGCCCTGGACGAACTGGCGGGTGTTGCGCAGCAGGCGTTCCTTCTGCGGCTCGACCTCCTTGAGGTCGCCCAGCCGAATCGCCGACAGGTGCCGGACCGGTTCCAGCCGGGCGCTGGCGCCGCGCTTGCGGTAGCGGAAGGCGACGGTGGCGTCCCAGTCGGGCGGCGTCAGGGGCTGGGGCAGCACCGCCTCCAGGCGGCTCAGCAGGGTGTCGGCGCGCCGCAGCAGCGCTTCCAGGGCGTTGGGGGCGTCAGGGGCTTGGGACATAGGGGCCGAGTGTAGGCGGCCCCCTGGCCGGATCAGGGGCGCGGGACGTCGCGAAGCCTCAAGCGAGCATTCGCATGGCCGCGTCCAGCTGCTCGGTGGGCAGCCGCTTGAAGCCCGAGCGCGCGTAGCGCTGCAGCCGGCCGATGATGAAGCTCGCCAGCACCGAGGCCTGCGCCTGCGCCTCGACGGTCGGGGTGCTGGAGCCCGAGGCCTCCGCGGCGGTCCGCAGCGCCTGGCGCAGCGAGGACTCGACCTTGTCGAAGAACTGGTTCATGCGCGCGACCAGGCGCTCGTTCTCGTAGACCAGCGCGTCGCCGACCATCACGCGGGCCATGCCCGGGTTGCGCTCGCCGAACTGCAGCAGCACCGCGACGATGCGCTGCGCCTGGGCCAGGCCGTCGGTCTCGCGCTCGGCGATCTGGTTGAGCAGTGAGAAGATGCTGGTCTCGATGAATTCGATGAGGCCCTCGAACATCTGGGCCTTGCTGGCGAAGTGGCGGTAGAGCGCAGCTTCGCTGACCTCCAGCCGCGCGGCCAGCGCGGCGGTGGTGACGCGCTCGGCGCCGGGCTGCTCCAGCATGCTGGCCAGCGTCTGCAGGATCTGCACGCGGCGCTCGCCCGGCTTGAGCCGCTTGCGCGGGAGTTCCGCCGGCTTGGCAGCGGCGGAATCCGTGGTGTCCGGGGGGCTGGTGTGCATGGGAGGGGCCGAAGTGTGCGGCGATTCTGGCACACCCGGAACGCCGTCTTGACGGCGATGCCGCACGCCGTACGGCAGCCGCCTGGCCGCCCCCTCGTTGCCCGCGCGCCGCTCAGTCGCGCAACCAGCCCAGGCGGCGCGCCTCGTAGATCGCCTCGACCTTGGAGCGCACCTGCAGCTTGCGGTAGGTGCGTTTCACGTAGGTCATGATCGTGTGCGGCGACACGTTCATGAACTGCGCGATCTCGTCGAAGGTGAAGCCCTTGGCGGCCAGGTGCAGCACGCGCGATTCCTGCTCGGACAGCGCGACGACCTGCTCGTCCACCAGCGGCATCGGGGCGGAGTCGCCGAAGCCGCGCGGATGCGCGCCGCCGCCCTGCGGCGCCAGGCGCAGCAGCAGCCGGCGGGCGATCACCGGCGAGATCGGGCTGCCGCCCGCGCGCAGCGAGCGCAGCTGGCCCGGCAGATCTAGCGCCAGCGAGTCCTTGAGCAGGTAGCCGGTCGCGCCGGCCTCGATGCTCGAGAGCACGTGCTGCTCGTCGCCGAAGACGGAGATGACCATCACCTCGCATTCCGGGGCGACGTGGGCGGCGTGGCGGATCAGTTCGATCCCGCTGCCGCCGGGCAGGTCCAGGTCGACCAGCAGCACGTCCGGACGTGTCTGGTCGAACATCTTGCGACCCTGCTGGAGATCGGTGGCCATGCCCACCAGACGGATGTCCGGCGCTTTTTCCAGGGCATGGGCGAACGCTTCGCGGAAACGAAGCTGATCCTCGACGATCAAGACGCTGAACAGTGACATGCAATCCCTCACGGCTATGGAGCCGTTCCGGGGCGCATTCTGGGATGTCGCGTGTTTCAGCGGCAATCCCCAGCTTGCAGTGGTATGACCTTCGACCACCCCCGCGGTCCAGAGGGGTGCCGGAGGCAAATGACGCTCCCGGAAACAAACGAGCCCCCTCGTTTGGAGGGGGCTCGCAGGGGGTCGGGGCCGGTCGCGGGGGGGTTGCCCCCCGCGCGGGCGACGCTCAGTGGGAGCGGATCATCGTGCCGTAGGCCTGCTCGGAGAGGATCTCCAGCAGCATCGCGTGGGGGACGCGGCCGTCGATGATGTGCACGGCCTTGACGCCGCTGCGGGCGGCGTCCAGCGCCGAGGCGATCTTGGGCAGCATGCCGCCCGAGAGCGTGCCGTCGGCGAAGAGTTCGTCGATCTCGCGCGCGGACAGGTCGGTCAGCAGGTTGCCCTGCTTGTCGAGCACGCCCGGGGTGTTGGTCAGCAGCACGAGCTTCTCGGCCTTGAGGACCTCGGCCAGCTTGCCGGCGACGACGTCGGCGTTGATGTTGTAGCTCTCGTTGCTCTCGCCGAAGCCGATCGGGCTGATGACGGGGATGAACTGGTCGTCCTGCAGCGCCTTCACGACGCTGGGGTCGATGGCGACGATGTCGCCGACGGAGCCGACGTCGTGTTCCTTGGACGGGTCGTCCTTGTCGACCATCTTGAGCTTCTTGGCGCGGATCATGCCGCCGTCGCGGCCGGTCAGGCCCACGGCCTTGCCGCCGGCGACGTTGATCAGGCCGACGATGTCCTGCTGCACCTCGCCGGCGAGCACCCATTCGACGACGCTCATCGTCTCCTCGTCGGTGACGCGCATGCCCTGGATGAAGTGGCCCTTCTTGCCGAGCTTGTTGAGCGCGTCCTCGATCTGCGGGCCGCCGCCGTGCACCACCACCGGGTTCAGGCCGACCAGCTTGAGCAGCACCACGTCCTCGGCGAAGTCCTGCTGCAGCGCGGGGTCGGTCATCGCGTTGCCGCCGTACTTGATGACGATGGTCTTGCCGTGGTACTTGCGGATGTAGGGCAGCGCCTGGGACAGCAACTCGGCCTTGTCGCGCGGCGGGATGTGGCTGAGGTCGGCGTCGTGGACGGGCGGGGTATTGCTCATGGTGCTGTCCGGCTGGAGTGGGTGGAAGGAAATCGGCGGCGATTGTAGGAGGAGCACCGGCAAAATCCCGGCCCATGCAAGTCCAGCAATACATGAAGCTCTCGGCCGGCGTGGCGATGGCGACGATCGCCCTGAAGACGGCCGCCTGGTGGTGGACCGGCTCGGTCGGCCTGCTGTCGGACGCGCTGGAGTCGGGGGTGAACCTGGCCGGGGCGCTGTTCGGGCTGGCGATGGTCACGATCGCGCGGCGCCCGCCCGACGAGGACCACCCCTTCGGCCACCACAAGGCGGAGTACTTCTCCAGCGCGTTCGAGGGCGCGCTGATCCTGATCGCGGCGTTGGGCATCGGCTGGGCGGCGATCGACCGGCTGCGCGCGCCGCAGCCGCTGGAGTCGCTGGGCCTGGGCCTGGCGCTGTCGCTGGTGAGCACGGCGATCAACGGCTGGCTGGCGATGGCGATGCTCAAGGCGGCGCGGGCGCACCGCTCGATCGCGCTGGAGGCGGACGCGCGGCATCTGTTCACCGACGTGTGGACCTCGGTGGGCGTGGTCGCCGGGCTGATCGGGGTCTGGCTGACCGGCTGGACCTGGCTGGACCCGCTGCTGGCGATCCTGGTGGCGCTGAACATCCTGCGCGAGGCGATGCACCTGATGTGGCGCTCCACCGGCGGGCTGATGGACATGGCGCTCGATCCGGAGGACCAGCTCGCGATCGCCGCGGTGCTGCAGCGCTTCGAGTCGCCGGAGCTTCGCTTCGACCATGTGGCCACGCGGGTGGCGGGGCAGCGGCGCTACGTGGACTTCCACCTGCACGTGCCCGCGCGCTGGACGCTGGGCGAGGCGGCCCGGCTGCGCGGCGAGGTGGAGCAGGCGCTGATGCGCGCCCTGCCCGGCATCCGCGCCAGCATCCAGCTGCTGCCGGTCAACGTCGAGACGCGCTTCGCCGAGCAGGCGGCGCGGGAGAACGAGGAGGAACGCGGATGATCGCGCTGCTGCAACGCGTGAAGGAGGCCCGGGTCGATGTCGGTGACCGCTGCACCGGGCGCATCGGCCAGGGGCTGCTGCTGTTGATTTGCGCCGAGCCGCAGGACGACGAGGCGGTGGCGGAGAAGCTGCTGGCGAAGATCCTGAAGCTGCGGATCTTCAGCGACGAGGCCGGGAAGATGAACCGCAGCGTGCAGGATGTGGGCGGCGGCTTGCTGATCGTCTCGCAGTTCACGCTGGCGGCGGACACCTCGGGCGGCAACCGCCCGAGCTTCACCGGCGCAGCGCCGGCGGCGCTGGGCCGCCGGCTCTACGACCACGCGGTGGCGTTCGCGCGGGCGCAGCACCCGTTGGTCGAGACCGGGGAGTTCGGTGCCGACATGCGGGTGAGCCTGGTCAACGACGGGCCGGTCACGATTCCGATGCGGATGTGACCGAGGCGGCTTTCCGTTCGGCCTTCACCCAGTTCAGGCCGACCGCGCACATGTTTTCCAGCTGCTTGAACTTTTCCGTGCGCTCGTCGTCCGTGTAGGACGCCCAATTCCGCTCGATCGGCAGCGAGAACGCCCAATAGTTCTCGCGGTCCTCGAGGAACGGTTCCTCCTCGGGGTAGGGATTGGCCTTGATCAGGCTTCGGACCTCGTTCAGCCCGGCCGGACCGCCGGCCGTATCCACGTCGAACGCCCGGATCTGCTCGGCCATGCTCGACAGGGTCAGGTGGTCTTGGATGACCATTTCATTCGTCTCGCGCTGACGCAGCGCCGTCCCGGTCGCGTGCGGATCGACCGCGAAACCCGAGTGCTCGCTAGGTCGAGGTTTCACCGGTTCGGGCTTCACGGTCGACGCCTGCTTCGACGCGTCACGCGGCGCGTTCGCGGCACCGCCGATCCAGGCGCGCGGGCGTTGCGCGATCGACGGCGTGGGCATCCGCGCCGCGGGCGCGCTGCTCGCCGGGCCGACGATCACGTCGTCGCTGCCGATGTCATCGGCCGGCGGGGCTGGGTTGCGCGACACGCAAATGGACATTTGGATTCTCTTGGTTTCCGTCGTGGTTTCGGTGGTGGAAAAGAGGACTGGGGCTTTGCCGTCGAGCAGCGATTCGACCCTCTTCGCGGCGCGCTCGATCCGCTCGACCAACTGGTGGGGAAACGCGTCCGCGATCAGTTTCCCAGTCTCGATCTGGCGCGTGAGCTTCCGGAACATGCCAGCGGCGCGGTCCGCGTGCTTCTGGGCAGTCGCCAGGTGCTCCGCGTTGCCGCTCGCCCGCGCCCGGCCCACGAGTTCATCCAGCCGCTGGCAGCCGGCCGCGGCATCGGCGCGGAGCTTGTCGAACGGGACCTCCACCATCTGCCCGTCAGGGGACCTCACCAGGAGCTTGTTCTTGAAATAGTGGTTGTCGACGTTGTGGAAGTTGATCGACAAGCCGCTGCTCGATGTCATGTTGAACATGGGGTTCCTTTCGTGAATGCGGGGGGTGGAGCGGGTGCGCTGGCCGTCAGGCCTGTTTCGGATCCGGCGAGGGCTTCGGGGTCTTCTTCCGCACGCGGCTGAAGTCGGGCGTGACGACGAACACGCCGTGCTCGCTGAACGAGACCATGTCCACCTTGTCGAGCACCGTTCCCGGCGCCACGCGCGTGTACGTCAGCGGCACTTCCCTGCTTGAGACGCGCCGGCCGGCACGGGTGTCGGGCGGCTCCAACTCGCGGATGCGCGCCTTCGTGGCCGAGAGCAGATCGGCGATCGCCTCGGCGGCGAGCCTGGCGAGGTCGCCACCGTCCTTCGACTGCGCCTGGGACAGCAGCTTCCCGCTGCGCTCCGCGGCCGCGCGCCAGCAGTCGCGCTGTTCGTCCGTCCTGCACGTGCCGAACAGGTCCAGCAGCGCGTGATGCCGTTCGAGCGCCTTCGCGGCGACCTTTTCGAGGCTTGGAGCGCATCCCGATCGGGTGATCGACTTGTCCGGACCGATGACCTGGTGGCCGCCGATCTGGACCCCTTCCATCGAATCGATTTGGAAGAACATGGCCGTCCTGACGAGTTGAGGAAGCCGGTTCAGTGGCCGGGAGGCGAGCGTCGTTCTCCAGGAGGGCTGGTGATTCAGGTCAGCCGAACTGACGAGAATGCGGGATCCCCCATCGCAATGACAGAGGAGCGATTGATGATCAGCTATGTGACCCTGGGCAGTAACGACCGCCGCGCGGCCAAGGAGTTCTACGACGCCGTGCTCGCCCCGCTGGGGTTGAAGGCCGGGTATTCGGACGACGAGATGGTCGGCTACGGCCCCGAGGGCGGCGAGACGCAGCTTTGGGTGGTCGCGCCCTTCAATGGGTTGGCGGCGACGGTCGGAAACGGCGTGATGCTGGCGCTGGCGGCGTCGACGCGGGCGCAGGTCGATGCGGCGCATGCGGCGGCGCTGGCCGGCGGCGGGCGCGACGAGGGCCGGCCGGGGCCTCGCGAGCAGTACGGGCCGAACTTCTACGCGGCGTACTTCCGCGACCTGGACGGCAACAAGGTGGGTGTGGTGTGCCGCTCGCCGGGCTGACGCGCGAGGCGGCGGCGGGCGTTGCGCTCGCGCCCGCCGGGAGTGGGTTGGGGGCGTGCCAGCGCCCATGAAAAAACGCCGCGATCACGCGGCGTTTTTCGTTGAGGGGAGATCGCTGGGTCAGATCACCGAGTTCCCGCCCGGCGGCAGCAGCGGCGGCTGGACCAGCGTGAACTCGAAGGGCTGGACCTTGCTGTCGTTGCCCGCCAGATCGGTCTGGATCACCTGCACCGACTGCGCACCCGCCGCGGTGAAGACGGTGCCCGACAGCTCGTTGCCCGTGCCCTTGTCCCAGGTCTTGCCACCGTCCAGGCTGTACTTCCAGCTGGCTTCCTTCTCCAGGCCGGTGATCACCAAGGTCCCGTCGGAGGTGAGCTTGTCGGTGGAGGACGCGCCGTCGTCGTGCTTCAGCGCGATGGTGGGGGCGTCGGGGGCGAGGGTGTCGTAGATGAAGGTGTAGCGGCGGAACTCAGAGGTGTCAGAAACGTGAGTCACAAAGACATCGAGGGTATTGACGCCTTGCTTCAAGACACCACCCTGCGCCTGGAACTCCACCTCCTTCAAGCTAAATTCCAATGGGTGGTCCGCTTTGGCGGGACGGTCAGAGAACCGAAGATAGGTCCCGGCGTCCGAGTTCAGTCGCAACATGGCAATCGCCCCGTCCTCCAGCCCCTCGATCAGCAATTTGCTTCCGTTGGTCACCAACTGACCATCCGCGATCTTGCTGACTCGATCGAACGTGATCGAGTTTGGCGCGACGACCCGGTCCAGCGTGAACTCGAACGACGCGATCGTGCCGTCGTTGCCCGCCACGTCGGTCTGCTTGACTTGAACGGTATGCAGCCCCTCCTTCGCGAAGGCGCCGTTCGGGATCTGACTGCCGACACCAGGCACCCACGCTCCACCATCAATGCTGTAGGACCAAGGGGTTGAGGCATTCAACCCGCCGATGTTCAGCGTGCCGTCGCTTGTGATGCGATCAGGAATGTTGGCAGGGAATGCCCAGTTGAACGTGTCATTTGCCAGGACAACCACGGGTTGTCCCTCCGGACCGGTGCGATCCAGGTGGAACGGCAGCTCGCCCACCTCGCTGGGCTGCCCGTACGCATCGAACTGCATGACCTGCACGCGTTGCTCGCCATCGGTCGGGAAGCTGGCGCCGGGCACCCGGTGATCCTCACCGCCGGTCACCCAGGTCGCGCCGCCATCCACGCTGTACTTCCAGGTGTTGCCGGGCAGGATGCCGTCGACCTGGATCGTGCCGTCCTTCGTGAGCCCATCGGTGGCGCTGATGCCGGTGTCATTCACCAGCGCGAGCGCGGGCTTGGCAGGCGGCGTGGGCAGCGTGACATCGGGGCCGGGACCGGGACCGGGCGTCTGGCCGCCAGGGGTCTGGCCATCCGACTGCGGGGGATTCGGCGTCTGGCCGCCGGGTTGTTGGCCATCGGGCGTCTGCCCGCCAGGGGTTTGACCGCCAGGTTGCTGTGGGTCTGGCGTCTGGCCGCCGGGTTGTTGGCCTTCGGGCGTCTGCCCGCCAGGGGTCTGACCGCCGGGTTGCTGTGCGTCCGGCATTTGGCCGCCCGGTTGCTGGCCATCAGGCTTCGTGCCATCGGGCTTCGCGCCGTCGGGCGACTGCCCTTCGGGCGGGCGCTGCTCCGGCGTCGGCGAGGGGGTTGGGGCGGGAGCGGGTGCAGGGGGAATCGCGGCACCGGCGCTCCCGATCGAACCGCCGCCTCCGCCTGCTGCTGCGCCGACGACCGTCAGCCCCAGCAGGCCCAGGCCAGCGACCTGCAGCTTGTTGTTGGCCAGGCCACCGCCGAGGCCGGCATCGACCGGCAGATCGGCCGCAGCAGCGGCGTCGGGAGCCGCTTCGGCCGCGACGTCCGGCGAGGCGGACGCCTGTGCTACTTCGGCGGCGGTGGACGCCTTGTCGACCTCGGCCGCTTCAGCGCGCGCGCCGTGTGCCGGGTCGTCGGTCGGGTGCTCCGACGGGACTTGATCTCCGTCACGCCGCAGCCGGCGCGGGGTGACGGTCGTGGACTTGGCCGCCGGTTCCGGAACCGGCCGCGCGCGGGTGTGCGAGGTGCTCATCTGCTGTTTCCTTGCTCGACAAAAGAACCAGCGAGTCTCCAAATCCCCGCCCCTTCCCGCACTGCCGCATCCAAGTCAGATTCACCTCGAGTGCCAGCCATCCAAGGCAGTACCACCACCGATGCAGGTCAGCTCCGCACCGTTCATTGATCACCACCCCCGCCAATGACAAAGCCCGCCGAGTGGCGGGCTTCGAGGTCGCGGCGCGAGCCGCGGGCCGGGCCGGCGAGCCGCCGGCGTTCAGCGATCGATCAGTCGGCGTACTGGCCGGCGGCCTTGATCACCGGCGTCCACTTGTTGATCTCCGACTCGACGAACTTCTTGTGCTCGGCCGGGTTGACGCGGTTGTCGGTCACGATCACGGCGCCCAGCGCTTCCTCGCGCTTGTGGAACTCGGCGTCCTTCAGGGCCGTCTTCAGCGCGGTGTTGATCTTGTCCAGCACTGCCTTGGGCGTGCCCTTGGGCGCGTACATGCCGTGCCAGATCGTCACGTTGAAGCCCTTCAGGCCGGACTCGTCCAGCGTCGGCAGCTTGGACAGCGAACCGCCCAGGCGCTTGGGCGTCGACACCGCGAACGCCTTGACCTTGCCGCCGTCGATCTGCGACGTCGTGTTGGTGGTCTGGTCGCACATCAGGTCGACCTGGCCGCCGATCAGGTCGGTCATCGCCGGGCCGGTGCCCTTGTACGGCACGGTCGTCATGTCGATCTTCACCGTGCTCATGTACAGCAGGCCGCACAGGTGCGAGGCGGACCCCAGGCCGGCGTTGGCCAGGTTGATCTTGCCCTTGTTGGCGCCCAGCCACTTCACCAGGTCGGCGTAGTTGGCGGCCGGCAGCGTCGGACGCGCGATCAGCGTCATCGGCACTTCGTTGATCAGGCCCAGGTACTCGAAGTCGTCCAGCGTCTTGTATTGCAGGTTGCGGTACAGGGCCGGCGAGGTCGACATGCCGATGTGGTGCAGCAGCAGCGTGTAGCCGTCCGGCGCGGCCTTGGACACCTTGGTGGCGCCCAGCGTGCCGCCGGCGCCGCCGACGTTCTCGATCACGATCGTCGCGTTGAGCGGCTTGCGCAGCGCTTCGGCCAGGTCGCGCGCGACCTTGTCGGTCGGTCCGCCCGCGGCGAACGGGACGACGATGGTCACCGGCTTGTCCGGGTATTCGGCCCAGGCGGCGCCAACGCTCAGCGCCGCGGCACAGGCGAGCAGGATCTTCTTCATGGTGTCTCTTCCTCGATGGAGGTGTGGGTGATGGCGCGGATGCTAGGTCGACGCCCTCCCCCGCGACTTACGGAAACTACGTAAGGCGGGATACCCCGCCCCCCCGCCACGCCCGATGGCACCGGTGCCATGCCCCACCCGCATCCCAAGGCCCGCACGCACCGATGTCACTGGGGCCGGAGTGATGCGAGGGGGTCCAGGAGGGAGCCCCCTCGCGTCGCGCAGAGCCCGCGCTGGGCGGAGGCAGTCGGCGTTCCCACCGCGCAGCCCCCCCGCGCTGGATGGGGGCAGTCGGCGTTCCCCGACGGATCAATCGAACTTCCGAAGATCCTCGATGACTTTCCCGTCGTTGGGCAGCGCCCCGGCGGCGACGAACGCGATCTCCCCGCGCAGCTTGGTGACCTCGCGCAGCGCGCCGGCCAGGCGTTCGGCGAGTCCTTCCGGCGGCGCCTCTTCGGTCTCGACCTTCAGCGTCATCCGGTCCTGCGCCATTTCCCCTTCGACGACCAGCCGTCCCCGCCGCGCTTCCGGGAAGCGCCGCAGCACGTCGGCCACCTGGCCGGCGTGGACGAACATCCCGCGCACCTTGGCGCTCTGGTCGGCCCGGCCCATCCAGCCGCGGATGCGCACGTTGGTCCGTCCGGTCGGGCACGGTCCGGGGAGCACCGCCGACAGGTCGCCGGTGCCGAAGCGGATCAGCGGGTAGTCCGGGTTGAGCGTCGTGACGACGACCTCGCCCACCTCCCCGTCCGGCACCGGGTCGCCGGTGCCCGGGCGCACGATCTCGAGGATCACCCCTTCGTCGACGACCAGTCCCTGCCGCGCCGCCGTCTCGTAGGCGATCAGCCCGAGGTCCGCGGTCGCGTAGCACTGGAAGCCGGCCACGCCGCGCTCCCCGCACCAGTCGCGCAGCGCCGGCGGGAAGGCCTCGCCGCTGACCAGCGCCTTGCGCACCGACAGCGGCTGGCCCTGCTCCGCCGCCTTGTCCAGCAGGATCTTGAGGAAGCTGGGCGTGCCGATGTAGGCATGCGGCCGCAGCTCGGCCATCGCCTGCAGCTGCAGCTCGGTGTTGCCGACGCCGCCGGCGAAGACGGTGCAGCCCAGCGCCTCGGCGCCGCCTTCCATCATGGCGCCGGCCGGCGTCAGGTGATAGCTGAACGAGTTGTGGACCAGGTCCCCCGCCCGCAGCCCGGCGGCGTGCAGCGCCCGTCCGACGCGCCAGTAGTCGCGGCCCTGCCCTTCGGGCTCGTAGATCGAGCCCGGCGACTGGAACACGCGCCGCGCGCCGCCGTCGCGCTTCAGGCCGCGCCAGCCGATCGTCGAGAACCCGCCGAAGGGCTCGTACGGCGTGCGCGACGCGTCGGCGCGCACCGCCTGCTGGCGCGCCAGCAGTTCCGACTTGCGCGTCACCGGCAACCGCGCCAGCGCCGCGCGGGTGCGCACCAGGTCGGGCTCGACCTCCTCCAGCAGCGCCCCGAAGGCCTCGGTGTTCTGCCGCGCGTTGGCCACCTGGTGCGGCAGCGCCGCCATCAGCGCGGCCTCCCGCGCGGCCGGGTCGCGGGTCTCGAGCGTGTCGTAGAACTCGGCGCTCATCGCTTGTTCCTTTTCACGCGGGTCTCCTCACTCGTCGGCCCATTGCGCCAGCCGGCGCTTGAGCTCGTCCTGCAGCTTGCGCACGTCGGCCGCGTTGCGCAGCGTCCGTGCCTCCCAGTCGGGACTGCGCGCCGGCTTCTTCGCCAGCCTCGCGTCGATGACGCCGTCGCCGGCGGCCAGCGTCAGGACCTCCTGGTTCTCGAAGCTCCAGCCGGTGCCGCGCTCCGTCAGCGCACGCAGGTCGCGCAACGCGCGCTTGAGCTGCACGAGCGCCTCCTCGGCCTTGAACGGCGGCGGCGCGAAGAAGTCGTTGTCCATGAACTGCTCCCAAAGAATTCCGATTCGATCCCCCGGCGGCCCCGCGGCACCCGCGACCGGGCGACGCTCGCGGCCCGACGCGGTCGCGCCTGCCCTCAGGCCAACCAGCGCTTGCGGCGCTTGTAGCTCTTGACGTCGCGGAAGCTCTTGCGGTCCCCGCCGCCCATGCCGAGGTAGAACTCGCGCACGTCCTCGTTGTCGCGCAGCGCCTTGGCCTCGCCGTCCATGACGACGCGGCCGTTCTCGAGGATGTAGCCGTAGTCGGCGTAGCGCAGCGCCATGTTGGTGTTCTGCTCGGCCAGCAGGAAGGTGGTGCCCTCCTTGTGGTTGAGGTCGCGGACGATCTCGAACACCTCCTCGACGATCTGCGGCGCCAGACCCATCGACGGCTCGTCCAGCAGCACCATCTTCGGATTGGCCATCAGCGCCCGCCCGATCGCGCACATCTGCTGCTCGCCGCCCGAGGTGTAGGCCGCCTGCGAGCCCCGCCGCGTCTTGAGCCGCGGGAAGTAGGCGTAGACCTTCTCCAGCGTCTGGGCCACGGCGGCCTTGCCGTCGGTGCGGGTGTACGCGCCGGCCAGCAGGTTTTCCTCGATGGTCAGGTGCGCGAAGCAGTGCCGGCCCTCCATCACCTGCACCACGCCGCGGTGCACCAGGTCCGCCGGCGAGAGCCGCTCGATGCGCTCGCCGCGCAGCTCGATCGAGCCCTTGGTGACCTCGCCGCGCTCGCCGGCCAGCAGGTTGGAGATGGCGCGCAGCGTGGTGGTCTTGCCCGCGCCGTTGCCGCCGAGCAGGGCCACCACCTTCCCCTCGGGCACGCGCAGCGAGACGCCCTTGAGCACCAGGATCACGTGGTGATAGATGACCTCGATGCCGTTGACGTCGAGCAGCGGCGCGACGGCGGCGGAGGCCGCCGGCGGTGAGGAGACGGAGGTGGCATGCATGGCGGCTTTCCCGTTCAGCAGTCGGTTCGGCGGTCGACGCTTCAGCTGCAGCTGCGCGGCTTCAGGTTCTTGGCCTGGGCGTACTTGGCGGCGTACTCCTTGACCATCGGATCGATGTGGGTCTTGTCCGACTGGTACCAGTCGGACACGATGTTCCACTTCGCGCCGTCCCACTGGACGATGCGCGCCCAGTCCGTGCCCATGTGGTTGGCGCAGCTGGTCTGCACCGGGCGCATCACCTCGCCGAAGCCCAGCGCCTTGAGCCGGTCGGCGGTCAGGTTCAGGTTCTCGAAGCCCCAGCGCACCTGCTCCGGCGTCATGACCTTGCCCTTGCCGAACTTCTCCTGCGCGGCGCGGATCGCCTCGACCTGCAGCATCGAGATCATCATGCCCCGCGTGTGCGCCAGCGTGCCCACGCCGGTGGCCGGGCCGGTGCCCTGGCCCTTGTCGTAGACGAACTTCTTCAGCTCGTCGTGGACCTTGTCCTTGGCGGCGCTGTTGTGCAGCGTGATCGCGTTGTAGCCCTTGGCGCCGGCGCCGATGTCCTTGACGTCGTGGTCCGAGCCGGCCCACCAGATCGCGTAGATCTTCTCGCGCGGATACCCGCTGGCCTGGGCCTCGCGGATGCCGGCCGGGGTCATCACGCCGGCGGACCAGAACAGCACGTAGTCCGGGCGCTGCTGGCGGATCTGCAGCCAGGTCGACTTCTGCTCCACGCCGGGGGGCGTGACCGGGTACAGCAGCACCTCGAAGCCCTCGGCCGCGGCGCGCTTCTGGATCAGCGGGATCGGTTCCTTGCCGTAGGGGCTGTCGTGGTAGACCAGCGCGATCTTCTTGCCCTTGAGCGAGCCCTTCTCCTTCTTCGCGATGTCCTGGAGCATCACGTCCGCGGCGGTCCAGTAGGTGCCCAGCAGCGGGAAATTCCATTCGAAGACGGTGCCGTCGGCCGACTGCGACAGGCCGTACCCCGGGGTCTCGACGACGACCTTGTCGACGAAGGCCTTGTCGGTCACCGCGAAGGTGATGCCGGTGGACTGCGTGTCGAAGCCCGACGCGCCGCCGCCCTTGCCCTTGAGCCGCTCGTAGCACTCGACGCCCTTGGCGGCGTCGTAGGCGGTCTCGCATTCCTCGAAGGACAGCTTCACGCCGTTGACGCCGCCGTCGCGCGCGTTGACCAGCTTCAGGTAGTCCTGCTTGCCGTCGGCCCAGGGCATGCCCAGCGGCGCGAACTGGCCGGTGCGGTAGACCAGCAGCGGGATGAACTGCTCGTTGGCGGCTTGCGCCTGCGCCGTCATGGGTAGCAATGCGCCGGCCAAGGCCGCCACAGACAGAAGGATCTTGAAGTTCATGTCTTGTCTCCTGTTATGAGCATCGGGTACTACGCTGGACATCCCGCGGCCGCCGCGGCTCCGATTCGGGATGGGCCGCTAGGCGCAGACCGGAGCCATAGCGACGCTATGGCGAGGATCTGCAACAACGCGGACCGCCCGAAGCGGGGCTGCGGCGGCTGCGGGATCAGTGGGGGAAGGGCCATAGCCGCAGCTTTTGGCGGGCCGTGGACCACAGGCGCGCGAGCCCGTGCGGCTCGACGATCAGGAAGAACACGATCAGCGCGCCGAAGATCATGTGCTCCAGGTGCGAGGCCGTGCCCGTGGACAGCGGCAGGCCCAGCCAGTGCGGGACGTAGTTCAGCAGCAGCGGCAGCAACACGATGAACGCGGCGCCGAAGAAGCTGCCGGCGATCGAGCCCAGCCCGCCGATGATGATCATGAACAGCAGCTGGAACGACTTGTCGATGCCGAAGGCCGCCGGCTCCCACGCGCCCAGGTGGATGAAGCCCCACAGCGCGCCGGCCACGCCGACGATGAAGCTGCTCACCGCGAAGGCGGTCAGCTTCGCGTGCACCGGCCGGATGCCGATGACGGCGGCGGCGACGTCCATGTCGCGCATCGCCATCCACTCCCGGCCGATGGCGCCGCGCACCAGGTTCTTGGTCACGACGCCGCACACGACCACCAGCGACAGGCACAGCAGGTAGCGCTGCGCCGGCGTCTCCAGCGGCAGCCCGAAGACCTGCAGCGCGCCCACGCTGACCGAGCCCGAGGACGAGTTGTTCGTCACCCACGGCACGCGGTTGACGAACCAGTCGATGAAGAACTGCGCCGCCAGCGTCGCCACCGCCAGGTACAGGCCGCGGATGCGCAGGCTGGGCAGCCCGAACAGCACGCCGCACACCGTCGACGCCAGCCCGCCGCCAATGAGCGCCAGCAGCAGCGGCATGCCCTCGACGCGCACCAGCAGGTTGTAGGCCGCGTAGGCGCCCACCGCCATGAAGGCGCCGGTGCCCAGCGAGATCTGCCCGCAGTAGCCCACCAGCACGTTCAGGCCCAGCGCCGCCAGCGACAGCACCAGGAACGGGATCAGCACGGCGCGGAAGGTGTAGTCGCTGGCCAGCCAGGGCACCGCGACGAAGGCCACCAGCGCGAGCGCGAGCATCGCGACGCGGTCCTGCGCGACCGGGAACAGCCCCAGGTCCGCGCGGTAGGAGGCCTTGAACTGGCCGTTTTCACGATAGAGCACGGTCGTTCCCCCTTCAGACGCGGTCGATGATCTTGTCGCCGAACAGGCCCTGCGGCCGCACCAGCAGGAACCCCAGGGCGAGCACGTAGGCGAACCAGTTCTCGATGCCGCCGCCGACCGCCGGGCCGAGGTAGATCTCGGAGAGCTTCTCGCCCACGCCGATGATCAGCCCGCCCACGATCGCGCCCGGCACCGAGGTCAGGCCGCCCAGGATCACCACCGGGAAGGCCTTGAGCGCCACCAGCGAGATCGAGTACTGCACGCCCAGCTTGCTGCCCCAGATGATCCCGGCCACCAGCGCCACCAGCCCGCCGACCGACCACACGATCACCCAGATGCGCGACAGCGGGATGCCGATCGACTGCGCCGCCTGGTGGTCGTCGGCGACCGCGCGCAGCGCGCGCCCGGTGCGGGTCTTCTGGAAGAACAGCGACAGCAGGGCGACCAGCAGCGCCGCGATCACCGCGGAGTACAGGTCCTCCTTGTTGAGCAGCAGGCCGCCGGGGAAGGTGTCCTCGAGCACGAACATCGGGTCCTTGGGCAGGCCGACATCGATCTTGTAGGTCGCGCTGCCGAAGATCAGCTGGCCCGCGCCGTCCAGGAAGTAGCTGATGCCCAGCGTGGCCATCAGCAGCGTGATCGCGGGCTGGTTGACCAGGCCGCGCAGCGCCAGCCGCTCGACCAGCCAGGCCACGACGACCAGGCAGGCCGCCGCGGCCGCCAGCGCCAGCACGTTGGCCAGCAGCGCGCTCTCGAAGCCGAGCCACTGCGGGAACCATTCGGCGAAGCGCGCCATCGCCAGCGCCGCGAACAGCACCATCGCGCCCTGCGAGAAGTTGAAGACGCCCGAGGCCTTGAAGATCAGCACGAATCCCAGCGCCACCAGCGCGTAGAGCATGCCGGCCATCAGGCCGCCGAAGACGGTTTCGAGGAAGAAGCCCATGGTCGTGTCCTTCGCCGCCGGGTTATTCGCCGGCGCCCAGGTAGGCGCGGATGACTTCGGGGTTGGCGCGCACCTCGTCGGGCGTGCCGTCGCCGATCTTCTTGCCGTAGTCCAGCACCACGACGCGGTCGCTGATGTCCATGACCACGCCCATGTCGTGCTCGATCAGCACGATGGTGGTGCCGAACTCGTCGTTCACGTCCAGGATGAAGCGGCACATGTCCTGCTTCTCCTCGACGTTCATGCCGGCCATCGGCTCGTCCAGCAGCAGCACCTTGGGCTCCATCGCCAGCGCGCGGCCCAGGTCCACGCGCTTCTGCAGCCCGTAGGGCAGCCCGCCCACCGGCGTCTTGCGGTAGGCCTGGATTTCGAGGAAATCGATGATGCGCTCGACCTGCTCGCGGTGGGCGATCTCCTCCTGGAGCGCCGGTCCGAGGCGCAGCGCCTGCCACAGCAGGTTGCGCTTCATGTGCAGGTTGCGGCCGGACATGATGTTGTCCAGCACGCTCATGCCCTTGAACAGCGCCAGGTTCTGGAAGGTGCGCGCCACGCCCATCTCGGCCATGCGGCGCTGGCGGGTGCGGGGGCTGAGCCGGCGCACGTCCTCGCCGCGGAACATCACCCGGCCCTGCTGCGGCTGGTAGACGCCGTTGATGCAGTTCAGCATCGAGCTCTTGCCCGCGCCGTTGGGGCCGATGATGGCGCGGATCTCGTGCTCGCGGACGTCGAAGCTGATCTCGTTGAGCGCCTTCACGCCGCCGAAGGACAGCGTGATGTCATGCACCGACAGGATCACGCCGCCGGTGCGCCGGCGCGGCGAGAGGCCCTCCGAAGAGCCGTCGGCGCTGCCCGGCGCGGCCAGGCCCGGCGTGGCGGCGGTGTCCTGGAACAGCGCCGGGGCGGACGCCGCGGACGCGGTGAGGCTGGCGCTCATCAGGCGGCCCTCCGGGTGGGGGAGAAGGTGTCGGCCTCCTCGATGCGCAGGTCGGCGGCGACCTTGCCGGCGCGGCCGTCCTCGAAGCGGACCGCCGTCTCGATGAACTGCGAGGTCTTGCCGTCGTAGAGCGCGTCGATCAGCACGCGGTACTTGTCGGCGATCGCGCCGCGGCGGACCTTGCGGGTGCGGGTGAGCTCGCCGTCGTCGGCGTCGAGTTCCTTGTGCAGCACCAGGAAGCGGGTGACCTGGCTGCCGGCCAGGCGCTCGTCCTGTGCCAGGTCGGCGTTGACCTTCTGCACGCAGTCCCGGATCAGCGCGTAGACCTCGGGCTTGGCCGCCAGGTCGGTGTAGCCGGCATAGGGCAGGTTGCGGCGCTCGGCCCAGTTGCCCACGGCCTCGAAGTCGATGTTGACGAAGGCGCAGACGCGGTCGCGGCCGTCGCCGAAGGCCACCGCCTCCTTCACGAAGGAGAAGAACTTCAGCTTGTTCTCGACGTACTTGGGCGCGAACATCGCGCCGTCGAAGGCGCCGCCGCGCAGCCGGCCGACGTCCTTGGCGCGGTCGATGATCTTCAGATGCCCGCCGGCATCGAGGAACCCGGCGTCGCCGGTGCGGTACCAGCCGTCGGCGCCCAGCACCTCGGCGGTCGCCTCGGGGTTCTTGTAGTAGCCCTTGAGCAGGCCGGGCGAGCGCACCAGGATCTCGCCGCTGTCGGCCAGGCGGATCTCCACGCCGTCGATCGGCACGCCGACGGTGTCGGACTTGGCTTCGTGGTCGGGCTGCAGGCAGACGAAGACCGCGGTCTCGGTCGAGCCGTAGAGCTGCTTGAGGTTGATGCCGATCGAGCGGTAGAAGCTGAACAGGTCGGGGCCGATCGCCTCGCCCGCGGTGTAGGCGACGCGCACCCGCGAGAAACCCAGCGAGTTGCGCAGCGGGCCGTAGATCGCGAGGTCGCCGAGCCGGTACTTGAAGCGGTCCCAGCCGCTGACCGGCTTGCCGTCCATCAGCGTGGGGCCGACGCGATGGGCCAGCGCCATGCAGCGCGCGAACAGCCAGCGCTTGGGCGCGCCGGCGTCCTCCATGCGGATCATCACGCTGGTGAGCAGGCCCTCGAAGACGCGCGGCGGCGCGAAGTAGTAGGTCGGGCCGATCTCCTTGAGGTCGATGCTGACGGTGCTGGCGGACTCGGGGCAGTTCACCACGTAGCCGCAGGCCAGCCACTGGGCGTAGCTGAAGATGTTCTGGCCGATCCAGGCGCACGGCAGGTAGGCCAGGACCTCCTCGTCGGCGGTGAGCCGGTCGAAGCGCGCGCCGGCCTGCGCGCGGTCGAGCAGCGTCGCGTGGGTGTGGACGACGCCCTTGGGATGGCCGGTGGTGCCGGAGGTGAAGAACATCGCCGCCACGTCGTCGGCGCGGCCGGCCTCGACCTCGCGCTCGAAGGCGCCGGGATGGCGCAGCGCGTGGGCGCGGCCGTCGTCGCGCAGGCCGTCGAGCGAGGCCAGGCCGTCGGCCGCGTAATGGCGCAGGCCGCGCGGGTCGTCGAACCAGATGCGCCCGAGCGCGGGGCACTGGTCGCGGATCTCGAGCAGCTTGTCGACCTGCTCCTGGTCCTCGACGACGGCGAAGGCGACCTCGGCGTTCTGCAGCGGGAAGACGAATTCGGCGGCGACCGCGTCCTGGTACAGCGGGACCGGGATCGCGCCGAGCGACTGCGCGGCCAGCATCGACGCGTAGAGCCGCGGGCGGTTCTCGCCGATGACGACCAGGTGCTGGCCGCGTTGCAGGCCGGCGGCGGCGAAGCCATGCGCGAGCTCGCGCACCAGCGCCGCGAGCGCGGACCAGGTCAGCGTCTGCCAGATGCCGAGTTCCTTCTCGCGCAGCGCGGGAGCGTCGGGACGCTGCCGGGCATGGGCGAGCAACCAGCGGGGGAAGGTCTGCTCCACCGTCGTCTCCTTGTGGGGCCCTCGCGGTCGCCCCTCTGACGGGGGCGCTCGTGGTGCGGGGTTGGATGGACTGTAGGCTGGCTCATTGACGTCGTGTTGTCGTTGCGACGACATTCCTAGGGAGAGTTCGGGGAAGCGTTTTCCCCAGGGGGTCGCGTCAGGTTGATGTCAAGCGCGGGCGCGATGAATGGGGGATGGCCGCCACCCCCGACTCCGCCGTCCACGCCGCGCTGGGTTCGCCCACCCCGGTGCCCCTGCGTCCGCTCCCGTCCGGCACGGTGCCGACGCAGCCGATCCGCTTGCGCGCGCGGGCCGCGACGGCGCAGGAGATGGCGGCGATCCCCTGGCTGAAGGCGCTGGAGCCGGAGCGGCGCGAGCGGGTCGCGTCGAGCATCCAGGTGGCGGAGGTGGAGGTCGGCGAGCGGATCTGCCGGCTGGGGCGCGAGGCCAATTTCTGGTTCGGCGTGATCGACGGGTTGCTCAAGATGAGCAACGACGACGCGGCGGCGCGGCCGGTGACCTTCACCGGGGTGCCGCCGGGGGGCTGGTTCGGCGAGGGCACGCTGCTCAAGCGCGAGTGCTACCGCTACAACATCCAGGCGCTGCGGCGCAGCGTGGTGGCGGGCTTGCCGCTGGAGAGCTTCCACGAGTTGCTGGAGACCAGCCTGGGTTTCAACCGCTACGTGCTGAACCAGCTCAACGAGCGGCTGGGGCAGTTCATCGCGGCGCGCGAGATCGACCGCCAGAGCGATCCGGACCTGCGGGTGGCGCGCAACCTGGCGGCGCTGTTCCATCCGATGCTGTACCCGGGGGTGAACGGGCTGCTGCGGATCACGCAGCAGGAGCTGGGGCACCTGGTGGGGCTCTCGCGCCAGCGCGTCAACGAGGCGCTGCGCCACCTGCAGGAGCAGCGCCTCATCGCGGTCGAGTACGGCGGCCTCAGGGTGCTGGACCTGGCGGGGCTGCGGGTGTATCCGCAGCAGTAGCCGAAGTGGCGCCGCGGGGCGCGGCGCTTGCCTTCTTCATGCGGCGCCATTCGTTGTAGCGGGCCAGCGCGAGGGTGCACACGGCGACGACCGCGGCATTTCCTGCTCCTCGCACGATGGCCTCCCACGGCGCGAACCGGTCCAGGTTCAACACGGCATTGCTGGCGAAGACGACCGCCAGGAATCCAATCAATGACAGGCGGCCCGCCCTTGAAGCAAATCGGTCCGCGTGACTGACCATGATGACGACGAAGGTGACGCTATTGAGGCCGAACTGAATGTCGAAGTTGTTCATCGTTGGGCTCTTGGAGTGAGGTCGGCACGGCTGACACCGTGCCGACCATTCATCGGGCTTTTAGCGCTGCGTGTACCTGTTCGTGCTGCTGGTGGCGAACGTGCCCATGGCGGCCACCGTTGCCGAACTGGCGTACATCCCCACGCCGCAGAAGAAGCCGGCGACGCCACCGAAGATCGCTGCGGCGGCGACTTGACCAGCGTTGCCTCCCGTCAAGTACGAGCCCACGCCAGCGCCCACCGCTCCCGCCAGGGCTCCAGCGGGCCCGAACCCGCCATGCACCTGCTCGATCTCCTCCAAGGTCAATTCCTGAATGCCGACCGGCTCCCCGGCGTCGGCGCGCCACGCGCCGGCATGGACGGGGGTCGGATTGGCAATGAATGCAGTCATGAAAGTCTCCAGTTGGATGGAGGAGGCGCGGCGACATGCCCGCCTCCGTCCCCTGACGGCGTTCGTCAATGGGACGACTTCATTGCATTCATTTCCCGCCCTGGCTTCGATGACCGATGCACACCCAAACTCGTGCATCTTCCAAACGAATGGGTAGGACTTCAGCCTGTTTTGCTGGAAGACGTCGATCGAGGGCGCCGCTCGCGCCCCGCCCTCACGCCCCGAACGGCGTCGCTTCCGGCTGTTGGCGCGGCAGGGCCGCGTACTGCGCGGCGTTGATCTCGTAGAGCAGGCTCGCGGCTTCCCCGGGGTGTTCGGCAACCGAGCCGGTCAGCCGCAGCCCCACCCGCTCCAGCGTCTTGCGCGCCGCCGTGTTGCTCGCCCCGAGCAGGGCCTGCACCGACCCCGCGTGCAGGCTGTCGAAGGCCAGCGACAACGCCGCCAGCGACATCTCCGCCGCATACCCCCGTCCCCAGTGATCGGACAGGAAGTGGAACTCCAGCAGCAGCGCCGGCACGCCGCAGATCCTGCCCCGGCTCAGCCCGCCGAAACCGATCGAGCCCAGCGACGGCTGCTCCCGCAGCGCCACCGCCCACGGCCCCAGCCCGTCCCGCGCCCACAGCGCGCGCCACAGCTCCAGCCGCTCCGACGCGGCCGGACCGCCCGCGTCGAACCGGCGGTTCGCGGGATCGGTCAGCAGCTCGCGGAACGTCCGGGCATCGGCCGCCTCGGGCGGGCGAAGCGTCAGCCGGCGGGTCTCGGTGAGCCGCTCGACCGCCGGGATGGAAAAGGCAGGTGCAAACATAAGGGTTAACCCGCACATTATGCGCCTGGACAAGATTTCAAGGTCCAGCCCCTCGAGATCGCCGAACCACGGACCGGACTTGCATCACGCTCGCCCCACGTCCGACGCCCGGTGGCCGGGGCACCGGCGTCTCACCGCGTCGCATGCCGGACGGCGCCGGTGCGCGCTGTACGCCCGCGAAACATGGCGCGCCTCCCCTGACGGGGCGAGGGCGACAGCCCGCCGACAGGTCCGCCGCCCCCTGCTGGCATAGCATTCCCAGCTTCCGCGGGCTCCTGGCGAACACTCGCCGCCGGGCCCGCATCCGTCGGACGACGCGGCCCCTGGGCGCCGCAGAACGTGAGCCTCGTGATGAAGCTGCTGGTCATCGAAGACAACCCGGACATCGTCGCCAACCTGTTCGCCTACCTGGAGCCGATGGGCTACCAGCTCGACGTGGCCCGCAACGGCCTGGGCGGCCTGGCGCAGGCCGCCGCCGGCTCCTACGACGCGATCGTGCTGGACCTGACCCTGCCGGGGCTGGACGGCCTGGACGTCGCCCGGCGCCTGCGCAAGGACTTCCGCCGCCCCACCCCGATCCTGATGCTGACCGCCCGCGACACCATCGCCGACAAGGTCAACGGCTTCGAGAACGGCGCCGACGATTACCTGGTCAAGCCCTTCTCGCTGGTCGAGCTGGAGATCCGGCTCAAGGCGCTGATGCGGCGCTCCCACGGGCTGAACCTCAGCTCCGCGGTCAGCTACGCCGACGTCAGCTTCGACCCCGACACGCTGGAGGCCACCCGCGCCGGCAAGCCGATCCAACTGACCCCCACCGGCTACAAGCTGCTGGCGGCGCTGCTGCGCGAGGCGCCCAAGCTGGTCCGCCGCGAGGACCTCGAGCGCGAGGTCTGGGGCAACGACCCGCCCGACAGCGACGCGCTGCGCACCCACATCCACGCGCTGCGCGCCGCGCTGGACAAGCCCTTCCCCGTCCCGCTGCTCAAGACCCATCCGGGCATCGGCTACCGGCTGGTGTCGCCCGATGCGGGATGACGGCGGCGAGGTCCGGCGCGCGCGCTCGACCGCCGCGCCGACCACGCTGCGCACCCGCGTCGCCGCGGCCTTCCTGCTGCTGACGCTGCTGGTGTGCGGCGCCTTCGCGGTCGCCGCGGTGCGCATCGCATCCAGCATCGAGGACCGGCTGATCGACCAGCGCCTGAGCCGCACCGCCGACGAGCTCGTCGCGCGCGAGCGCCAGGGCCTGCCGCCCGACCTGCCGCCCAGCGTCACGCTGTACCGCGGCGCCGAGATCCCGGCCTCGCTGCGCGGCCAGCCCGCGGGCAAGTACACGCTCCCGCAGGACGGCGTCGAGGTCAACGTGCTGGTCCGCGACGACCTCGGCGCGCCCTTCGTGCTGACCGACCGCGACGAGGACTTCGCCAAGATCGAGGCCGGCGTCTACGGCCTGCTCGGCCTGGCCTTCGTCTGCTGCCTGGGCCTGGCGCTGCTGCTGGCGCAGCTGACCGCCAGCCGCATCGTCGCGCCGGTGACCGCGCTGGCCCGCGCCGTGGAGACCGGCGCCGCGCCGCGCGAGTACCCGCTGCAGGAATCGACCGACGAGCTGGGCGTGCTCTCGCGCGCCTTCGCCGCCAAGACCGAGGCCCAGCAGCGCTACCTGGACCGCGAGCGCTGGTTCACCGGCGACGTCAGCCATGAGCTGCGCACCCCGCTGGCCGTCATGCTGGGCGCCGCCGAGGTGCTCAAGGCGCGGCTGCACGGCCGCGACGACATGGTCGAGCTGGCCGAGCGCATCCGCCGCACCGCCGCCGACACCAGCGAGCGCGTCGTGGCGATGCTGCTGCTGTCGCGCGACCCGGCCAGCATCGGCGCCCCGCCGACCGCCGTGCTGCCGCTGCTGCGCCAGGAGATGGACCGCTGCCGCCCGCTGCTGCGCGGCAAGGACGTCGAGATGACGCTGCACGCCGATCCGGACGCCGCGGCGCTGGAGGTCCCGGCGCGGCCGGAGCTGGCCGCCATCGCCGTGGGCAACCTGATCCGCAACGCCTGCCAGTTCACCGAGCAGGGCCGGGTCGACATCCGGCTCGAGGCCGGCCGCGTCGTCATCGAGGACACCGGCATCGGCATCCCGCCGGCGGTGCGCGACCGCATCTTCGACCGCTTCATGCAGGTCGACCCCGCCGGCGCCGGCAGCGCCGGGCTGGGCCTGGCCATCGTCAAGCGCGTCGCCGAGCACCTGGACTGGACCGTCAGCCTGGAGGCGCCGGCCCGCGGGGGCACGCGCTTCGTGCTGAGCTTCGCGCCCGCGCCGGCCCCGACGGCACCGCCGCCCCGCGATCCGGGAGATTCTCCCCACTCGAGTTGAAACAGCCCCTGGACGAGTCGATCGCCAACCTATACTGTATGCACATACAGTAAATCCACGCCGGTTCGACAACCGGCGTTTTTGTCTCTCCATCGACCGACTCGCCATGATTCCCCTGCCCACGCCCCTGCCCCCGGCGGTGGCCGAGGCGCTCTGGCGCGGCGACGCGCTGGGCCGCGGCACCGACACCGTCTGGCCCAGCGGCTTCGACGCGCTCGACGCCGAGCTGCCCGGCGGCGGCTGGCCCGGCCGCCAGCTGACCGAAGTGCTGATGCCGCAGTTCTCGCTCGCCGAATGGCGGCTGGCGGGTCCGGCGCTGCGCCGCGTCGTCGCCGACGGCGCCGCGGTGGCGCTGGTCGGCCCGCCCAAGCGCCCCCACCTGCCCGGCTTGCTGCACCTGGGGCTGGACGAGCGCCACCTGGTCTGGATCCAGGCCCAGGCGCCGTCGGAGCGGCTCTGGTGCGCCGAGCAGCTGATCAAGTCCAACGCCGCCGGCGCGGTGCTGGCCTGGATGCCGCAGGCCTCGCCCGAGCAGCTGCGGCGGCTGCAGGTGCTGGCGCAGTCGTTCGAGGGCCCGGTGTTCCTGTTCCGGCCGCTGGCCGCGCGCCACGATCCGTCGCCCGCGCCGCTGCGGGTGGAGGTGACGGTCGACATCGACTGGGCGCTGAACGTCCGCATCCTCAAGCGCAAGGGCCCCGCCCACGAGACGCCGCTGCGGCTGGCGTCGATCCCGGGCGGGCTGGCGCGGGTGCTGACGCCGCGCACGATGCAGCCCGGCACGATGCGCCCGGTGGCGCCGGTGCCCGAGGCCGTGCCTGCCCCGGCGACCGCGTCCGCGCCCGAAGCCCTCGAGACCCTCGGGTCCCTCGAAGCCGCCCTCCAGGCCGCTCCCCCGGCCTCGACCGAATCCCCCCGCGCGCGCGTCGCGCTCGCCCTGTTCCCGGAGTCGCCCGATGTTGTGGGTCGCGCTGATCCTGCCGCCTCGTCCGCCGGCGCCGTTTGAGGACCCGGCCACCGCGCCGCCGCCGCATCCCTGGGGGGTGTGCGCCGAGGCGCAGGCGGGGCTGGCGGTCTGGTGCCTGCAGTTCACGCCGCGCGTGGCGCTGATGGAGGACGCCGTCGTCCTGGAGGTCGAGGCCAGCCTGCGGCTGTTCCGCGGCCTGGCCGCGCTGAAGGCGCGCATCGGCGAGGAGGCGCCCGACCTGGGCGCGGTGGGCATCGGCTGGGCGCCGACGGCCACCGCCGCGCTGGTGCTGGCGCGCTGCGGCGTGACGGACCTGGGCGGCCGGCTGCTGCAGGCGGTGCTGGATCCGCTGCCGCTGCAGGCGCTGAGCGCCGCGGCCGAGCACGCGGAGCCGCTCAGCCGCGCCGGCATCAACACGCTGGGCCAGCTGCGGGCGCTGCCGCGCGGCGGCATCGGCCGGCGCTTCGGCGCGGCGCTGCTGACGATGCTGGACCAGGCCTACGGGCTGCGGCCGGAGGCGCACCGCTGGGAACTGCTGCCGGAGGAATTCCTCGCCCGCGTCGAGCTGCCCAGCCGCGAGGACCACGGCCCGGCGCTGCTGATGGGCGCGCGGCCGCTGCTGATGCGGCTGTGCGGCTGGCTGGCCGCGCGCCATGCCGGCGCGACCGGCGTGACGCTGCACTGGGTGCACGACTCGATGCGCGCCAAGGACGCCGGCGACGGCGGCGCGCTGACGATCCGCACCGCCGAGCCGATCCGCGAGCTCGAGCACTTCTGCCGGCTGATGGCCGAGCACCTGGCCAAGACGACGCTGCGCGCGCCGGTCGGCGAGCTGCGGCTGACGGCGATCGGCGTGCAGGCGCTGACCGAGGACAGCGCCTCGCTGCTGCCCGACGTGGTGCGCACCGGCGAGACGCTGTACCTGACGCTGGAGCGCATCGCCGCGCGGCTCGGGCCG
>NZ_JAOCCU010000047.1 GCF_029840635.1 Mitsuaria sp. GD03876 | reverse complement strand
CGTGCTCGGTCGCCCGAAGGGAGGAGGGAATCAGCCCTTCGCGGCCGCCGCTTCGAGTTCCGCGGTGACGAGTGCCTCGAGCGCCGGCAGCAGCACCTCGTCCGAGGTCTCACGCGACACCGGGGCATCGCTCAGCGCGGTCGCGCCTTCGCGCTTGAGTCTCGCGACCCATTGCCCGGCTTCCTTGCCTTGGGACAGCCCGGTGCTCTGGAGGAGCAGGGTGCCGTCGGCGGCGAGGAGCTTGAAGTAGAAGAGGCCGTCGTTCTCGCGGTACTGCTTGAACGCGGGGACGGTCGACTTGGCCTTCGCGGCCTGGGCGACCGGCGCGGCCAGCGGTTGGAAGCGGCGCAGGCCGACGGCTTCGCGGGCGCGGGCCAGCAGCGGCGCGGCGATGGCGCGTGCCTTGGCGGCGCCTTCCATCAGGATGGCCTCGATCTTCTCGGGGTTGGCCATCAGCGCGTCGTAGCGCTCGCGCATCGGGCCGATCTCGGCGTCGATCAGCGCGAACAGCTGGTCCTTGGCCTCGCCCCACGACAGGCCGCCGTGCAGCGCCGCGCGGAACGCCTGGCGCTGCGCGGGCGTGGCGAACGCGTCGTAGATCTGGACCAGGTGCGAGCCTTCGGTTTCCTTGGGCTCGCCGGGCAGGCGCGAGTCGGTGACGATCTTGGAGATGGCCTCCCGCAATGCCTTCGCGCCGCCTTCGAACAGCGGGATCACGTTGTCGTAGCTCTTGGACATCTTGCGGCCGTCGAGGCCGGGCAGGAGTTCCATTTCCTCGTCGATGCTGGCCTCGGGCAGCACGAAGAGCTCGGTCTTGAAGGTGTGGTTGAAGCGCTGCGCGACGTCGCGCGCCATCTCGATGTGCTGCGCCTGGTCCTTGCCGACCGGCACGCGATGGGCGTTGAACATCAGGATGTCCGCGGCCATCAGGATCGGATAGCTGTACAGGCCCATCGTGATGCCGGCGTCCGGATCCTCGCCCGCGGCGACGTTGGCGTCCACCGAGGCCTTGTAGGCATGCGCGCGGTTCATCTGGCCCTTGGACGTGACGCAGGTCAGCAGCCAGGTCAGCTCGGGGATCTCGACGATGTCGCTCTGGCGGTAGAACACGACCCGGCTGGTGTCCAGGCCGGCGGCCAGCCAGGTGGCGGCGATCTGCAGGCGCGAGGCCTCGATGCGGGCCGGCTCGTCGCACTTGATCAGCGCGTGGTAGTCGGCCATGAAGAAGAAGCTCTCGGCGCCCGGTTCGCGGCTGGCCGCGATGGCGCGGCGCACCGCGCCGACGTAGTTGCCGAGGTGCAGGGTGCCGGTGGTCGTGATGCCGGTCAGGACACGCAGGGTCATGGGAGCTCGTCGCCGTCGTTTCGCAAAACGGCGATTGTCCCGCAAAGGCGGGCCCTATTCGGAGGGCATGGTCGGGGCCGGAGGGGGCCCCCCGATGGGCGGGGGCGGCGCGCTCAGCGCAGCGTGGCCATCGGCTCGCCCAGCCGCACCGGGCCGCCCGGCAGCCAGCCCGGGTTGAACGCCATCGGCAGGTCCTTCGGGAACAGCAGCACGACGGTGGAGCCCAGCAGGAAGCGGCCCATCTCCTCGCCGCGCGCGTAGCTGAAGTGCTCGTTCTCGTAGTGCCAGGTGCGCAGGCGCCCCGGCCGCGGCGGATTGACGACGCCATGCCAGACGGTCGCCATCGAGCCGACGATCGTCGCGCCCACCAGCACCAGCACCCAGGGGCCGTGCTCGCCCTCGAAGAGGCAGACGACGCGCTCGTTGCGCGCGAACAGGCCGGGCACGCCGCGCGCGGTGGTCGGGTTGACCGAGAACAGCTCGCCCGGCACATGCACCATGCGCACCAGCCGGCCGCCGCAGGGCATGTGGATGCGGTGGTAGTCGCGCGGGCTCAGGTAGATCGTCGCGAAGTGGCCGTCGCGGAACTGCGCGGCCAGCTGCTGGTCGCCGCCCAGCAGCGCGGCGGTCGAGTACTGGTGGCCCTTGGCCTGGAAGATCTGGTCCGCGCGGATCGGGCCGAATTGGCTGATCGCGCCGTCGACCGGGCAGATCAGCGGCGCGTCGGCCAGCGGTCGGGCGCCGGGCTTGAGCGCGCGGGTGAAGAACTCGTTGAAGGTCGCGTAGGCGGCGGGATCGGATTCCGCGGCCTCGGCCATGTTGACGCCGTAGCGGTCGATGAAGCGCCGGATCGTCCAGGTCGTGAAGCCGCCGAGTTCCGCGCCTGCCAGCCGTCCGGCCAGGCGGGTCATCGCCAGCTTGGGCATCAGGTATTGAGGCAGGACGGCGAGACGGTCGGACACGGCAAGGGGCGCCAGGCGCCAGGAAAAAGGTGGCGGATTCTAGGCGGGCAAGGATCGGTCCCGCACAAGGGTTGCCCCCGTGCGGGGGAAGGCCCCCGGTACCATCGCGGCTGGTTTCCGCTCCGCCCGTCCAGTCCCCCCATGTCCTCCCCCGAGCACCAGCACAGCTCGTTCTACAAGTTCGTCCGCCTGGACGAGACCGCCTTGCTCGCGCAGCGGCTGCGGGACCTCAACCTGAGCCTGGGGAACGTCGTCGGCGGCAACCTGCTGCTGGCGCCCGAAGGCATCACCGGCGCCCTCGGCGGTCCGATCGAGGCGCTCGACGCCTTCGAAGCCGCGCTCCGCGCCGAGCCGCCCTTCGCCGACCTCCACTTCAAGCGCAGCTTCTGCACGACCCGACCCTTCACGCTGCTGAAGGTCCATGAGAAGCCGGAGCTCGTCGCCTTCGGGCTCGACGGTGTCACCGGCCTGGTCGACGCCCGCGACACCCACGTGTCCCCCCGCGCGTGGCGCGAGCTGATCCGGCGCGACGACGTCGTCGTGCTCGACAACCGCAACCATTTCGAATTCGAGCTCGGCCACTTCCACGGCGCCGTCGACCCGGGCGTGCGGCACTTCCGCGACTTCCCCGCTTACGTCGAAGCCCACGCCGAGGAATGGCGGCGCGAGGGCAAGACCGTCGCCATGTACTGCACCGGCGGGATCCGCTGCGAAAAGATGTCGGGGTGGATGAGCGATCGCGGCCTCACCGTCCGGCAGCTCGATGGCGGCATCCTCAACTACTTCGAGCAGATGCCCGATGCCGACGCGGATTGGCTCGGGGAATGCTTCGTCTTCGACAAACGCATCGCGATCGACACGCAGCGGAAGGAAACCGCCACGACCGCGGAAGACGTCTACGGCGACGACCCCGCCGAAGCCTGGCGGCTGGCGCGCGCGAAGCGGTTGGATCCGACAGGCTGATCAGCCGGTCAAGTCCTCGGTGAGGCGCAGGCGGCGCGGATTCCTCGTGTCGATCACCGCGGTGTGGGCCGCCTTGTCGTGCAGGCCTTGCCGGTTCGCGTCCCACAGGATCTGCAGGAAGCCCATGCCACCCGTCGTCGCGCCGGCCGCGTAGCCGCCGTAGCGGCGCACGCACAGCATCGGCTTCAGCGGCTTGCCCGTCAGCTCCACGATGCGCAGCCCCATCAGGCGCTTGCCCGGCGTCTGGCCCGGCCAGATCAGCGGGAAGGCCACGAAATACACGAACGCCCACGCCAGGTTCAGGCCCACCAGCTCCCACCAATGGCGCAGCTTCTCCAGCAGCGAGCGCTTGGCCTCGGCCTTCAACTCGCGGACCTCGTCCTTCAGCGCCTTGATGCGCGTGCGCTGCGCCTGGCGCTCCAACTCGCGCGCATGCTCGATCCGCTCCGCCTCGGTCCCGACCGGGCTCGCCGAGGCCGCGATCGCCGCCGTCGCGAGCGCCGCCTTCACCAGCTGCTTCGTCGAGTCGCTGGCGGCCGCCGCGTCGTGAGGGCCGGCTTCTTCGGCGGCGCTTTCCTCATCGTCGTGATCGGGCTTGGTCGGTGACGCCGCGGCCACCGCCTCGCGGCGCTCGCTCCGGGTCTGTTCGTCGATGTGCTCCATCACGCTCGAGTACAGCCCGAACGCCACCAGGCACAGCGCCGGCGCCCAGCCCAGCCAGCCGCTTTCCTTCTGCACCTCGCCCCGCGAGGCGCGCTGCCGCTTGTAGCAGCGCCAGGCGACCCAGCAGCAGCCCGCCAGCAGCGGCGTGTTGCCCAGGTTCGACAGCAGCGTCACCAGCGTCACGTCCACCGCCATCGCCTTGGCCCGCTGCCATGGCGAGGCCAGCGGCAGGCCCAGCAGCGCCGGCGCGACGTTCAGGTCCTCGGGCGTGATCCAGTCGCGCGGGTCCTCGCCCGCTTCCGTGCCGGAAGCCGTGCCGCCGGCGCGCTTCTCGAGCAGCTTGCGCACCGGCGCGAGCAACGGGGCCGGCGCCTCGCCGGCGGAGGTCGCGGCGGCCAGGGGCGCGGGCGCGGCGGGCACCGCGGGCAGGGCGCCACCGGGCGCGGGAGACGGATCGACGGGCGTGGTCATGGGCCGCGATTGTGGCCAGCGGCGCCTCGCTCCCAGGCCCATGATTTCCCTGGCTGCGCCCTGGGAGGAATTCCTCCGCCGGCGGAGCACACCTTCCCTGGCGGGACGCGGGCCGGCGTTGCAAGATGCAAGCCCATGTCCCGTTCGAGCGCCGGGCCATCGCACGACCCCCGATAATTCGCGCTCGCCCACCGATCCTTCCGCCGCCCACCGGCGCGCCCCGCGCAAGCCCATGTCCAATCTCATCGTCCACGGCGGCTCGCCCCTGAAGGGCCGCATCGTTCCCTCGGCCAACAAGAACGCCGTCCTGCCCATCCTGTGCGCGACGCTGCTCACCCGCGAGCCGGTGCGCCTGCACGGCGTGCCCGAGATCACCGACGTCAAGAAGATCCTGGAGGTCTTCCGCAACCTGGGCAGCAGCGTCACGGTGGACTTCAAGAGCGGCGTGCTGGACCTGCACCACCTCGACACCCACTTCGACCCGGCCAAGGACCACCTGCCCGAGGAGATGCGCTCGTCGATCATGCTGGTGCCGGGCCTGATGGCGCGTTTCGGCGCCGCCCGCATCGAGGACGACGTCAAGGGCTGCACGCTCGGCGCGCGCGAGATCGATCCGCACGTCGAGGTCTTCGAGCGCTTCGGCGCCTCGGTCGACCGCGCCGCCGATGGCCTGCTGCTGCAGGTCGACGGCCAGCTCCGCGCCAACGACCACTGGACCGACTACGCCTCGGTCACCACCACCGAGAACTTCGTGCTGTGCGCCGCGCTCGCCCACGGCACCTCGACGCTGATGAACGCCGCCAGCGAGCCGCATGTCCAGGAGTTCTGCCAGTTCATGCAGATGCTAGGCGCGAAGCTGGAAGGCCTGGGCACCTCGCGCCTGACCATCCACGGCGTCAAGGAACTGGGCGGCGGCGAGTTCACCTTCGCCGAGGACTTCCACGAGATCGTCACCTTCCTCGCGCTGGGCGCGATCACCGGCGGCGACGTGCGGGTCAAGAATTCACACCCCGAGCAGTTCCCGCTGATCGACCGCACCTTCGCCAAGTTCGGCGTCCAGATCGTGCATGAGGACGGCTGGTCGCGCTCGGTGGTCGAGGGCAAGTTGAAGGTCAAGGAGCCCTTCACCCGCAACATCCTGCAGAAGGTGGAAGCGGCGCCCTGGCCCTACCTGCCGGTGGACCTGCTGCCGATCTTCGTGGCGCTGGGCGTCAAGGCCGAAGGCAGCGTGATGTTCTGGAACAAGGTCTACGACGGCGCGATGGGCTGGACCACCGAGCTGTCCAAGTTCGGCGCGCATGCCTTCCTGTCGGACCCGCACCGCATGGTGACCTTCGGCGGCAAGCCGCTGAGCCCGGCCGAGGTCGAGAGCCCGTACATCATCCGCGTCGCGATCGCGCTGCTGATGGTCGCGGCCAGCATCCCCGGCAAGTCCGTCATCCGCAACGCGACGCCGGTCCGCCGCGCCCATCCGCAGTTCGCCGAGAACATCACCCGCCTCGGCGCCAAGGTGGAATGGGTCGAGGGCGACTGACCCGCCGACGCCACGTGGCCGGGCGCGACCTCGTCGCCCCCCTGGCCGCGGCCGCCGCGTTCGCCTTCTCATTCGTGCTGGGCGCGTTGACCGCCGTGCCCGCCGCGGCGCAGCCGACGACGCCATCGCCGTCCTCGGCCTCCCCCTCGCCCGCCGCGCCGCTGCCGATCCTGCGCTGGCTGGTGCAGGACATGCCGCCTCACTTCGTCTACCGCGACGGCAAGGCGCCGCAGCGGGTCGAGGACCTCGGCCAGGGCGAGGTCGACGGCTTCCTGCGCCTGCTGATCGAGCGCATGCCGCAGTTCCGCCATGTCTTCGTCGAGCTGAGCCTGCCGCGCTTCGAGGCGCAGGCGCGCCAGGGCGAGACAATCTGCTCGGTGCTGCACGTGCGCACGCCCGAGCGGCTGCAGTGGCTGTACTTCACCTCGCTGTACCCGCCCATGCTCTCGCGCCAGATCCACGTGATCGTGCGTCGCGAGGACCTGTCGCGCTTCGAGTCGAACGGCCAGCCGCTGCAGCTGGCCGACCTGCTGCGCCGCACCGACCTGACCGGCCTGGTGCCGCGCGACCGCAGCTTCGGGCCGCGCATCGACAAGCTGCTCACCGCCGATCCGGAGCGCGCGCCGCGCTCGGTCGTCGCGGGCCGCGGCGCGCACCTGCTGCCGATGCTGCGCGCGCGGCGGATGGACTACACGCTCGAGTACCCGATCACCGTCGACGACTTCAGCGCCATGCATCCCGGCGCGCCGGAGCTCGCGAAGCTGCCGCTGGCCGAAGGCCGCAGCACGCTGGTCGCGACCGCGGGCTGCAGCCGCACGCCCGAGGGCCGGCGCGCCATCGAGGCGATGGACCAGGCGGTGCGCCAGCTCGCGGCCGACCCGCAGCGCGAGGCCTGGATCAAGGCCTGGCGCAACGGCGCGCCGATCGACACCGAGGACCTGCAGCGCCTGAACCGCTTCCTCGACGAGCGCGCGCGCGGACCGGCGCAGGTCGAGTAGGGACGCGCATGGCCCGTCCGCCCAAGCTCGCGCTGCCGCTGCGCGACGGCGTCGCCGCCAGCGCGCTCGCCTGCCCGCCGGGCCCGTGGCCGCGGGTGCTGGACTTCCTGGCCGAACGGCTGCCGCTGGTCCCGCGCGAGGACTGGGCGGCGCGCATGGCGCGCGGCGACGTGCTCGACGACACCGGCGAGCCGCTCGCGCCCGATGCGCCGTATCGCGCGCAACGCCGGCTCTACTACTGGCGCTGGCTCGCGGACGAGCCGGAGGTGCCCTTCGCATCGCGGATCCTGCATGTCGACGCGCACCTGCTGGTCGCCGACAAGCCGCACTTCCTGCCGGTCACGCCCAAGGGCCGCTACGTGCAGCAGACGCTGCTGACGCGTCTGCGGCGCGAGACCGGCCTGGCGGACCTGAGCCCGATCCATCGGCTGGACCGGGAGACGGCGGGACTGACCTTGTTCTCGACGCAGGCCGCGACGCGGGACGCGTATCAACGGCTCTTCCGCGAACGCGATGTCGAGAAGGTGTACGAGGCGATCGCGCCGTGGCTCGACGATGTCGGCGAACGGCTCCCTTTCGAGCAGGCGAGCCGCCTGGAGGAGCACCCGGTCGACTTCATGCAGATGCGCACGGTCGACGGCGAGCCCAATGCGCTCACGCGCATCGCGCTGCTCGCGCGCCTGGACGAGGGCCGCGCGCACTACGAGCTGCGTCCGCGCACGGGCGTGAAGCATCAGCTGCGGGCGCAGCTGTGCGCGCTCGGTCTTCCCATCGAGAACGACCGCATTTATCCGGTGCTGCAGCCGGTGGAGGACGAGGTGGACTTCACGCGTCCGCTGCAACTGCTTGCCCGCGAGGTCGCCTTCACCGATCCGCTGGACGGCCGGCCGAGGAGGTTCGTGACCTCCCTGGCCCTGGCCGGGCTGGTCGCCACCCGATAAGGCCCGCGACCAGCGAGCGTGACTGGGCCCGGAATAGGGCGTGAGGGTCCTGGAGGGAGCCCTCATGCCCTGTGATGGGCCGCGCCTGGCGTACCGAAGTCGGAGGCCGCCCCCCAACAGGAGCGCCCCCGATCCGCCAACGTCAGTCGGTCAGTCGACGAGCGCGTCGAGCTTGCGCAGCGCCGCCAGCGTCGCCCGGCAGGCGGAGGCCAGTTCGGTCCCCTTCACCACGAGGTGTTCGTGGAAGAACCCGTGGTGGGTCGCATGCTCGTGGAACGCGAGCGGCGTGAGCACCGCCGAGAACACCGGCACGCCGGTGTCGAGCTGGACCCGCATGAGCCCGTCGATGACGGCGTGGGCGACGAAGTCGTGGCGGTAGATGCCGCCGTCGACGACGAGGGCGCAGGCGAGCACCGCGTCGAACTGCCCGCTACGCGCGAGCTTCATCGCGTGGAGCGGGATCTCGAAGGCGCCGGGAACGTCGAAGGTGTCGACCTGGACGGGCCCGGTCGATTCGAGTCCGCGGATCGCGGCTTCGCGGCAGCGGCCGACGAGGTCGGCATGCCAACTGGCGGACACGATGGCCACGCGGGGCGTGGTGCGTTTCGCTGGCGGTTTCGCCGGCGGTTTCGAGGGAGATTCCGCCGGGGAGTTCGCCGAGGAACCGGCGATGGCGGGAGCGTGGAGGTTGGTCTGATTCATGTGAACCCTTTGCAAGGTGGGACGATGAATCAGGGCGCACGTCGCAGCGCGGCCGAGCGGCGGCGCGAGCGCGGACGCTCGCACCGGCCCGCGAGGCCGACGATGAACGCGATCTCTTTCATCCGGACTGTGACCGTCGGCCCTGGCCTCTCACCAGGTCTGCTGACCCCGGCATCACAAGGGCGATGCCGGGCGCTCGCGGGCTCCCGGGGTCGTCGGTCTGTCGACCGTGCCTCGGATACCGCCGGTGGGGACTTTCACCCCGCCCTGAGAACGCTGCTCCTGGCGCCTTCGGGAGAAGGCGTCGGGAGCGGGCGGATTCTAGGCAGCGGGATCGTGCCGGGTTGTCGCCCAGGCGCAAGACCCTTCCGGCCTTCGCCCCTTCGCGTGGTGTCGCTCGATCGCCAGTTCAGAAGCCCCACTGCAGCACGGCGCTGAACATGTCCCCCCGGCTGCGATAGGTGTTCCCCCACAGGTAGGCGGCGGACAGTTCCACGCCGGCGCCGAGGTCCACCTTCACCACCGGTCCGGTGCGCCAGGACTTCGGCTCGGCGAAGCCTTGCACGCCGGCGCGCCATCCCGCCTGCCAGCGGTACAGGCCCTGCCATTGCAGCTTGGTCTGGTTGCGCCGGCGCGATCCGGCGTCGTGGCTGAAGAAGACGTTCAGGTTGAGCTGCGCCAGGCCCCATTCGGTCTGGAAGATGGGACCGACCTCGACCGCGTTGCCCTGGTCGCGGTTGCGGATCAGCTGCAGGTGCAGGCCGAGGTCGTACGGCGTGTCGCCCTGGGTGAACAGGAACTGGTTGACCCAGTTGATCGAGCTCAGCGTCTGCTCATGCGGCGTCGGGCCGATCCAGCTCAGCAGCAGCTCGGTGCTCCAGCGCGAGGTCACGCCGTAGCGCAGCCCGACCTCGGGCCACAGCGTCGCGCCCTCGTCCGGCGGATCGACCTGCCAGTAGCGCAGGTCCAGCGTGGCCTGGCCACGCTCGCTGTACGGGCGCACCAGGTAATAGCCGGGATCGGCCCAGGCCGTGCCGGCCGCGAGCAGCAGCATCCCCGCGGCCACGCCGACTCGCTTCATCGCCTCCCCCTGAGGTATGGGGGGCCATTCTGGGTCCCACCCCCGCTTGGAGTTTCCCCGGGGAAACCAGCGAGCCCGGCTCGGCACAATGGTCCGCAGGTGATTCGACGGTGCTCCCCGCGACTTTTGTCGCAACCCCCGACATCCACCCAATGACCCACAAGGCCATCCACCTCTCGGTCGGCGCCCGCTCGCTGCTGGCGCTATTCGCGCTGGGCCTGCTGCTGGTGGCCCTGTCCACCGGCTGGGAGCTGCGCGAGACCACCCAGCGCCGGGCCGCCGAGGCTGACGCCGAACTGAGCGCCATCCCCCTGCTGTACGCCGGGCCGCTCGCCTACAGCCTGCATCAGCGGCCGCAACAGCCCGAGGCGCTGCATGGCCTGCTGCATCACATCCTGGCCCGCCACAACCTGCGCCGCGTCGAGTTGACGACGCCCGACGGCGCGCAATTCCGCGCGCTGTCCGACGACGACAGCGAGCCGGGCCGCAGCGCGGCCTTCTCGCTCGCCGAGACCGGCGAGCTGCGCCTGCAGGCCGCCGCGGCGACGCTGGGCGACACGCTGCGCCGCGATCCGCTGCTGCGTTCGACGCTGATCCACCTGACGCTGGCGACGGTGCTGGGCCTGGCGGCCGCGTTGGTGATGGACCGCTGGCTGCTGCGCCAGTTGCGACAGCTGTCGGAGCAGGCCAGCCGCTTCGACCCGACGCTGCCGCCGCAGGCGCCCACCTGGTTCGATGCCGGCGAGCCCCGACCGCGGGAGCTGCTGCAGCTCGAGCAGGCGTTCGATCATGTCCGCACCTCGCTCGGCGACGAACTGCACCGCGAGCAATCGCGGGGCCGCGAGCTGCAGGAGGAAATCGCCCGCCAGCATCGCGCGCTGCAGCAGGCGGAGCGCTCGCTGGAGGCGAAGCGGCGGGAACTCGCCTCGATGGAGCGCCACGACGCGCTCACCGGCATCGCCAATCGGCGCGAGTTCGATGCCGCGCTGCGCCGCGAGTTCAAGCGCGCGCAGCGGGACCAGGGGCGGCTGGCGCTGGCGATCCTCGACGTGGATTTCCTCAAGCCCTACAACGACCGCCACGGGCGCGCGGCCGGGGACGAGGTGCTGCGCCGGCTCGCGCGGCTGCTCGCCGAGCATTTCCAGCGCGACACCGACCTGGTGGCGCGACTTGGCGGCGAGGAATTCGCGGTGTTGCTGCCCGGCTTCGACGCCGAATCCGCGCAGGGCTTGATGGAGGCGCTGCGCGAGGCCTGGCGTGCGCTCGCGATGCCGCATGGCGCGCTGCCGGACGACGCGCCGGGCGAAGGCATCGTGACGATCAGCGCGGGGCTGGCGGCCTCGCAGCCCGGTCATCCCTACCTGAGCGCGCAGGCGCTGATGCAGGCGGCCGACGAGGCGCTCTACCTCGCCAAGCACATGGGGCGCGACCGGCTCTGCCTCGCGTCCTGAGACGCGCCGCCGGCGCTGGCGGAGCCGCTCAGCGGCCGCGCGATTCGGCCTGCTGCAGCTGTTCCTCGACGCGGCGCGCGGCTCGCAGCATCAGGGTCTCGTCCAGCTGCGCCTGCGGCGCGATCTCCATGACGGTCTCGTCGACCGCCTCGGGCTTGTTCATCAGCGTCCAGGCGACCAGCGAGATCGCGCCGACGCCGCGGCGCTGCATCGCCTCGGGCATCTGCAGCTCGTCCTGGACCTGCACGTGGAAACGCACGCTGGCCACGGCGGCGGGCGCCAGGCCCCAGCTCTCGCACAGCGCGGCGCCCAGCGCGTCGTGGCTGACGCCGAAGGCGGTGTGTTCCAGCTGGACCAGTTCCTTGTCGCTGCCCGTCGCGCGCAGCATCGCCGGGTAGTGGCCGGGCGCATGGCGGTAGAGCACCGCCTTGCCGCATTCCTCGAACAGGCCCGCCGAGTGCGCGGCCCATGGGTCCACCCCCAGCATCTGGCCCATGCGGCCCATCAGCAGGCCGCGCTTGGCGGCGCGGGACCAGACGGGCTCCAGCTCCACCGCGGGCGGGAAGGCGGCGCGCAGGCCCATCTCGAAGGTGATCGCGGCGACCTCGCGCATGCCCAGGTAGGTCAGCGCCTGGTGCACCGTCTGCACGCGGCCGCGCAGGCCGTACAGCGAGGAGTTCACCGCCTTCAGCACGGCGGCGGCGAGCGCCATGTCGGTCTCCACCAGCGCCGAGACGGCTTGCAGGTCGATGTCCTCGTCCGCCATCAGCAGCGAGAGCTTGACCAGCACTTCGGGCTGGGTGGGGATCTCGATATCCAGCGCACGCAGTTGAGGGTCGACAGGCATGGTGAGCAGCGGTTGTTTAGTCGGATGGTAGCCCGGGCGATGGGCCGTCGGCATCCCGCCTTTGGCGGACAGCCGGTGACGAGTTGTTCGGGGGGCGTTTGGCGTGCCCGGGGGGCGCTGCGCGGCGCGCGTTCCTCCTCAAGGCGGAGGATGACCGCCGCGGGTCAGCGCAGGAAGGCGTCGTACCCCGTCTTCAGGATCAGCAGCGACACGACGACGACGAACATCCCGCGCACGAAGCCGGCCCCCTTGGCCAGCGCCATCCGGGTGCCGACCAGGCTGCCCAGGACGTTGGCCACCGCCATCACCGCCGCCACGTGCCACCAGACATGGCCCTTGGCGGCGAACAGCATCAGCGCGGCGAAGTTGGTCGCGGTGTTCAGCAGCTTGGCGGTGGCGGACGCGTGCAGGAAGTCGAAGCCCAGCAGCCGCACGAACAGGAACACGAAGAAGCTGCCGGTGCCAGGACCGAAGAAGCCGTCGTAGAAGCCGATGGTCAGGCCGATCGCGCTGGCGATCAGCGTCTGCGTCGCCGCCTCGTGGCGCGGCGCGTGGTGGCGGCCGAGGTCCTTCTTGGCCAGCGTGTACAGCAGCACGCCCAGCAGGATCGCCGGCAGCGCCTTGCGCAGGCCGCTCGGATCCACCTGCGTGACCGCCCAGGCGCCGACGAAGCTGCCCAGCAGCGCCGCGGCGGCGGCCGGCATCAGCGACCGCCAGGGCAGCGTCACGCGCTTCGCGTATTGATGGGTGGCCCAGGCCGTCCCCCAGATGGCGGCGCCCTTGTTGGTGCCGAAGAGGGTGGCGGGCGCGGCGTTCGGGTAGACGCTGAACAGCGCCGGCACCAGGATCAGCCCGCCGCCGCCGACGACCGCGTCCACGAATCCGGCCAGCAGCGACGCCACGGCCGCGGTCAACAACTCGATCATCAGCAACGACTCGCAGGAACGGCCTCAAGGCCGCGAACACCGGCCGCGCACGATCGCTGGGACATCGTCAATCCGGGCCACCAAAACAAAACGGGCCCCTGATCCAGGGGCCCGCGAATTGTGACAGTGTCACTGCGATTCGTTGGTGTTGGTTTGATCTGTTTGTCTCCTCAGCCCCCGTAGGCAACCCCCATTTCGCCGGCTTTGGGGCCGGAGCGGGATGAGCGTCGCGTCGAGTGGCATGGATGCTAGGACCGGGTCCCCATGCACGCACTTGGGGTTTTCACCCGGCGGATGCACCAAGATGGACTTGTAAGCCTGCCCTCACTTGCGTGAAATGGCCCCGACGAAAACGATTTGCGCACATCGCACGCGCACCGTTCTTGCCCGCCGGGCGGAGGCCGCCCGGTGTGGCGTGGCGGTGTCATACCCCTGAAACAAGGGGTGGGGTCCGGAAGCCTGGGAACTTCTGGAGCGCCCGGCGCAATACGGTCATGCTGCGTTTCTCGCCTTCGTCGATCGCCCCATGAGCTTCTGGACCCGCCTGGCTGGCCGCGCCCGCCCGACCTCCACGCCCGGCGGCGCGGTCGACCCGCCGTCCACCGCCACCAGCGAAGCGCTGGTGCGGCGGCTGCGCCAGGGCGACGCCGCCGCGCTGGAGCCGCTGTATCGCAGCGAGTCGCCCGGCGTCTATCGCTACGCGCTGGCCCTGTGCGGCCAGCCCGACTGGGCGGCGGACGCGATGCAGGAGGCCTTCGTCCAGTTCGCCGGCCGGCCGGAGGGCTGGGACGCCGGCCGGGGACCGCTCGGCGCCTACCTCGCCGGCATGGCCAGACACCACCTGCTGGCGCGCTGGCGGGATCTGCCGGTCGCGCATGACGAGGCCGACGACGCCACCGACACCGGCAGCCACGCCGAAGCGCCCGAGCAGCAACTCGTGCGGGCGCAGGACCAGGCCCGCGTCTGGGCCGCGCTGCAGGCCCTGCCCTGGACCTTCCGCGAGGCGGTGGTGCTGGTCGACCTGCAGGAACGCGCCTACGCCGAGGCCGCCCGCATCGCCGGCATCGAACTCAACACCTTGCGCACGCGGCTGCACCGGGGCCGCGCCCGGCTGCTGGCCGCGTTGCAGGACGACGGCCCACCGGCGACGGCGGCCACCGCCTCCGCCGACGTCGCCGCCCTTGCCCGTTCATCGAAGTCCGCATGATGAAGACCACCGACTCCTCCCCGCCCCGCACCGCGCGCCTGGCCGACTGGCTCTGGGCCGTGGCCCAGGACCTCAGACAGCGCGCCCCGACGCGCGAACGCGACGACGCGGTGCTGGCCGCGATGCGCCAGCAGTTCGCCGCCCGCGGGCGCGGCGCGAGCTCCGGCCGCTGGCGCTGGGCGCTCGCCGGACCGGCGCTGTGCGCGTCGGTGCTGGTCGCCTGCGTGTGGCTGCTGGGTTCGGCGCCGCCGGGCGAATCGGGCGCCACCGTGCTGGGCAGCTCGGGCAGCGGCTTCATCGTGCTGGTGACCGCCGATCGCTGGGCCGCCTATGAAAAGGCCGGCGCCGGCACCGCGTGGCTGGTGCCGGCCGAGGTGTCGCGGGAACGGCTCGCGCTGCTCGGCCTGCCCTACGACCCCGCCGACGCCGCGGCACCGGTGCGCGCCGAGCTGCTCGTCCATGCCTCCGGCGACGTGCTCGCGATGCGCGTCATGCCCTGATCGATCCACCGATCCGCCGATCCATCGCCCCGTCCATCCGTTCCCCCGATCCGTCCCTCGATCCGTTCCTCCGATCCCGTTCCGCCTCTTTCCTGGAGACCGCCATGAAGACCTCCCTCACCGCCCTCGCCCTGGCGCTCGCCGCCGCCGCGGTCCAGGCCCAGCCCGCCGCGAGCGCCTCGCCGGACCCCGACGCGCGGCCCGCGCCCCAACCCGCGGCGCCCGCCACGCCGCCGCCCGTGCCGCCGGCGCCCCCCGCCTTCGTGCCACCGGTGCCTCCCGCGCCGCCGGTGCCGGACGTGTCGGCGCTGATCGCGGAGTCCGGCGTGGCGACGCAGATCCTGATGTCCGAGCGGGTGGTCAAGGGCGCGCCGTACTGCGCCCAGGCGGTGCATGAGACCGTCCAGCCGCTGGCCGACGGCAACCGCATCGTGCATCAGCAGACCAGCCAGATGTGCCGCGACGCCGAGGGCCGCACCCGTCAGGAAGTCGAGCGGCAGGGCCGCAGACTGGTCTACCTGCGCGACCCGGTGAGCGGCGAGAACTGGCTGCTCGAGCCCGACCGCAAGACCGCGCGATTCCTCGGCGGCGGCCGCGTCGATGCCGAGGCGCAGCGCGAGTACCGCGACCGCATGCGCGAGTACAACGACAAGATGCGGGACTACAACGAGCTGCTGCGCGAGTACGCCCGCAAGATGCGCGATTGGGCGCGCGAGCACGGCGAACGCGTGCGCGAGGCCTTCGCCTCCGGCGAGTCCGCGCCCCGGGCCGAGACGCCCAAGCCGCCGTCGCCGCCGGCCGCGCCGCGCGCCCCCGCGGCGGTGGTGATCGCGCCCGGCGACACCGGCCAGAGCGTGCGCATGATCCGCATCGAGGCGCCGCTGGGTGAACTCGCGCCGATGCCGCCGATCCCGGCCGCCGTCGCGATGCGCATGGAGCCGCTGTCCGGCCCGTCGGACCGCACGCCGTCCGAGGCGTTGCCGCCGCGCGAGATCGACGGCCTCAAGGTCACCGGCTCGCGCTCCGCGTCGACGATCCCCGCCGGCAAGATCGGCAACGAGAAGCCGATCGTGATCTCGCGGGAGGTGTGGACCTCGCCCGACCTCAAGGTGACCGTCAGCGTCCAGACCAAGGATCCGCGCACCGGCGAACAGAACTACCAGCTGCGCAACATCCGCCGCACGGAGCCGGACACCGCGCTGATGCAGGTGCCGGCGGACTTCACGAAGTCCGGCCTGCCCAAGCCGCGCACGCCCAAGGAAGGCAAGGACGGCAAGAGCGGCAAGGAGGGCAAGGAAGGCTGACCGGTCGAACTGGCGGGCCGGCGGACGGCGACACAATGGCGGCCGATGACTCCGACGCCGCCTTCCCCGCTCCCGCCCAAGCTGATCCTGCAGACGCTGAATCGCGGTGATGGCCTGCTGGGCATGCGGCCGCACGGGAAGCTCGGCCCGCGCGGTGACCGCGTCTCGCTGCTGCGGCTGGAACGCTGGCCGGCGGCACCGGCGGCGCTCGAGCAGTGGCAGGCGCTCCCGTTGCACGCGGTGGACGCCGAGATGCTGCAGTGGCGCGATGCGTCCTTCGGCCGTGGCCTGACCCCGTGCTGGACGCTGGAACAGGAAGACCTGTTCCCCGACTTCGCCGCCGACGAGGTGCCGCGCCTGCGCCAGCTGGGCTGGGAGGTGGAGGTCCTGCCGGGGTTCGCGCATCACAGTGTCGCGATCGACGCCTGGTCGCTGGAGATCCAGCCGGAGGACGACACGCCCTATGACGTGCAGGCCGCCATCGCGCCGGCGAAAGCCGGCCGGCTGACGGGGTTGGGGCTGTCGCGCCGCAAGGGCTCGTGGATGCTGAGCCTGGGCGTGACGGTCCAGGGGCAGCGCGTCGACCTCGCGCCGATGATCTGGGACCTGCTGCGCAAGGATCGCCGCTGGCTCTATGCCGATGCGATCTCCAACATCGACGACGACGCGATCGTCAGCCTGAAGGCGCCCGGCGGCCGACGGCTGCATTCGACCGCCGCGCCGCTGAAGCGGCTGATGCTCAACCTGCTGGACGTGCTGGTCGCGCAGCGCTCACGGCGCGGGCCCGTGAAGCTGACCGCCTGGGAAGCGGCCCAGCTGGCGGCGCTCGACGTGCCGGACAGCCGTTGGCAGGTCTTCGGCGCCGACGAACTCCGCACGATGTGGGAACGCCTGCGCGACGCTGGCCCCCCCGAACTGCCCCCGGCGCCCGAGGGGCTCGGCATCACGCTGCGGCCCTATCAATTGCAGGGCCTCGCCTGGCTGCAGTACCTGGCCCGGCAGGAGCTGGGCGGCATCCTGGCCGACGACATGGGCCTGGGCAAGACCGCCCAGGCCTTGGCCCACCTCTGGGTGGAGAAGCAGGCGGGCCGGCTGAGTTCGCCGGCGCTGGTCGTCGCGCCGACCTCGCTGATCTTCAACTGGATGAACGAGGCCGCCCGCGTGGCGCCCGGGCTGCGGGTGGCGGCGCTGTCCGACCCGGCGGAACGCGCCGACGTGCTCAAGCGGCTCGGCGACATCGACCTGCTGCTGTGCAGCTACGGCCTGGCCTGGCGGGAACTGCGGGCGCTGGCCAAGCCGAGGTTCTCGGTGCTGGTGCTGGACGAGGCGCAGGCGGTGAAGAACCCCCGCTCCCGGGCGGCGCGCGCGTTGCGCCGCTTCCAGGCGGACCAGCGGCTGGTGCTCACCGGCACGCCGTTGGAGAACCACCTCGGCGAGCTCTGGACGCAATTCGACTTCCTGATGCCGGGCTACCTCGGCGAATCGCGTTCGTTCGCGCGGCACTGGCGCAAGCCGATCGAGCAGACCGGCGATGCCCGCCGCGCCCGCGAACTGGCCACGCGCGTGCGCCCGTTCATCCTGCGCCGGCTGAAGGAAGAGGTGGCCCAGGACCTCCCGCCAATGACGGTGCTGACCCAGCGCATCCCCCTGCAGGGCCGGCAACGCCAGCTGTATGAAAGCGTCCGCATCGGCGCGGATCACCTGGTGCGGCGGCTGCTGAAGGAGTCGGAGATCTTCGGCTCCGGGCTGATGTCGGTGCTGGACGCGATGCTCAAGCTGCGCCAGGTCTGCTGCGATCCGCGGCTGGTGCCGGGGATCGAGATGCCGCCCGGGATGGAGGCGGCCAAGCTGGAGTGGATCCGGGAAAAAGTGCCCGAGCTCATCGCCCAAGGCCGGACGATCCTGGTGTTCTCCCAATTCACCGGCATGCTGGACCTGATCGAGGCGGCGATGGACGACGCCAGGATCCCGCTGATGAAACTGACGGGCGAGACGCCCCAAGGGCGGCGTGGGGAGGTGGTCCGGCGCTTCCAGGCGGGGGAGGCGCCGCTGATGCTGGTCAGCCTGAAGGCGGGGGGCGTCGGCCTGACGCTGACGGCCGCCGACACGGTGATCCAGGTCGATCCCTGGTGGAACCCGGCGGTCGACGCCCAGGCGCATGCGCGGGCGCACCGGATCGGCCAGTCGCGGCCGGTGTTCGTCCACCAGCTGGCGATCGAGGGCTCGATCGAGGAACGGATGCTGGAGCTGCAGGCCCGCAAGCGGGCGCTGGCGGACGGCCTGCTGGGCCGGGACGGGGGCGATCGTCTGGAGAAGTTCAGCGCCGCGGAGATCGAGCGGCTGCTGGCGCCGCTTCAGCCGTCGGAGGACGACGACTGAGCGGCGGCTGGGGAGGCGGAACCGGCGCCGGGTGCCGGGGCGGTCCCGCTCCCGGGATCAGCGCTTGCGGTCGAAGCGCAGCGCGCGGGCGACGCTGCGGCGGTCGCAGCCGAGGCTGGCGACTTCGAACGCCTCGTGCTTGCGGCCCTTGTCGTGGGTCGCCAGTTCCGGCATCGGGAGGCGACGGGGCTGGGATTCGGTACGGGTTTGGGACTTCATCATGGTCGGGGACCTTCTTGCCTATCAGGGGCATGAAGCGGAGGGAATAGCCGCTTTGTGCCAGCTAACGCGGCCCATTGGCGCAACGTTGACAGCGTCCTCACAAATCTGAACAAGAGTCGCGCCATCGTCACGCATGACGCACCACAACGGTGCGTTGGACGCAATGCGAACGGCCGCCCGCCGGAAGCAACTCGGCTAAGCTCGCCCCCCATGTCCGCCGACTCCCCCTCGCCGACCGCGTCGTCCCCCGCCCTGGACGGTCCCTCCGACCTGCTGGTGGCCTGCCTGTGCGCCGCCTGGTGCCGGACCTGCGACACCTATCGGGACGACTTCGCCACGCTGCGGCAGGCGCACCCCGGCGCGCGCTTCCTGTGGGTGGACATCGAGGACGACGCCGAACTCGTGGACGACCTGGAGGTCGAGACCTTCCCCACGCTGCTGATCGGCCGTGGGGAGCAGGTGTGTTTCATCGGCCCGGTGCTGCCGGGCCCGGCGGCGGCGCAGCGGCTGATCCAGGCGGTGGAGGACAACCCCGCGATGCGCGCCGCCAGCCCGACCGCCCCGGCCGGTTCGACCGCGGCCGCCCAGGCGCTGCTGTCGCGCCTGCGACAGTCCTGCTGACTGGCGCCTGTTGAAGGGCGCCCGACGAAGGGTGCCCCCGGACGGGCGAATCGAATCCGTCCCATGGGGGACGGCGAGCGAGAATGCGCCACCGCCAACCCCAGGCCGGTTCCCCGCGCGACCCGCGGCAGGCCGGTGCATCGATGAACGTCCAATTCAAGAACTCGGTGGCCCGCGCCACGCCCATCCTGGCGCTCGACCGCGCCGCCTACCAGGCCCTCGCCCCGAAGCTGCCCAAGCGCACCCAGCAGTGGCTGGCGACGCTGGGCTTCTCGGCCGCGCCGGACACCTTCGCCCTGGTGCCGGGCGAGGACGGCAAGCTGGCGCAGGTCTTCGCCGGCGTCGCCCACGCGGCCCATCCGTTCGCGCTGTCGGCGCTGCCGCAGGCGCTGCCCGAAGGCGACTACACCCTCTCCGCCGACGGCCTGCCGCTGCAGGACGAGGCGGCCGCGCTGTCCTGGGAACTGGGCTGCTACCAGTTCGACCTCTACAAGCCGCGCAAGCGCCAGCCGGCGCAGTTGCTGATCAAGAGCAGCCCGGACGGCCAGCGCGGCCTGGCGATCGCCACCGCGATGACCGCCGTGCGCGACCTGGTCAACACGCCGGCCGAGCACATGGGCCCCGAGGAACTGGCCAAGGCCGCCGCGGTCGTCGCCAAGCAGCACGGCGCGAAGTTCAAGGAGATCGTCGGCGACGACCTGCTGAAGAAGAACTTCCCCGCGATCCACGCCGTCGGCCGCGCCAGCGACCGCGCGCCGCGCCTGGTCGAACTGAACTGGGGCAGCGACAAGCACCCGCGGCTGACGCTGGTCGGCAAGGGCGTGTGCTTCGACACCGGCGGCCTGGACATCAAGCCCGCCGACGGCATGCGCCAGATGAAGAAGGACATGGGCGGCGCGGCCAACGCGCTGGGCCTGGCCACGCTGATCATGGCGCTGAAGCTGCCGGTGCGCCTGCAGGTGCTGATCCCGGCGGTGGAGAACGCGATCAGCGGCAACGCCTATCGGCCGGGCGACGTCATCAAGACGCGCGCGGGCCTGCACATCGAGATCGGCAACACCGACGCCGAAGGCCGCGTGATCCTGTGCGACGCGCTGGCCTACGCGAGCGAGTCCAAGCCGGAACTGATCATCGACCTGGCCACGCTGACCGGCGCCGCGCGCATCGCGCTGGGCGCGCAGCTGCCGGCGCTGTTCGCCAAGCACATGGACACCGCGCGCGACCTGGTCGACCTGGGCCTCAAGATGGACGATCCGCTGTGGCACATGCCGCTGTGGGCGCCCTACAAGGAAGGCATCACCTCGAGCCTGGCCGACATCGTGAACACCGGCCGCAGCGCGCTGGCCGGCGCGATCAACGCGGCGCTGTTCCTGGAGGCCTTCATCCCGGCCGAGCAGGATTGGCTGCACGTCGACCTCTTCGCCTGGAACGACATCGCCCGCCCGGGCCGTCCGGTCGGGGGCGAGGCCCAGACCATCCGCACGCTGCTGGCCTACGTCGAGGAACGCTTCGGCGCCTGATCAGTCCCCGGCGCGCAGCCAGGCGGCGGCGCGCTCCGCGATCATCAGCGTCGGCGAATTCGTGTTGCCGCTGGTGATCGTCGGCATCACGCTGGCGTCGACGACGCGCAACCCGGCGACGCCGCGCACCCGCAGCCGGCTGTCGACGACCGCCGCGTCGTCGTCGGCGCGGCCCATGCGGCAGGTGCCCACGGGATGGAAGATCGTCGTGGCGATGTCGCCGGCCAGCCGCGCGAGTTCCTCGTCGCTCTGGAACTGCACGCCGGGCTTGTGCTCGCGGGGCCGATAGCGGGACAAGGCCGGCTGCTCGACGATGCGCCGCGTCAGGCGCAGGCTGCGCGCGGCGACGTCGCGATCCTCGGCGGTGCTCAGGTAGTTGGGCGCGATCAGCGGCGCGTCGGCCGCGTCGGCGCTGCGGATCGAGACATGGCCGCGGCTGGTCGGGTTGAGGTTGCAGACGCTCGCGGTGAACGCGTTGAAGGTGTGCAGCGGCTCGCCGAAGGCCTCGAGCGACAGCGGCTGCACGTGGTACTGCAGGTCGGGCCAGGCCTTGTCCGGACCGCTGCGCGCGAACGCGCCGAGCTGCGACGGCGCCATGCTCATCGGACCGCTGCGGCGCAACGCGTACTCCAGGCCGATGCGCGCCTTGCCGAACCAGCTCGACGCCAGCGTGTTGAGCGTGCTGACGCCGTCGACCTGGAACACCGCGCGGATCTGCAGGTGATCCTGCAGGTTGCCGCCGACGCCGGGCAGGTCGCGCACGACCTCGATGCCATGGCGCTGGAGCAGCCCGGCCGGCCCGATGCCCGACAGCTGCAGCAGCTGCGGCGAGCCGATCGCGCCGGCCGCGAGCAGCACCTCGCCGCCCGGGTTCAGGTGGACCTCCTCGAGCCCCTGCGGCGTGCGCACGCGCACGCCGTCGCAGCGCACCTGACCGTCGGCCGTCGACGTCAGCAGGCGCTGCGCGTGCGCGCCGGTCCACATCTCGAAGTTGGGACGCCGGTAGCAGGCCGGCCGCAGGAAGGCCTTGGCCGTGTTCCAGCGCCAGCCGGCGCGCTGGTTGACCTCGAAGTAACCGACGCCCTCGTTGTTGCCGCGGTTGAAGTCCGGCGTGGCCGGGATGCCGGCTTCCTGCGCGGCGGACGCGAAGGCGTCCAGCACCGCCCAGCGCAGGCGCTGCTTCTCGACGCGCCATTCGCCGCCGTGGCCGTGCATCGCCGGGTCGAAGCCGGGCGGCCGCTCGCCGCCGTCGTCCAGCCGCCAGTGGTCCTCGTGCTTGCGGAAGTAGGGCAGCACCTCGTCCCAGCGCCACGCGTCGTCGCCGGTCGCGGCGGCCCAGCCGTCGTAGTCGCGGGTCTGGCCCCGCATGTAGATCATCCCGTTGATGCTGGAGCTGCCGCCCAGCACCTTGCCGCGCGGGTAGCGCAGGCTGCGGCCGTTCAGGCCGGGGTCGGGCTCGGTCTTGAACAGCCAGTCCGTGCGCGGATTGCCGATGCAGTACAGGTAACCGACGGGGATGTGGATCCAGTGGTAGTCGTCGCGGCCGCCGGCCTCGAGCAGCAGCACCCGCTTGGACGGGTCGGCGCTGAGGCGGTTGGCGAGCAGGCAGCCGGCGGTGCCGGCGCCCACGACGATGAAGTCGAAGCCGCCGGAGGCCGAGCCGGCGGTGGTAGCTGCGGTGGTGGCGGCGCCAGTCGGCGCCTGCCCTGCGGGGTTGTCTGCGCCCATGTCCTTGTGGTCGTGCCGGGTCTGGTGGAGACCCATGCTGACCGACCCGGACAGGGGCGGCAACCGCGTTGTCACCGAGTGCCGGCGAGCTCCGCTTGCGGCAGATCCGCAGTGCGCCCGCCGGGCGCGTACCAGTCGATGCGGCGCGTCAGCGCCATCACCGCCGCGAGCACCGCGAACAGCAGCACCGCGCCGACCAGCAGGGCGGCCTTCTCCAGGTTCAGCAGCACGAACAGCGCCGCGTAGAGCACCGTGACCAGCGCGCCGAAACCCAGGCCCCGGCGCGCGGAGCCGAGCATCGACGCGCCGTAGAAGGCCAGCAGCCCGATGGCCGACGCGGCGGCGAGGCCATAGGAGAGCGGGAAGCTCAGGTGCTCGGACAGGCTCAGCAGCAGCAGGAAGAACAGCGTCATCGCCAGGCCGACCAGCAGGTACTGCACCGGGTGGACGCGCCGGCCCGACAGCAGCTCCAGCAGGCCGACGCTGACGAAGGTCAGGACGATGAACATCAGGCCGTACTTGATGGCGCGGTCGCTCATCACGTAGGGGTTGACCGGGTCGATCATCGAGAAGGCCAGCGTATCGGCGATCTGCGCGTTCTTCGCGTCGGACACGGGGGCCATCGGATAGCCGCCGGCCTCGGGGTCGCGATCGATCGCGGGCAGCCCGCGGCCGGCGGCGACGTCGCGCAGCGCGGTGGTGGCGAGTTCCGACACCTTCCAGGTCGCCTCGAAGCCCTTCGGGCCGACGGTGCTCGTCGCCGGCAGGAAGCGGCCGCCGAAGCTCGGATGCGGCCAGTCGGAGCGCAGGGTCACCTGCGTGGCGGCGGCGGCCGGCACGACGCCGAAGTCGGTCATGCCGATGAGGTCGACCGCGACCGACAGGGCCAGCGGCTCGTCCAGCGCATGAGCCGGCAGCACGGCATGCAGCCCGCGCGGGTAGCTGTCGTTGCGCGTGCCCGGGCGCACGACCAAGGCCGCCTCGCCCCGCTTGACGGTGACTTGGCGCAGGCCACGCGAATCGCTGACGGCCACCACCACGCGCGGGGCGTCGCACTGGATCCGCCCCGCGTTGCGGGGGGCCGGCGGCGTCAGGGCGGCAAGGTTGGACCAGCGCGCCTGCAGGCCGACCTGGCCCGCGTAGGCGTTGACCTTGAACAGCCCGCGGCGGCGTGGTTCCTGATTGAGGGTGCCGTCGACCGTCAGCTCGGACGGCAAGGCCGACAGGATGAAGTCACGGCGCTCGGTGACCGGCTTGAGCGGCTCCTTGCCGCCGCCGCCGATCCCGTCCCACTCCTCGGTGCAACTGCGCTGCACGACGGGGCCGAGCAGCACCTGCGGTCCCGCCTGCGCCGCGGCGACGCCGGCCTCGGCGGCCCGCTGGCGTTGCTGGCGCTCGTCGACGAGCCAGCCGATCCGCAGCAGCGCGATCATCAACACCAGCGTCACGCCGGCCAGGATCACCAGCTTCCACCACAGCGCTTTCACTTGCATCGTTCTTCTCCTTGCCCTCGGGCAGTCCAGGGAAGGCGGCAGTCTCGGCAGCGGCGGTGAGATCAGGACGAAGTTTGTGAGCCGGCGGTGAAATCGGGGAAGTCCAGCCGCACGCGAAGGCCCGGGTCGGCCGGCTCGAAGCGCAGCGCGCCTCGGTGCAGCTCCGCGACCTGGCGCACGATCGCCAGGCCCAGGCCCGAGCCCTTGCGCAGGCTGCCCGGCCGGGCGGTCGAGAAGAAGCGCTCCCCCAGTTGCGCGAAGGCCGCCGGCGGCACGCCGGGACCATGGTCGCGCAATTCGAAGAACACACGCCGGCGTCCGTCGCGCGCCGCGTCGGCGGCCAGCGCGGCGTCGTCCGCGACGCCGACCCGCAGCTCCAGCACCGAGCCCGCCGGCGCGAAGTCCAGCGCGTTGGCCAGCAGGTTGCTGATCGCCAGCATCAGCATCTCGGCGTCGGCCTGCAGGCGCACCGGGTCGCGTCCCAGCCAGCGGACCGTCAGCGCCTGCTGCTGCAGCCGGTCGTCGAGTTGCGCGAGCACCTCGTCGACCACCTCGACCAGCGTCACCGGCCGCGGATGTTCCGGCCCACGCCGCAGCTCCAGCGTCGACAGCGCCAGCAGGCGCTCGACCAGCTCGGTCATCCGCTCGCTCTGCGAGACGACCTGCGCGGCGAAGCGCTGCCGGTCGGCCGCCGGCAACTCGTCCTGCAGCAGCTCGCCCGCGCCGCGCAGCGCGGCCAGCGGGCTCTTGAGCTCATGCGTCAGCGCGCGCACCATGTGCTCCAGGCGCTCGCGGCCATCCAGGCGTTCGCGCATCGCGTCCATCGCCGAGGCCAGGTCGCCGAGCTCGCCGGGCACCTTCGGCGGCGCCTGGCGCTGGCCGAGCTGCACCTCCTGCGCGTAGCGCCGCAGCCGCCGCACCGTGGCGATCATCCAGGCGGTCACCGCGACGCCGACCGCCAGCGACACCGCCAGCAGCGTCAGGCCCGCGATCCAGATGCGGCGCTCGGCGCGGTAGATGATCTGCTGCACCGCCGCCGCCGGCTTCGCGACGGTGACGACGCCGATCGTGCGGCCGTCCAGGCGCACCGGCGCCGCCACGTACATCACCGGGCTGCCCTTGGCGTCCTTGCCGTTGCCCAGCTCGCCGGCGTTGCCGTAGGAGGTCAGCAGCTCCGGCGTCGAGCGCGCCCCGTATTCGCCCCGCAGCGTGCGGGCGACGTCGTTCCAGCCGGAGTAGTCCTGGCCGGTCGCCGGTGCCGGGCTGGTGTCCAGCACCACGCGCCCGGCCGCGTCGGTCACGTAGATGCGGAAGTCCAGCGTGCGCTTGCGGGCGCTCAGGATGCGGGCGTCGACCGGGCGCTCGGCATAGTCGCGCACCCGCTGCGCGAAGCGCGTGCCGGTCAGGTCGCCGCCGGGCGGCATCGCGGCGAGCTCGTCGCGCGCCAGCTCGGCCACCAGGTTGGCGGTGTCGACCATCATGTCCTCCATTACCTCGCGCACGCTGGGCTTGAACTCGCCCAGCACGACGCGCAGCAGGATGAAGGCGCTCAGCCCCGCCACCAGGAAGAAGCCGAGGAACAGCCGCAGGCCCAGGCGCATCCGCCGTCACTCCAGCGAGTAGCCCATGCCGCGGTGCGTGCGGATCGGGTCGAGTTCAGGCCGCACCTGGCGCAGCTTCGCGCGCAGCGTCTTGATGTGGGTGTCGACGGTGCGGTCGCCGCTGTCGGCGTCCAGGCCCCAGACGGCGTCGAGCAGGCTCTCGCGGCTGTGGATGCGCCCGGGCGCCTTGAGCAGGCGCAGCAGCAGGCCGAGCTCGCGCCGCGTCAGCGGCAGCAGTTCGCCGTGGAAGCGCACGCGCGAGCCCTCCGCCTCGACCAGGAAACCGGCGACCACCGGCGCGGCCGGTTCCGCCGACGCCTGCGCGCGACGCAGCAGCGCCCGCACGCGCGCCACCAGCTCGCGGTTGCTGAACGGCTTGGCGAGGTAGTCGTCCGCGCCCAGTTCCAGGCCCAGCACCTTGTCGCCCTCCTCGCTGCGGGCGCTGAGCACCAGCACCGGCAGCCGCGCCAGCGCGCCCTGGCGCAGTTCGCGGCACAGGTCCAGGCCGTTGCCGTCCGGCAGGCCGACGTCCAGGATCGCCAGGTCCGGCGGCGAGGCGGCCAGCGCCGCGCGGGCCTCGTGGACCCAGCCGCAGGCGCGGACCCGGTAGCCCTCGCGCTCCAGCATGAAGCACACGGTCTGGGCGATCGCGGGGTCGTCTTCCAGCAGCAGGACCTGGCCGGCGGCCGGCACGGCGGGCGAGGCGTTCGCGGAGGGGCTCGTCGTCATGGGCGCGATCATCGCGGAGCCCGCGCCAGTCCACGCAGGTAACGCAGGCCCTCGGCGGCGCGGGGGCCGTACCAGCTGACCAGCTCGCCGTCGACCAGCCGCACCCGGGCGTTGGGGCACAGCGCCCGGGCCTCGGCCAGGTGCCGCTCGTCGAAGCGGTAGGGCTCGGAGCTCAGCAGCAGTTCGTCGATCTCGGCCAGCCAGGGCTCCTCGCCGGCCAGCACCGGGTAGCGGGCCGCGCCGCTCTCGCCGCCTTCCACCGGCGGCCAGCTGTGCCAGCCGACCTCGGCGAGCATCCGGGCGATGTAGGTGTCGCGCGCGACCGTCATCCAGGGGTCGCGCCAGATCAGATAGAGGACACGCGGCGCCGCCGGCCCCTGGCGCGGTGCCGAACGGAACGCCCGGCAGGCGGCCAGTTCCTCCCGCAACTCGGCGGCGAGGCGCGCGGCGCGGTCACGGAGATCAGGGACATCCGGCAGCGGAGGGGGATTTCCCTGATCCTCCGAGTTGCGGACATTTCTGCCGGGGGGTTCAGACCTGACCCCCAGTTCGGCGGCAAAAACTTCCACCATGCCCACCATCTGGGTGACCAAGGTCAGGTTGTCCTCGGGGCCGCAGGGGTGGGTCACCACCACGTGGGGGACGAAGGCGCGGAGCGCCTCGACGGTGTCGAGCCGGTTCTCGTCGACGTTCACCACCACGTGCGTCGGCGCCAGCGCCCGGAGCTTGTCGAGCTGGACGTCCTTCGTTCCGCCGATCTTTGATATTGCTGACACCGCTGGCGCGGGGTGAATGCAAAAACCGGTACGGCCGACGATCCAGGGACCCAATCCGAGGGCGAAGAGCAGTTCCGTCACCGACGGCACCAGCGAAACGACGCGCAGGCCATCGGCGTGCCGTGGCGCGCCCGGCGGGGCGATTGGCGCCTCGATGTGCGGATTCAGCACGGGTTCTTCCGGATAGTGGAAAACACCGAGGCCGGCGGGGGGTGGTCGGGAGCCTGTTTTGCCATGGCTTTAGGCCGGCGGCGAGGAATATTCAACGCCTCCGACACTGCTCGGGGTTTGTGCGCAGAAGCTGAAAAACAACAACCGGCTTGACGCGTTGCGAACCGCCAATCCTGTCACACATAATCGGATCGCCTGAATGCAGCGCCTTCGTATGAGTGGTTCACGATGGGTTGAAGCAGCACATTGGGTTATTTGGTTTTGAAAGGGCTTCCCCCATGGGAAACAAGCTATACGTGGGCAACCTCGCTTACAGCGTGCGAGATGAGTCGCTCCAGGAGGCATTCTCGCAATTCGGCACCGTCATCTCCGCCAAGGTCATGATGGACCGCGAGACCGGCCGTTCCAAGGGCTTCGGCTTCGTGGAAATGTCGACCGACGACGAAGCGCAATCCGCCATCAACGGCATGAACGGTCAGGCCCTCGAAGGCCGTGCGATCGTGGTCAACGTGGCTCGTCCGCGTGAAGACCGTCCGGGCGGCGGTGGCGGCTTCGGTGGCGGCGGCGGCGGTGGCCGCGGCGGCTACGGTGGTGGCGGCGGCGGCAGCCGCGGCGGCTACGGCGGCGGCGGTGGTGGCGGCGGCTACGGTGGTGGTGGCGGCGGCGGTGGCCGCGGCGGCTACGGCGGTGGCGGCGGCAGCCGTGGCGGCTACGGCGGCGGTGGCAGCGGCGGCGGCTACGGTGGTGGCGGCGGCGGCAGCTACGGCGGCGGTCGCGGCGGCTACTGAGCCAAGGCGGGGTTGATCCCCGCCTCGCGATGAATGAAGAAGGGCGCTCCTCGGAGCGCCCTTTGTTTTTGGCGTCGTCGCCCGCCGTGTCCAACGACGGCGACGAGCGTCCGGCCTCAGTGCTCGCCCTGGCGGTGCTTGCGCGGCCGGCCGGCCAGCAGCCGGTCGAAGACCGCGCCCGGCAGCAGCCGCATCGCGCGCGCCACGACGCCCATCTGCCACGGGATGAAGCGCACCCGCGCGCCGGCCTCGATCGCCTCGTAGGCCCTGCGCGCGAAGTCCTCGGGCTGCATCAGGAACGGCATGCCGTAGCGGTTCTCGCGGGTCAGCGGCGTATCGACATACCCCGGCGCGATCGTCACGACCTTCACGCCGTCGGGCCGGCATTCGCCGCGCAGGCTCTCGCAATAACTGAATACCGCGGCCTTGCTCGAGCAATACGCCCCATGCCCCGGCAGCCCGCGGATGCCGGCCACGCTGGCGATGCCCACCAGCGTGCCGCGGCGGCGCTCGCGCATCGGCGCGACGAAGGGATGGAAGGTCGCCGCCAGGCCGATGTTGTTGGTGGCGAAGATCCGCTGCATCACCGCGAGGTCCTCGTAGATCGCCGTGTCCATGCCGATGCTGATGCCGGCGTTGGCGATGACGACCTCGGGCAGGCCCTGCTCGGCGATGCAACGCCGGCCGGTCGCGGCGATCGCCTCGACGTCGCTGACGTCGGCGCGATAGACCCGCCAGCGCGCCGGCGCCAGCTGCTGCGCCTGCGCCCAGGCGGTGAGGTCCTCGACGCGTCGCGCCACCAGCGCGAGGTCCCAGCCCTCGCGGTAGTACTGGAGCGCGAGCGCCTGGCCGATGCCGCTCGAGGCACCGGTGATGTAGACGAGTCGATTCATGGCTTGCGGGTCGCGGCAGGCGCGGAAGCGGCGGCCGGCTTGGCGGGCGGCAGCGCGGCGCGCACGCCCGGCCGGGCCGAGAAGGTCGCGCGGCCACCGCCGCTGAAGGTCAGGCGGCCCGTGAGCTGGTCGTAGACGAAGCTCCTGACCTGCATCTCGCCGCCCATGCCGACGACGCGCGCCGACAGGTGGGAACGGATCTGCTGCTTCGGCACGTCGGCGTGCAGGAACTCGCCGTAGAGCTCCAGGTCGGGCGCCTGCGTGGGGTCGCCGCCGGGATAACGCTTGACCTTCACGTCGCCGAGCAGTTGCACCTCGCTACCGTCGCCGTTGGACACGCCGCGCTGCGCGTCGGCCACCAGCAGCTCGTCCTGCTTGCCGTAGGCGCGCAGCTGCGGCGCGTCGATCTCCAGCGTGTCGTTGTCCGGGTAGTGCCGCATCTCGGTGCCGATCACGCGGCCGGTCAGGCGGCCGTCGCTGCTGAAGCGCTCGACCTCGAACCCGTTCATCCGGTAGTCCGGCTCATGCTTGGGGGCGGCGCGCTCGCGCGGCGCCTCCAGCTGCGGCGTGTTCTTGATCAGCCACCAGGTGAAGGCCGCGAGCATCGCCATCAGCAGCAGCGGCACGTAGTTGGCCAGCATGGCCTGCAGGCGCCACAGCAGCGGCTGGGCGCGGCGGCGCGGCGCCACCGGCGGCGGAGCGAGCGCCGCCATCAGTGGCCGCTCCCGTCCAGCGTTTCCAGGTGGCCGTGCAGCAGCCGGGCGTACTGGCCGGCCGCCATCAGCAGCAGGTCGCAGAACTCGCGCGCGGCGCCGTGGCCGCCCGCGGCCGCGGTGACGTGGTGGGCGACCGCCTTGACCTCCGCGTGCGCCTGCGCCGGCGCGCAGGCGAAGCCGGCCCGCACCATCAGCGGCAGGTCGGGCCAGTCGTCGCCGATCGCGCCGACCTGCGCCCAGTCCAGGCCGAGCTGGTCGAGCAGCGGCTGCGCCGCGGCGAGCTTGTTCTTCGCGCCGTAGACCGCGTGCGCCAGCCCCAGGTCGGCGACGCGGCGTCGCACCGCCGGCGAGTCCCGCCCGGTGATGACGATCGGCACGATCCCGCCCTGCGCGAGCAGCTTCAGGCCGTGGCCGTCGAGCGTGGCGAAGGCCTTGAAGTCCTCGCCGCGCTCGCTCAGGTAGATGCGGCCGTCGGTCAGCACGCCGTCGACGTCGAAGATCGCCGCCTTGAGCCCGAGCCCCGGGCCTTGTGCCTTGAGCAGCAGCTCGGGCGGGAAGGACAGCGCGGGCCGCAGCTCGCGGACCACCGGTCGGGTCGACATCTCGGAGCCGCTCATCAGATCACCTTCGCGCGCATCAGGTCGTTGATGCTGATCGCGCCCACGAGGCGCTGGTCGTCGTCCACGGCCAGCACCAGCGTGATGCGCGCCGCCTCCATCAGGTCGGCCGCGTCGACGGCCAGCGCGTCGGCGGCCACGGTGCGCGGATTCGCATGCATCACCTGGGCGGCCGTCAGGCCGCGCAGGTCGGTGCCGCGCTCGATCAGGCGGCGCAGGTCGCCGTCGGTGAAGATGCCGCCGACCCGGCCGTCGGCGTCGGTCAGCACCGCGCAGCCCAGGCCCTTGTCGGACATCACCCGCATCATGTCCAGCAGCGGCAGCGCCGCGTCCACGCGCGGCAGCGCGTCGCCGCTGCGCATCAGGTCGCGCACGTGCGTCAGCAGCTTGCGGCCGAGCGAGCCGCCCGGATGCGAGCGCGCGAAATCCTCGGCGCGAAAGCCGCGCGCGTCCAGCAGCGCGACGGCGAGCGCGTCGCCGAGCGCGATCTGCGCCGTCGTGCTCGCGGTCGGCGCGAGGTTCAGCGGGCAGGCTTCCTGCTCGACCCGCGAATCCAGCACCCAGTCCGCATGCCGCGCCAGCGACGAGGACAGCCCGCCGGTCATGGCGATCAGCGGCACGCCCAGGCGCTTGAGCACCGGGATGATGGCGTTGAGCTCGTCGCTCTCGCCGGAGTTGGACAGCGCCAGCACGATGTCGGTGACGGTGACCATGCCGAGGTCGCCATGGCTGGCTTCGCCCGGGTGGACGAAGAACGCCGGCGTGCCGGTCGAGGCCAGCGTGGCGGCGATCTTGCGGCCGACATGGCCGCTCTTGCCCATGCCCATCACCACCACGCGGCCGGTGCAGCCCAGGATCTTGCGGACCACCTGCTCGAACGATTCGCCGAGGCGGGGACCGAGCGCGAGCAGCGCGTCGGCCTCGACCTGCAGGCACTGGCGCGCGACGTCGAGCGCGCGGGAATGGGTGAGGGCGGCGTGGGTCGTCATACAGGGCGAAAGTGTAGCGGCGGGGTCAGCCCGGCGCCGCGCCCAGCCGCATCGCCACGGCGAAGCCCTCGCTGGCCGCGGGCAGCCGCAGGTCGCCGCCGTGGGCGCGGGCGATCAGGTCGGCCATCATCAGGCCCAGACCCATGCGGCCCTCGTACTGCTGGCGTTCGAGCGCGTCGTTCAGGTCCACGCGCTGCCAGTCGGGGACGCCCTCGCCGTTGTCGCTCAGGTGCAGCATCAGGCCGCCGTCGGGCAGGCGGTGCAGCCGCACCAGCACCCGCGAGGCGCCATGCCGCCAGGCGTTGTCGAGCAGGTTGATCAGGCCCGCCGACAGCAGGTCCGGATCGGCGTCGATGCCGCCCTCGGCCTCGGGCAGGTCCAGCGCCAGTCCCTCGGGCAGCGGCAGCAGCGCCAGCAGCTCGATCAGGTCGACGCGCTGCCAGTGCAGGCTCATGCCGGTGCGGAACAGCGTCAGCAGCGCGGTCACCACGCGGCGCAGCCGGTCGGCCGCCTCGCGCGTGCGCTGCAGCCGGCCGCGCGCCTCGGGCGGCGCCTCGCGCAGCGCCATCGCCAGCTGCGCGTCCATGCCGGCCAGCGGCGTGCGCAACGCATGGGCCGCGTGGGCGGAGAAGGCGCGCTCGTTGGCGACGCGCTGCGCAAGCCGCTGGCCGAGGTCGAGCACCGCGGCCCGGATCTCGGCCAGTTCGCGCCGCTGCTGCTCGGGCAGCAGCTGCCGGGTGTCGAGCGGGTCGTAGTCGGCCAGCGCGGCGGCCAGCTCGCCCAGCGGCGCCAGCTCGGCCTTGGCGCGGCGGTTCATCCAGAGCATGCACAGCCCGCCGACCAGCAGCGCCGACAGCGCGCTCGCCAGCCCGACCCGGCTGCGGACTTCCTTCCGCTCCGCGCTGGTCTGGGCGACCATCAACCAGCCCGGGCCCGCCGCGGTCGGCAGCGGGCGCACGTGGACGCGCCAGTCGTCGCCGTCGGTGCCGTCGTCCTGCCAGTCGCTGAAGCCGGGCGGCAGCTTCCAGGCCTTGACCGGCGCCAGCGGCGAGCGATGCAGCAGGCGACCGTCCGGTCCGACCAGCTGCCAGGCGAAATGGGTGCTGAGGTCGTCGCTGTCGGCGATCTCGGTGGGCATCGCCTGGTTCTGGCGCAGCAGCTGGCCGAGCACCTGCGAGGACGCCTGCAGCGTCTCGTCCAGCAGCTCGTCGACCTCCTCCTGCACCACCAGCCAGACGCTCACGCCCGCCAGCAACGCCCAGAAGGCCGAGATCAGCAGCAGCTGGCGCGCCAGCCGGCCGGCGATGGTCGGGCGGCGCGGGCCGGTGGCGGCGTTCACGGCGCCTCGGGACCGAGCCGGTAGCCCAGGCCGCGCACGGTCTCGATCAGCTCGCGGCCGAGCTTGCGGCGCAGGCTGGACACGTGGACCTCGAGCGCGTTGCTCTGCACCTCGGCGTCGTCGCCCAGGACCTGCAGCTCGAGGTCGCGTTTCGGATAGAGCCTGCCGCCGCGCTGCGCCAGCGCTTCCAGCACGGCCCATTCGCGGGCGGTCAGCTCGACCGGATGGCCGCCGCGCGACGCGCGCTTCGCGGCCAGGTCCAGCACCACGTCGCCATGGCGGCGCTGCGAGCTGCTCGCGCCGGCATGGCGGCGGCTGACCGCGCGCAGCCGCGCGGCCAGTTCCTCGGGCGCGAAGGGCTTGACCAGGTAGTCGTCGGCGCCGCCGTCCAGGCCCTGCAGCCGGTCGGCCAGCAGGTCGCGGGCGGTCAGCATCAGCGCCGGCACCGCCACGCCGCGCTGGCGCAGCCCGCGCAGCCAGTCCAGGCCGGAGCCGTCGGGCAGCTGCCAGTCGACCAGCAGCGCGTCGAACTCCTCGTGCTGGCGGGGCAGGACCTCGGACAGGCGCCGTGCCCAGGTCACCGCGTGGCCCTCGTCGCGCAGGAAGTCGCGCAGGGCCTCGCCGAGCAGTTCGTCGTCTTCGAGCAGCAGCAGTCGCATGGGCGTCGCGAGGAGGGGTCGTGAGGAATACGTGAAGGCGAATCGCGGACCGGTCCGGATCGTAGCCGCCGCCACTGGGGGGCCGCGGCGCGGCGTCCGTCACGGCGCGGGCCCCGGCGAAGCGTCGGCGGGACGTCTTCAGCGGGGCTTCAGCTTAACTTCAGCGCGACTTCAGGGCATCCGGGCCCACTCGCGCTCCGTGAAGCCGACGCCCCTGTCCTCCCTCGTGCCCCTGCCGCTGAACGCGGCCGGATCGTCCGCGCTGCCCGGCCTGCCGGGCGCCGGCGCGCTGCCCTTGCCGGAATTGCGGCGCGGTCTGCTGATCGCCCTGCTCTCGCTGGCGACGCTGCTGGCCTGGGACCTCGCGGGCTGGGACCTGGCCGTCGTGCGGCTCTTCGGCGACGCGCACGGCTTCGCGCTGCGCGACCACTGGGTCACCGCCGGGCTGCTGCACCAGGGCGGGCGCTGGCTGACGACCGGGCTGGCGGTGATGCTGCTGGTCAACGCGGTGCGGCCGCTGTGGCCGGCCCTGACGCGGCGCGAGCGCTGGGGCGCGGTGGCGCTGACGACGCTCAGCCTCATCCTGATCCCGCTGCTCAAGCAGGGCAGCACCACCAGCTGCCCCTGGGACCTGGCCGAGTTCGGCGGCGTCGCGCGCTACGTGTCGCACTGGCGCTTCGGGGTGCTGGATGGCGGCCCGGGCCACTGCTTCCCGTCGGGGCACGCGAGCTCCGCCTTCGCCTTCTTCAGCCTGTTCTTCATGCTGCGCCGCGCCTATCCGGCGCAGGCGCGCGCGGCGCTCGGCCTGGTGCTGACGCTGGGCGTGCTGTACGGGCTGGCGCAGCTGGCGCGCGGCGCGCATTACCCCAGCCACACGATGTGGACCGCCTGGATCTGCTGGACGCTGGCGGTCATCGCCTCGCCGGCGCTGCGAGCCCGCGACGCCGACGCGGGTACATGACGGATTCATCGCCCTGACGAACGCGGCCTCCCAGAATCGGCGCTCCGCAACCCGACTCTGGAGAGACGCGATGGGCAAGAAGCTGCTGTTGCTGGCCGGCGATTACGTCGAGGACTACGAGCTGATGGTGCCGTTCCAGGCGCTGCAGGCGGTGGGGCATCGCGTCGACGCGGTGTGTCCCGGCAAGAAGGCCGGCGACGTCGTCCTCACCGCGATCCACGACTTCGAGGGCGCGCAGACCTATTCGGAGAAGCCGGGCCACCGCTTCACGCTGAACGCGGGCTTCGACGCCGTGAAGCCCGAGGACTACGACGCGCTGGTGATCCCCGGCGGCCGCGCGCCGGAGTACCTGCGCACGATGCCGGGCGTGCTGCCGCTGGTGCAGCACTTCGCGCAGGCCGACAAGCCGATCGCCGCGATCTGCCACGGCGCGCAGCTGCTGGCCGCGGCCGGGATCATCCGCGGGAAGAAGGTCTCGGCCTACCCGGCCTGCGCCGCGGAGGTCGAGCTGGCGGGCGCCAGCTACGCCGACATCCCGGTCGACCAGGCGGTGACCGACGGCAAGCTGGTCACCGCGCCGGCCTGGCCCGCGCATCCGGCCTGGATCGCGCAGTTCCTGGCGGTGCTGGGCACGAAGATCTCGCATTGAGACCTCGCGTCGACATGAAAAAACGGGCCCCGAGGGGCCCGTTGCTTCCGTAACCGCGAGAAACCCGCGGGGGCGGATCAGGGGTACAGGCCGCGCTCTTCGCGGGCCTGCAGCACCCGCGTGCAGGCCACGGTGAACGCCGCCGTGCGCAGCGGGATCTTGTGCTGCTCGGCCGTGTCCCAGATGCCCTTGAAGGCGCCGACCAGGATCTTGTCCAGGCGGACGTTGATCTCGTCCTCGGTCCAGAAGAACGACGAGAAGTCCTGCACCCACTCGAAGTAGGAGACCGTCACGCCGCCCGCGTTGGCGATCACGTCGGGGACGACGATGATGCCGCGGTCGGCCAGCACGGCGTCGCCGTCCGGCGTCGTCGGGCCGTTGGCGCCCTCGATCACCACGCGGGTCTGCACGCGCTTGGCGCGCTCGCCGGTGATCTGGCCTTCCAGGGCCGCGGGGATCAGGATGTCGGACTTCACGTCCCAGAAGTTCTCGTTGTCGATGCGGTCCGCGCCCGAGAAGCCGCCGACGCCGCCGGTGCGGGCGACGTGGTCGAGCAGGGACGCCATGTCCATGCCCTTCTCGTTGAGGATGGTGCCGGTGTGGTCCTGCACGGCCACGACGACGGCGCCGTTGGCGGCGAACATCTTGGCGGCCACCGAGCCCACGTTGCCGAAGCCCTGCACCGCGACGCGGGCGCCTTCCATCTCGACGCCCAGGCGGCGCATCGCCTCGCGGCCGACGACGAACACGCCGCGGCCGGTGGCGGCCACGCGGCCCAGCGAGCCGCCCAGCGGGATCGGCTTGCCGGTGACGACGCCGGTGGCGGTCGCGCCGACGTTCATCGAGTACGTGTCCATCATCCAGGCCATGATCTGGCCGTTGGTGTTGACGTCAGGCGCGGGGATGTCCTGCGTCGGGCCGATGATGATGCCGATCTCGCTGGTGTAGCGGCGGGTGACCTTCTCCAGTTCCTTCTGGGACAGCGTCTTCGGGTCCAGGCGGATGCCGCCCTTGGCGCCGCCGTAGGGCAGGTTCACCGCGGCGTTCTTGACCGTCATCCAGGCCGACAGGGCCATCACTTCTTCCAGCGTGACGTCCGGGTGGTAGCGCACGCCGCCCTTGCCGGGACCGCGGGTCAGCGAGTGCTGCACGCGGTAGCCCTCGTAGTGGGCGATGGTGCCGTTGTCCAGCTCGATGGGGATGTCCACGATCAGCGCGCGCTTGGGCCGGCGCAGCGTTTCCACCCAGCGGGCCAGCTTGCCCAGGTAGGGCTCGACCGCGTCGATCTGGGACAGGTAGGTACCCCAGGGACTGTTGCGCGTGGGGGAAACGAAAGACAGGTTGGGCATGAAATGCTCCGTAACTTTTCGGTGGCGCGAACGGTACCCCGAAGCCCTGCCGTCCCGCCACGTCCGGCAAAGCCGAGTGCACATGCGGGCATGCGCCCGATGCATAAGGCGGGTAGTTTGCGCCTCGGACGGGACCTTCGCCAAGCCCCAGTACCATCGCCGCCATGCTCACCGCGCTGGACCTGACCCTCGTCTATCTGATCGCCGCCGTCCTGGGCGTGGTGGTGTGCCGTTCGCTGAAACTGCCGCCCATCCTGGGCTACCTGGTGGTGGGCGTGCTGATCGGTCCGAACGCGCTGGCGCTGGCCAGCGACGTCCCCGGCGTGCAGCACCTGGCCGAGTTCGGCGTCGTGTTCCTGATGTTCGCGATCGGCCTGGAATTCAACCTGCCCAAGCTGCACAGCATGCGCTCGATGGTGTTCGGGCTGGGGCTGCTGCAGGTGGTGATCACCATCGGCGGGACCATGGCCGGCAACCTGCTGCTGCGTTGGCTGTTCGGCGTGATGGGCTGGGCCTGGGACCTGGGCTGGCAGGGCGCGCTGGTGCTGGGCGCGGCGATGGCGATGAGCTCCACCGCGATCGTCGTGAAGCTGATGGCCGAGCGGCTCGAGCTCGAGAGCGAGCACGGCCGGCGCGTCGTCGGCGTGCTGCTGTTCCAGGACCTGGCCGTGGTGCCGCTGCTGGTGCTGATCCCGGCGCTGGGCGGCAGCGGCAGCGCGATGCTGCAGTCGCTGGGCTGGGCCGGGTTGAAGGCGACGCTGCTGCTGGTGCTGTTGCTGACCGGCGGCCAGCACCTGATGCGGCGCTGGCTGACGCTGGTGGCGCGGCGCAAGAGCCAGGAGCTCTTCATGCTCAACCTGCTGCTGGTGACGCTGGGCCTGGCCTGGCTGACCGAGCACGCGGGGCTGTCGCTGGCGCTGGGCGCGTTCGTGGCCGGCATGCTGATCGCGGAGACCGAATACAAGCACCAGGTGGAACTCGACATCCGGCCGTTCCACGACGTGCTGCTCGGGCTCTTCTTCATCACCATCGGGATGCGGCTGGACTGGCAGACGCTGGTCTTCCAATGGCCGCTGGTGATCATCCTGACGCTGGTGCCGACGCTGGCCAAGTTCGTGCTGGTCGCGGGACTGGCCAAGCTGTTCAAGGCGCCGACCGGCGTGGCGCTGCGCACCGGCCTCTACCTGGCCCAGGCGGGCGAGTTCGGCTTCGTGCTGCTGACGCTGGGCGCGCAGCAGAACCTGATCGCGGCGCAGTGGGTCAGCCCGGTGCTGGCGGCGATGGTCCTGTCCATGCTGCTGACGCCGATCATCATCGAGCACAGCAACCGCATCGTCATGAAGCTGTCCGCCAGCGACTGGCTGCTGCAGTCGGTGCAGCTGACGACGATCGCCAAGAAGTCGATCAAGACCGACGCGCACGTGATCATCTGCGGCTACGGCCGCAGCGGGCAGAACCTGGCGACGCTGCTGGAGGCCGAGCACATCCCCTACATGGCGCTGGACCTGGATCCGGACCGGGTGCGCCAGGCGGCGGCCGCGGGCAAGAGCGTCGTGTTCGGCGACGCCGCGCGGCTGCCCAGCCTGATCGCCGCCGGCCTGACCCGGGCGAGCGCGGTCGTCATCTCGTACCACGACACGCCGTCGGCGCTGAAGGTGCTGCATGAGGTCCGGGGACACGCGCCGCACGTGCCCGTGGTGGTGCGGACCATCGACGACACCGACCTCGAGAAACTGCGCGCCGCCGGGGCCACCGAGGTCGTGCCCGAGGCGATCGAGGGTTCGCTGATGCTCGCCAGCCATGCGCTCGCGCTCGTCGGCGTGCCGATGCGGCGCGTGCTGCGGATCGCGCGGGATGCGCGGGATCGCCGGTACGGGCTGCTGCGCGGCTACTTCCACGGCGCGGACGACGACACGCTGGAGGAACGCGATCAGGAACGGCTGCAGTCCATCAGCCTGCCAATGGCCAGCCTCCTCGAAGGACGCACCCTCGGGGAGGTCGGGCTCGCCGGGTGGGGCGTCAGCGTGGTGTCGGTCAGGCGGCCCAATGGGGCCGTCAAGGAGGCGAGCGATGAGCTCGTGCTCCAGGGCGGGGACACGCTGGTGGTCTCCGGGACGCCGGAAGCCATCGCGCGGGCGGAACATGGGTTGTTGGTGGGGTAGGCAGGGGAGCTGGCTTGCCAGGAGCCGGGCGCCGGCCGCCAGTACGTGGGGCCACAGGCGGCAAGCGCCTGAACCCCACGCACTGCCGTCCTCAACCACCACCGTCCTGCGACGGTTTTGCTACCGAGGACTGCGCAGCAGGGCCAGTTGACGTTCGCCGACCGCCTCGGACATCACGGCCGGCATCAGCAGCTTCGAGCCCTCGCGGCTCAGATGCCCCTGGTCCCGGTAGAGCGGCACGCCGTCCCGTTCGACCTGACAGGTCCCTCCGTTGCAGAGCAGCGGTTCGAAACGGAGCACCGGCAGACGGGGGTCGGATGACGCCAAGACCTCGATGAAGCGGGTTTCGGCGGCGCGCCGGGTCTCGTCCTCCCGCTCGTCGATCACGCAACCCGGCGTCGCGCCGATCGTCCATCGACGCGCCTGGCGGCGCTCCAGGCAACCCGCGATGTCGAACGGCGCCGACGGCGGCGGCGCCACCACCATCACCCGCTTGCCCATCGCGCGCAGCCGCCGCACCGTCTCGCCCACATCCGCCAGCAACGCCGCGCGCATCGCCGCCTCGCCCCGCAGGCGCTCGCCGCCGCGCGTGCGCTCGAGCTCGTACTTGCCCTCATCCAGGTACTGCGTCAGCAAGCTCGACAGCACCACCGTCTCGATCTCCGGATGCCGACCCAGCCAACGCAGCACCGACGCATTGAAGGCCTGGCACTGCTCGATCCACGGCGGCGCGAAGCTGTGGCCCGGCCCCAGTTCCGGCCGCACCGGCGTGACGCCGGGGAAAGGCCCGCAGGAGGACTTCGTCGCCTGCACCAACCCCTGGTCGCCCGCCACGCGGACCAGCCCCGGCACCAGGTGCATCGCATAGGAATCGCCCCACACCATCCAGCGCGCGCCGGGACGCGTGCGGCAATCCTCGCGGCCGTCGAACGGCTCCTCGGCATCGCAGTTGGCGGACAGGCCGTAGTTGGGCTTGCGCAGCTCGACGAAATCGACCGCGCCCGGCGCCGGCTTGTGCAGCGCCAGCGCGACGCCGCCCACCGCCAGCGCCACGGTGCACGAGCCCAGGACCATCGCGCCGCGCCGTCCGGTGAGCAGCGCCTTCGCCGGCCGCTCGACCGCGCGATGCAGCGCCCACGCCAGTGGGAAGGCCAGCAGCACCGCGCCGACGCGCCACCACGCCAGCGACGCCTGTCCTCCGGCATTGGCCTTCAGGCCGACCCAGGCGTTGTGCAGGATCGCCAGCAGCGGCCAGTGCACCAGGTACAACGCGTACGACCAGTCGCCGATGCGGATCAGCGGCGCGGCGACGCGCGGCAGGCGCGCCGGCTCGCGCAGCAGCAGCACCAGCGTCGCGAGGTTGACGACCAGCGCCGCCGGCCCCGGATGCGAGGCACCGAGCACCTGCGGCATCGTCGGCACGATCAGCAGCAGCGCCCAGGCGGGCCAGGCCAGCAGGCGCAGCGCGCGTTGCAGCGCCGCCTGCCGCGCGGCGTCGTCCGCGAACACGCCGGGCCCCGTCATCAACGCGCCGATCGATCCGAGTCCCAGTTCCCACGCGCGTGTCGGCAGCAGGTAGAAGGCGCCGCTCGCATCCCAGGACTGCCACCACGCGAGCAGCGCGAGGCTCGCGGCCGTCATCGCGATCGCCACCCCGGCGCGCCATCGCGCCGGGCTGAACACCAGCAACGCGGGCAGCACGAGGTAGTACTGCTCCTCCAGCGCCAGCGACCAGAAGTGCAGCAGCGGCTTGAGGTCGGACGCGCCCTGGAAGTAGCCGGTCTGGCGCCACAGCACCACGTTGTTGGCGAAGCCCAGCGCGCCGAGCAGCTGGCCGGCGAAGTCGATCTGCTCGCTGCGGTTGAGCGCCCACGGCACGGCCAGCAGCGTCGCGCCGAGCACGACGTAGGCCGCCGGCAGCAGCCGCCGCGCGCGCCGGCCGTAGAAGGCGCGGAAGGAGAAGTCGCCGCGGCCCAGCGCGCGCTGGATCAACCCGGTGATCAGGTAGCCGGAGATGACGAAGAAGATGTCGACGCCGAGGTAGCCGCCTGACGCGCCGGGCAGCTGCGCGTGGTACAGCAGCACCCACAGGACGGCGATCGCGCGCAGCGCCTGGATGTCGTCGCGCAACGGGACCTCGCCGGCCGCGTGCGGGCCGTGCGGGCGATGAAAGGGAAGCGGGGAGGGGCTTGTCACCAAGGCGTCAGGAGGAGAGCGAAGATCGGCCGCGCGGGCGGCGCGCGAATTGTGGCCCGGTCCGCGGGCCTGCCGCCTGCGTGACAGTGCGCCCTCCGGCGTTGCGCCACACTGCCGCCCATGTTGGACACCCAGCCCCGCACCCCGCATCGCCGCCGCGTCTACCTGATGCGGCATGGCGCGGTGACCTACTTCGATGGCACGACCGGACGCCCGGTGCTGCCCGAGCAGGTGCGGCTCAACGACGACGGCATCGCGCAGGCGCAAGCCGCCGGCGAGGCCTTCCGCGCCGCCGGCGTGCGCTTCGACCGCGCGATCGTGTCGGGCCTGCCGCGCACCGTCGAGACCGCCGACCTGGTCCTGCGCCATGCCGGCCAGTCCGAGCTGAAGCCGCGGATCTGGCCGGAGTGGCAGGAGATCCGCGGCGGCCGCCTCGGCGACATCGCCAAGGAAGACCTCGCGCAGGCCTTCACCGGCCTGCAGCGCAGCCCGGTCGCGGAATCGCAGCGCTTCCTCAACGGCGAGAGCGTCGGCGAGCTGCTGGACCGCGTGCTCGGCGGCGTCGCTCGGCTGCAGGCCGATCCGGACTGGGACTGCGCGCTGCTGGTGCTGCATGGCGTCGTCAACGCGGCCATCCTGTCGCACGCGGTGACCGGCGGCCAGCGCGCGATGCTCGGCAGCTGGGTCCAGTCGCCCGCCTGCATCAACGTGCTCGACGTGGCGCCGCCGGCCGGGGATTCGCCCGGCGACTGGCTGCTGCGCGTGTGCAACTACGCGCCGTCGCATCCGCTGCACGCGGACGAACGGTCCACCACGATGGAGGCGCTGTACGCGCAGTACCTCCGCTATCGCAGCCAACGCGGCTGACACCGCGGCCGATCCGCCGCACGGCACGCCCCGATCACCGGCCCACGCCGCCCACCGGAGACCTCCAGATGAACTTCGACTACAGCCCCAAGGTGGACCAGCTGCGCGAGCGCCTGCTGGCGTTCTTCGACGAGCACATCTACCCCAACGAGCGCCGCTATCACGAGGAGATCGACGCGAACCGCCGCGCCGGCAACGCGTGGATCCCGACGAAGGTGATCGAGGAGCTCAAGCCCAAGGCGCGCGCCGCCGGGCTGTGGAACCTGTTCCTGCCGCGCTCGCCGCGCGCGCCGGAGGGGCTGTCCAACCTCGAGTACGCGCCGCTGTGCGAGATCATGGGCCGCGTGTACTGGGCGCCGGAAGTCTTCAACTGCTCCGCGCCCGACACCGGCAACATGGAGACGATCGAGCGCTACGGCACCGAGGCGCACAAGGACCGCTGGCTGGAACCGCTGCTGCGCGGCGAGATCCGCTCCGCGTTCCTGATGACGGAGCCCGACGTGGCCTCCTCGGACGCGACCAACATCCAGTGCCGCATCGAGCGCCAGGGCGACGAGTACGTCATCAACGGCACGAAGTGGTGGTCCTCGGGCGCCGGCGATCCGCGCTGCGCGCTGTACATCGTGATGGGCAAGACCAACACCGAGGCCGGCCGCCATGAGCAGCAGTCGATGGTGCTGGTGCCGGCCAACACGCCGGGCATCACCGTCAAGCGCCACCTGAGCGTGTTCGGCTACGACGACGCGCCGCACGGGCACATGGAGATCGAACTCAAGAACGTGCGGGTGCCGGTGGACAGCATCCTGCTGGGCGAGGGCCGCGGCTTCGAGATCGCGCAGGGCCGCCTCGGCCCGGGCCGCATCCACCACTGCATGCGCTCGATCGGCGCGGCCGAGCGGGCGCTGGAACTGATGTGCAAGCGCGCGATCTCGCGCGTGGCCTTCGGCAAGACGATCGCGCAGCAGACCGTCACGCAGGAACGCATCGCCGAGGCGCGCTGCAGCATCGAGCAGGCCCGGCTGCTGACGCTCAAGGCGGCCTACATGATGGACACCGTCGGCAACAAGGTCGCCAAGGCGGAGATCGCGATGATCAAGATCGTCGCGCCGAGCATGGCGCTCAAGGTGATCGACTGGGCGATGCAGGTCCACGGCGGCATGGGCGTCAGCGACGACACGCCGCTGGCCTACATGTGGGCGGGCCAGCGCACGCTGCGCTTCGCCGACGGTCCGGACGAGGTGCACCGCAACTCGCTGGCCAAGCTGGAGCTGTCGCGACACATGACGCTGCCCGGCGCCGGCGACATGCCGGTCACCCGCGGCGGCTGACCCGGCGCGCGCGACGCGCGCAAGGCGGACGAAAGGGCGCGTCGCGCCCTTTCGTACACCGTCACTCACAATGCGTGGCACCCCACCAACGTGGGGGCGTCGCCGGAACCCGCTTCTCCCCCCGTGGAGCGGTGTTCATCCCGGGCCTCGGTGGCTAGGATCAGCCACCTTTTTCTGGACGCCCCGCCCCGGGGCCCCGAGCCCGCCGATGAACCGATTCGCCGAACTCCGCACCTGGCCGCTGCTGGCGTTCGCGCTGCTGGTCGGCCTGCAGGCGATCGTGCTGACGGTCACCCTGGGCGGCTACGCGGTCGAGAACTGGCTGGCGTGGATCGGCGTGGCGTCGCTGACGCTGACGGTGCTGCTGGCGGTGGCGGTGGTGTCGACGCTGAACCGGACCCAGGCGCGCGCCCGGCTCGCGCAGCGGACGATGGAGGAGGCGATCGACGCCCTGCCCGCCAGCGTCGAGATCTTCGACGCCGAGGACCGGCTGATCGCCTACAACCGCCGCCTGGTGGAGATCTATCCGCACATGCTGCGGCACTTCCAGCGCAAGTGCACCTTCGAGGACCTGGTGCGGGAGTCGCTGTCGCGCGGCGGCGTGCCCGAGGCGCGCGGCCGCGAGCCCGAGTGGCTGGACGAGCGCAAGCAGGCGCGCGGCAAGCAGACGACGCCGCTGCTGCAGCGCGTGCACGACGACATGTGGCTGCGGATCTACGAGTCGCGCACGCCCTCGGGCGGAATCGTCGGCGTGCGGATGGACGTCACCGACCTGATCCACGAGCAGCAGCGGCTGGCGGCGAGCCGCGCGCAGCTGCGCGCGACGATCGAGTCCGCGGCCAACGGCATCCTGACGCTGGATTCCGGCGGCCACGTGCTGGAGGCCAATCCGAGCTGCGAGCAGCTGTTCGGCTTCACCGCGGCGGAGCTGCAGGGCGTGCACCTGGGCATGCTGATGGGCACGACGCAGGCGCCGGAAGCGGGCAACGCGCCGGACGCGCCGCTGGATCCGCGCTCGCTGCTGGGCCAGCCGAGAGAGTTCACCGCGCGCCACCGCAGCGGCGAGGCGCTGCACCTGCAGCTGGCGATCGCCGAGGTGCGCACCGACACGATCCACCTGTACGTCTGCATCGTCACCGACCTGACCGAGCGCAAACGCCAGGAAGAACGCCTGCGGCGCGCCAACGAGCTGCTGGCGCGGCAGTCCACCACCGACGGCCTGACCGGCGTGGGCAACCGCCGCCTGTTCGACCAGCTGCTGCAGACCGAGTGGCAGCGGGCGACGCGCGCGGGGCGGCCGCTGGCGCTGCTGATGGTCGACATCGACCACTTCAAGCAATACAACGACTGCTACGGCCATGTCTCGGGCGATGACTGCCTGCGCCGGGTCGCGACGCTGCTGCGCAGCTGCGCGGGCCGGGGCGGCGAGTCGGTCTGCCGTTACGGCGGCGAGGAGTTCGCGGTGCTGCTGGTGGACACGGACCTGGCGGGCGCGCAGGTGGTGGCGCAGCGCTGCCTGGACAGCGTGCGGCTTGCCGCGATCGAGCACGTGGGCTCGCCGGTGCGGCGGTCGGTGAGCCTGTCGATCGGGGTGGCGTCCTTCGTGCCGCAGCCGGGCGAGGCCTCGCAACGCCTGATCCAGACCGCCGACGCCGCGCTGTACGAGGCCAAGCAGGCCGGCCGCGCGCGGCTGATCTGTCAGCAGCAGACGGCCTGAGCGGCGCCCTGGCGCGACAATCGCGCTCATGCCGCAAGCCGCCCCCACCGAAGACCCGATCGCGTTCCTGAAGCAGCGGATCCGCACCGTGCCGGACTGGCCGGAGCCGGGCGTGCAGTTCCGCGACATCACGCCGCTGCTGTCCAACCCGCGGGCGTTCCGGGTGCTGATCGACCAGTTCGTGCACCGGTATTTCGATGTCCGTCCGGACGCGATCGCGGGGCTGGACGCGCGGGGCTTCATCATCGGCTCGGTGCTGGCGTACGAGCTCAACGTGGGTTTCGTGCCGATCCGCAAGAAGGGCAAGCTGCCCTTCACGACGGTGCAGGAGACCTATGAGCTGGAGTACGGCAGCGCGACGGTGGAGATGCACACCGACGCGGTGAAGGCCGGCGACCGCGTGCTGCTGATCGACGACCTGATCGCGACGGGCGGGACGATGATGGCGGGCAAGCGGCTGCTGGAGCGCCTGGGCGCCGAGGTGATCGAAGGCGCGGCGATCGTGGACCTGCCGGAGCTCGGCGGCTCGAAGCGGCTGCGGGACGGCGGGTTGAAGGTGTTCTCGCTGGTGGCGTTCGACGGGCATTGAGCCGCGAGGTCTTCACTTCCCGATGCAGAACCTGCTGAAGATCTCCCCCAGCAGATCGTCGGCGGTGAACGCGCCGGTGATCTCGCCGAGCGCGTCATGCGCCAGGCGCAGTTCCTCCGCCATCAGGTCCAGCGCGGCCGGCTGAGCCTCGGCCTGCAGCAACGCCAGCTCGATGTGCTCGCGCGTGCGGCGCAGCGCCTGCACGTGCCGCTCCCGCGCGATGAACAGTCCCTCCGGCACCGCGTGCCAGCCGACCTGCTCGAGCAGCTTGCGCCGCAGCCCATCCAGGCCCTCGCCCGTCTTCGCCGACAAGGTCAGCGCCCCGTCCGGCAGGCCCGCCGCGGCATGCGCGTCGGCCTTGTTGTAGATCTGCAGGATCCGCGCCGGATCGACGCTCGCCAGCCGGCCGCGGATCTCGGCGTCCTCGGCCTCGTAGTCCGCGTGGCCGACCCGCGTGAGGTCGTGCAGGAACAGCACCACGTCCGCGTCCGCGATCGCGTCCCAGCTGCGCGCCACGCCGATGCGCTCCACCTCGTCCTCGGTGTCGCGCAGGCCCGCCGTGTCGCTGATGTGCAGCGGCACGCCCTCGATCTGGATCGTCTGGCTCAGCTTGTCCCGCGTCGTGCCCGGGATCGGCGTCACGATCGCCAGCTCCGCGCCGGCCAGCGCGTTCAGCAAGGAGCTCTTGCCGACGTTCGGCTGCCCCGCCAGCACCACCTTGATGCCCTCGCGCAGGATCGCGCCCTGGCGGCTGCGGTCCAGCAGCGCCTCCACCCGCTCGAGCAGCCGCCGCAGCTTGCCCAGCGCGTCGGCCTGCTCGAGGAAATCGATCTCCTCCTCCGGGAAGTCCAGCGTCGCCTCGACCAGCATGCGCAGCTGGATCAGCCCATCGCGCAGGCCGCCGACCTCGCCGCTCAACGCGCCCGCCAGCGCGCGCCCGGCGCTGCGGGCCGCCGCTTCGGTGCTCGCGTCGATCAGGTCGGCCACCGCCTCGGCCTGCGCCAGGTCCAGCTTGCCGTTCAGGAAGGCGCGGCGCGTGAACTCGCCGGGCTCGGCCAGCCGCATCCGCAGCGCGGGATCGGCTTCCAGGCAGCGCGCCAGCAGCAGCTGCAGCACCACCGGCCCGCCGTGCGCCTGCAGTTCGAGCACATGCTCGCCGGTGTAGGAATGCGGCGCCGGGAACAGCAGCGCCAGGCCGTGGTCGATCGCCTCGCCCTGCGCGCTGCGGAACGGCAGGTAGGTCGCCTCGCGCGGCTTGAGCGCGCGACCGCAGATCGCCGTCACCAGCGGGGTCAGGTCTTGCGGGGCCGAAACCCGCACGATGCCCACCGCCCCCCGTCCGGGCGCGGTGGCGATGGCGGCGATGGGATCCTGGTGTCGCGACAGCATGGGCGCGATTGTCTCGCAGCGTCCGGCGGCGTTCCTGCGCCGGCTCGCCCGCGTCGTCTCCCGCCGCGGCCATGAAAAACGGCGATGCGTCCGAGGACCGCATCGCCGTTGTCGTGGATGGCGCGGGGTAGGCCGGGGCGCCGGCTCTCGTGAGCCTGCGTCCGCGCCTCCGGTCCCCAGTCGTCATCCCGAATCGGACTGGGAAGCGAACCCCGCATGAACCGCATTAAGCGCCTGCGCGCGGACGAAAAAAAGCCCCCGGGGTGCGGGGGCTCGGGGGGTGCGCGTGAGGAATTGCCGAATCCCCCGCGCGCCGCCTGCCCTTACTTCTTCGCCGGCATCGCGCCGATCTGCTTGTTGATCATCCATTGCTGGGCGATCGACAGGATGTTGTTCACCAGCCAGTACAGCACCAGGCCCGACGGGAAGAAGAAGAACATCACGCTGAAGGCCAGCGGCATGATCCACATCATCTTGGCCTGCACCGGATCGGCCGGCTGCGGGTTCAGCCACACCTGCAGCAGGCTCGAGGCCGTCATCAGCAGCGGCAGCGGACCGATCGGCGCGCCGAACAGGTGGCCGAACAGGCTGTCGGGCTTCGACAGGTCGTGGATCCACATGACCCACGGCGCGCCGCGCATCTCGACGCTGGACAGCAGCACCCAGTACAGCGCGATGAAGAACGGCATCTGCAGGAAGATCGGCAGGCAGCTGCCCAGCGGGTTGATCTTCTCTTCCTTGTAGATGCGCATCATCTCCTGCTGCATCTGCTGCGGCTTGTCCTTCATGCGCTCGCGCAGTTCCTGGATGCGCGGGTTCACCGCCTTCATCTTGGCCATGCTGCGGTACGCGCTGGCGTTCAGGCCGTAGAACGCGACCTTCAGCAGCACCACCAGCAGGATGATCGCCCAGCCCCAGTTGCCCAGCAGCGTGTGCAGCACGTCCAGCAGCCAGAACAGCGGCTTGGACAGGATCTTGAAGATGCCGTAGTCCTTCACCAGCTCCAGGCCCGGCGCCAGCACCTCGAGCTTCTTCTCTTCCTGCGGACCGACGTACAGCACGTTGTCCAGCTTGGCCGACGCGCCCGGCGCCACGGCCGGGAAGTTCATCACCATGCCGGCGGTGTACAGGTTCTCGTTGAGCGGACGGACGTTGAACTCGCGCGGACCCGCCTCGTTGCGGATCCAGGCGCTGACGAAGTAATGCTGGACCATCGCGACCCAGCCGTCGTCGGCGTTCTTCTCGTACTCGGCCTTGCCCTTCTTGAGGTCGTCGAAGGCGAGCTTGTGGTACTTCGCCTTGTCCGTGTACAGCGCGGGACCCGAGAACGAGGTCGGCGCGAACGACGGGCCGGTGTGATCGATGTGGCCATCGCGCACCAGCTGCAGGTACAGCTGCGGCGTCACCGGCGCGGCGCCGGCGTTGGTCACCTCGTGGCCCACCGCGATGGCGTAATCGCCCCGCTTGAAGGTGTAGGTCTTGGCCAGCTTCACGCCGCCTTGTTCGCCTTCCAGGCGCACGACCAGGGTGTCCTGGCCGTCCTTCATCTCGCGCGGGCCGTCGACCAGCGTCAGCACCGTCTGGTCGCTCGGCGCGTTCGGCACGTTCAGCAGGCCGGAGCGGGCGCTGTAGTTGCGCATCGGGTCCAGCACCACGACATGGCCGCTGGGGTTGGTGTCGTCGGCGTGCTTGAGCAGCTCGACGCGCACCAGGCTGCCGCCGCGGGTGTCGATGGTGGCCTTGACCAGGTCGGTCGTGAACGTGACGAGCTCGTTCTTGACGACGGGCGCGGCCGCGGTGGTCGTCGCGGCGCCGGAAGCGGCCGCCGTGGCGGGCAGGGCGGCGGCGGACGCGGCCGAAGCCGGCCCGGCGGGCGCGGTGGCGACCTTGGCCGGTGCCGGGTGGAACAGCGAAGGCTGGCCGTTGTGCCGCTGCCAGCCGTCCCACAGAAGGACCAGCGACATCGTGAACACCACCCACAAGATGGTGCGGCGAATATCAGTCATGGGAAGCTTTTGGATTGGCGGTTGAGGAGGCTGACCCCGGCCGGCATCCCGAGGGACGCGCGAGCAGCCGGGTGAACAGGCGGGGCGGATTGTCAGGCACGGGATCGTGTCCGCCCAGACAGAAAGGGTTGCATCTCAGGATCCGTCCGACCGCCAGGTAGGTGCCGGCGGCGGCGCCGTGCTGGCGCAGCGCCTGCATGGCGTAGTTCGAACAGCTCGGGCTGTAGCGGCAGCCCGCGCGCAGCCAGGCGCTGAACAGCAACTGGTAGCCGCGCACCAGCCCCATCAGCAAGCGCGTCGGCAGGCCGGGGCGGGGCGCCATGATCGGAAATCCGAAGCGCGTTCAGCCGGCGGCGGCCTGCGGCCGCGCCAGCTTGCGGGTCAACTGCAGCAGCTCGGCGCGCGCGACGGCGCGCAGCGCGTCGGACGAGGCGCTGGGGAACTGCTTGCGGTCGAAAGGCATGCGCAGCCGCACCACCCACAGGCCCGGCGGCAGGTCCGGCAACTCGCCGAACACCGCGCGGATCTGGCGCTTGAGCAGCACCCGCGTGACCGCGCGCTTGGCGTGCCGCTTGGGCACGACATAACCCAGCCAGGCCCGGTCGGGCGCGGCGGGAGGCAGGTCGGCGGGGGTGGGCGCCACGTTCGCGGGAACCGCTTCATCCACAGGCTGGGGATGAATCGGTGCATCACCTGTGGACAAGTGGGCCGTTCCTGTGGATGGACGGCGCTTGGGCAGCGAGGGGCTGGCGGCCAGGTGATGCACGGCGAAGTGCGCGCTGCGCGCGCGGCTGGGGGTACCCAGCACGCGCTCGAAATCGGCCGATCGCACGATGCGGCCGATCACGGTGCTTGCGAAGACGACTGGAACGTCGCTCAGACGGCCAGGCGCTTGCGGCCCTTGGCGCGGCGAGCGGCGATGACGGCCTTGCCGCCACGCGTCTTCATGCGAACCAGGAAGCCGTGGGTACGGGCGCGACGGGTCTTGGAGCCTTGATAAGTGCGTTTCATGATGAACCTCTTTCGGATATCTCGGAACTTCCCGTCGCCTCGCGCCATCTGATGGCGCGGCGGACGGAGGACATCGGGAGATGTCGGAAGCCGCTCAAAAACTGGAGGCCCACGCAGCTACGTCCGGGCGTCCGGAAAACCCGCGATTACAGCAAAGATTTGCGTCAGGGTCAATCCGGATGCGAGTGGCCACGGGGATTACCAGCACTTGACCGAGCCAAAAAATCTGTGGATAACCCTGGCTTCGCGGCCTGGGATCAGTACAATCCGGCCGCTCGAAGAATAAGTTTTCCACAATGAGCGACGACTTGTCAGGGGCGGCACTGTGGCAGCGCGGCTGCGAACGCCTGGCCGCCGAACTGCCTGAACAGCAATTCAACACCTGGATCCGGCCCCTGCCCCCCGCGGAGGTCGCCCAGCAGGAAGAGAACGGTCATGCGGCCGTCCTGGTGTCGCTGCGCGTCCCCAACCGATTCAAGCTGGACTGGATCCGCAGCCAGTACGCCGGCCGCATCGAGGCCATCCTGAGCGAACTCGCCGGCAAGCCGGCGCGGCTGGAGCTGTCGCTCGCGCCGCGCGAGGCGATCGCGCCGCTGCCCCGCACCTCGCCGTCGGGCCTGTCGATGGGCCAGGTGCTGCAGCAGC
>NZ_JAOCCU010000046.1 GCF_029840635.1 Mitsuaria sp. GD03876 | reverse complement strand
CCACGCTCCCGAACCGCGTGCGGCACACCTGTTGCCCGCTCGCGTTGGTCTCGAAGTCGCTGGCCAGCATGATCAGCCGCTTCTCATCGGCGCTCGGCTGCAGCGGCGACGAATAGTTCTGGCACCAGTTCGACTGCGCCGGCGCGTTCGTCTTCACCGGCGCCTCCAGCGTCGTCCAGGTCCCGCTGCCATCGGCCGTGCTGCTCAGGAACACCGTCTTCCCGTTCCCCGCCACGTCGATCTGCCCGGCCCCGTTGAACAGCAGCTGCCCCACCAGCGCGATCCGCTGCCGCGTGGCCAGCTGCACATGCGTCGGCGTGTGCCGGAAGAAGCGCCCATCGGACGTCTTCGGCTCCGCCCCGCGCACCGCCGGATCGCCCCAGTCCAGGCCGTCCGCCGAGTACTTGATCGCCACCCGGCAATCCAGCCCCGCGGTGCTGCAGTGCTCGTAGGTCAGCAGGTAGCGCCCGTCGGCCAGCCGGCTCGTCACCGCCATGCCGGGCCGGTCGCTCGGCTTCACCGCGTCGACGATCACCTTGGGCGCCGTCCAGGTCGTCCCGTCGGCGGTGCTCATCAGCTTGAGCGTCTGCGACGCGCCCGCCGCGGTGCCATCGGTCTCGTCCGAGTACAGGCAGGCCAGCCGCCCGTCGCGCGCGACCAGGAACTCCGGTTCCCAGATTCCCGTGCCCTCGCCACCGCGCGGCTTGTTGCCGACACCGCATCGCGCCAGGAAATTCCAGGTCTTGCCGCCGTCGTTGCTGCGGTAGATCGGGTGCTCCATCGCCTTGCCCGGCGTGTCCTGGCCGACCGAGGCCGACCACAACAGCGTCCCGGCGGGCAGCACGCCGACCGCCGACGGCAGCTCGAAGACCGAGCCGCAGCACAGCCCCTTGGCCCAGGCCGTGTCGCTCACCGTGCCCTGGAGCTGGAAGCTGGTGCCGTCGTCCTTGCTGACGAAGAGCCGGCCCTGGCCTTTGTCGCCCTCGAAGCTGATCGTGCTGGCGAGCAGCGCGCCGTTCAGCGACGCGTCCGACTGGTGCTTCAGCCGGATCAGCCGCGGGTAGAAGGTCGGCGCGTTGGCGTCGAGCAGCGCGGTGGCGCCCGCGCCCGGGGTGCCCGGCGCGGCCGGCGTCGCGGGCGATCCGGCGGAGCCGCCGCCACCGCCGCAGCCGGCGCAGGCGGCCAGCATCGCGCCGAGCAGCAGCGCGCCGAGCGCCGTCGTGACCGATCGGCAGCCGGCGAGGAGGGCGGAGCGCCAGGCCCGCGCGCCGCCGGGCGCCGACGACTCGTCCATCGAGGACGGGATGTTCATCGCGTGCGTCGTGTCCATCGCATTCATCGTGTTCATCGCGATCTCCCGGTTCAGGCTTCGCCGGAGGGCTTGCGTTGCGCCACGCCGGACGGGATCGCGCGGCCGAAGTCGGGCCGGCCGTCCGCGGTCCAGCCGAAGCGCTGGATCCGCATCGTGCGGCCGTGCGCGTCGTTGCCGTCGCTGTCCTTGGCGTGATAGACCAGCCAGTCCTCGGTGCCGTCCGGCGAGGTGGTGAAGCTGTTGTGCCCCGGCGCGAAGACGCCGGGCGCGCCGCCCGCAGGCTCGGTCGGACCGAAGACCGGCTTCGGATGCTTGGTCCAGCTCCGGGGATCCATCGGGTCCTGGCCGGTCAGCTCCAGCAGGCCGAGGTAGTACACCGCCGCCGTGTGCCCGGCCGAGTACGCGACGAAGGTCCGGCCGCCGCGGTACAGCGGCTGCGGCGCCTCGATCCAGTAGTCGTTGGCCTGCGGCTGCCAGCGGCCGTCGACCTTGTGCCAGCCGCGCTCCCAGTCGTGCTCGCCCTGGACGATGCGCACGCCGGGACCGACGGCCTTGGCCGGGCTGGCCATCGGCGCGATCCACAGGCCCGAGTCGGCATACATCCAGAACAGCCGGCCGTCCGCCAGCTTCAGCACCGAGCCGTCGATCGAGTACCGCTCATGCGCCAGGTGCACGCGGCCCAGGTCGCGGTAGGGCCCCATCGGATGGTCGGCCTCCAGCACGTAGTGCCGGTGGTTGGCGTCGACCTGGTCCGACGCGGTGAAGTACAGGTACCACTTGCCGTTCAGGTGGTGCAGCTCCGGCGCCCAGACCATCGCGCTGCGCGGGCCGCTGGAATCGGTGTTCCAGATCTTCTGGCGCTCGGCCTGGCGCCAGTCGCTCAGCCGCTCGGAGCGGTAGACCCACACGCCGCCGTTCGGATCGAAGGTGGCGGTCAGGTAGTACGCGCCCTCGTGGAAGACGACGAACGGATCGCCGGCCTCGCGGCCCGGCAGCACGGGATTGGTGAAGGTGCCCGACATGGCGGTCCCGGGGTTGGAGGCCGGCTTGGCGGCGGAAGCAGCGGTGGAAGCAGCGGTGGGAGTGGCGGCGGAAGCGGCTGGGGCGCGCGTGGCGCAGCCGGTCGACATCGCGGCGCCCGCGAGTCCCAGGCCGGCGGCCAGCCCGAGCCAACGGCGGCGCGGCAGGTCCGCGTCCGTGTCTGGATGCATGGGGACGGTCTCCTCGTCCCGCCGCATCGGCACGGCCTCATGCCGCGCCCCGGGTGGGATCGGCGCGGATGGTAGACCGGATCCGTCGTTAATAACAAGTATGTTTGTTATTAACGAGGGGGTTGGCGGCTGCGGAAAAGCGAGATCCGCCGGCGGCGGAGCGGTTCAGCGCATCTCGCGCGGTCGCGGCGAGGCGGACGCGTCGGCGCCGACCGCGTCCGGTCCGTGGCCGCGCGGGAAGTCGAACGCGATCCGCATGACGATGTCCTGCGGGTAGTTGCCGAACTTGCGGCCGAACAGGTTGAGGCCGCCGCGGTTGCGGGCGTCTTCCTTGATGCCCAGCCTCACCTTGATGTGGTTGGTCTGGGGCAGGTCCAGGTCGGCGATCTTCACCGTGCCCAGCGCGACGCCGTCGATCATCGAGCCCTTCTCGCCGACGCTCCACTGCTTGAGCAGCCCGTGCGTGGTGCGGTCCACCTGCCACCAGCTCGGCATCAGCAGCGAGGGCTTGCCGCCGTAGTCGCCGGGGCTGGTCCAGGTGCCGATCTCCTTGTCGTTGATCCAGAGCGTGATGTCGGAGGGGAAGTCCTCGTTGAACTGCGGCGCCTCGGAGCAGATCTCCATCGACAGCTCGAGGTGGCTGGGCACCGCGCCGTAGGGCAGGTTGTTGGGGAAGGCGTAGTCCACGTAGCCGGCGCCGCCGAACCACAGCAGCTGCGCGTAGACGTGCTCGGGCTCGAAGAAGGAGCGCGAGTCGTCCAGCATGCCGATGATCTTGGTCTCGCTGACCAGGCCGCAGGTGGGCTTGGCCTCGACATGGCGGTAGCTGCCGATCGGCATGCTGATCGAGATGACGTTGGGCCGCGACTCGATCGCCGCGCCCGGCAGCCGCAGCCGCACCTCGTCGTAGCGCTTGGAGCACAGCTTCTGCTGGCCGCGGGTGCCAGGCTCCACCTCCACCGACACCAGCCCCACCGCCTGCAGCTGGTTGATGTTGAAGCTGACCGTCGAATGCGGCAGGTTCATCGCCGAGGCCAGTTCCGACACGTTCAGCACCTGGTGCGTCAGCAGGCCCAGCATCGCCTGCCGCGTGTCCGAGGCCAGCGCCTTGGCCACCGCCAGTGCCGCGTCCCCCTCCACCATCAAGACCCGGCTGCCCGAGACCTCCACCATCGCGCGCTCCCCTGCCGCAAAAAGATTCGCGAGTTTATGCGGATCGCCCCGTTCCTCTGACGCCCTAGGGTAAAGACGGATCATTAATAACAAATCCATTCGTGATAATGGGTGCCATGAACCCCGCATCCCCTGACGGGCAAGGCGAACGCGCCGACCGTCCCGACCGCGTCCACCGCCGCCGCAATCCGCTGACCGGCCGCCATGTACTGGTGTCCCCGCACCGCACGCAGCGGCCCTGGCAGGGCGCGCAGGAGCAGGTCGACGAGACCGCGCTGCCGGCGCATGACCCGGACTGCTACCTGTGCGCCGGCAATGTCCGCGCGAACGGCCAGCGCAACCCGGCCTACACCGGCACCTTCGTCTTCACCAACGACTTCGCCGCGCTGCAGCCGGCCCACGGCGACGAGGACCGCCTCGCGCCGCCCGACCTCGCCGGCGCGGACCTGATGCAGGCGATGCCGGTCGCCGGCGAGTGCCGGGTGCTCTGCTTCTCGCCGGACCATGCGCGGACGCTGCCGGAGCTGTCGCTGCCGGAGCTTCGCGCGGTCGTGGCCGCGTGGAGCGCGCAGTCCGCCGACATGGGCGCGCGCCACCGGTGGGTGCAGGTCTTCGAGAACAAGGGCGCGGCGATGGGCTGCTCCAACCCGCATCCGCATGGCCAGGTCTGGGGGCTGGACCAGCTGCCCGACGAGGCCGTGCTGGCCGACACGCATCAGCGCGAGTACCTGGCCCGACACGGGGAGCCGCTGCTGGTGCGGTATGTCCGCGACGAGCTGGCCGCGCGCGAGCGGGTGATCGTCGAGACCGGGCACTGGGTCGCCGTCGTGCCGTACTGGGCCTCGTGGCCGTTCGAGACGCTGCTGCTGCCCAAGGCCCACACGCTGCGCCTGGACACGATGACGCCGGCGCAGGCCGATGACCTGGCCGAGGCGGTGCGCCGCCTGACGACGCGCTACGACAACCTGTTCCAGTGCTCGTTCCCCTACTCGATGGGCTGGCACGGCGCGCCGCATGGCGCGGGCGTGCCCGACGACGACGCGAACCGGCACTGGCAGCTGCATGCGCACTTCTATCCGCCGCTGCTGCGTTCGGCGACGGTGCGCAAGTTCATGGTGGGCTTCGAGATGCTCGGCGAGGCGCAGCGCGACCTGACGCCCGAGACCGCCGCGCAGCGGCTGCGCGAGGTCAGCGACGACATTCACTACCGGCAGGCGCGCCGCGCCGCGCAGGCGGAGGGCGCATGAGCCACGACACCCCGACGACGCCGCGCGAACGCGCGGTGCAAGGCTTCGAGCGCGCCTTCGGCGCTTCGCCGGCGCGGCTGAGCCGCGCGCCGGCGCGGGTCAACCTGATCGGCGAGCACACCGACTACAACGAGGGCTTCGCGATGCCCTGCGCGATCGACCGCGACACCGTCGTGGCCGCGTCGCGCCGGGACGACGACGTCGTCGAGGTGCTGGCCTGCGACCTGGGCGGCGACGCGGGCGGCGCCGGTGCCGTCGGCGCCCTCGGCCGCTTCCGCGTCGGCGACGCCGCCAACGTGTCGGCCAGCCCGCAGTGGCTGCGCTACGTGCAGGGCATGGTCGCGGTGCTGCGCGAGCAGGGCCATGCGGTCGGCGGCGCGACGCTGGCCATCGCCGGCAACGTGCCGCAGGGCGCGGGGCTGAGTTCGTCGGCGTCGCTGGAGATGGCGATCGGCCAGGCGCTGTCGGCGCTGGGCGGCTGGACGCTGCCGCCGACGACGATGGCGCTCGCCGGCCAGCGCGCCGAGAACGTCTACGCCGGCTGCCGTTGCGGCGTGCTGGACCAGCTGTCGTCGTCGCTCGGCGTCAAGGGCCATGCGCTGCTGATGGACTGCCGCAGCCTGAAGGTCCAGCCGGTGCCGATGCCCGAGGACATCGCGGTGCTGGTCGTCGACTCCAAGATCCAGCGCGGCCTGGTCGACAGCGAATACAACCTGCGCCGCCAGCAATGCGAGGCCGCCGCGCGCGGCCTGGGCGTGAAGGCGCTGCGCGATGTCGACGACGCGTTGTGGTCGCGGCTGGGCGGCTCGCTGGACCTGGTGGTGCGCCGCCGCGCGCGCCACATCATTTCCGACAGCCGCCGCTGCGCCGGCCTGGCCGAGGCGCTGAGCCGCGGCGACCTGGCCGAGATCGGCCGCCTGATGCGCGAGTCGCACTGGTCGATGCGCGACGACTTCGAGATCACCGTGCCGCCCATCGACGCCCTGGCCGCGCTGATGCAGGACGTCATCGGCGATCACGGCGGCGCGCGGATGACCGGCGGCGGCTTCGGCGGCTGCGTGATCGCGCTGGCGCCGCGCGGCATGGTCGACGAGATCCGCGCCGCGGTCGAACGCGGCTACCGCTCGCCGGACGGCCGCGCCGCCGAGGTGCACGTCTGCGCGGCTTCCGACGGCGCGGGTCTGCTCGCATGAGCGCGCCGCGCGCCTTCACGCTGCGCTCGCCGGCCGGCCTCTCGCTGCGCGTCACCGATGCCGGCGCGGCCTGGATGTCCTGCGTCGTGCCGCTGGACGGCGAGGCCGGCCCGGGGCGCGAGGTGCTGCTCGGCTACGCCACGCCCGCCGACTACCTGGTCCAGCCGGGGTACCTCGGCGCCATCGTCGGCCGCTATGCCAACCGCATCGCCGGCGCGTCCTTCGCGCTGGACGGCCGGACCTTCGCGCTCGACGCGAACGAGGGCCCCAACCAGCTGCACGGGGGCGCGCGCGGCTTCCATCGGCACCTGTGGACCCTGATCCGGCACGACGACGACGTGCTGGAGCTGGGCCTGCGCTCGCCCGACGGCGACCAGGGCTTCCCCGGCCAGGTCGACGTGCGCGTGACCTACCGGATCGAGGCGCCGCTGACGGTCAGCGTCAGCCTGGAGGCGCGCACCGACGCGCCGACGCTGGTCAACCTCAGCAGCCACGCCTACTTCAGCCTCGACGGTCCGGAGCGGGGCATCCTCGACCAGCAGCTGCGGATCAACGCGCCGCGCTACCTGCCGGTGCGCGCGGACCTGATCCCGACCGGCGAGCAGGCCGCGGTCGACGGCACGCCTTTCGACTTCCGCCGCCCGCGCCGCATCGGCGAGGCGCTGGAGGCGCTGCGCCGGCTCGACACGCAGCCGGCGTGCCACGACCACTGCTGGCTGCTGGACGCGCCCGAGGCGCCGGCCGCCGCCGCGGGCGGGGTCTCGCCGGTCGCGGCGGTGCTGCGCTCGGGGGACGGCCGGCTCGGCCTGGCGCTGCACAGCAGCGCGCCGGGGCTGCAGTTCTACGCCGGCGAATTCCTGCCGCAGACACCCGGCCGCGACGGCCGCCCGCATGCGCGGCACGCCGGCCTGGCGCTGGAGCCGCAGGCCCTGCCCGACAGTCCTCATCACCCCGAATGGCCGCAGCCCGGCGCGGTGCTGCGCCCGGGCGAGGTCTACCGCCATCGCCTGACCTACCGCTTCCTCCCCACGTCGGCATCGGAGGAGGCACCGTCGCCGCCGTCCTCGATGTCTCCCTCGACGCCTGCCGCGCCCTCGACGCCGTCGCCGCCGACGGCCGGCCAGGCCTGACCCTCCTCACACGACCATGAGCAATCCGACTTCCGTTCCCGTCCGCTGGACGCCCGAGCAGGCGCATGCCTGGTTCCAGGCGCAACCGCGCGCCCTGGGCGCCAACTTCGTGCCCGCGTCCGCCATCAACCAGTTGGCCATGTGGCAGGCCGAATCCTTCGATCCCGAGCGGGTCGAGCTGGAGCTGGGCTGGGCCGCCGGCCTGGGCATGAACACGATGCGCGTGTTCCTGCACGACCTGCTGTGGGCGCAGGATGCCGCCGGCTTCAAGCGGCGCATCGACCAGTACCTGGACATCGCCGACCGCCACGGCATCAAGACGATGTTCGTGCTGTTCGACTCCTGCTGGGACCCGCATCCGCAGCTGGGCCCGCAGCGCGAGCCGATCCCCGGCGTGCACAACTCCGGCTGGGTGCAGAGCCCGTCGGCGACGCAGCTGGCCGACCGCTCGACCTGGCCCGCGCTGCGCGCCTACGTCGAGGACATCGTCCGCACCTACGGCCAGGATCCGCGCGTCACCTACTGGGACATCTGGAACGAGCCCGACAACCAGGGCGGCGGCATGGGTTACTACCTGCCGCGCGAGGCCAAGGACAAGATCGCGCTGGTGGCCGAGCTGATCCCGCAGGCCTTCGACTGGGCGCGGGCGCAGCGGCCGTCGCAGCCGCTGACCAGCGGCTTGTGGCTGGGCGACGACTGGGGCCCGGACTCGGTGGAGCTCAACGCGGTGCAGCGGGCGCAGCTGGCCTGTTCCGACGTGGTCAGCTTCCACGACTACAACTGGCCCGAGAAATTCGAGGCCCGCATCCGGCAGCTGCAGTCCTACGGCCGCCCGCTGATCTGCACCGAGTACATGGCGCGCAGCCTGGGCTCGACCTTCGACGTGGCGCTGCCGATCGCCTGGCGCGAGGACGTGGGCATGCTGAACTGGGGCTTCGTCGACGGCAAGAGCCAGACCAAGATGCCGTGGGATTCCTGGCAACGGCCGTACACGATCAACCCGCCGCTGGTCTGGTTCCACGACGTGCTGCACACCGACGGCACGCCGTACCGGGCGCGCGAGGCCGAGCTGCTGCGCGAGTTCGGCGCCCGCAAGCGATGAGCGCGCGGGTCGACCGCTGATTCAGAGAGACCAGAGGCGCCGCGACAGCAGGCGCCCAGCAGGAGACGTATGACTGCGAGCATCACCTTCGCGGGCGTGGCCAAGCGCTATGGGGCCGTCGAGATCATTCCCGACTTCTCGCTCGACATCCGGGCCGGCGAGTTCATCGTGCTGCTCGGCCCGTCGGGCTGCGGCAAGTCCACGCTGCTGCGCATGCTGGCCGGTCTGGAGAGCGTCTCCGGCGGCCGCATCCTGCTCGGCGGCACCGACGTGACCGCGCTGCCGCCCGGCCGCCGCGGCCTGGCGATGGTCTTCCAGCAATACGCGCTCTACCCGCACATGAGCGTGTTCGACAACATGGCCTTCGGCCTGCGCAACCTCGGCATCGCCGATGCCGAGGTCCGCCGCCGCGTCGAGGAAGCCGCGCGGATGCTCGAGCTCGACGCGCTGCTGCAGCGCAAGCCCTCGCAGCTGTCCGGCGGCCAGCGCCAGCGCGTCGCGATCGGCCGCGCGGTCGTCAAGGAGCCCAAGGCCTTCCTGTTCGACGAGCCGCTGTCCAACCTCGACGCCAAGCTGCGCAACCGCACCCGCATCGAGCTGGCCCGGCTGCACAAGCGGCTCGGTGCGACGATGGTCTTCGTCACCCACGACCAGGTCGAGGCGATGACGCTGGCCGACCGCATCGTCGTGCTCAACGGCGGGCGCATCGACCAGGCCGGACCGCCGATGGCGATCTACCAACGCCCGCGCACCCGCTTCGTCGCGGGTTTCGTCGGCAGCCCGGCGATGAACTTCCTGCCGGTCGAGCGGCTGAACGACGAGGGCGGCCGCGTCGCGGTCCGCCTGGCCTCCGGCGCGGCGCTGCGCACGCAGGTGCCGGCGACAGGCCCGCATGCGGCGGCCATGACGGGTCGCCTGGAGATCGGCATCCGCCCCGAGGGCCTGCGCCTGGCCGAGGACGGACCGATCGCCGGCTGCGTCGAGCTGCTGGAGCGCCTGGGCGAGCGCAGCCTCGCGCACATCGGCCTGGGCGACGGCGCCGTCGTCGTCGCCGAGGTGCCGGTGAACCGCTCGTTCGCGATGGGCGAGGCGGTGCGCCTGCGGCCCGACCTCGACCAGCTGCATGTCTTCGACGGCAACGGCCTCGCGCACCACGCGGAGCCGGCGCGCATCGACATCGCCGCCGAAGCGGAGGCGCCATGAGCGCCGCGACGCTGGAGCGCCCGGCGATGGCGGGCCCGGCCTGGGTGGGCTGGGCCTTCGTCGCGCCGTTCGCGGTCTGCTACCTGGGCCTGCTCGCGGCGCCGGTGCTGGAGGGCTTCTGGCTGTCCTTCCACGCGGTGGACCTGCTGACCGGCAAGGGCCAGTTCGTCGGCCTGGCCAACTTCCTGGACCTGGCGCGCGACGAGGTGTTCCTGCGCTGCGCGCTGAACACGGTCTTCTTCGCCGCGATGTGCACGCCGGCCTTCGTCGGCCTGGGCCTGGCGCTGGCGCTGGTGCTGAACCGCCCGGGCCGCGCCGGCGCCTGGCTGCGCGGCATCTTCTTCGCGTCCAACGTGCTGTCGGTGACGGTGGTCACGCTGATCTGGCGCCTGGTGCTGCTGCCCGACCGCGGGCTGCTCAGCCAGGGCCTGGCGGCGATGGGCCTGCCCGACCTCGCGCCGCTGAGCAACGAATCGCTCGCGCTGCCCTTCATCGCGCTGGTGACGCTGTGGTGGGGCATCGGGCTGCCGATGATGCTGATCCTGGCGGCGCTGCAGCAGATCCCGCCCGACCTCTACGAGGCCGCCGCGCTGGACAACGCCAGCCGCTGGCGCAGCTTCCGCTTCATCACGCTGCCGGCGCTGCGCCGCACGCTGGTGATGGTGGCCATCATCCAGGTGATCGGCCAGCTGCAGGTCTTCGGCCAGGCGCAGCTGCTGACCAACGGCGGCCCCAACAACAGCACCCGCACGCTGGTGATGTTCATCTACGAGGCGCTCTTCGACCAATGGGCGCTGGGTTACTCGGCCGCGGCGGCGCAGCTGCTGTTCGTGCTGATGGTGCTGGGCGTGTCCGTCCAGCGCTGGGCCGAACGCCGCGAAGGAGCGTCGTCATGAGCGCTCGCGTCTGGCAGAACGGTCCCTGGGACCGCGTGTTGCTCGGCGCCGCGATCGCGCTGGCGCTGCTGTGGATGCTGCCGCTGGCGTGGGTGCTGACGCTGTCGCTGAAGTCGAACGCGGTGCTGATGGAGCGCACCGACGCGATCCTCACGACGCCGTTCACGCTGCGCAACTACGCCGACATCCTGGCCAACCCGGCGGTGTTCCGCTGGGTGCTCAACAGCTGCGTGGTCGCGCTGGCGCAGACGGCGCTGGTCCTCTTCATCTCGTCGCTGGCCGGCTACGGCTTCGCGCGCTGCGAGTTTCCCGGCCGGCGCGTCGCCTTCGCGCTCGCGCTGGCGGGCCTGGCGGTGCCGGAGCCGGCGGTGGTGATCCCGCTGCACCGGATCTTCGCGGAGCTCGGCCTGCACAACAGCTACGCCGGGCTGATCCTGCCGCGGCTGGCCGCGCCGTTCGGCGTGTTCCTGATGACGCAGTTCTTCAAGGCGATCCCGCGCGAGCTGGAGGAGGCGGCGCTGATGGACAACGCCTCGCGCTGGAAGATCTTCTGGCGCGTGATCCTGCCGCTGACGCTGCCGGCGCAGGCGACGCTGGGCATCTTCAGCTTCCTGGCCGCGTGGAACGACTACCTGTGGCCGCTGATCTCCGCGACCCGTCCCGAGATGTACACGCTGACGCTGGGCCTGGCGGCCACGCAGACCAACTTCGCGCAGTCCGAGGGGCTGGGCTTCCTGATGGCGCAGGCGGTGTTCGCGGCGCTGCCGGTGCTGGTGCTCTACGCCTTCTTCCAGCGGCACATCGTCGCCGCCGTCGCGGGAGGGAAACCGGCATGACGGACCGCCAGTCCCATCACGACGTCCACCACGACGTCCGCCACGACGCTCTCCACCACGCCCGCCGCGCCGCGCCACGCGCCGGACTGCGGGTCGCGCTGCGCCGCGTCGCCACCGCCGCAGCCGCGTTCGGCGCGCTCGCGCTGGCGGGCGCCCCCGCCGCCGCGCAAGGGCAGGGCGGCGAGGTCCACATCACGCTGGCCCGCTTCTTCGGCAGCTGCGACGCCGAGTACGGCCAGGTCACCGACCCGTCCCAGGCCAGCAGCGAGTGCGGGATCATCACCGCGCTCACCAACCGCTTCAACGCCCGCGAGGCCGGCCGCATCCGCGTCGACACGCAGGTGGTCGAGCACTCGGCCTACTACCAGCAGCTGGGCGCGCGCATCGTCGGCGGCGACCTGCCGACCGTGTCGATCATGCATGCCTCGGTGCTGGGCGACTTCGCCAAGCGCGACCTGCTGCAGCCGCTCGAGGACGGCTTCGCCCGCGACGGCGTGCCGGTCGCCGACTTCACGCCGCACGCGCGCCATGGCGTGACGCTGGGCGGCCACGTGGTGGCGCTGCCCTACGACAGCCACGCGATGCTGTGGCACATCAACCTCGGGCTGATGAAGCAGGCCGGGCTGGTCGACGCGAAGGGCCAGGCGAAGCTGCCGGGCTCGGCGCGGGAGCTGCTCGAGCAGGCGCGCGCCTTCAAGCGCGCGACCGGCAAGCCCTACTTCGTCTGGCTGACGCTGAACGACCCCAGCTTCTTCGCCCGCTCGGTGCTGGGGCTGGTGGCGCAGCAAGGCGGCTCGCTGTTCCCGCGCGGGGACCAAGCGATCGACCTGACGACGCCGGCGGTGCGCGAGGCCGTGCAGCTGATGCGCACGATCTACGCCGAGGGGCTGTCCACCCGCCACATGGACTACAGCGCCGCGCTGCAGGGCTTCATGGCCGGCGCCGGCGGCGTGATGCCCAACGGCACCTGGCTGCTGGGCGAGCTCAACGCGCGCGCCGCGCGGCCCGGCAATCCGCTGAGCCGCCAGTACGAGGCGCTGCCGGAGCCGACGCTGTTCCGCCAGCCCGGCACCTGGGCCGACAGCCACACCTGGGTGATGCTGCGCAACCCGCGGCAGACGCTGGCGGAGCGCGAGGCGGGCCTGCGCTTCCTGCGCTTCCTCAACGACGAGAGCCTCGCCTGGGCCCGCACCGGGCAACTGCCCGCGCGGCAGTCGGCGGTCGACAGCGCGGCCTTCAAGGCGCTGCCGATGCGCGCCGCGCTCGGCCCGGTCGCGGCGCACGGCACCGGGCTGCCCGCGACGGTGGCGCGGCAGTCGCGCGTGATGGGGCTGCTGGGCGACACGCTGGCCTCGATCGTGGTCTCCGGCGAGCCGATGGACGCGACGCTCGCCAAGGGCCAGACCCGCATCAACCGGCTGCTGGAGCGCGAGTCGCGCTTCATGGGCGCCGCTCCGGGCGGCCCCTCGACCCACGCGGACGTGGCGCCGACGGCACAAGCCGCCGTCTCTCATGGTTTGCGCTAGGTTTATAACGAATTAATTTGTGAATAATCAGAAAAACCGGATGCCAAGGTCCTGAAAGTCCGTCGCGGGTCAGCCCGCCGACGGTGGCATCCGAGGACGGTTATCCACGGCTCACCGTGGAACCGGCCCGGCGGAGAACCCGCCGCGCCGGGGCGGCGGCAGGCACGCGACGGGTGCCGGCGGACGCCGAATCTCGCCGAATATTGCAAGAAAAGTTGTTTGTATTAAAACCCGGCCCGAGCCGGGCGCGGTCCCCCGACCGGTGCCCGGCGACGAGGCCCCTGGAGACAACAATGACTCGACTCCCTCATTCCCTCCGGCTCTCGCCGATCTCGGCCGCGGCGTGCCTGACGCTGTGCCTGGCCGGACAGCAGGTCCTGGCGCAGACCGCGCCGCAGGCGCCCCAGGCGCCGGACACCGCGGCCTCGGGCGCCGCGGGCACCAAGCTGGAACAGGTGGTCATCGTCGGCCAGCGCGCGAGCCGCGCGGCGGCGGTGCAGACCAAGCGCGACGCCGACCAGGTCGTCGAATCGATCGTCGCCGACGACATCGGCAAGTTCCCCGACAACACGGTGGCCGAGGCGCTGCAGCGCGTGCCCGGCATCCAGACCGTCGTCAACTTCAACAACGAGATCGTGAACCCGCTGATCCGCGGCATCGGCGACATCATCACGACCGTCGACGGCCGCGAGATGTTCACCGGCGTGGGCCGCGGCTTCGCGTTCCAGGACCTGCCGGCGGAGGCGATCTCCCGCGCCGACGTCTACAAGTCCGCCGGCGCCAACCTGGTCGAAGGCGGCGTGGCCGGTGCGATCGACCTGAAGCTGCGCAAGCCGCTGGAGTTCGCCAAGGGCCTGACGCTGGTGGTCAACGGCCGCGCGAGCCAGGGCGACTATGCCGACAAGATCAGCTCCAAGCTGGGCGTGCTCGGCTCCTACCGCACCAACACGCCGGCGGGCGAGATGGGCGGCCTGATCGACATCTCCTACGCCGACCACAAGTTCAACCGGCCGATCTCGTTCAACTGCGATCCGCGCTCGGGCACCAACGGCCCGCCGGGAGCGCCCGGCATCGTGCTGCCGACCTGCGTCGGCGGCCTGACCGACACCGGCAACTACCAGCGCCCGCAGGTCAACGCATCCTTCCAGTGGCGTCCGAACCAGGAAAACGAGTTCTACGTCGACGGCCTGTACGCGGGCTATCGCGCGAAGTTCGCGACCTTCTTCATCTTCTCGGACATCTTCGCGGCGCAGAACATCACCAACCCGAAGGCCAGTACCGACTGCTTCGACGCGCACGTCGACGGCGCCGGTTTCCTCGGCCCGTCGGGCCAGCCGATCCAGCGGCTGTGCAACGGCATCTCGGCGACCTTCAACAACGTGCCGGGCCTGACCAGCACGCAGGCCAAGACCAGCGCGACCGACCAGCGCGTGCTCGCCGGCGGCTGGAAGTACAACTCGGGTCCGCTGTCGATGAACCTCGACGTGTCGCGGATGGAGTCGTCCAACAGCAACCGCAACATCATCGTCGACATCGGCAAGCAGATCAGCCAGGTCGACATCGTGATCAACAACGGCGGCTACGGCACGACCAACATGCCGGGCAACCCGCTGGGCCAGGCCACGGACTTCCGCTTCGCCAACTCGCTGTTCCAGGACATCAACCGCGCCAAGTCCAAGCAGGACGCGGTGGCGCTGAGCGGCAACTACGAGCTCAACGGCTTCATCACCTCGGTGGACTTCGGCGCCCGCGTCACCAAGCGCGAATCGCACTGGCGCGCCAACGCGCCCGGCGGCCCGAACGCCCCCGGCGGCAACCGCAACACGCTGGTGAGCTCGGCCACGCAGCTGCCCAGCAACTTCCTGATCCAGGCGCCCAACTGCATCCCGCAGATCAACGGCTGCTCGCCGTGGATGACGCCCAATCCGGACTACCTGCGCGACAACACCGACGTGCTGCGCGCGCTGTACGGCGGCGCGCTCGGCGACCCGGCCTACGACCCGCTCAACAACTACGACTCCGACGAGAAGACCTACGCCGCCTACGTGCAGCCGCACTACGAAACCAAGGTCGGCGGCATGCGCCTGGACGGCGTGATCGGCGGCCGCTTCGTGCGGATGGAACGCGACATCAGCGGCGCGGGCCGGGTCAACGACGTGATCACGCCGCAGAGCGCGTCGTCGTCGACCTCGCGCTTCCTGCCCAACGCCAGCGCCAAGCTGGAGGTCGCGCCCAACCTGCTGGTGCGGGCCACCGCCGGCATGACGATGTCGCGCCCGGCGCTGGGCGACCTGAACCCGTCGCTGACCTACTCGATCCCGACCAACGCCAACATCCGCCCCAGCGGCAGCGGCGGCAACTCGCAGCTGAAGGACCAGACCAGCACGGCCTACGACCTGTCGGTGGAGAAGTACTTCGGCAAGGGCAGCTACCTGCAGGCAGCCGTCTACTACCGCACGCTGAAGAACCGCGTCGTGCGCAGCACCGCGCCGGAGGTGATCGACGGCGTCGAGTACGACATCAGCCGTCCGCGCAACCTGGGCAAGGCCACGCTGAAGGGCCTGGAGCTGAGCGGCCAGTACTTCCTGGACTTCCTGCCGGGCGCGTTCAACGGGCTGGGCGTCTTCGGCAACTACACGCTGGCCGACAGCAAGGTCAACACCAAGACCGACCCGCTGTACAACAAGCCGCTGCTGGGCGTGTCCAAGCACAGCTTCAACGCCGGGCTGCTGTACGAGAAGTACGGCATCACCAGCCGGCTGACCTACACCTGGCGCAGCAAGTTCAACGAAGGCTCGTTCGGCTGCCTGCTGGCCCCGTCGACGGAGAACAACATGCCGGTCGCCGCCTGCGATCCGGGCGTGCCGCCGACCTACAACCGGGTCAAGGACTACGGCCGGCTGGACTTCGCGATCGGCTACGCGTTCAACGAGAAGCTGAGCGTGAGCTTCAACGCCAACAACCTGACCGGGTCCAAGTACTACAGCTACTTCCAGAACGAGAGCTTCCCGCACGACATCCGGTCGGACGACAAGTTCTACGGCCTGAGCTTCAACGCGAAGTACTGACCCCCGGACCGGACCGCCCCGCGACGTGAGCCGCGGGCGCGGCCGGTGACCCGCTCCGTCGCGGCGCCTTCGGGGGCGCCGCGTTCCCAGGCGATCCTTGTCCGCGCGCTCCCCGGAGCGCGCGGCGGGGCGCCCCTTTTTCTTCGTTCAAGGAGTCCCCATGCGTCAGGCTCGTCCGGCTGCACGCCGCCGTCTCGTCCTCGGTGCCCTGTCGACCGCTTCGATCGCCGCGCTCGGCGGCCTGGGCCTCGTGCCCGGCGCGATGGCGGCCGACAAGAAGATCGTCCTCGGCTTCTCCCAGATCGGCGCCGAATCGGAATGGCGCACCGCCAACTCGGCCTCGATCAAGTCCGCGGCCAAGGAGGCCGGCATCGAGCTCAAATTCGCCGACGCGCAGCAGAAGCAGGAGAACCAGATCAAGGCGCTGCGCGCGTTCATCGCGCAGAAGGTCGACGTGATCGCGCTGTCGCCGGTGGTGGAGACCGGCTGGGGCACGGTGCTGCGCGAGGCCAAGGCCGCCGGCATCCCGGTGATCCTGACCGACCGCACGGTGCAGGAAACCGACCAGAGCCTGTGGGTGACCTTCATGGGCTCGGACTTCGTCGAGGAAGGCCGGCGCGCGGCGCGCTGGCTGGTGGACAACGTCAAGTCCCGCCCGGCAGGCAAGGAGATCCGCATCGTCGAGCTGCAGGGCACCGTCGGCGCGGCGCCGGCGCTGGACCGCAAGAAGGGCTTCGAGGAAGGCATCAAGGCCGACGCGCGGCTCAAGATCGTCCGCTCGCAGACCGGCGACTTCAACCGCGCCAAGGGCAAGGAGGTCATGGAGGCCTTCCTGAAGGCCGAGGGCCGCCACATCGACGTGCTGTACGCGCATAACGACGACATGGCGATCGGCGCGATCCAGGCGATCGAGGAGGCCGGGCTCAAGCCGGCCAAGGACATCCTGGTCATCTCCATCGACGGCGTGAAGGGCGCGTTCCAGGCGATGGTCGCGGGCAAGCTCAACGTGACCGTGGAGTGCAGCCCGCTGCTGGGGCCGCAGCTGATGCAGACGGTGAAGGACCTGAAGGCCGGCAAGACCGTGCCGCGGCGCATCGTGACCGAGGAAGGCGTGTTCCCCGCCGAAGTCGCCGCCAGGGAACTGCCCAAGCGGAAATACTGATGGCGGGATCGACCGTCGAGTCCGGCCCGCCGCCCGTGCTGGTGGCGCGCGGCGTCGCGAAGGCCTTCCGCGGCGTGCCCGCGCTGGCCGGCGCGGGGCTGACGATGCGCGCCGGCGAGGTGCAGGTGCTGATGGGGCAGAACGGCGCGGGGAAATCCACGCTGATCAAGATCCTCACCGGCGTGCAGGACCGGGACGCGGGGGAGATCGTGCTCGACGGCACGGCCTTCGCGGCCCGCTCGCCGCTGGAAGCGCAGCGGGCCGGGATCGCGGTCGTGCATCAGGAGGTGCAGCTCTGTCCGAATCTCTCGGTCGCGGAGAACGTCCTCGCCGGAAGATTCCCGCGGCGGTGGGGCGGGGTGGCGATCGACTGGCCGCGCGTGCGGGAAGAAGCCGCCAGGGCGCTCGGCCGGCTCGGCATCGCGGCGGACGTCCGGCGGCCCCTCGGGGACTACCCCGTCGCCGTCCAGCAAATGATCGCCATCGCCCGCGCGCTCCATCAACGCGCCCGGGTGCTCATCCTCGATGAACCGACCTCGTCGCTCGACGAGGCGGAAACGGCACGGCTGCTCGCCATGGTCCGCCAGCTCCGGGGCGAAGGCGTCGCGGTGCTGCTCGTCACCCACTTCCTCGACCAGGCCTACGCGGTCGCGGACCGGTTCACGGTGCTGAGGAACGGCGAACTCGTCGGGGAATACCTCGCCTCCGAATTGCCGCGCATGGCGCTCGTGGGGCTCATGTTGGGGCGGGCTTTCACCGCCACCGCCACCGCTACCGCCACCGCCACCGCTGCCATCGCTTCCGCCACCGAGCGCGAGGCAGAGGGTTCCGGTGGCCCCGCTCAGTCAGGCGTGTCGCAGGCTCCACATTCCTTCGCAAGGCCACCGGAACCCTCCGCCTCCACCACCCACAAGCCCTTCGACGAAAAAGCAGGCGGTGCGGTGAGTACCTCGTTGCTCGAGGCTCGTCACCTCGGCCGTCGCGGCGCCGTCGACGACATCTCGCTGCACGTTCGGGCCGGCGAAGTCCTCGGACTCGCCGGATTGCTCGGCGCCGGACGCACCGAGACCGCTCGTCTCTTGTTCGGCGCCGATCGCGCCGATGCCGGCGAGATCCGCGTCGACGGCACCAGCGTCCGCCTGCGCGGTCCGCGCGACGCCGTGCGCGCCGGCATGGCCTTCTGTCCCGAGGAACGCAAGGTCGACGGCATCGTGGCCGAACTGTCCGTCCGCGAGAACATCGTCCTCGCCCTGCAGGCGCGGCGCGGCATCCTCCGCACCCTCTCGGCCACCGCCCAACGCGCACTGGCCGATCGCTTCATCACCCAACTCGGCATCAAGACCGCCGACGCGGAAACCCCCATCGGACTGCTCTCCGGCGGCAATCAGCAAAAGGCCATCCTCGCCCGCTGGCTCGCCACCGAGCCGCGCCTGCTGATCCTCGACGAACCCACCCGCGGCATCGACATCGCCGCCAAGCAAGACCTGATGGACCAGGTGCTGACGCTGTGCCGCCAGGGTATGGCCTTGATCTTCATTTCCTCCGAACTCCCCGAGGTGCTGCGCGCCAGCGACCGCGTCACCGTGCTGCGCGAGCGCCGCCAGGTCGCCGACCTCGAGGCCCGCGGCCTGGACGAGCACCGCCTGCTCCACGTGATGGCCGGCGCGCAGCCCGCCGCCGGCCCGAACGACGCGGCCGGCGCGCCGGTTACTTCCCGCTTGCCGGAGACCCTGCCATGAGCGCCGCGCGCATCCCCCGCGCCACCGCCGGCGACAAGTCCGCGCGAGCGGTCCGCCGTCGCGCCGACCACCATGCCGGCGCGCGGCATGCGGCCTACGTGCTGCTCGCGCTGTGGGCGCTGAACGCCATCCTGAATCCGCAGTTCCTCAGCCTGCGCTGGCAGGACGGCCACGCCTACGGTCCGCTGATCGACATCCTGAACCGCGCCGCGCCGCTGATGGTCGTCGCGATGGGCATGACGCTGGTGATCGCGGTGCGCGGCATCGACATCTCCGTCGGCGCGGTCGTCGCGATCGCGGCGGCCGTCGCGGCGTCGCTGGTGACGCGCGAGGGCGCGTCGATGCCGATGACGACCGCCATCCTCGGCGCGCTCGGCGCCGCGGCGGTGTGCGGCCTGTTCAACGGCCTGCTGGTCGTCGCCGGCGGCATCCAGCCGATCATCGCCACGCTGATCCTGATGGTCGCCGGCCGCGGCATCGCGCAGCTGATCACCGACGGCCAGATCATCACGATCTACCACGACCCCTACTTCTTCCTTGGCAGCGGCTTCCTGCTGGGCCTGCCGTTTGCGCCCTGGCTGGCCTTCGGCGTCGCGGCGCTGTTCGGGCTGCTGAAGCACCGGACCGCGCTCGGCCTGTTCGTGCAGGCCAGCGGCGCGAATCCCGCCGCCGCGCGCCTGGCCGGCGTGCAGGCCGCGGGGCTGCTGCTGGCGCTGTACATCGCCTGCGGCCTGTGCGCCGGCGTGGCCGGGCTGATGATCAGCGCCAACATCAAGAGCGCCGACGCCAACAACGCCGGCCTGCTGCTGGAGCTCGACGCGATCCTGGCGGTGGCGCTCGGCGGCACGTCGCTGCTGGGCGGCCGCTTCAGCCTGCGCGGCAGCCTGCTGGGCGCGCTGATCATCCAGACGCTCACCACCAGCATCTACGCGCTGGGCATCGCGCCCGAGGTGACGCTGGTGGTGAAGGCCGCCGTCGTCTTCGCGGTGTCGATCAGCCAGGCGCCGGTGTGGCGCGGATGGCGCGAGCGCTGGCAGCGCCGACGCGCCGTGTCGACCTCGACATCGACCCTCGCCGACTCGAAGCCGGCCCCCTCCGAAGGAGGCCCGCGATGAGCGCGCGTCCCGTCCCCGCCTTCTCGTGGTCGACGCTGGTGCATGCGCGCGACCTGCCCAGCTGGGCCTCGGTGCTGCTGCTGGTGGTCGCGGCGCTCGGCGGCGCGGCCGCCTATCCGGGCCTGCTGTCCAGCCAGGTGCTGCTGAACCTGCTGATCGACAACGCCTTCCTGCTGGTGGTCGCCGTCGGCATGAGCTTCGTGATCCTGTCCGGCGGCATCGACCTGTCCGTAGGGTCGGTCGTCGCGCTGACGACGATGCTGCTGGCGCTGGGCGTCGAGCGCGCCCACCTGTCGCCGCTGGTGCTGATCCCGCTGCTGCTGCTCGGCGGCGCCGCCTTCGGCGCGCTGATGGGCGCGGTGATCCATGTCTTCGCGATCCCGCCGTTCATCGTGACGCTGGCCGGCCTGTTCCTGGCGCGCGGCCTGTGCTACCTGCTGAGCCTGGACTCGATCCCGATCGCCGACCCCACGCTGACCGCGTGGTCGCAAGCCCGCTGGTCGCTGGGCCCGCTCGGCGAGATCACGCCGGGCGCCGTCTGCGCGCTGGCCGTGCTGGCGCTCGCGGTGGCGGTGTCGCGGTCGACGCCGTTCGGTCGCGCGGTCTTCGCGCTCGGCGGCCAGGAGACCTCCGCGCGGCTGATGGGCCTGCCGGTGGCCGCGACCCGCATCGGCGTCTACGCCGTCAGCGGCGGCTGCGCCGCCCTGGGCGGCGTGCTGTTCGGCATCTACACGCTGTCCGGCTACGGGCTGCATGCGCAAGGGCTGGAGCTGGATGCGATCGCCGCCGTCGTCATCGGCGGCGCGCTGCTCAGCGGCGGCACCGGCCACGTGCTGGGCGCGCTGACCGGCGTGCTGATGCTGGGCCTGATCCAGACGCTGATCCTGTTCGACGGCACCTTGAGCTCGTGGTGGACCCGCATCGTCATCGGCGCGCTGCTGGGCCTGTTCTGCGGCCTGCAGCGCGTGATGGTGCTGTGGCACGGTCGCCCGTCGCGACGACCCTGACCCGGGCGCCCGGCCGCGGCCCGTCGCCGCCGCGGCCATCGCCCGTCCCTTCATCGGAACAACGAGGAACCCGATCGATGTCATCGAAGTTTTCCGCCCTGAACGCCGCGGCCTGCGTCGCGGCCGCCGCGCTGTCGGCCCTGATCGCGCCGGCCTCGGCGCAGCCCGCGCAGGACGCGCAAGCAGTCGTCGCGCCGCAGCCCCACGCGCGGCTGACCACGCCCTGGTTCGACGAGGCGATGAAGGCGCCCGTGCCCCTGCCCGAGTACCCACGCCCGCAACTGGTCCGCGCCGACTGGCTCAACCTGAACGGCCAGTGGGACTACTGGGGCGGCAAGTCCGCGCCGGATGCCCGCGTGCCGCCGGCCTCGGCGCCGCGCTTCCCCGCGACGCCCGAGCGCGTGCGCGTCCCCTATCCGGTGGAATCGGCGTTGTCCGGCATCGAGCGGCTCGGCGAACTGAACCTCTGGTATCGCCGGAGCTTCGACCTGCCCGCCGCCTGGGCCGGCCGCCGCGTGCGGATCAACTTCGGCGCGGTCGACCGCCTCGCGACGGTCTACGTCAACGGCACGCGCGTCGGCCAGCACGAGGGCGGCTACACGTCCTTCAGCTTCGACATCACGCCGATGCTCAAGGCCGGACGCAACGAGGTGGTCGTCGCCGCCTTCGACCCCAGCACCAACGACGGCACGCTCGGCAAGCAGTCGCTGAAGCCGGGCGGCATCTTCTACACGCCGAGTTCCGGCATCTGGCAGACGGTCTGGCTGGAGCCGGTCGGCCCCGCGCATGTCGCCCGGCTGGACGCGACGCCGGTCGTCGGCGAGCAGCGGCTGGCGCTGACGGTCCGCACCGGCGCGGCCGGCAAGGGCGCGCCGTCCGCGAAGGGAGAGAAGGGCGAGACCGGCGGGAAGGGCCTGCAAGTCGAAGCCGTCGCGCTGAAGGACGGCCAGGTGGTGGGCCGCGTCACCGGCGCCGCCGATCGCGCGCTGTCGCTGCCGGTGCCCCAGCCGCGGCTGTGGTCGCCGGACGACCCCTTCCTGTACGACCTGAAGGTCACGCTGCGCCGCGACGGCAAGGTCGTGGACCGCGTCGACAGCTACTTCGGCATGCGCAGCATCGAGGTGGGCATGGTCGACGGCGTGCCGCGCCCGATGCTCAACGGCAAGTTCGTGTTCCAGTTCGGCCCGCTGGACCAGGGCTTCTGGCCCGACGGCCTCTACACCGCGCCGACCGACGCGGCCTTGCGCTTCGACCTGGAGGAGACCAAGAAGCTGGGCTTCAACATGGTCCGCAAGCACATCAAGGTGGAGCCGGCGCGCTGGTTCCACTACGCGGACAAGCTGGGCCTGCTGGTGTGGCAGGACATGCCGCAGGCCTGGGACGCCGAGACCGACAAGGCGGTGCGCGCGAAGACCGAGGTCGAGTGGCGCGAGATCGTCGACCAGCTGCGCTCGACGACGTCGATCGTGACCTGGGTGATCTTCAACGAGTCGTGGGGCGACTTCGAACACCGCCGCATGGCCGCGCAGTTCCGAGCGATGGACCCGACGCGGCTGATCAACGCGCACTCCGGCATCAACTTCGCGCCGCACGACGAGGGCGGCGGCGACCTGATCGACCTGCACGACTACCCCGGCCCCGCGGTGCCCAAGTACCAGCCGTGGCGCATCGCCGTGCTGGGCGAGTACGGCGGCAACAGCCTGAAGGTGCCCGGCCACATGTACCGGCCGGAGTCCAAGTGCTGCTACCACCTGTACGAGACCCCGCAGGCGATCAATGACGCCTACGTGGCGCAGGTCGACAAGCTGCGCGGCTTCCGCATCGACAAGGGGCTGAGCGCCGCGATCTACACCGAGACGACGGACGTGGAGGAGGAGCTCAACGGCTTCTTCACCTACGACCGCCGCGTGCGCAAGCTCGACTTCGAGCGCGTGGCCAAGGCCAACAAGGCGCTGGTGGACGGCGTGCCGCCGCCGCCCGCGCCGCCGGCCCCCGCGGCCTCCCGCTGAGCGGGAACGACCCGACCCGGAGGCGGACGCAGAGCCGCCCCATTCCCTGACCGGCGCCGCTTGCCAACGCCGATCGACGACGACAGCACGCGGCCCCGTGGGCCGCCCTTAGGAGACACGCATGAGCAAGTTCGCTTGGAGTGGGTGGCGCTGGCTGCTCGCGATGATGGTGGCGGCGACGGCCTGGATGGGCCTGTCGGCGCACGCCGCGGAGACGGTCCTGGGCAACCAGGACAGCTTCTATCCGCGGATGATCCGGCTGGCCGCCAGCGGCGGCGCCAACGGACGCCTGCTGGCGTCCTACGACCTCGGCGGCAGCCAGTCGCTGATCTACGAGAGCACCAACCAGGGCGCGACCTGGGCGCAGGTGGGCAGCGTCACCGTGCCGGAGCCCTGGCACTGCTGCAGCGCGCTGTGGGAGGTGCCGCAGCAACTCGGCTCGACCGCGCCCGGCACGCTGTTCTGGGCGACGACGACGCGCAACGGCAGCGCGTACCAGATCCGCATCTACCGCAGCACCGACGTGGGCCGCAGCTGGACCTCGCACGCGATCGCGGTGACCGGCGGCACCGGCACCTGGGAACCGGAGTTCTCGGTGGATAGCGCCGGTCGGCTGCTGATGTTCTATTCGAGCGAGGAGTACAAGTCGGGCGGCTTCAACCAGCTGATCGCGCACCGGGTCTCGACCGACGGCGGCGTGAGCTGGAGCGGCGACACGATCGACGTGGGCATCAGCGACAACGGCGACCTGCGCCCCGGCATGCCGATCGTGCGCAAGCTGCCCAACGGCAGCTACGTGATGAGCTACGAGATCTGCGGCTCGCGCAGCTGCGACGTGTACATCCGCGGCTCGTCCAACGGCAGCGGCTGGGGCACCGCGAGCAACATGGGCACGCGCGTCGAGTCGACGGCCGGCAACCACTTCTCGCACGCGCCGACGGTGTCGTGGATGAATGACGGCAGCCCGCAGGGCCGGCTGCTGCTGATCGGCCAGATCGTGGGCCGCAACGCCGGCAACGCGATCAACGACGACGTCAACGGCCGCATCTACATGGTCAACACCAACGGCGGCACCGGCGCCTGGACCGAGGCCGCGGCCCCGCTGGTGACGCCGAACTTCGGCACCGATCCCTGCTCCAACTACAGCAGCCAGCTGCTGCCGTCGGCGGACGGGACCCGCGTGCTGCAGATGGCCAACATCGCCTGCCGCGTGCAGTTCGCCAGCGCGCCGCTGAACCACCCAGTCGCCGACGGCGTGTACCGCCTCGTGGCCAAGCACAGCGGCCAGGTGCTGGACGTGAGCGGCTGTTCGACGGCCGTGGGCACGCAGATCGAGCAGTGGAGCTGGATCGGCGGCGACTGCCAGCGCTGGCGCGTGACCAACACCGGCAACGGCGACTACACGCTGACGGCGCAGCACAGCGGGCAGGGGCTGGACGTGGACGGCTGCTCCACCGCCACCGGCGGCAAGGTGCAGACCTGGACGGTGGCCGACAACAACTGCCAGAAGTGGCGGATCGAGCCGGTCGGCGACGGCTACTACCGCGTCATCAACAAGAACAGCAACCTGGTGCTGGACGTGGACGGCTGCTCGACGACGGCCGGGACCAAGGTGCAGCAGTGGACCTGGCTGGGCGGCGACTGCCAGCGCTGGAAGTTCGAGCGCGTCAGCCCCAACACCGTCGCCAACGGCACCTACAAGGTGATCGCCAAGCACAGCGCGCAGGCGCTCGACGTGGCGGGCTGCTCGACCGCCGCCGGCGCCCTGGTGCAGCAGTGGCCGTACAGCGGCGCCAACTGCCAGCGCTGGAACGTCACGGCGACGTCCGACGGCTTCTTCGAGCTGACCTCGGTCAACAGCGGCCTGAAGCTGGAGGTGCAGGACGCCTCGCTGGCGATGGGCGCGCAGGTGCGGCAGTGGACCTCGAACAACGCGGGCACGCAGCGCTGGGGCATCGAGAACGTCGGCGCCGGCTACTGGCGCTTCGTCAACAAGAACAGCGGCCGCGTGCTCGACGTGGACGCGTGCGCGACGACCAACGGCGCCAAGGTCCAGCAATGGGAATGGCTGGGGGGCGACTGCCAGCGGTGGGCGATCTCGGCGCCCTGAGCGGTCGCTGAGCGGTCGGGATCGATTCAGCAGCGCATTCAAGGAGACCAACGATGAGAAGCATCCGGGCGCTCGCGGGCGCGATCCTGACCCTGGCGGCGATGGCCGCTTCCGGCAACGCCGCCGCGCAGGCCGCGCCCGCGGCCAATCCGGCGCACCCGGCCGGGCCGCCCAGCGCGGCCGCGCTCGCCCGGACCGGCCCCGAGGCCTACCTCTTCGCCCACATGACCGACGCGCGCTACGGCGTGCTGCACTACGCGGTCAGCCTGGACGGGCTGCACTGGACGAAGCTCAACGGCGGCAAGGCGGTGAACGAGGAGTACCACGGCCATCCGTCGATCGCGCAGGGGCCGGACGGCCGCTTCTACCTGGTCGGCAACAAGAGCGACGACGATCCGGACATCCGCTTCTGGGTCTCCGACGACCTGGTCCGCTGGCAGGCCTTCGGCACCTACCGGCCCGACCTGTCCCAGGTCGCCGGGCTGCCCAACGCGATGCAGCGCATCGGCGCGCCCAAGCTCTACTTCGACAAGCCGTCGAACCAGTTCATCGTGCTGTGGCATACCGCCACGGTGCCTGGCGTGCCGGAGGACCCGGAGCGCTACTGGTCGAGCCAGCGCACGCTCTACGCGCTGTCGCCGGACCTGCGGCGCTTCGACGCGCCGCCCAAGCGGCTGTTCCCGTGGGAGATCGCGACGATCGACACCTTCCTGATCGCGAATCCGGAAGGCGGCTACTGCGCCGTCATCAAGGACGAGCGCTATCCGTCGTACATCTGGACCACCGGCAAGACGATCCGCATGAGCTGCGCAAAGGAGCTGCTCGGCCCCTATCCGGAGCCCGGCCCCGCGCTGAGCCCGGCCTTCCGCGAGGCACCGACGCTGGTGCGGGCGCCCAATGGCATCGACTGGTACCTGTACTACGAGCAGTACGCGGGCACGAGCTATGGCTTGTCGATGGCGCCGCGGCTCGAAGGGCCGTGGGTCGAGGTCTGGGGCAACTCGCGCCGCAAGGAATGGGACCGCTTCGAGATGCCGGCCCAGCTGCGGCACGGGTCGATGATGCCGATCACGAAGGCGCAGTACGACGTGCTGCGCAAGGCTTTCCCCGAGAAGTGACCGGCGACGGGCCCTCACCGGGCCCGCCTCCGGACCATCCCTGAATTGACCGTCTCCCGCTCTGCCTCTATGCTCGAGTCTTGAAAGCGCTTTCAAGCGCCGTAACGACAAGGGCATTCCATGACGGAGACAACTCGGGCGGACGCGGGCGCGTCCTTGCGATGGACGCTGTCCGCGAAGGGCGCGGACCTGGCCACGTCGACGCGGCTGGCCGCGCAGCCGGACCTGGCGCTGCGGCCGGTCGCGCAACTGATGGCCGATGCCGCCATCGCCGGCATGCCCAAGCTGGTGGTCAACAGCGCCCGGCGCTTCCAGCGCATCGAGGGCTTTGGTGGCGCCTTCACCGAAGCCGCCGCGACCACCTGGCAGAAGCTCCCGCCCGCCGAGGCCAACGCGCTGCTGCACGCCTACTTCGACGTGACCGCGGGCCACGGCTACACCTTCAACCGCGTGCACATGAACAGCTGCGACTTCTCGCTGGGCAACTACGCCCACGCGGAAGTCCCTGGCGACGAGGCGCTCCAGCACTTCAACATCGACCGCGACCGCCGCGCGCTGCTGCCGATGATCAAGGCGGCGATGAAAGTCGCGCCGGGGCCGATGAAGCTGCTGGTCTCCCCGTGGAGTCCGCCCGCGTGGATGAAGTCCAACGGCGAGATGAACAACGGCGGCAAGCTGTTGCCGCAGTACGCCAAGGCCTGGGCGCAGTGCTTCGTGAAGTTCATCCAGGCCTACGAGGCCGAGGGCGTGCCCATCTGGGGCGTGTCCGTGCAGAACGAGCCGGACGCGGTGCAGCGCTGGGACTCCTGCGTCTACAGCGCCGAGGAGGAACGCGACTTCGTCCGCGACCATCTCGGTCCCGCGCTGCACGCGGCCGGGCTGCAGCGCATCAAGGTCGTGGTCTGGGACCACAACCGCGACCAGATGGTCCAGCGCGCGGACGTCGTGTACTCCGATCCCGAGGCGTCGAAGTACGTCTGGGGCTGCGGCTTCCACTGGTATGTCGAGGACCACTTCGACCACGTCGGCCTGCTGCATGACGCCTATCCGGACAAGCAGCTGCTGTTCACCGAGGGCTGCCAGGAGGGCGGACCGCACATCGGCTCGTGGAACACCGGCGAGCGCTACGCGCGCAGCATCATCAACGACCTGAACCGCTGGACGGTGGGCTGGATCGACTGGAACCTGCTGCTCGACGAGACCGGCGGACCGAACCACGTCGGCAACCTGTGCAGCGCGCCGATGCTGGCGGACCGCGAGCACAACCGGCTGATGCCGCAGAGCTCCTACGACTACCTCGGTCACTTCAGCCGCTTCATCAAGCCCGGCGCGCACCGCGTGCTGTGCTCGGCGAGCAGCCAGGACCTCGAGTGCACCGCGGCGGTCAACGAGGACGGCGGCATCGCCGTCGTCGTGATGAACCGCGGCGAGCGCGAGCACCGTTTCACGCTGCGCATCGACGGCCAGGCCGGCGTGGCGTCGCTGCCGGCGCGCGCGATCGCGACCTTCGTGTTGCCGCGCTGAGGCGCAGGAGGATCGGCATGAGCGCCGCTGGCCTGATCTCGCTCGCCGCCGCGCGCCCGGTCGGCGAGGTGCGCGTCGACATCGACCTCGACGCCGACAAGGCGCCGGTCGTCGCCGTGGACATCCGGGTCGACTTCGAGGACACGCAGGGCGGGCCGATGCCCGGATCGACGACGGCGTCCGCCGAGGTGGAGGCGCTGTTCCTCTATCCGGTGAAGTCCTGCGCCGGCGTGCGCGTGAGCGAACTCCGGTTCGACGCCGACGGCCGCATCGAGGGCGACCGCGAGTGGATCGTGGTCGACGCGCGCGGCGAGCTCTGCTGGCTCGGTTCACATCCGAAGCTGGCGTTGCTTCAACCGAAGCTGCTGCCGGATGCGCTGCTGCTGCGCGGCGGCGACCTGCAACCGCTGTGCCTGGCGCGGGAAGCGGCAGGCGAGGCGACGCGGGCATCGATCTGGGATCCGGAGACGCGCCGGATGGTGGCCCATGGCGCGAGGGACGCCGGCGCGATGGCGGCGCAGTTCCTGCGTGAACTGACCGGCGAGGAGCTGCGGCTGGTGAAGCTCGATCGCGAGGCCTTGCTGGCCACCGCGCCGAACCCACTGCATGCGGTGTCGAGCGCGTCGGTCGAGGAACTCAACGCGCACCTGGTGGCGCAAGGGCACGCGCGGGTCGATGCACGCCGGTTGCGGCCCAACCTCGTGCTGGGCGGCGGCCGGGAGCCGATGGCGCCGTTCCTGGAGGAGTACCTGCTGCAACTCGTCTGGCCCGACGCGGCAGGCACCTGGCGTCGACTGGTGCGTCGCGCCGCGTGCGAGCGCTGCGTCGTGCCCAACGTCGATCCGGACAGCGGCGAGGTGCAACCGGGCATCGACGCGGCGATCGCCGAGCTGAGCGCGCAACGCTGGCCCGGGCAGGCGTCGCGTTTCGGCATCTACCTGCAGCCGCCCCAGGGCGGCACCCTCGGCGAAGGCACGGCCATGACGATGGAGCTCGACTTTTGACAGCGCGCGCGGGGCTCACCCGTCGCGGCATGCTGGCGGCGATGACGGCGCCGGCCTGGTCCGGCGTGATGGTCGTGCCGGCGCTCGCGCAGACGCGCGAGGTGCTGACCATCGCCGCTTTCCCTCTGATGGACAAGATCGCCGAGGCGGCGATCCCGGCCTGGCAGGCGATGCATCCCGATGTCGAGCTGCGCATCCTGATGCGGCAGTACACCGACCACCACACCGCGATGACGACGGCGCTGTCGACGGCGGTGGGACTGCCGGACGTGATGGCGCTGGAGTCGAGCTTCGTCGGCCGCTTCGCGCAGGGCGGCGGCCTGGAGGACCTGCGTCAGCCGCCGTTCGGCGTCGAGGCCTATCGCCCCCGGCTGGTGCCGTATGCGTATGACCAGGCGATCGCGCGCAATGGCGCGGTGGTCGCGGTGCCGGCGGACATCGGGCCGGGGACGATGCTGTACCGCAAGGACATCCTCGACCGCGCGGGCGTGCCGCCCGAGGAACTGACGCGCAGCTGGGACAGCTACGTGGCGGCGGGCGAGCGCATCAAGGCGGGCAGCGGCGCGTACCTGATCGCCAACGTCCAGGAGATCAAGGACATCCTGATCGCCGACGGCCTGAAGCCGGGCGAGGGCATCTACTTCGACACCGAATCGCGGGTGCTGGTGAACTCGCCGCGGTTCGAGCGCGCCTTCGAGGTCGCGCTGCGCGCGCGGCAGAAGGGGCTGGACGCGAAGGTGCAGGCCTGGTCCAACGACTGGGGCGCCGGCTTCAAGAACGGGCGGCTGGCGACCGAGCTCTCGGGCGCGTGGCTGGTCGGCCAGCTGAATGCCTTCGTCGCGCCGGAGACCAAGGGCCTGTGGCGGGCGGCGTCGCTGCCGGGCGGGGCGCATGCGCCGTATGGCGGGACCTTCTACGCGATCGCGCGCAAGTCGGCGCCGTCGCGCAAGGTGCTGGCGTGGCGCTTCATCCAGCTGATGACGCTGGACCCGAAGCGGCAGCTGCAGGCGTTCAAGAGCTACGACGCGTTTCCCGCGCTGCGGGACGTGCACGAGGACCCGTTCTTCAGCGAGCCGGTGGACTTCCTCGGCGGCCAGCAGGCGCGGCTGCTGTGGCGGGACGACGCGCTGAAGATCGCGGCGCTGCCGGTGCACAAGCAGGCCAAGTTCGCGGAGGAGGTCGTGCAGACCGAGCTCGACAAGGTGCTGCGCGGGCACAAGACGATCAAGGCGGCGCTGGCGGATGCCGAGCAGCTGCTGGAGCGCCGCGCGAAGCGGTGAACAACCGGAGACAGGGGTTCATGAAGCAACGAATGACGCGGCACTGGGCCGCCGTGCCGCTGCTGGCGGCATTGACGATCGACGGCGGGGCGGCGCTGGCGCAGACCGCGACGGGCAAGGGCGGGGCGGCCTCGGGGCCGCTGGCGATGCCGGCCGGCTACACGCTGGTGTGGGCGGACGAGTTCGACCAGGGCGGCCTGCCGGACGCGTCGAAGTGGGCCAACGACACCGGCATGAACAAGCAGGGCTGGCACAACCGGGAGAAGCAGTACTACGCCGGGCCGCGCGCGGAGAACGCGGCGGTGAAGGATGGCCGGCTGGTGATCACCGCGCGCAAGGAGTCGCTGTCGACGGCGCCGGACTGGGGCGGCCAGCAGTACACGTCGACGCGGCTGATCACGAAGGGCAAGGCCGAGTGGACCTACGGCTACTTCGAGATCCGCGCGAAGCTGCCGTGCGGCAAGGGGACGTGGCCGGCGATCTGGATGCTCGGCAGCCAGGGCGACTGGCCCGAGTCGGGCGAGCTGGACATCCTCGAGCACATGGGACAGAAGCCGGACTGGGTGTTCAGCACGGTGCACACGACATCGGGCCACGGCGGGCACGGCGTGGGCGATGGCCGCAAGCTGGCGACGGCGTGCGATGCGTTCCATACCTACCAGATGCTGTGGACGCCGAAGGAGATCCGCTTCGGCATCGATGGCCAGGCGCATGCGGCGTATCCGAACCTGGGGAAGGGCACGGCGCAATGGCCGTTCGACAAGCCGCAGTTCCTGATCCTCAACCTCGCGATCGGCGGGGACCTCGGCGGGGAGATCGACGACACGATCTTCCCGATCGGGTATGAGGTGGAGTTCGTGCGGGTGTATCAGGCCAAGCGCTGAAGGCGCGCAGTGCACCGGCTCCGGTGCCACTGCGCCTCGGACCGCTACGACGTCACGGTCTCCGTCGCCTTCTCCTCGGTCTTCTCGGCCTCCTTGAACGTGCCTGCCGTGCGGGCCGCGCCTTCCCACTTGCTGCAGGCCGACTTGAGCAGCGGCGAGAAATGGGCTTCACCCTTGGGCACCTTGAGGGTCATTTCCTCGGCATCCTGCATCCGCTTGAACCAGCAACTGCCCCAATTGCGGTCGGTGTGCAGATTCAAGCCGAACGTGTACTTGTAGGCCCCGATCTGCACCTCGAACCAGCGAAACCGGACCGCCTTGCTGAGCGGAGCGTCCGACACCATGCCGGGTTCCGTGCTGCCGATCAGGGTCTTCGCGGCCTGGGACGGGATCCATGCGAGCAAGGTGTCCTTCTCCGCGCCGGTGATCATGCCCATGTTGTCCTCCTTGAATGGAATGGCCCACCGACGCCGGACCAGTGAACCCGGTCGGCGACGATGGGAACGGAGGATCTTCTGGCCAAGCGCCTCGTCGAGGAAGACGCCGGCCGGTCGCGCGTCCTCAAACGGTATGAGGGGCCCGCGCGACGCGACCGATGACCCCCGGTGTCACTCGCTCGCCAGCGCCACCGCGTCCGCTCCGGCGGGAATCCGCATCGGCGCCTGCGGATCGGTGACCGCGCGCCACACCGCCTCGGCGACGTCCTGGGCATGGGTCACCGGCGTCGACGCGTCGCGCACCGCGGCGAAGACGCGATCGCGGAACTCGGTGTAGGCCTCGGGCACGTCGAGCGGCATCAGCTTGCGCGCGTTGTCGCCGAAGCTCGTGCCCGGCGAGCGGCCCGGCAGCACGAGCCGCACGCGGACATCGAACGGCGCCAGCTCCAGCGCCAGCGACTCGGTGAACGCGTTCACCGCCGCCTTGCTGCCCGTGTAGACCGACAGCAGCGGCAACGGCCGCAAGGTCACGCTCGACGTGACGTTCACGATCACGCCCGAGCGCTGAGCCCGGAACCGCGGCAGCACCGCCTGCGTCATGGCGATCGTGCCGAGCACGTTGGTCTCGTACAGCGCGCGGGCATTGGCCATGTCGACGCCCTCCAGCGGCGCCAGCAGGCCGACGCCGGCGTTGTTGACCAGCGCATCGATCGGGCCCACGGCCTCGATGCAGTGGCGGATGCTCTCGGCATCGGTCACGTCGAGCGCCAGCACGCGCAGCCGGTCGGAGCGCGGCAGCAGGTCCTCGCGCGGCGTGCGCATCGTCGCGATGACGCGCCATCCCTTGTCGAGGAAGAAGCGCGCCGTCTCGAGGCCGAAGCCCGACGAGCAGCCGGTGATCAGCACCGTCGAGGCGCCCGGAACCGCGGTGGCGACGGTGGCCGCGGACGCGTTGGAAACGTTGGGAGAGCGGGAAGCGCTGGACATCGATGAACTCCATCGGTTGGGGATGCCCTGCACGATAGGGAGCGAGAACAGGACTGACTACACTGCGAAGTCCATTCCTTTATCGAGATCGTCCAGATGGTCGACCCGTTGGCCGAAGTCGTGTCCTTGCTGCGTCCGCAGGCGCCGTTCTCGAAACTCGTCATCGCTTCGGCGCCGTGGGCGGTGCGTCGCAGCGAGACCGGGCGCCCGTTCTACTTCGCGGTGCTCGAAGGCGCTTGTCGCCTGACGGTCGACGGCATGGACAACAGCGAGACGATGACCCTGCAGGCCGGGGACTTCGTCCTGATCCCGGCGGCGCGCGGCTTCGCGACGTCGAGCCTCGATCGCCAGCCGCCGCGCGACGGAGACCGCGTCACGACGCCGATCGTGCCGATGCCCGGCGGCGCGCGCGTCGGCGATCCAGCGGGGCCGGTCGACCTGCGCATGCTGGTCGGCAACTGCGTGCTCGGCTCGCCGGACGCGGCGCTGCTGGTGTCGCTGCTGCCGCGATGGGTGCATGTGCGCGGCGAGAGCCGCCTGTCCACGCTGGTCCAGCTCGTCGGCGACGAGTCGCGCGCCGACCGCCCCGCGCGGGACATCGTGATGTCGCGCCTGCTCGAGGTCCTGCTGATCGAGGCCTTCCGCGCGACGGCGAGCACCGCCGCCACGCCCGGCCTGGTGCAGGGCCTGGCCGACGCGAAGCTGGCGATCGCGCTGCGCGGCATGCATGCCTTGCCGGCGCATCCGTGGACGGTGGCCGAGCTCGCGAAGGCGGCGACACTGTCGCGCTCCGCGTTCTTCGACCGCTTCAGCCGTGCGGTCGGCGTCGCGCCGATGGCGTATCTGCTCGCGTGGCGCATGGCGCTCGCGAAACAATGGCTGCGGCAGCGCGAGCTGTCGATCGCGGAGATCGCCGAGCGCGTGGGCTACAGCGCGGTCGGTCCGTTCGGGGTGGCGTTCACGCGGCATGTGGGCATGCCGCCGGGAAGATTTGCGAAGAGCGAGCAACTGGATGTCGAAGTCTGAAATCTCGAAGGGCGCCACGCTGCTGGGGCTCGTGGCCATCCTGTTCTGGAGCACCTCCGTCGGCGTCAACCGCAGCACGATCGAGTTCCTCGGCCGGACCGGTGCGCCGGCCGTGCTGTTCACCGCCGCGGCGCTGCTCCTGCTGCCCACGCGCACGTCCCTGCGCGAGCTGCCGCGCCGCTACCTGTGGATCGGCGCCGCGCTGTTCGTCGCCTACGAGCTGTGCTTCGTGCTCGCCCTCGGCCTGGCGCGCACGCGCCATGAGGCGATCGAGGTCGGCATGGTGAATTACCTGTGGCCCAGCCTGACGGTGCTGTGCTCCGCGATCGCGGGCCGCAAGCGGCTGAACGCGCTGATGCTCGGCGGACTGGCACTCGCGCTGGCGGGCGTGGTGACGGCGTCCTCGCCGCCCGAGGGCCTGTCGCTGAGCCGCTTCTTCCAGAACGCCGCGGCGAATCCGATGGCCTATGGCCTCGCGTTCATCGGCGCGATCGTGTGGGCGCTCTACAGCACCTGCACCAAGTTCATGGCGCAGGGCAAGAACGGCCTGTGGTTCTTCATGGCGCTGAGCGCGGTCGCGTTCTGGATCTGCCATGCGTTCAACGGGGAGCGGCCGCCGATGGCCTGGTCGATGCATGTCGGGATCCAGGTCGCGCTGGCGAGCGCGGCGGTGACGCTGGCCTACACGCTGTGGAACATCGGCGTGCTGCGGGGGAACATCCACCTGCTCGGCCTCGCGGCCAACGCGACGCCGCTGCTGTCGGCGCTGTTTGCCTCGGTGCTGCTGAGCGCGCCGCTGCCGCCGATCTTCTGGGTCGGCGCGGCGATGGTGGCGGTGGGGTCGTTGGTGGCGGGGGTTGGGTCAAGACGTTGATCGTCGAGCAGCGGAAGAGGGGACCGCATCGCGGTCCCCTTCGTTCATCGACTGCCTGGCGCGCGGGCCCGATCAGGCCTCCTCGCGCAGCAACTGCACCTGTCGCTCGGCCAGCAGCGGCAGGATCCGCTTCACGACGAGTTCCTGGTAGTGCGCCGAAGCCCGATGAGCCTCGATGGCCGCGCGGTCGGCGTAGCGCTCGAGCAGCAGCAACTCTCCGGGAACACCGACGCTCTGGAACGCGTCGTAGCCTTGGCAGCCGGACTCGGCCAGCGACTGCTCGCGCAACTGCGTCACCAGCGCCAGCACGTCAGCCACAACCTCCGGCGCCATGCGCCAGCGAGCCACGACGACGATGGGACCGGCGGCGCTCATGCGGCCTCCTTGTTCAGCGCGGCGACGATCTCCTTGGCCAGCGGCGCTCCCGACGCCGGGTTCTGGCCCGTCATCAAGCGGCCGTCGACGACGACCTTCGGTTGCCACAGGTCCGCCTTCTCGTAGATCGCGCCGTCGTCGCGCAGCGCCGTCTCGAGCAGGAACGGCACGTCCGCCTTGGCGTAGCCGTCTTCCTCGGCGTTGGAGAACGAGGTCACGCGACGGCCCTTCAGCAAGGGCGTGCCGTCGTCGAGCTTCACGCCGGCGAAGGCCACCGGGCCGTGGCAGACAGCGGAGACGATCTTGCCGCCGTTCCAGGCGCGCAGCACCGCCTGCTTGACGTCGGGATCGGTGGCGATGTCCGCCATCGGGCCCAGGCCGCCGGGGAAGAAGATCGCGTCGTAGGCGAGCACGTCGACCTCCGACAACTTGCGGCTGCGCGACATGCGACGGAAGGCGCTGCTCTCGCGGAAGGCGCGTTGCGCCGGATCGGTCTCGTCGTAGGCATCGGCCGGCGGCTCGCCGCCGAGCGGGGAGGCGAACTCGACGGCGATCCCGGCTGCATCGAAGACCTCCCAGGGATGGGCGACCTCCGCGAAGAAGTAGCCGGTCGGGCGCTGGTTGGGGCCGATCCTGGCCGTATTGGTCAGGACGAAGAGGACATGCTTGACAGTCATGGGGAGCTCCTTGGCGGTGCCCGCGTCGCGGGAGGTGGGTGAGGCGTCGGGCCCCTCGGCATCGAGGAATCACGACATCGCCAGGGAATGATGGGCGCTTGAATTCAATTCATGAAATTTATTCGTTGGATATCAGTCATTGCCAGAAGGAATGACTGATTGGCACCTACATGGAGCGCCTGCCGGGTCTTGTCAGCAGACCTTCCTGACAGTCCGCTGCGAGGTCGATTTCTACATTGCGTGCATCCCGACCACTGCATGAAGGAATCCCGATGGCACTGACCGTCACTCCCCACCTCAACTTCCGCGCCCAGGCCCGCGAGGCGCTCGCGTTCTATCACCGCGTCTTCGGCGGCGAGCTGATGGCGGTGACCTACGCGCAGGCGCACGCGGCGCGCAACGAGGCCGACGCGGACCTCGTCATGTTCGGCCAGGTCGAAGCGCCGAGCGGCTTCCGCGTGATGGCTTACGACGTGCCGACCGACCTGAGCTGGGATCGCGGCGATCGCGCCTTCTTCGTGTCGATCCAGAGCGCCGAGGCGCAGGAGATCTCGATGCACTGGCAGCGCCTGGCCGAGGGCGCCACGATCCAGCAGGACCTCGCGCCGTCGGGCTGGTCGCCGCTGTACGGGATGCTCACCGACCGCTTCGGCGTGACGTGGGTGATGAGCGTGGTGCCGCAGATGCCGGCCTGAGCCACGAGGCGCGCCCGCGGGGCGTCACTCCCCGGCGCTAGGATCCGCCGCATGCCCCGCCGCCTCAAGCCCCACATCCTCAGCACGGTCCTGCGCACCGACACGGACCTCGACCTGGACGTCCATCCGTTCAACATCCCCGCGGTCCGCGAGATGGATCGCATCGAGTACCACCCGAACGTCACCTTCTTCGTCGGCGAGAACGGCTCGGGCAAGTCGACGGTGCTCGAAGGACTGGCGCTGGCGATGGGCTTCGGCCCGGAGGGCGGGACGAAGAACATTCGGGTCTCCACGACGGATTCCGTCTCCGGCCTTCACGACCACATGCGCGTCGCCCGCGGCGTTCCCGCGCCGCGCGACGGATTCTTCCTGCGCGCGGAAAGCCTGTTCAACATCGCGACCTACGTCGATGGCGTGGACGCGTCGGGCAGCTACGGGGGCAAGTCGCTGCATCGCCAATCACATGGCGAGGCTTTCCTGGCCGTCATGCTCAACCGTTTCGGCGGGCGCGGGCTCTACCTGCTCGACGAGCCGGAGGCGGCCCTGTCGCCAGCGCGGCAACTCGCCGCGCTTCGCCTCATCCACGACCTGGTGGAGGACGGTTCGCAGTTCATCATCGCGACGCACTCGCCGATCCTGCTGGCCTATCCGCATGCGCGCATCTACCGCTTCGGCTCCGAAGGCATCGAGGCCATCGCCTACGAAGACACCGAGCACTTCACCATCACCCGCGACTTCCTCAACCACCATGAAAAGCGGATCGAGCAGCTGTTGAACGACAGCGACGCCTGAGCGCCGTGTCGAGCACCGCGTCGGTGTGGTCGAGACTACGTCGAGGCCGCGTGCGGCCCCTCGCTCTGCTCCAGCGCTCTTGCCCGCCTGTCTCTCCACACGCGGCGGATCGCCAGGAAGATGCAAGTGATCAAGGTCCCGCCGATCAGGAACGGAGACAGGATGACCAGGATGAGCAAGAGTTCCATTCCGGGCCCACGCATCCCGAGGGTCGCGCCCCACCAGATCGGCCCGACCACGGCAGCGCAGACGCCCAAAGAGATCCAGAAGTACTTCGCCGTGAGCTTCCTGGTGGCGCCGTTCGCGAGCAGCAGCAACAGGCCGACGAACGGGACGACGATCAACACGAAACAGAGGGCGAGGAAATCCTTGACGATGCCGTTGCCCATGCTGGCGGTGCCTTGGGCCATGGCTGAGGCACTCATGGACGCGAGGAGCGGAAAGGCGACAACACGCCGGAACGTTTGCATGACGGGGTCCTCCCTGTGGCCATGCCCATCAGCGTCACTGTCGTGGACCCGGGCCAAGCCAATCTTTGTTTGACCGGCATTGAACCACCTTTGTCCGCCACTCGGCTGTTGAACGAAGACAACACCTGACCCCGGGTTTGTCGCGATGCCCCTTTCATCGCATCCATCGTGCGGCCCCAAGGAACCCGCGTTCGCGGGTTCCTTCTCTTCGTCAGCGCGAGGCCGGGGTCGCGGCTGACGTCGAAGCCGCGCGACGGCGCGTCGTCAGCCCGAGGACGCCCAGGCCCAGCGCCGCCAGCAGCGCCGATGCCGGTTCCGGCACCGCCGACACCGCCAGGTTCAACGACGCGTTGAGCGGCTGCGCGCCGCTCCACAGGAAGTTGAGTCCGTGGTTCAGGTTGCCCGCGTCGGTGATCAGGCTGATCTGCGCCAGGCCGTCCTGCAACGCGTTGAAGTGCAGCGTGCCCAGCAGCAGCGAGCCCTGGCCGCCGTTGGCCACGCCCGGGAAGGCCGAGCCGCCGAACTGCCCGGCGCCCAGCCAGCCGCTGTCGTCGTCCCAGCCGGCCGCGGCGGTGAAGCTGCCGAAGGACAGCTGGGTCGTGTCGTAGCTCAGCCGGAAGCCGAAGGACAGCAGTTCCTCGTCGAGCGCCAGGCCCGCGAAGGGATCGGTCACGCGGATCAGCAGGTCGACGCCTTCTCCGACCTTCGCCGGAGCGACGGGCGTCAGCGACACGGTGGCGGCCTGCGCGGCCAGCGAAGAGAGCGCCAGCGCGGCGGCGGCGATCAGGGGCTTGAGGTTCATGGTCGTTCTCATTGGGTGCTGAAGAGCTGGTACCAGACGCGGTAGTCCGCTTGCGTGATGCACTTGTCGCCGTCCATGTCGGCCAGCGGCTCGAAGCGCGCGTCGCCGGCGCAACTGCCGATCGCGTTGCGCAGCGTGTCGCGGTCCGCCGCGGTGACGGCGCCGTCGGCGTTCACGTCGCCGTTCTTGCGGACCTTCACCGGCAGGCGCGGCGCGGCCTCGCCGTAGCCGTCGTTCAGGAACAGGCCGAGGAAGTAGTCGCCTTCCGGCTGGCCGGCGAGCGAGAACACCTGCGTGCCGCCCGGGCTCGCGACGTAGTTCCACTTCAGCGAGCCCGGGCCGCCGGGCGTCATGCCGACGCGGTACAGGCCGATCCAGTGCGTGTTGCCGGCCGGCAGGCCGCTCCAGGCCAGCGACACCCCGCCGCCCAGGCGCACGCGGTCGACATCGGCCTTGAAGGTGACCTGCGGCGTCGTCGGCGGCAGCACCGGCGGCGCGTTCCAGGTGACCTGAGCCAGGCCGTTGAGCACCGGGTCGGTGTAGTCGAGGCCCGCGCCTTCGACGTGGCCGGCCAGCCGGCGCCAGAACGCGTTGTCGCCGTCGACGGTGACGACCAGGTCGTACCAGCCGTAGCTCGCGGTGACCGCGCGGACATGGTCGCGGCTCGAGCCCGCGGGCACGTCGATCGTCACGACGGTCTTGTCGCCGTAGGCGTTGTCGACGACGCGGAAGCGCATAGGCTGCGTGCTCGCGTTGCGCAGCGTCAGCGTCACGCTCGCGCTGGCGGGCTGCTCCTTCAGGCTGGCCGCGGCCAGGCGGCCGGTGCCGTCGAAGCTCATGCGGAACTCGCGCAGGAAGCCGTTGTCCCCGTGCACCGCCAGCTGCATGCCGGCGCTGCCCCAGTTCCAGACCTCCTGGTCGATGCGCTTGCCCGGCTCGACCGTGTAATGCCACGGGCCGTCGGTGCGCAGCGACGAGTACACGATGAACGCGGCCGTCGCGCTGCCTTCGTTGGCGAAGCTCAGCGCGAACTGGCGTGCGTTGGTCGCGGCGATGCCGTCGACGCTCGAGCGGTAGGGCAGCGGCATCGCGCGGCGCGGCACGCCGCTGGCGGCCTTCTCCTGGCGCGGCAGGCTCTGCGTGGCCGGCGGCAGCGCGTCCTTCGTGCCCCAGCCCTTGAAGTACACGGCGTTGGCGGGAACGCTGGACGGGAACTCGGCGCCGCCGGACTTGAAGTCGAAGGCGGTGGTCATGTCGCCGCAGACCGCGCGGCGCCACGGCGAGATGCCGGCGCACTGCACGCTCGCGCGCGGGTAGCCCTTGCCGTTGACCAGCCATTCCTCGGTGAAGCGGATCAGCGAGGTGTGGTCGAACAGCTGCGAGCAGACGCGGCCGCCCTTGCTCCACGGCGAGATCACCATCGTCGGCACGCGCGGGCCCAGGCCGATCGGCTGGCCGCCGGCGACCTCGCCCTGCGTGGCGTTGGTCATCGTCGTGCGGCCGCGGTCGGCGTTCAGCGGCGCCATCACCGAGGGCATGTGGTCGAAGAAGCCGTCGTTCTCGTCGTAGGTCAGGATCAGCGCGGTCTTGGACCAGACCTCGGGCGACTGCACCAGCGCCTGCAGCAGCCGCGCGGTGAAGTTCTCGCCGGCGTTGGGCGTGTCGTCGGGGTGCTCGCAGTACTCGGTCGGCGCGCAGATGTAGGACACGCGCGGCAGCTGGCCGCTGCGCACGTCGGCGGCGAACTGGTCGATCAGCCACTGGCCGGAGGTGCCCGGCGCGTTGGCCTGCGTCGAGCCGGCGGCCATCGCGCGGCCGCGGCGGTACAGCGACGAGGCGCTGGTGAGCTTCTGGCCGTTGGCGTCGACGCGGAAGTTCTTGAAGTACTGGAGGTAGTTGTCGCCGTAGTTGTCCCACTCCTGGTAGACCTTCCAGCTCACGCCGGCAGCCTCCAGGATCTCGGCGTAGGTCACCCACTCGTTGCCCTTGGCGGCGGGGTTGTCGTTGGCGATGTCGGCGTTGTAGGTGCCGTTGGTGACGTTGTAGAGCTTGGAATCGGCGATGCCGGTCATCACCGCATTGCTGTGGCCGGAGAGGGCGTAGAAGCGGTTCGGGTCGGTGGGGCCGAAGATCGAGCAGTGGTAGGCGTCGCAGACGGTGAACGCGTCGGCCAGCGCGTAGTAGAAGGGCAGGTCGCTGCGGTCGAAGTAGCCCATCGTGCGGGGCGACTTCTTGGAGATCCAGACGTTCCAGTCCTTCCAGGCGGCTTCGGTGCCCTTCCAGCTGTGGTCCAGGCCGACGCGCAGCGCATTGGTGTTGCGGATGTCGAAGTGGTAGGGCAGGACCTGCGAGCCGGCGGTGTTGCCGGGCTGCATCCAGACCGGCTGGCCGCTGGGCAGCGCGATGGGACGGGGGTCGCTGTAGCCGCGCACGCCGGACAACGTGCCGAAGTAATGGTCGAACGAGCGGTTCTCCTGCATCAGGATGACCACGTGCTCGATGTCGGCGAGGGTGCCGGTGGCGTTGTTGGCGGGTGTGGCGAGGGCGCGGCGGATGGTCTGCGCGAACGAATGGCTGCTGGCCATGCCGGCGACCGCGGCGGTCAGGAAGGACCGGCGGGATGTCGTGCTCATGAAGCTTCACCTGGGGAGGTCGTGAAGCGCGTGATTTTTTTGGCGAAGGAAGTCAGGAGCGTGAAGCGACGGTGTCGCACCGCCGATCCCCCCGCGCTCAGGTGTCACCAGGCGTGACGGCAGGTGGGCAAGCGCACGCGGGCGCTTGAATCCGGCGGGGAGGCGGGCGCTTGGCGCGCGGTGTCGTCGTCGATGTCCCCGCGATGCGGTCGGACGCCGCGCTGCCGGCGGCGCCCAGGCCCATGCCCGCGCCGAGGCCGACATCCGCCGTTTCCTATTTTTCGGCTTGATGTCGTGTGACGCTCAGCGCACGTCGTCTCCGACGAAGCCACCCTTTCCGTCTGAGCGTGCCCACCGCATGTTTTCCTTGTTGCAAGAAACGAGGCGGCCGCACGCAGGGCAGGAAATCTTGTTGCCGAACACAGTGGCCGACATGGCCGTTTCCTCGTCTCCAAACTGGAAAGGCGCCATCGCCCAGGTCTTGCACTCGGTGCACTGGAACTGCTGCAATTTCAGTGGAGTGTTCATGGGGAGGCTCTCCTTGGGTTCGTATGTTGGGCGATCACCAGCGTAACTTGGGGAGGGAACCTTCCCATCCTCAATCTGGAGGATGACGCCCATTTGCATCCGTCGGACCAGCGGTCAACTCGGGCGCCGACTCTGAGGAGCTGGCGGACGATCAGCTCCTTGAGCGGCGTATCTAACTATGGGATCGCCCCCAGTTGGAGCGGGTTGTTTGCATCGGCAGATGTCGAGGGCGATGTGCCGGGCGCGCGAGCGCACTCCGGCGTAGGGCGACATAAACAGGTCGGTGCATCCGTGCCGGGAATGGACGCAATGACTTGACTTCAGTGAATCGCTTTCCGTCCTTGAAGGCAGAACCGGGTCATGGCCGCTGACGGGTGTCCTCGCTGGAATGCCATCACGTTGTCGACCGACAGCGGGTCATCCCAGCTTTCTCCTTTCGAGGACACGACATGACGGCCATGCCTGTCGTTCTCCGTTCGCGCCATCGTTGGCGTTGGATCCGCCGCACCGTGGCGCGACTCGTCGCCGTGGGCGTGTTCACGATGCTCGCGTTCTGGCTGCAGGCCCGAAGCGGCGCGTGGTCCTACGCGGCGCTCGCCTTGGCGATCGTGATTGCACTGCTGGTCGCCATCGCGGTCTTCTGGATGGTCGACGCGCTGCTCGCGCGCGGCGCCGCGTGGTTTGAGCGGCGTCGGTATCTAGGCCAGTAGCAAGAAGGGGCAGTGCCCAAAAGCACTGCCCCTTCCGTGTCATGCCCTGATGGCAGCGACGCCGTGCGCCAACGCCCGCCCATGGCCGGCCGACGCAGCGATCGCGCCTCAGCCCAGCGCGCTCAACACCCACCCGAAAGCCAGCGCGCCGATCGCCGTCGCGATGGCCGGCACGAGCAGGCGCTTCGTCTCGTACTGGCTGCCGTACTTCGCGATCAACGCGCGGCTCTGTCGCTGCCCGCCGAGCACGTACCAGAGGATGTTGACCGCCGACAGCAGCAGGCTGGCCTCGAAGACGAGGAACGCGCCCGTGTTGCTGTCACGAAGCATGAGGACACCAGCCAGCGACGCCGCCGCCAGCAGGAGGAACGAGATCCACGCGCCCGCGCGGCTCGCCTCGGGCGCCACGGTCCGCGCGTTGGCGAGCTGGATCGCCGCGCCGAAAGCCGGCGTCAGCACGAAGCCGAGCATCGCCGCGCGGTCCGGATGGAAGACCGGCGCGGAGAGCTTTCCGATGGGCGGCGCCGGCGCTTCCTCTCCTTCGAGCAGCAGGTTCCCCGCCTCGTAGTCGGCGATCGCCCGTCGCGCGGCCGCCGCTTCCGATCCCGGCACCAGCACGCGCACGCCGCCCAGCGCCGGTGTGATCAGCGAGTAGAACTGGACGATGTGCTCGTCGGCCACATGCGGCGTCAGTCCCGCCGACTGCAGGACACCCTTGATCAGGTGGGCCTCGGTGGCGGTCGGCCGTTGGGCCACGCAGACAAAGTCGTCGCTGTTGTCGCTGCTATCGGAATGGGCGGTCTGGGTCATCGCGGGGCGTTCACAGGCGGAGGGAACGGAGCTTAATCCGTCCCATCGGGACCGCGCGATCGAGACCGGCTGCGCGTCACGAGCCAAGCTGCGCGATACAGGCGCCCCGGACGCTCAAGGGCGCGCGCGCCGCTGCAGACCTTCGCCCAGCACGACCAGGCTCACGCCGAGCAACGCGATGTCCTTGATCAGGAAACCGCCGAGCTCGTTGAGCCACGGGAAGCCCCCGGCGCGCGGGTCCCACATCGGCAGCGCGAACATGATCGACGTCGTCACCAGGAAGGTCAGCGACGCGAGCGCGCCACCGGCGATCGCGGCGCGCGCGGACCACGGCGACGCCAGCAGCAGTGCCGCCGTCAGCAGCTCGACGACGCCCAGGAAGTAACTCGCCCCCGCCTCGCCGAACAGCGGATAGAGGAACGAGAGCCACGGCGTGTTGGCGATCAACGGCTTCAGGGCCTCGACCTCGACGGCGGTGAACTTCAGCGCGCCGATCAGCAGCAACGGCAGCACTGCACCGGCGAAGGCGACCAGCCGCCCCGCCGCCAGCACGCGCCGCGCGACCGCGTGGCCGGGATTGGAAACAGGACCGTCGAACAAGGTCGCGGCGGCAGGGGATCGTGGGGACATGGGTGGCTCCTGGAAGGCCGGCGACATGCCGGCGATGACGAGCACTGTGCCGCGCCACCTTGAACCGGATCGCGCGTAGAGTTCGCGAAACTTTCCCGGGAGTTCAGCTTGAGCGATCGACTCGCCGCATTGATGTCGCGTTTCTCCATCCACGCGAACACGGTGCACTCGGGCCGGATCTGCGGCGCGCACCCGATCGAGACCGCGCCCGGCACCGGCCAGTTGCACCTGATGACCGCCGGCACGATGACCGTCCGCCACGTCGACGGCGAGAGCCTGACGTTGGTCGAACCCAGCGTGTTGCTGTCGCCGCGTCCGGTCGCCGGCTCGTTCGTCGCGGACGAGACGGCCGGCGCGACGCTCGTGTGCGCGGAGCTGAGCTTCGGCGGCGGCTCCGTCCATCCCGTGATCGCGGCGCTGCCGAGCCTGGTCAGCCTGCCCCTGTCGAAGGTGCCCGACGCCGCGCCAATCTTCCGCCTCATCGGCGAGGAGGCTGCGGGCGATCACTGCGGGCGAAAGGCCGTCCTGGACAGCCTGTGCCACGTCGCCGTCGTCCACCTGCTGCGCGAGCTGATGGACCAGCGGCTCATCGAGGCCGGCCTGCTGGCAGGCCTGGGGCATCCGCGGCTCAGCCGCGCGATCGTCGCGATGCACGACCGGCCGGCCACCGCATGGACCCTCGAGGCGATGGCCGAGGTGGCGGGCATGTCCCGCACCGCGTTCGCCTGCGAGTTCCGCGACGTGGTGGGCGCCACGCCCTTCGCCTACCTCCAGGCCTGGCGCATCGGCCTCGCCCAGGCGGGCATCCGCGACGGCCGGCCCTTGAAACTCGTGGCGCTTGATGTCGGCTACGCGGGCGAGGCCGCGCTGTCGCGCGCGTTCCGCGCGCAGACGGGCCAATCTCCCCGCGAGTGGAAGAAGGCGCAGCCGCCCCGTCCGTGAAGGCGTCGTCCGCCGGCGCCCGCCGGAGCGCATGCCCCGCCGCATCCGCCATGGCGGCCACGGTGGCCGCGCGCGATCACGCCGCCACGGCCGCCTTCTCCCCGCCCGCCGGCGCGTAGCGCGTCACGTACTGCTGGTGCGTGGGCATCTCCCGCACCGTCTGCTCGATCTGCGTCTTGATCCCGCCGAGGAACCCGGCCAGCTCGCGGTCGCCCATCAGGTCCGCCGACGGATGGTGCTGCTCCGGCATCACCCCCTGGCCAAGCATCACCTGCGCCCAGGAGTTCTCGGTGAACAGTTCGTTGGGCACGCGGAACACGCGCCCCGCCTCGCGGAACAGGTCCAGCCGGTGCCGCAGCGACGGCGGCACCGCCATGTCCCGCATGTCTCGCCACATCGGCGAATCCGTCCGTTCCGTGGCCTTGTAGTGCAGCACGATGAAATCGCGGATGTGCTCCAGCTCGTACTTCATCTGCGCGTTGTATTCGTCGATGTCGGCCTGCCGGATCCCGTCCTTCGGGAACATCTGCATCAGCCGGATCGCGCTGCGTTGGATCAGGTGGATGCTGGTCGACTCCAGCGGCTCCAGGAAGCCGCTGGACAGCCCCGCCGCCACGCAGTTGCGCTTCCACACGACGTCGCGCTGGCCCGGCTGGAAGCGGATCACGCGATGCGGCGTCAGCACCTCGCCTTCGATGTTGCCCAGCAAGGCCGCGCGCGCCGTCTCGTCGTCGACGTAGCGGCTGCTGAACACCACGCCGTTGCCCACGCGGTGCTGCAGCGGGATCTGCCACTGCCAGCCCCAAGGATGCGCGATCGCGCGCGTGTACGGCACCGCGTCCCGCACCGAGGCCGTCTGCAGCGCGATCGCGCTGTCGCAGGGCAGCCAGTGCGACCAGTCCTGGTAACCCACGCCCAGCGCCTGCCCCAGCAGCAGCGACCGCATGCCGGTGCAATCGACGAAGAGATCGCCCTCCAGCTCCGAGCCGTCCTGCAGCTTGAGCGCGCGGATGTCGCCGTCGGGCCGCATCAGCACCTCGGCGATCTTGCCTTCCACGCGCTTGACGCCGTAGCCCTCGCTGAAGCGGCGCAGGAAGGCACCGTACAACGTGGCATCGAGATGGAACGCGTAGTTCAGCCGGCCGCCGGGCAGGTGCGCGAACTTGCCCTCCCGCGCCGCGCGGTGCTCCAGGCAGTAGTCGCCGTAGTCGGACGCCAGGCCGCGTTCGCGGCCCTTGCGCCAGAAGTGCTGGAACCCGGCCGTCCAGTGGTCGACGCCGGTCGTGCCGAACGCATGGATGTAGGTGTCGCTGCCCGCGCGCCAGCCCTCGAACTGGATGCCCAGCTTGATCGTCGCCTGCGTCGCCGCCATGAAGGCGCGTTCGTCGATGCCCAGCAGCTCGTGGAAGGTCAGCATCGTCGGGATCGTCGCCTCGCCGACGCCCACCGTGCCGATCTCGTCGGACTCCACCAGCCGGATGTCGAGCTGGCGGCCCAGGTGCTTCGAGATGCACGCGGCCATCATCCAGCCGGCCGTGCCGCCGCCGGCGATGACGACGCGGCGCACCGGCCGGCGGCCGGTGGCGGTGGAATCGGAAGTCGGGGTCATGGCGTCTCCTCCATGTCGTTGAATGCGAGGCTCAGCGTTGCCGCAGCCGCTGGATCAGGTGGTCGCGCAGGTGCGCCGCGCCTTCCGCCGTCAGCGGCGCCAGCGCGTGCCGCGCGTGCTCGGGAATGTGGGCCGCCGTCTCGGGCCCGGCGTTGAACACGTAGTGATCGAAGATCCCACGCCAGGCCCGGCGTTGCGGCTCGGGCAGGTCGCGCATCGACAGCAGCGCCTGCATCAGCGCGAGGACCGGCGGGTCCATGTGCGCCGGCGACTGCCGCCACCAGTAGTTGACGAGGACGTTGAACGGGTCCAGCGCCTCGACCTGGTGCCACCACATGCTCGGGATGTAGAGCGCGTCGCCGGGACCGAGCTCGGCCACCTGCGCGTGCGCCAGCGCTTCCTGGAAGCGCGGGAAGCGATCGAGGTCCGGATGCTTCAGGTCGACCAGGCTGACCGGCTGCCCGGCCGGCGTGAAGTCGATCGGGCCGACGTAGAGGTTGGGCAGCTGCTCCGGCGGGAACAGCGTGAAGCGCCGATGTCCGGCCGCGACGCAGGCGATGTTGTCGGGCAGGTCGTAATGCGGCGCGATGCGGCTGCGATTGCCCAGCCACACGCTGGCCAGCGCGTCGGGTGCCACCTGGTTGCCGGCACCGTCCCGGCCGCCGAGCGGCGACAGGTCCAGGTCGTTCTCGGCGCGGAAGCCGGGGAGGCAGGTGTCCACCGTCGTGGAGCCGACGTAGTAGCAGGGTGGCCGCCCGACCTCTGCGATCCGGAGCAGCTCGTCCATCAGCGCCGGCAGCGGCGCGTCGGCACGACGGAAGTTCATGCCGGTGAAGTCGTCGTTGTAGAAGATGCGGCCGTCGATCTCCGGCGGCCCGGTCATGATGGCCACCGGCGCGCCGCGCCAGCAGCCGTGCAGGTAGTCGACCGCCGCGCGGTCCGAGCGCCGCGCCTCCCGCACCATCGGCCAATGCGACACGAGGCCGCGCAACACCACCGGTTGCGCGGCCTCGAGCAGCTTGGAAGGAAGCCGACCCGGGCTCAGGTCGCTGATGTCGCGGATCGGCTTCATGCGGGCAGGGCCCCTGGCGGGGTCAGAACTTGTAGCGGAGTCCCAGCATATAGCGGCGTCCCGTCTGGGTGACCGAGTACACCTCCTCCGACGTCCGTCCGTGCTGGCGCAGGATCGAATCGCCCAGGTTGATGATCTCCGCCTGCATGCTCAGCTTCTCGCTGAAGTTGTAGCCCAGGCTCACGTCCACCTGCGAGTACGGCTCGGTGAAGATCGGCGCCGAGCGGCCCAGCTGGTTGCCGTCGTTGACCGCGGCCAGGAACTTGTCGCGCCAGTTGTAGGCCACGCGCACGCTGAACCGCGCGTCCTCGTAGAAGCCCACCAGGTTGGCGGAATCGCTCAGGCCCACCAGCGCGTACTGCTGCGCGAAGCTCATGTTGTCGTACTTCAGGCCCGACTTCACCTTCGTGTAGTTGGCCGCGACGCCGAAGCCCGAGTTCCCGAACGCGTGCTGCACGTTCAGCTCGAAGCCCTTGAGGCTGTTGGACTGCGTGTTGGCCGGCACCGTGATCTGGAAGTTGGCCACCGGATCGCCGGGCTGCCCCACGATCGTGCCCAGCGCATGGCCGTTGCTGTCGCCGGTCTTGGTCACGCCCGGCTGGCCGTTGTAGCGGTTCAGGATGTAGTCGCGGATGCAGGTGATGTCGCTGCCGCAGCCGCCGGTGGTCGAGGCCTCGTTGTAGTACTTGCCCCCGATCGGCGTGTGCAGGTTGAACGGCGTGGCCTGCTCCAGCGTCGAGCCGATGTAGTTGGAGATGATCTTGCGGAACACCCCCGCGGCCACGTAGCTCGAGCGCGCGTAGTAGTACTCGACCGAGAAGTCGATGTTCTTGGACTTCAGCGGCTTGAGGCCCGGATTGCCCTGCGAGCCGGTGCCGCCGCTCAGCCGCGCCAGGTCGTTGAGCGTCTGCCCGCCCTGGATCGCGTCCCAGCCCGGGCGGCCGATCGAGGTGCCGTAGCTGGCGCGGAACTTGAGCTTGTCGGTCAGGTCGGCCTGGAAGTCGACGTTGGGCAGCCAGTAGGTGTACTTGCCGTCCAGCGTGGTGAAGCCCGGATCGCCCTTGAGCACCGTCAGCTCGTTGTTGGAACCCCAGGTGATGCCGGTGGCGATCGGCACCAGCGCGCTGGAGGTGACCTTGGTCTTCTCGTAGCGCATGCCCACCGTCGCGCTCATCGGCACGCCCAGTTCCCAGTCGCGGGTGTACTCGGCGTAGGCGCTGGTGGACTTCTCCGTCGTGCGCCGGTCGGTCGAGAACACGTTGGAGGCCAGGTACTTCGACGGGTCGCTCCAGGACTTGGCCGCCAGGTCGCGCACCGTGCCGAAGTCGAAGGTGTAGAACTGCGTGAACAGCCGCGGATCGCCGATGCCGCCGACCTTGCCGAAGAAGTCGCGCAGGTTCTGCGGGATCCAGACGTTGTCCGGGTAGTTGCCCGGGCCGCCCTCGACGCCGCCCCAGTTGTCCAGCTGGACGTTGGAATAGGCCGAGCGGTTCTTCGCCTTGGTCAGCCCGACGCCGAAGTCCAGCTTGGAGTCCTCGCTCAGGTCCCAGCTGCCGCGGACCTGCTGCTGGTCGACCTCGGCCTTCATGTAGCTGTTGCGGAAGGACGAGCCCGTGACCTGCTGCAGCGACGCGTCGCGCTGCGTCGTGGGCATGATCAGGATCGGCAGTTCCTGGCTGAAGTCGACGCCGGTCTGGCCGCGGTTGAAGCTGGCCGTGCCGATCACGTTGTTGGTGCCCCAGGGGCTGTCCGCGCCCGACTTGGCGGTGGACTTGTGCGCGTCGAACTCGAAGCGCAGCTTGTCCGTGGCCTTCCAGTCGAGGTTGAAGCCCAGCGACTTGTTGTCGTTCTTGGTGGCGAAGTCCGCGCCGCCCATCGACAGGTCGGCCTTGCCGTCGGCGATCAGCTCGGTGTAGTTCAGCGGCGCCGAGACCGGGCCCTTGGTCCACGAGCTGGTCGACGGGCCGAAGCTGAACCACGCCGACAGGTCGTTGCGCCGTGTGTGCACCTTGTTCTGCGACGCGGTGTAGTCCAGCGTCGCCGTCAGCGCCTTGCTCGGCGCGAACTGGAAGGTCACCTGGCCGTTGGTCCGCTCGCGGCGGAAGCCGTTCATGTTGTAGTTGATGTTCTGCGGCAGCGAGTACACGTCCGTCGGCCCCGGACGGTTGGTGATGCCGCCCGAGCCGGGCGCGCCCGGCAGCGGGATCGCGCCGTTGCCGGTCTCGTCCCCCTTGAACGGCAGCCAGCCGTTGGGCACGCCGGCGCTGTTGTAGCCGCCGTCGCGCTTCTGGTAGCTGCCCGAGACGGACAGGCCGAACTTGCCGTCGCCGAAGACCGTGCTGTAGATGCCCGAGACCTCGGGCGTGACGCTGTCGCCCTTGATGTTGTCGGGCAGGCGCGAGTTGCCGACGTCATGCACCGCCTTCACGCCGATGCTGGCGATCGTCTTCTTGGTGTCCAGCGGACGCGCGGTCTTGATGTTGATCGTCGCGCCGATGCCGCCGGTCGGGGCGCTGGCGCGGCTGGTCTTGTAGACCTCCAGCGCGGCGATCGACTCGGTGGCCAGGTTGGCGAAGTCGAAGGCGCGGGAGTTGGACGGGCCGGTGTCGGCCAGCGTCGAGGCCGGCATCTGGCGGCCGTTGAGCAGCACCAGGTTGAAGTCGGGACCGACGCCCCGGACCGTGATCTTGGAGCCTTCGCCCATCGAGCGGTCGATCGACACGCCCGAGATGCGCTGCATCGATTCCGCGAGGTTGGTGTCGGGGAACTTGCCGATGTCCTCGGCCACGATGCCGTCGACCACGCCGCGCTGCTGGCGCTTGAGGTTCAGCGAGGTGTCCAGCGACTGCCGGATGCCGGTGACGACGACGGTGTCGATCTGCGCGTCGGCCTTGCGCTGCGCCGCGGAGGCGGCGGACTCCGGCGCGGCCGGCGCCTGCTGGGCGTTCGCGGCGGCGGCGAAGAACAGCAGCGCGCAGGCCGCCGCGACCGGCTGGCGCTGCATGGGGCGGACCTGCCGCTGTCGGGTGGGGTGGACGTGCTTCATCTTGTCTCCTTGTTATCTCTCAGTCTTGACCATGACCCCCGTTCGTCGGCGGGCCCGATTGTCTGCAGGGCAAGCTGGATCCGAGTGTTCGGCGGATATCTTGAAAGCGCTTTCAGAATTTATCTGCTTCAGCCCGGGGACCTCTACTGACTTTCCCTAGCGAGGGATCCGCGC
>NZ_JAOCCU010000045.1 GCF_029840635.1 Mitsuaria sp. GD03876 | reverse complement strand
AGATCACATTGGCCCAGATCAACCCGACCATCGGCGACCTGGACGGCAACCTCGCGCTGCACCTCGACGCCGCGCGTCGCGCCCGCCACGACGGCGCCGACCTGGTCGTCTTCCCCGAGCTGTCGCTGACCGGCTACTACCCCGCCGACCTGCTCGACGAGGAACGCTTCCGCGACCGCCTCGATCGCGCGATGTCCGCGCTGCTCGCCGCCACCCGCGAGGTCGCCGGCCTGCACTGGGTCGTCGGCGTCCCCACCCGCAACCCGGGTCCCGGCAAGCCCTACCGCAACTCGCTGCTGGTGATCCGCGACGGCGAGATCCTGCTCGACTATCACAAGCAGCTCCTCCCCACCTACAACGTCTTCGACGAGCGCCGCCACTTCGAGCCCGGCCCGGACGTCGCCCGCGTGCTGCGCATCGGCGGCGCGCAGGTCGGTTTCATGATCTGCGAGGACGGCTGGAACGACGACGGCAAGGACTACCTGGTCAACCCCTTCCAGCGCCTGGCCGATGCCGCGCCCGACCTGGTCGTGTCGATCAACGCCAGCCCCAGCAACGTCGGCAAGCGGGAACAACGCCATGCGGTCTTCCGCGCCGCCTGCTGGCGCCACCGCCTGCCGCTGGTCTTCGTGAACCAGGTCGGCGGCCACGACCAGCTGGTCTACGACGGCGCCTCCTTCGCGATCGAGCCGGAACCGGGCGTCGTCTTCGAGGCCGGCCGCTTCGATCAGGACGTGGTCACGCTGCGTTTCGAGACCGACCGCGGGACCTTCGCCGCGCGCGACGGCGGCCCGCTGCCGCCGGCCAGCCCGGGCCTGGACACGATGGCCTTCTACCGCCGGCAGATCGTGCTCGGCCTGCGCGACTACGCACGCCGCTGCGGTTTCGACCGCGTCGTGGTCGGCTGCTCCGGCGGCATCGACTCGGCGCTGACGCTGGCCCTGGCGGTCGAGGCGCTCGGCGCCGACCGGGTCGCGGCGATCACGATGCCGTCGCGCTTCTCCTCGACCGGCAGCGTCGAGGACTCGAAGGCGCTGTGCGCCAACCTGGGCATCGCGCTTGACGTCTGCCCGATCGAGGACATCGTCCGCCAGGTCGGCGACACGATGGCGGCCAGCACGCTGGCCTTGCGCCCGGCCGGCCTCGCGCTGGAGAACCTGCAGGCCCGCGTGCGCGGGACGCTGCTGATGACGGTGTCCAACGCGCGCGGCCACCTGCTGCTGACGACCGGCAACAAGAGCGAGATCGCGGTCGGCTACTGCACGCTCTACGGCGACACCAACGGCGGGCTCGGGCTGATCGGCGACCTCTACAAGACCGAGGTCTTCGCGCTGAGCCGCCACCTCAACGAGGCCGCCGGCCGCGAACTCATCCCCGCCGCGATCCTCGACAAGCCGCCGAGCGCCGAGCTCGCGCCGGACCAGCGCGACACCGACAGCCTGCCGCCCTACGAGGTGCTGGACGAGGTGCTGAAGGTGCTGGTCGAGGGCGAACGGCTCGCCGCGGACGAGCATGTCGCCGCCGAGGCCGCGGTGGCGGCGCTGCGCGCGAGCGACGAAGGTCAGGCGCTGATCGCGCGGATCACGGGCATGATCGCGCGCAACGAATACAAGCGCCGCCAGGCCCCGCCGATCGTGCGGCTGCGCGCCCGCGCCTTCGGCAGCGGGCGGCAACTGCCGATCGCCGCCGTGCACGGCTGACCCCATCGTCGGCCCCGTCGCCGACGCACTCGCCGGCGCCGCCGCCGGCCTCCTCGATCAGGAAGGACCTCGCATGACCCGCAAGACCGTCGCCGTCGTCGTCGGCCGTTGGCAACTGGTGCACCTCGGCCAGGAGGCGCTGTTCCAGGCGGCCTTCGGCCTGGCCGACGAGGTGATCGCGGTGCTGGGCTCGTCGCACAAGGCGCGCGACCCGCGCAACCCGTTCGTGCACGAGGAGCGCCGCCAGATGCTGATGGCCCACCTGACCGAGGACCAGCGCGCGCGGCTGCACGTGCTGCCGGTGCGGGACTACTTCGACGACAAGCGCTGGAACGCCGCGGTGACGATGGGCGTCAACGCGCTGGCGGGCGAGGGCGCGGACATCGTGCTGGTGGGACATCAGAAGGACCACACCAGCTACTACCTGAACAACTTCCCGCGCTGGCGCCAGCAGCTGGTGAACCGGCTGGCCGACGTCGACGCGACGGCGATGCGGCAGGTGTTCTTCGAGGCTGACGACCCGGACGCGGCGCTGACGGTGATGTCGCCCTACGTCAGCGCGCCGGTGCGGGCGTGGCTGCAGGCGTGGAGCCGGCTGCCGGAGTACCGCCGGCGCAAGGCCGAGCACGCCGCCATCGCGAACTATCGGAAGAAGTACACGGCAGTCGCCTACATGACCGGCGACGCGGTGGTCACGGCCGGCGACCACGTGCTGCTGGTGCGGCGAAAGGGGCCGTTCGGCGAGGACTTGTGGGCGGTGCCCGGCGGCCACCTGGACCGCGGCGAGAAGCTGGTGGCCTGCGCGATCCGCGAGCTGATCGAGGAGACGCGCTTCCCGCTGCTGCCCGCGTCGATCCTGGCGGCGCTGCACGGCGTGGCGACCTTCGAGGACCCGCTGCGCAGCGCGCGCGGGCGGCTGATCACGATGGCGCACCACTTCAAGTTCGGCGACATGGCCACGCTGCCGGAGGTCGTCGGCAGCGACGACGTCAAGGAGGCCCGCTGGTTCCACCGGGACGAGCTCGCGGCGATGGAGTCGGCGATGTTCGAGGACCACTTCGTGATCCTCGATCACTTCCTCGGGTTGATCGAGGACTGAGCGTCGCAGGGCGCCGGGCGGCGTCCATTACAACGGCAGCCCGACGTAGTTCTCGGCCAGCACGCGCCGGGCCGCGTCCGAGCCGAGCACGTAATCGAGCTCGGCCGCCTGCAGCCGCGCCTGGAAGGCCGGCTCCTGGTCGAAGTTGTGCATCAGGCTGGTCAGCCACCAGGAGAAGCGCTCGGCCTTCCAGACCCGGGCCAGGCAGCGCGCGGAGTAGTGGTCCAGGCCGGCGTCGCTGCGCTCGCGGTAGTGCTCGATGAACGCCTGCGACAGGTAGCGGACGTCGGAGGCCGCGAGGTTGAGCCCCTTAGCGCCCGTCGGCGGCACGATGTGCGCGGCATCGCCGGCCAGGAACAGCCGCCCGAATCGCATCGGCTCCGCGACGAAGCTGCGCAGCGGCGCGATGCTCTTCTCCAGGGAGGGGCCGGTCACCAGCGCGGCGGCGGCTTCGGGATCGAGGCGCGCCCGCAGTTCGTCCCAGAAGCGCGCGTCGCTCCAGTCCTCGACGCGCTCGCCGGCCGGGACCTGCAGGTAGTAGCGGCTGCGCGTGGCCGAACGCATGCTGCACAGGCTGAAGCCGCGCGCGTGCCGCGTGTAGATCAGCTCGTGCGAGACCGGCGGCGTGTCGCTCAGCAGGCCGAGCCAGCCGAAGGGATAGACCTTCTCGAAGACGCTGATCGCGCCGGCCGGGACGCTGGCGCGGCAGACGCCGTGGAAGCCGTCGCAGCCGGCGATGAAGTCGGCCTGGATTTCGACGGCCTCGCCGTTCACCGTACAGGTGGCGCGCGGCAGCCTCCCGCTAGTCCCGCTAGTCCCGCTAGTCCCGCTAGTCCCGCTAGTCCCACCGGTCCCACCGGTCCCGTCGGTCCCGCCAGTGCCGCCGGCGCCGCCAGGGCCGCCAGGGCCGACGGTGCCGTCGAAGCCCTCTATGCGCACGTCGGCGGCTTCGTAGAGCGTCGTGAGTCCCTCGGCCGCGCGAGCGGCCATCAAGTCGCGCGTGACTTCGGTCTGGCCGTAGACCAGCACGGTCTTGCCGCTGGCGAGCGCGCGCAGGTCGACGCGATGGCGCACCCCATCGACGGTCAGCGCGAAGCCGTCGTGGACCAGGCCCTCGGCATGCATCCGGGCACCGACGCCGGCTTCGTCCATCAGGTCCGCGGTGCCCTGCTCGAGCACGCCGGCGCGGATCCGCGACAGCACGTGCTCGCCGCTCTGGCGTTCGACGATGACGGTGTCGATCCCGTGGCGATGCAGCAGTTGGCCGAGCAGCAGGCCGGACGGTCCGGCGCCGACGATGAGCACCTGGGTGCGCAGTTTCTTCATGGGGGGCCGCCCTCGGTCGAGGCACTCGTGTTGTCTCCGATGGTCCGAAGGCTACGGCTGGCCCCGCTCGCGGTGAATGGACGAGTCCGTCCTCGACTTGCACAATCCGAACCCATGACCCAAGACGATCCCGCCGCCGGATCCGAAGCTCGATCCCGTCGCCGCAAGGAAGCGACGCCCGTCTATGCGCTCTATGGCGAGGACGGCCGCTCGCCGGCGCTGGACGGCCTGCACCTGGAGTCGATCGCCGACCGGAGCCGCTTGCACAATTGGGAGATCCAGCCGCACCGGCACGGCGCGCTGGTCCAGCTGCTGCTGATCGAGCGCGGCCGCGTCACCGTCCGCATGGACGAGACCGAGTGCGTGCTGCGCGCCCCTGCGCTGGTCTGGGTGCCGGCGCTGGCGGTGCACGGTTTCCGCTTCGCGCCGGAAACCGAGGGACTGGTCGTCACGCTGGACCAGGCGCGGCTGTGCGCCCTGCTGGACCACCTGCCCGATCTGCTGGAGAGCCTGGCCGAGCCGAGGCTGGTCGTCCTCGATCGCGGCGCGACGGTCACGCGCGCGCTGTTCGCCGTCGGCCATGCGCTGAGGGAGGACTACGCGAGTGCCGGCGCCTGGCGCGGTCCGGCGCTCGATCACGCGGTGGCCTTGCTGGCGACGCAGGCAGCGCGCTTCGGCGCCGCTGAACCCGCCCACCATCCCGCCGGCGAGGGCCGATCGCTGCAGCACCTCGCGCGCTACCGCGAGCAGGTCGAGCGCCACTACCGCCACCAGCCGCCGGTGGCGGAGCTGGCCGCGCCGCTGGGCATCACGCCGACGCAGCTGAACCGGCTCTGCCGCCGCCACCTGCAGTGCTCCGCGCTGGCGGTGCTGCACCAGCGGGTGCTGCTCGAGGCCAAGCGCGAGCTCGGCTACACCAACCTGATGGTCCGCCAGATCGCGGATGGCCTCGGCTTCGCCGATCCGGCCTACTTCACGCGCTTCTTCCTGCGGCACACCGGCCAGTCGCCGAGCGCGTGGCGCGAGCAGGGCGCCGGCCGCTGAGCCGCGGGACACCGGCCATTCGCCGACGTCCCGCCCCCGTGGCTCACAAACCCAGGTCGCTCAACCCCGGATGGTCGTCCGGCCGGCGGCCCTGCGGCCAGTGGAACTTGCGGTCCGCGGCCTTGATCGGCTGGTCGTTGATGCTCGCGTGGCGATGCGTCATCAGGCCGTGCTCGTCGAACTGCCAGTTCTCGTTGCCGTGGCTGCGGTACCAGTTGCCGGCGTCGTCATGCCATTCGTAGGCGAAGCGCACGGCGATGCGGTTGCCGTCGAAGGCCCACAGCTCCTTGATCAGCCGGTAGTCCAGTTCCCGCACCCACTTGCGCTCCAGGAAGGCCTGCGCCTCGGCCCGGCCGCGCGGGAACTCGGCCCGGTTGCGCCACTGCGTGTCGACGCTGTAGGCCAGCACGATGCGCGCGGGGTCGCGGCTGTTCCAGGCGTCCTCGGCCAGGCGGATCTTCTGGATCGCGGTCTCGCGGGTGAACGGGGGCAGGGGCGGGCGGGTGTCCATGGGGTCGGTCCTTGTCGGTCGGTGAATGTAGACAGGTCTGTCTACGTGCCGCATTCTGGCGAAGGTAGACAGGTCTGTCTACAATGACCGCATGAACGACACCGACGCCAGCATGGACATCGGCGAGCTGCCTGCCCGCGACCGCATCCTGCGCACCGCGCACGACCTGTTCTACGCCGAGGGCATCCGCGCGACGGGCATCGATCGCGTGATCGCCGCGTCCGGCGTCACCAAGGTCACCTTCTACCGGCACTTCCCGAGCAAGAACGACCTGATCCTGGCCTACCTGGCGCTGCGGCATGAGCGGTGGATGACGTGGTTCACCGGCGCGCTCGAGCGCCACGGCGGCGCGGCGCAGGGCGCCGGGGCGCTGGCACCGGCGTTGGCGGAGTGGTTCGACGGCCAGGCGCTCGGCGAGTTCCGCGGCTGCGCGTTCCTCAACGGCGTCGGCGAGATGGGGCCGGCGCTGCCGGAGGTGATCGCCGTCACGCGGCGCCACAAGGAGGACATGACCGAGGCGATCGCGGCGCTGCTGCCGGCGTCGCGGCAACGGCGCAAGGTGGCCGCCGCATTGGCGGTCGCCGTCGATGGCGCGATCGTCCAGGCGCAGTTCGCGGACGATCCGGCGCCGGTGGTGAAGGGTCTTCAGCTGATCGCCGAGCGGCTCACCGAGACGGCCTGACCGGCCTGACGGGCTTGAGCGGCTTGAGCTTGAGCGCCGCCACCAGGCGCCTCACCGCGTCGGTGGCCGCCTCCGGCGACTCGAGGTTGGTGAAGCTGGCCAGCAGCGCCGGCGCATGGCGTCCGAGCTGGCTCCAGTCCGACAGTGCGTGCACGGCGAGGCCAGCGTCGCGCGCCTGGCGGGCGAGGGCGGTGTCGTCGGCACCGGCGGGCAGCGCGATCGTGACGTGCATGCCGCCGCGATGCTGCTGGCAGGACAGCCCGAGGCGCGCATGCGGCTTTAGCGCTTCCAGGAGCCAGTCGCGTCGATGACCGTAGAGCGCGCGCATGCGCTTGATGTGGCGCGCGAAATGGCCCTGCTCGATGAAGTCGGCGACGACCTCCTGCATCAGCGACGGGCAGCCGCCGGCCGGCGCGCGACGCGCGGCGCGTTCGAAGGTCTCCACCAGCGCCGGCGGCACCACGACATAGGCGAGCCGCAGCCCCGGATAGAGCACCTTGCTCAGCGTGCCGGCGTACAGGACGCGCCCCTGCCGGTCCAGGCTCTTGAGCGCCGGCAGCGGATGGCCGTGATAGCGGTACTCGCCGTCGTAGTCGTCCTCGAAGATCCACGCGTCCCGCGCCGCGGCCCAGTCCAGCAGCGCCAGCCGACGCTGCAGGCCGAGCGACACGCCGGTGGGGCTCTGGTGGGACGGTGTCACGACGGCCAGCCGGGCGGCGGACGCGGTCGGCGCCAGCGTGGCGATGTCGAGGCCCTCGCCGTCGATCAGAACCGGCACCGGCGAGATGCCCTGGCGTCGCAGCAGGTGAGCGGTGGGCGGATAGCCGGGGTCCTCGACGATCGCGGTGTCGCCGCGCGCCAGCAACGCGTCGACGGCGAGCGCGAGGCCGGGCTCGTAGCCCGGAACGACGAACACTTGGCGGGCCGTCGCCTCGACGCCGCGCGAGCGATGCAGGTAGACCACCAGCGCCTCGCGCAGGCGAGGCAGTCCGAACGGATCGGGCTTCATCAGGCTGTCCATGCGCCGCGCGTGATGCGCGACGAGGCGCGCCCAGACCTTGCGTGGAAAGGCATCCAGTGCGGGCACGCCCAGTTGGAAGGGCAGCGGTGCGGGACCGGCGCCATCGAGCTGGACGGCGGGCTGCTCCGGCGACGTGGTTCCCGAGGTCGATGGCGAGGTGGCCGGACGGGCGCGGCGCGCCGAAGCCGACACGGCGGTGACATCGGGTGAGGCCTTCTCCGCCGCGATGCCGGCGGCCGGTGCCGGAACCGTGCTCGCGGAGGGTTGCGGCAGACGGTCCGCGACGAAGGTCCCCGCCGTCCCGCGCGCGTGCAGGTAGCCCTCGCCGATGAGGCGGTCATAGGCGGCCTCGACGGTGCCGCGGGCCACGCCGAGCTCCACGGCCAGCGCCCGCAACGACGGCGCGCGCGAGCCGGGCGCCATCCGGCCGTCGGCGATCAGGGCGCGGAACCGCGCGCAGATCTGGTCGTGCAGCGTCTGCGCGGCGATGTCTTTGCGGGTGTCGGTGGCGCGTGTCATGGACCTCGAACGGGACGGCTCCGGCGCCGAACGAGCGGGATTCTGGCACCGCCGATCCCGGGTGGGGACGCCCAGGACGGCGCGCTCCAGGCCGCGCGAACTGTCCCAATGATTTGGTCGAAAAGTGGACCTGTCGAATAGGCCAGCGGATGCGCACACTGCGCCGCATGCCATCGACCGCCACCGCCTCCCTGCCGCCCACGACTGCCTCGACGCCGAGTGATCCGGCTCGTCGCCACCCCCGGGCGCCGCTCGAGTTCCTGCACGCGGAAACGATCGACGAGATCCGCGCCTGCCATCCCGTCATGCTGCAGTTGCGCCCGCTGCTGACCAGCGTCGACGAGTTCGTCCGGCTGGTCGTGAAGCAGCGCGAGCAGGGATACCGGCTCCTGATGGCCGTGGCCGACGGGGTGCCCGTCGCGCTCGCCGGGTATCGCGGCCTGGACAACCTCATCCACGGCCACTTCCTCTATGTCGACGACCTGGTGACGTCGAGCGACGGACGCGGGCAGGGCATCGGGGAGCAACTCCTGGTCGCGCTGCGCCGGATCGCCGTCGAAGAGGGCTGCGCGCGGCTGGTCCTCGACACCGCGCTGGCCAACTGCCTGGCGCAGCGTTTCTATTTCCGCTCGGGCCTGTTGGCGCGAGGCCTCCATTTCTCCATGGATCTGACATGAAGCCGTTTGAAGTCCTGTTCCTCGAATGCAGTCCGCGCGCCGACGGCGCGAGCGCGCGACTCGGTGCCCACCTGCTCGCCGCGCTGCGCGAGCGCCATGGCGACGCGCTGACGGTGACCCGGCGTCCGATCGGCGTCGAGCCGCCGCCGCCGATCTCAGCCGCTTATGCGGAATCGGTGCTGCACCCCGGCGAGGACGCGGCGCGCCGTTTCGGGGAGGCCCTGGCGATCTCGGACGAGTTGATCGCCGAACTGGTACGGGCGGACCTGGTGCTGATCGCATCGCCGGTGCACAACTTCGGCATCCCGGCGGCGCTCAAGTGCTGGATCGACTGGGTCGTTCGGCGCGACGCCACGTTCCGCGCGACCCCGACGGGCAAGGTCGGCCTGCTGAAGGACCGTCCGGTGCTGGTGGCCGTGACCTCGGGCGGAAGGATGTTCGTCGAGGAAGGGCGGCAGCCCGATTTCTTCCGTCCCTACCTGAAGGCGGCGTTCGGCGTCATCGGGATCACCGATCTGACCTTCGTCCCCGCCACGGGGCTGGCCTTCGATGCCGATCCGCTGGCGGCGATCGATGCCGCCGCCGACGCGGCGGCACCGATGCTGGCCGGGGCGATGCCGGCATGAGCGGCGCGCTCCTCTGACGCCGGGCCCGGTGCCTCCCTATTGCCGGCGAGTCCGGCCCTTCCACGACTCCAGATGACGAAGAACGTTTTCCTGGCCGGCGCGACCGGCGCCATCGGCCGTCCGCTCGTGCGACTGCTGGTCCGCGACGGCTGCCGGGTCTTCGGCCTCACGCGATCTCCAGATCGCGCGGCCGACCTGTGGCGCGCCGGCGCGATTCCGGTGATCGCGGATGTCTTCGACGCGGCGGCGCTCACCGCCGCGATGCGGGCGATCAAGCCCGACGTCGTCGTGCATCAGCTCACCGACCTGCCCGCCAACCTCGATCCGTCGGCGATGGCCGAGGCCGTCCAGCGCAACGCCCGCATCCGCCGCGAGGGCTCCGCCCACCTCGTTGCCGCGGCCAACGCGGCGGGCGTGCGGCACCTCGTCGCGCAGAGCATCGCCTGGGCCTATGCGCCGGGCGGCGAGCCGTGGGACGAGGAGGCGCCGCTCGACGCGCACGCGCAGGGCGCGCGCTCGATCAGCGTGGGCGGCGTGATCGCGCTGGAGCGCTGCGTGCTCAAGGACACGGCGGGCGCGGGTTGCGTGCTGCGCTACGGCCAGCTCTACGGGCCGGGAACCGGCAGCGAATCCCCGCGGGACAAGGCCATGCCGCTGCACGTCGAGGCGGCGGCCTGGGCCGCGCTGCTGGCGGTGCGGCAGGGCGGCACGGGGGCGTTCAACGTGGCCGAGCCCAATCCCTCCCTGGTGGTGGAACGCATCCGCGCGCTGGGCTGGTCGCCTGACCTACGGCTCTAAACTGCGCCTTCCCCACTCCGAGTCCTGACATGTCCTTCATCGGCACCGGCGTCGAGTACGGCCTTCATTGCCTCCTGCACCTGGTCGACGAGTCCGACGAGGGCGCCCACGCCGGCGTGCGCGCGCTGGCGGAGCTGCAGGGCGTCTCCGGCGAGTACCTGGCCAAGCTGTTCACCAAGCTGGCGAAGGCGGAACTGGTGGTCGCGGCGGAAGGTGCCGGCGGCGGTTACCGCCTCGCGCGGCCGGCGGACCGGATCACGGTGCATGACGTCGTCGTGGCGATCGAAGGCGACAAGTCGTTCTTCGATTGCCGCGAGATCCGCTCGCGCTGCGCCGTCTTCGACGACCGCCCGCCCGGCTGGGCCACGCGGGGCGTGTGCTCGATCCATGCCGTGATGCAGACCGCCGAGAAGGCGATGCGGGACGAACTCAAGCGCCACACGCTGGCCGACCTGGCCGAACGCACCGACAAGAAGGCGCCTGCCGCCTACAAGGGCCAGGTCGTGGCTTGGCTGTCCGATCGCGCCGCCTCGCGGCGCTCCTGAGCCCGATTCCATCTCCGGCACCGGCAGCGCAGCCGGAAGCCAGGAGCCGGAAGCGACTCGGCCCCGGACGACCGCGAGGTCCTCCGGGGCCGAATGCTTCCTGCCTGTCCGATCAGGCGACGACGATGCGGCGGGGATCCGCCAGTGCCAGGATCTCCGCGCGATCGGCGCGTGGCGGATAGATCCACTCGGTGTTGATCTTCGTTTTCAGCGCCTTGGCTTCCGCGCCGGACAGCTTCACCTCGCGGTCCCAGCCTTCGGTGTAGACGGCCCCCCAAGGACCGAGGTCCAGGCAGGTGACGTACTTCGGCTGGCGGTACGGGATCGTCGGCTCGCCGAGCAGGTCCGCCGCGACGTTATGGCCGGCGGAGCGGCCGAGGTTCATCGCATGCTGGCAGGACATCTTGGCGAAGTTGCCGTCGTCGTCGGTGGCGGCGTAGGCCACGTCGCCGGTGGCATAGACGTCCTCGACGCCGATGACCTTCAGGGTCGCGTCCACATGGAGGCGTCCGAGGGCGCAGCGTTCGCCGGGAATCTGCTCGGTCAGCCTGCTGGCGCGCGCGCCGGCGGTCCAGATGACGGTGCCGGCCTCGAGGCGCTCGCCGTTGTCCAGCGTCACGCCGTGTTCGTCGATGGCGGCGACGCCGACGCCCAGCTGCCAGGTGACGCCGAGCTCGGCCAGCGCCTGCGCGATCACCGGCCGCGGTCCCGGGCCGAGGTCCGGGCCGATCTCGGCGTTGCGCTCAACCACGATGACCGAGACCTCGGCGTCCTCGCCCAGCGCCTCGCGCAGGCGCGCGGGCATCTCGGCGGCCGTCTCGATGCCGGTGAAACCGCCGCCCGCGACGATCACCGTGTTCCGCGCCCGCGTCGCCGGCCGCATGGCCAGGCCGTTCAGATGGACCTCCAGCATCGCCGCGTCGGCGATCTGGTCGACGTTGAAGGCGTATTCGTCCAGGCCGGGAATCGGCGGCGCGAACAGCCGGCTGCCGGTGGCGAGCACCAGGCGGTCGTAGCCGAGCGTGTGGACCGGCGCGTCGCTGCCGGCACCTTCGCCGGTGCCGACGTAGGTGACCTCGTGGGCATCCACATCGATGTGCCGCACCAGGCCGTGGACGAAGCGGACATCGACCGCCGCGAAGATGTCCTGCAGCGGCGCCTTCATGCCTTCCGGGTGCTTCTCGTAAAGCCGGGGCCGGACATGCAGTTCCGGCGCGGGGGCGATCAGCACCAGTTCCACGTCGTCGCGGCCGACTTCGGCCAGCAGCCGCGCCGAGGCCAGCGCGCTCCACATGCCGGCAAAGCCGGCGCCGATCACAAGAATGCGTTTGCGCATGTCGAGAAACTCCTCGTACTTCAGGGATGCAAAGAAGGGACCGCTCGCGAACGCCGCGAGGGTGGGGGGCAGGGCGCGCCGATTGACGGTTCGTACGCCTGACTCGGAGTCTATGAGTCGTAGTTGAGCGATCGAACGCCGGGAGGCACTGGCTCAGCGGGAAAGCCGGAAACTGTCCCAGCGCGTGCGTGAACGCGGCCTGGTTCTGATAGAGTTCAACGATACGTTGATGGTGGAAACGAATTGTGCATCAATCATGCGCGACGGCCGCCCGACGGACGCGAGGAGCGGGTCCGATGAACAGACGCGAGATGTTGGCGGCGGCCGCGGTGCTGCCCGGGGCGATGGCGGAGGGCGCTCGCGCGGCCGTCGAGGCGCCCCGCCCCGGCCTGCCGGCGAAGGCGGAGTTCCCGCTCGGCACGGCCTGCTACCTGGATGCCGGCTCGATGCACCCGATCGGCTGCGGCGCGCGCGAGGCGCTCGAGCGCTACCAGCGCTACCGCGGCTTCGGCTCGGACGCGCCGCCGCGCAAGGGCTTCGACGAGGACGAGGTGCGCGCCAAGTTCGCGCGCCTCATCAATGCAGACGCGGACGAGATCGCCTTCGTCCAGAGCACCACCGCCGGAGAGAACCTGATCCTGCAGGCGCTCGGTCTGCCGGCCAAGGGCGCCCACGTCGTCACCGACACGCTGCACTTCTTCGGCTCCCTGCCGATCTACGCCGAGCTGGAGAAGGCCGGCGTCGAGGTCACCTGGATCGCGCCCCGCGACGGACGCATCGCGCTGGACGACATCGAGCGCGCCGTGCGCAAGGGCACGCGGCTGGTGGCGCTGTCGCAGGTCTCGACGATCAACGGCTTCGAGCACGACCTGCGGCGCGTCTGCGAGATCGCGCATGCCCAGGGCGCGCTCGTGTATGCGGACATCGTGCACGCGGCCGGCTGCATCCCGGTCGACGTGCATGCCAGCGGCGTCGACTTCGCCGCCTGCGCCAGCTACAAGTGGCTGATGGGCGACTTCGGGCTGGGCTTCCTGTACGTCCGCAAGGACCGGCAGGCGATGCTGCGTCCGCCGTCCATGGGGTATCACCAGATCCGGTCGTTCACGCCGCACTACCTGCCGTTCGATCCGCCCGGGCCGGGCGTGGTCGAGTACACGCGCTTCGACGGCGCCATCGGCCTCTTCGGCCAGGGCACGTTCTCGTTCGGCGTCGCGGCGATGCTCAACCACTCGCTCGACTACCTGCAGGCGATCGGGGTGCCGGCCATCCAGGCGCACGCGCAGACGCTCACCGATCGGCTCAAGCAGGAACTGCCGCGGCGCGGGTATCCGGTCTTCACGCCGCAGGAGGCTCGCACGCCGATGGTCGCCGGCCTGCTGCCCAACGCGCGGCAGGCGCTGGGGCCGGTGTTGAGCGAGGCGAAGGTCCGCATCACGCTCTCGGCGAATCGCTTCCGGGTCTCCGTGTCGGTGTTCAACGACCAGGACGACATCGACCGCCTGCTGGCCGCGCTGCCGCGGCGCTGAAGGCCGGTGGCGGCGGGGCCGCTCGCCGTCACTGCGCGAATACTCGGTTGCTCGTCCGCCGGTCCACCCGTCCGCCCGTCCGCCTGGCGCCTCAGCGGGCGTTCTCGAGCGACCGTCCCGCCAGGAAGTTCCCCAGGTTGCGGACGAACAGCCGCAGCTCCCGGGCGGCGTTGCCGCGCGACGCGGCGGCGTTGTGCGGCGAGATCCACACGTTGGGCAGCGACCAGAACGGCGAATCCGCCGCGAGCGGCTCCTGCTCGAACACGTCGAGGTAGGCCGCGCCGACGCGGCCGGTCGTCAGCGCGTCGCGCAGGGCCGGCTCGTCGATGACCGCGCCGCGGCTGACGTTGACGATGCCCGCGCCCATCGGCAGCGAGGCCAGCATCGTCCGGTCCACCAGGCCGCGGGTGAGGTCCGACAGCGGGCAGCACACGATCAGCCAGTCCGCGGTGCCGATGACGCCGGCCAGCTCGCCGAACGCGATCGTCCGGTCGACGCCGTCCGCGGGCTGGGCCCGGCTGCGCACGCCGGTGACATGCAGGCCGACCGCGCGCAGCAGCCGCGCGATCTCCAGCCCGATCGGCCCCAGCCCGATCACCACCGCATGCTGGCCGGGGAGGTCGCGGGGCAGCCGGTCCGGCGGGATCCGCGACCATTCGCGCCGCTGCTGGGCCGCGGTCCAGTGGCCGAAGCCGCGCGACAGCGCCATCACCGCGGCGACCGCGCTGTGCGCCACCGGCTGCGCCGCGATGCCCGAGCCGGTGGTGAAGAGCACGCCGCGCCGGCGCACCGGCTCGTACATCGGCAGCTCGGTGCCGGCCGACATGACATGCAGCCAGCGCAGCGCGGGGCAGTCCTGCAGCAGCGCGAAGAAGCGCCGCGAGGCCGGGCCCGTCGGCGAGCCGCCTTCGAGCAGGTCCAGCGTGTACCAGGCCACCTGGACGTCCTCCAGCAGCGTGGGCACGTGCGCCACGTCCTCCGGCGTCACCAGGCGCAGCGTCTCGCCCTCGGCATGCGCCGCGAAGCGCAGCGCGTCCGCGTGCTCGCGGGCCCGGGCGGCGCTCAGCAGCAGCGAGATCATGCGACCTCCACCGCGTGCACGCGCAGCGCGGATTCGTCGGGCTCGATGCCCCAGCCGGGGCCGGCGGGCACCAGCAGCTCGCCATCGACGACCTGCAGCCGCTGATGGAACATCGCCGCCACCCACGGCGGCGTGTCGACGTCCAGCTCCATCAGGTGGAAGTTCGGCGCGATCGCCCCCAGGTGCGCCGCCATCGCGGTCGCCAGCGGGCTGCTGAACACATGGGTGTTGAGGTTGACGTCGTGCGCGCCGGCCAGCGCCGCGATGCGGACCGCCTCGCCCAGGCCCGCCCACATGACGTCGACGATCGCGTAGTCCACCGCCTGCGCCGTCAGGTAGGGCAGCACCTGGCGCCGGTGGACCAGCGTCTCCAGCGAGGCGATCGGCGTGCGCGTCGCCTGGCGCAGCGCGGCCAGCGCGGCGGGATCGGGCAGGTCCGTCTCCAGCCAGGCGAGCGCCATCGGCTCCAGCGCCTGCGCGATGCGCCGCACGCCCGACGGCTTGAAGTTGAAGTTGAGATCCAGCGCCAGCCCGAACGCCGGTCCCGCCGCCGCCCGCAGCGCGCCCATCTGGGCCGCGATGGCCTGGAGCAAGGCGCCGTCCAGGTTCAGTCCCGGCCCGCCGGCGTCGCGGCCGAAGCCCGGCATGTACAGCCGCGGCGCCGCGTCGCCGAACAGCATCACGTTGGTCTTCAAGGTCCGGTAGCCGCGGTCCCGCGCCTCGTCGAGCATCGCGGCCAGGTCGTCGAGCGTGCGCAGCGGCTCCCGCCCCAGTTGGTGCGCGGCCCGGACCCGGTGCATGCCGAAGTGCGACCAGTACGCCGGCAGCCGGTCGCGGACGGCGCCGCCGAACAGCTCATGCACCGGCACGTCCAGCGCCTTGGCCTTCAGGTCGAGGCAGGCGTTCTCGATCGCCGCCGCCGCCTGGGCATTGAGCCCACCGCTGGCGCTCCGGGTTTGCGCTTCGAGCCGCTGCGACAGCCGCGCCGTGTCGCGTGGATCCGTGCCGACCAGGCCAGCCGCCATCCGCGCGATCAGCTCGCCGACGCCGGCGCCGCCCAGCAGCTCGCTGTACTCCGACCAGCCGGCGAGCCCGCCGTCCCCGGTGACCTTCAGGAAGCAGAGCGGCCTGAGGCCGCCCTCCGCGCGGAATTGCTCGACTTGGACGATCTTCATGGCGCGGATGCTTTCGCATAACCGTTGTGATGTCAACGGTAATGGCGAGCATGGCGCTGGATCGACACGTCCGCCCAGGTGTCGCACCGTTGTCACGTCATCGGTGATTGCCAGGGAGCGGAAAGGCGGGAGGTCGTGCTTTACTTCCCGCATGACGACCGCCTCCGACACCCCCCAATCCCCCGAATCCGGCCCGATCACCGTGCCGGACAGCTGGCGCGACCCGACGCCCGACGGCCAGACGCTGGCGATGGTGGACTTCCCCGGCGTGCTGCTGGTCGGCGCCACGACGCTGATCCAGCGGCACCTGACCCGGCCGGCGCTGGAGCCGCACGAGCTCGGCGTGCCGGAATGGCGGCTGCTGGCCTTCCTGCATGAGAACGGCCGCAGCGTGGCCGGCGAGATCGCCAGCCGGACCTGGATGGACAAGGCCCAGATCAGTCGCGTGCTGGATGCGCTGGTGGCGCGCGGCCTGGCGCGGCGCGAGGCGGATCCGCAGCATCGCCAGCGGCTGCTGGTCGAGCTGACGGCCAAGGGCCGCAAGGTGCATGCGCTGGCCTTCGAGGCCACGCGGCGCAAGCAGTCCGAACTGCTCGCCGCGCTGACGCTGTCCGAGCGCAAGGGGCTCTACACCGCGTTGAAGAAGCTGCAGGCCTTCGCGGAGGCCGCCGGCGCCGGCCTGCCCGACGAGGACGAGGCGCCCGCGCCCAAGGGCCGCCGGCGCAAGAGCGCCGCTTAGCGCGGAGTCGTGCCGGCGTTCGCGCCGCCGCCGTGGACCGCCCACCTCAGGCAAGGGGCGGACATTCCGGGCGATCTGCACTACGATACCGTAGACATATCAACGCTTTTCGGGTGAACCCCAGTACGGGGGAGGCGCCACCTCGCATAGATTCAACAACAAGTTGAACGTGGCAACTTAGTGTTGTTGTTCAGTGATCGAGCTTGCTCGTTGAATCGGAATCGAGGATGAAGATGCGGACTCGCATGGAAACGATGCGCGCGGCGCTCGCCGCGCTGGGCGCGGTGATGGCGCTGTGGACGGGAGGCGCCGCGCGCGCCGCGGAGCCCTTGCCGGCGATGACGGTCGTGCTGACGCCGGTGGCCGCCGGCGGGCGGATCGAGCGGCTCGAGGTCGACATGACGGTGCAGGCGCCGCGCGTGGCCGCCGGGCAGCCGCTGCTGCGGATGCCGACCTTCGTCGTCGGCGTGCCGACGGCGGCCTACGACGCCCGGGCGATCTCGGCGCGGGACGACCAGGGCGAGCTGCCGCTGACCATCGAGGACGAGCCGCCCACCCCCACCGGCCACTACCGCCGCTGGCTGCCGGCGCGCGCCACCTCGGGCGATGTGCGCCTGCGCTACGGCACGGCGCCGCGCGTCGTCGACGCGAAGACCCGCAACGGGCCGCTCTTCGACCTGCGCTCGGAGGCCGGCGGCGTGGTCGGCGCGGGGATCTACTTCCTCGCGCCTCCCGCGGGCGAGCAGCGCTACCGCCTGTCGCTGCGCTGGAACCTGGACCGGGTGCCGACGGGCTGGCGCGGCGTGTCGAGCTTCGGCGAAGGCCCGCGCACCGCCGAGGCCACCTCGGAGATGCTGGGCTTCAGCTACTTCGCGGCCGGCCCGGTGCGCAGCGAGCCCGCCGAGGTCGACACCGCCTTCGCGCTGTACTGGCTGGCGACACCGCCGTTCGACACGGCCGGCCTAGCCCGCGACATCCGCCAGCTCTACGACCACATGGCGCGCTTCTTCGACGACAGCGGCGCGCCGTACCGGATCTTCGTGCGCGGCAATCCGTATCCGGCCGGCGGCGGCACCGCCGGCAACCGCTCGTTCATGTTCGGCTACGGCGTCGGCGGGCAGACCAGCAGCGGGGACGACCTGCAGATGCTGCTGGCCCACGAGATCACGCACAACTGGCCGCGGATGAACGTCGGCGAGCACGGGGAGACGGCCTGGTACTCCGAGGGAACGGCCGAGTACTACTCGGTCCTGCTGGCGCGCCGCGCCGGCGTGATCGACCTGGCCAAGTTCCAGCGCGTGATCAACGAGCATGCGGCCGGCTACTACACCAACCCGTTCCTGGCGCTCAGCAACGTCGAGGTCGGCAAGCGCTTCTGGCAGGACGCGCGCGCGCAGCGCGTGCCCTACGGGCGCGGCTTCATGTACCTGGCGCGCGTCGACGCCCTGCTGCGCGCGAAGACCGCCGGACGGCAGAGCCTGGACGACCTGGTGCGCCAGGTGCTGCGGCGCCAGCGCGCCGGCGAGAAGGTCGGCAACCCGGAGTGGGTCGCGATGGTGACGGCGATCCTCGGCGATGACGCGCGCAAGGACTTCGACGCGATGGTGGCCGGCGAGCGGCTGGAGATTCCGCCCAACAGCTTCGGGCCGTGCTTCGCGCCGGCGGCGAAGCGGGAGGTGCCGTTCGACCTCGGCTTCGACGAGATGCGGCTGGCGTCGGTGAACGGGCTGCGGTCCGACAGCGGCGCTGCCCGCGCCGGGCTGGCCGACGGCGACGAGATCGTGCGGATGACGCCGATCCGGGAGGTCAAGAACGATCCGGCGAAGACGATCTCGGTGACCTACCGCCGTGGCGGCGAGGAACGCACGGTGTCCTTCCTGCCGCGCTCGGCGGGCGTGCCGTCCACCGAATGGCGTCGCGTCGAGGGCGTGGCGGACGCGGAGTGCAAGCTGTGACGCGCGCCGTCCTCCTTCGCTCCGAAGTGGCCGCCGCGGCCGCGGCCTTGAGCCTGTCGTTCGTCATCGCGGGCGCGGTGCCGGCCCAGGCCGCCTCGCCGGGGGCGACCGTTGCTCCCGCGGCGTCGACGGCGGCCCCATCGGCGCCTGGCCCATCGGCCCCGTTCGCGGCGGGCGCGTCCGCTCCACTCAAGGCCGCGCCGCTGCTGCCGGGGCCGATCGTGACGCGCCACGAGATGACGCTGCACGGCCGCACGCTGGCCTACGTGGCGACATTCACCGAGCTGCCGTTGCCCGAAGGCTCGGCGTCGCCGCTGGCGACGATCGCCGCGACCTCCTACGTCGTGCCGTCGGACGCGCCGTCGCGGCGGCCGGTGCTGGTGCTGTTCAACGGCGGACCGGGCGCGTCCTCGTCGCCGCTGCACTTCAATGCGCTGGGCCCGGTGCGCCTGATCGAGCGGACCGGCCGCGAGCCGGCGCGCCAGCTCGAACCCAATCCGGACACGCTGCTCGACGCGGCCGACCTGGTGTTCGTCGACCCCGTCGGCACCGGCTACAGCCGCGTGCTCAAGACCGACGCGCCGAGCCCCTACCTGGGCATCGACGGCGATGCGCGCGCGGCGCTGGCGATGATCCGCCACTGGCTGAAGGCGCAGGGGCGGGAGGACTCGCCGTTGTTCATCGGCGGCCAGAGCTACGGCGGCTTCCGCGTCGCCTCGCTGATGCGCCACGCCAAGGAGCTGCCGCGCCTGGACGGGCTGTTGCTGGTGTCGCCGCTGCTGGACATGAGCCTGTCCACGCCGGCGCCGGGCAACGAGCTGCTGTACGCGATGGACCTGCCGTCGATGGCGGTGGCCGCCTGGCGGCATGGCCGCGGCGATCGCCGCGCGCAGGGCGAGAGCGTCGGCGAGGTCTTCGACCGGGCGCGGGACTTCGTCCGGAGCGACTACCTGCCCGCCCTGATGGACGGCTCGCGCCTGGCGCCGGAGCGCCGCGACGCGCTGGCGGCGCGGATGAGCGCGCTGATCGGCCTGGACGTCGAGGACCTGAAGGCGCGGCGCCTGCGCGTGGACAGCGAATACTTCCTGACCCATGTGCTGAACGAGCCCGGACGCCGGCTCGGGCGGCTGGACACGCGGGTGACCGGCTCCAGCCTGCCGCCGCCGCCGGGCAAGCCGACCAACGACCCGTCGCTGCAGGCCGGCGGCGCGGGGCTCGGGCCGCTGGACGCGTACTTCCGGCAGACGCTGCGGGTGCCGGTCGACCGCAAGTACGTGACGCTGTCCTTCGACGTCAACGGACGCTGGAACTGGCACGACGTCGGCGGGCAGGAGACGCTCTACCTGAACCCGACGCGCCACATCGCCGACGTGATGCGGGAGCGGCCCGCGGTGCGGCTGCTCTACACCGGCGGCTACTTCGACATGGCCACCACCGTCGGGGCGGCGGAGTACGCGCTCGACCACGCCGGCCTGCCGATGGCGCGGGTGCGGATGGAGCGCTTCGCCTCGGCCCACTCGACCTACGACGACGACGCGAACCTGGCGCGGTTCTCGAAGGAGGTGCGCCGCTTCCTGCAGGAGCGCTGACCGCGTGGACGGCGGGTGACCGCCGGCGCGTGGCTGGTTGTCAACAGACTGTTGAATCAAACAACAAAGTTCTGGTTTCTTCCTAGTGGTCCCCGCTTGTTTTCGTCCAGGGCGCCGACCAGAATGTCAACAGATCGTCATATCGATCAACTGAATGTTGAATGAACGGTCGGCCTCCTCCACACCAGTGACAGGGTCCGCACGAGCGACCCACCGGGACAAATCATGCAGCCATCGAATCGCGCTCCTTCCGCCGCCCCCTCGCGCCCCGCGAGCTCGGGCCTCCGCCTCTCCCGCCTGGCCGGTGCCGCCCGCTGGGTCGCGCTGGGCGGCCTGGCCGCGCTGGGCGGCGGCGCCTACGCCGCCGAGGACGCGAAGCCCGAGGCCGAGACCCGCAAGCTCGACACCATCGTCGTGACCGCGCAGAAGCGCAGCGAGAGCCTGAAGGAGGTGCCGATGTCGGTCGAGGCGATCGACGCCGAGAAGCTCAGCGCGCAGGGCATGGTCAAGCTGTCGGACTTCTTCTCGCAGGTGCCGGGCCTGAGCTACAGCCCCGGCAGCATGAGCAGCGTGATCGTGATGCGGGGCATCGCCACCAACAGCGGCATCAACGTGCGGCCGACCTCCGGCGTGGTCATCGACGACGTGCCCTTCGGCTCCGCGACCAACACCGGCGTCGTGCCCGACCTCGATCCGTCGGACGTGCGCCAGATCGAGGTGCTGCGCGGCCCGCAGGGCACGCTGTATGGCGCCAGCAGCATGGGCGGCCTGCTCAAGTACAACATGACCGATCCCGACACGCGCCGCGCGACGCGCCGTGTCGAGGCCGGGCTGAGCAGCGTCGCGGACGGCGGCAACGGCTTCACCACGCGCTTCGCGATCAACCAGCCGGTCACCGACGAGATCGCGGTGCGGCTGAGCGCCTTCAAGCGCCGCGATCCGCGCTACGTGCACAACCTGCATTCCGACGAGGACAACGCCGCCGACGTCTTCGGTGGCCGGATCGCCGCGATCTGGAAGATCACGCCGGCGCTGACGGTGCGCGCCTCGTCGCTGCTGCAGGACACGCGCAGCGACGGCGGCACCTCGGTCGATGTCGGCTACGACCTGCAGCCCCGGATCGGCGAGGGCACCCACGACCGGATGGTGGGCGCCGACAGCTTCCACGGCCGCAGCCGCGTCAGCTCGATCAAGGTGACGGCGGACCTCGGCTTCGGCACGCTCGACGCGATCACCGGCTACAACCAGAGCCGCCAGGCGGCGGTGCAGGACGCGTCGTACACCGCCATCGGCGCGGTGGCGCCCGGCATCAACGCCGGCCTGAAGCTGGGCCTGGCCAATCCCGGCGTGGCCATCCGCAACGAGTTCGAGAGCAACACCAAGACGCAGGAAGTCCGGCTGGCCTCGCGCGACGACGCGCGGCTGCAGTGGCTGGTGGGCGCCTTCTACAGCCTGGAGCACGTGAACAGCACCCAGAACTTCTTCCTGGCCGAGAAGCTGGTGCCGCGGATCATCGAGAACCCCGCGCTGCTGATCGCGATGAACGAGAGCCGGTACCGCTCTCGGGCGCTGTTCGGCGACGCCACCTACCGCTTCACCGACCGCTTCGACCTGCAGTTCGGCGCGCGGCTGGCCCGCGGCCGCAACCGCAACACCGCCAACAACGGCGGCGCGCTGACGCCGGCGGCCACGACGCTCAGCGGCAACGACGACAAGGACACGACCTACCTGTTCTCGCCGCGCTACCGGATCGACAAGAACCTGATGACCTACTTCCGCGCGGCCTCGGGCTTCCGCGCCGGCGGCAGCAACGGCGTGATCCCGGGCTCCAACATCCCGCCGACCTTCAAGTCCGACAAGCTCAACAGCTACGAGTTGGGCCTCAAGGGCACCTTCCTCGACCAGCGCCTGAGCCTGGACGGCGCGCTGTACCGCATCGACTGGAGCGACCTGCAGGTCAGCCAGGTGGACACGACCTTCGGCGGCTCCTACACGACCAACGCGGGCAAGGCGCGCGCGCAGGGCCTGGAGCTGAGCGCCGCCTGGGTGCCCGACGCGGACTGGAAGCTGACGGCGACCTACGCCTTCAACGACGCCAAGCTGACCACCGACATCCCCGGCTTCGTCGAGGGGCAGGCCGCCTACGGGCCCCGCGGCGCGCGCCTGCCGTATTCGGCGCGCCAGACCCTGGGCGCGACCGCGACCCGCTTCTTCAGCCTGAGCGACGGGATGGACCTGTTCGTCGGCGCCAACGTGAACCGCGTCGGCGCGCGGGAGATGGAATTCGTCCAGTCCAGCACGCTGCCGCGCATCCACCTGCCGGGCTACACGCTGTGGGGGCTCAACGCGGGCTTGCAGGGGTCGCACTGGACGCTGACCATGTATGTGCGCAACCTGACCAACGAAGCCGCCTGGCTGACCGCCGCGCGCCGCGCGCCGTCGCTGGCCAGCGGCACGTCCGCGACGCTGGGCGCGACGCCGGTGCAGCCCCGCACCGTCGGCGTGACGCTGACCTGGGATCTTTGAGCGAGGACCCGCCCACCATGTTCCGACGTCTCCTGAAACGACGCCTGCCGATGCTGGCCGCCGAGGGCGTGCTGGCCGGCGCGATCGCCGGTGTGCTGGCGATGCTGCTCGCCGCGGCCTCGTCGCCGGCCTTCGCGGCCGGGCCCGAGGTGATCAGCCGCACCCAGCACGAAGGCCGCTTCGGCGGCCGCGCCGTGCGCTACACCGCGCTGGTCGAGCGCACCGCGATCGCGCTGCCGTCGCCGGGGCCGTCGGGGCAGGTCGTGTCGACCGCCTACCTGGCCGACCGCGTCGACGGCGCCGCCGGCGATCCGGCGCGCCGCCCGGTGCTGTTCCTGTTCAACGGCGGTCCGATCGTGCCGTCGGTCTACCTGCACATGATGGCCTTCGGGCCGCGGCGCGTGGCGGTGCCCGACGACCTGGGCGCCGACCCGGCCGGCTTCCGCCTGGTCGACAACCCGGACACCGTGCTCGACCGGGCCGACCTGGTGTTCTTCGATCCGGTCGGGACCGGCTACAGCCGCGCGACGCCGCCGAGCACTCCGCGGGACTTCTTCTCGGTCGACGCCGACGCGCAGGAGTTCGTCGCCTTCGCGCGGCAGTGGGCGGCGGCGCATGGGCGCGAGGCGTCGCCGAAGTTCCTCTTCGGCGAGAGCTACGGCACCGTGCGCGCGGCCGCGGTCGCGCGCCGGCTGGCCACCGGCACGCCGGCGCTGCGGCTGGACGGCGTGTTCCTGTTCGGGCAGGGGCTGAACATCGTCGAGACCGTGCAGCGGCCGGCCAACCTGATGAGCTACGTCGTCTCGCTGCCGACGCTGGCGGCGCTGGGCTGGCACCACGGCAAGGTGCGTCGGGAAGGGCGCTCGTTCGAGGCCTTCGTGGACGAGGCCCGGCGCTTCGCGCGCGACGAGTACCTGCCGGCGCTCTACCTCGGCCAGGCGCTGCCGGCGTCGCGCCGCCAGGCGCTGGCGCGGCGGCTGGAGGCGCTCACCGGCTTGCCGGCCGCGCGTTTCGAGGCGCTCGACCTGCGCGTGTCCAAGATGCGTTATCGCGCCGAGCTGCTCGCGGACCGGGGCCTGGTGCTGGGCATGTACGACGGCCGCTACACCGCGCCCGCCGCGGCCTCGGGGCCGCTGCCGGACGGCTCCGAGGTGCTGTTCAAGGCCGCGCACGCCGCCTTCGCCGAGCACGCGAAGCAGTCGCTCGGGCTGGACCTGACGGAGCCCTACATCACGGACTCGGCGGTCAAGTCCTTCAGCGACTGGCAATGGGGCGGCAGCGCGCCTTTCGACGACTGGCCCTTCATGGCCTGGATGCGGGAAGCGATGGAGAAGAACCCGCGGCTGCGCCTGGTGCTGGGCAACGGCTACGCGGACACGCTGACGACGGTGGGCGCCGCCGAGCAGGCGGTGGCGCAGGCCGGCTGGCCCAGGGACCGCCTGACGCAGCATTACTACGAGGGCGGGCACATGGCCTACTCGATCGAACGCAGCCTGCGCGCGCTGATGACGGACGTGCGCGCGATGCTCGATGCCGCCGACAAGGACCCGTCCCCATGACCCCGATCGTCCATGCGAGCGCGCCTCCCGTCCGCCGCCTGACCGACGCGCCGGCCTTCTACGCCGCGCTGATCTTCGGCGCGATGACGCTGAACTACCTGGACCGCTCCATCCTCTCGGTGCTGATCATTCCGATGAAGCCCGAGCTGCAGCTGACCGACACCGACATCGGCTGGCTGCTGGGCTTCGGATTCGCGCTGGTGTACGCGGTGCTCGGCATCCCGCTGGCGCGGCTGGCCGACCGGGTCGGGCGGCCGCTGGTGGTCGGCTCCGGCATGGTGGTCTGGAGCGCCGCGACCGTCGCCTGCGGCTTCGCCGGCGCGTTCGCGCCGCTGCTGATGGCGCGGATCGGCGTCGGCATCGGCGAGGCCGCCGGCACCGCGCCGGCGCTGGCGCTGGTCGGCGACCAGTACCCGAAGGCGCGCCGGCCCTTCATCCTGGGCCTGGTCAACGCCGGCGCGTCGCTCGGCACCTCGCTGGGCCTGGCGCTGGGCGGATGGATCGCCCACCTGCATGGCTGGCGCACCGCCTTCATCTGCGCCGGCGTGCCGGGCCTGCTGCTGGGCCTGCTGATCGTGGCGACGCTGCGCGAGCGCCGGCTCGGCGAAGGCGGCGTGCTGGCGGCCGCCGCGCCGGCGCGGCCGGCGGCGATGCCTTCGGCCTGGGAGTCGGCGCGTTTCGTGGCGCGGCAGCGCTCGATCCTGCTGACGCTGGCGGGCAGCGTGTTCGTCGGCCTGATCCTGATGGCGCTGATCGCCTGGTCGCCGAGCTACTTCGCCCGCGTGCACGGCGTGGAGCTGTCCCGCATCGGCTACACGCTCGGGCTGATCAAGGGATTCGCCGGCGTCGGCGGCGCGCTGGCCGGCGGTTGGCTGACCTCGCGCCTGGCGCGCCGCGACGACCGCTGGCAGTCGTGGACGCCGGCGGCGGCGCTGCTGTTGCTGGGGCCGGTCTTCGCGCTGTTCCTGACCGCGACGCAGGCGACGGTGGCCTTCGCCGCTCTGGGCATCGGCATGTTCCTGCTGTCGGCGACGCTGGGGCCGATCTACGCGATCTACCAGTGCACCGCGCCGTCGCTGCTGCGCTCGCAGGTCTGCGCGCTGCACGTGCTGGTGGCCAGCCTCGGCCTGGGCTGCGGTCCGCTGATCGTGGGCACGCTCAACGAGTCGCTCTTCGCCGCCCGCGGCGCGCTGGCGCTGCAGTCCTCGCTGTGGGTGCTGGTGCCGGCGGCGCTGGCCGCGGGGGCCTGCCTGATGGGCGCGTCGCGTTTCCTGCTGGCCGACATCGCGCGCGCCGGCCGGCACGACGCGCGGGGTTCCGCCTGAGGTCCGTGGCGGGAGGGCTCAGGCAGAATCGCCGCTCGCCACCCTAGGGACACCGGAACCGATGACGAAGAAGCGCAAGGCCCTGCCGACGGTCGACCACATCCAGCCCGACTCGCTGTCGCGCGAGATCGTCGCGGAGCGCGACACGGTGATGAAGGCGCTGCCGCCGGTGGTCCGGATGCTGGGCACCATCGTCGGGCCCAACATCGAGATCGTGCTGCACGACCTGATGAGGCCGGAGCACTCGATCGTGGCGATCGCCAACGGGCACATCTCCAACCGGACGGTGGGCAGCTCCATCATCGCGGGCCCGAAGGGCGACAAGGCCTTCGTCGAGACCAAGAAGCAGCTGACCGAGCGCGGCGAGGCGGAGCACTCGATCATCGACAACTACGCCACCGAGACCGACGGCGGACTGCGGCTGCGCTCGTCGACGGTGGTGTTCCGCGACGCCAACGGCGATCCGTTCGCGGCGCTGTGCCTGAACGCGGACATGACGATGTTCCAGGCGGCGCATCACTGGCTGGGGCAGTTCCTGGCGCCGCTGGCGCAGCAGGACGAAGGCGTCGCCGCGCCGCGCCCGGCGATGGACACGCTGATGGCCGAGATCATCGACGAGGCGGTCCGGCGGCTGGGCAAGCCGGTCAGCCTGATGAACAAGGAAGAGAAGACGCAAGCGGTGCAGGCGATGCTCAAGCGCGGCCTGTTCATCGTGAAGGGCGGCGTGGAGCGCGCGGCCGCGGCGCTCGGGGTGTCGCGCTTCACGGTCTACAACTACCTCGAGGCGATCCGCCAGCGCGACGGCGATGGCGCCGAGACCGCCCCGTCGACGCCGGAGCCCGCGCCCGCCGCGTCGAAAGCCAAGCCCCGCGCGGCCAAGGCCGGCCCCGCGCCGGCGGCGCGCCGCAAGTCCTCCTGATCCCGCGCGGCGGATCGCGCCGCCCGAGGGTTTGTCTGCACGTCGAAGCGCCTGCGGGCGCGTCTATGTTCAACACTCTGTTCATACAATGACAATGTGTTGAAAACGGAGGCGCCGTCCGGCGGCGCGCGGACATGTCCCTGATCGAACAACGTCTGGCCGAACGCGGCCTGTCGCTTCCCGCCCCGATCCAGTCGCCGCCCGGCGCGCTGCCGTTCCCGTTCGTGCGGGTGCAGGGATCGCGGGTGCTGATCTCCGGCCACGGACCGCTGCAGCCGGACGGCACGGTGGCGGGGCCGCTGGGCAAGGTCGGCGCGGAGCTGACGGTGGCGCAGGGTTACCGCGCCGCCGAGCTGGCCGGCCTGGCGATCCTGGGCAGCCTGAAGCGGGCGCTGGGGGACCTGGACCGCATCCAGGCCTGGTCGCGGGTGTTCGGCATGGTGAATTCCGCGCCGGGCTTCCATCAGCAGCCGGCGGTGATCAACGGCTTCTCCCACTTGATCCTCGAACTCTTCGGCCCGGAACGCGGCAGCCATGCGCGCAGCGCCGTCGGCATGGCGGAACTCCCCTTCAACATCCCGGTGGAAATCGAGGGCGAACTGCTGCTGCGCGACGCCTAGCGCTCGTCGACACCGCGCGCGATCCACCGCGCGGACGCGTTCCGGCGAGGGGGTGTGCCTCATTCCGTGGCATCTCAATCATTTCCTTGCCGTGACAAGCACTTGCCGCATCCTTGCCCGGGCAGCCAACAGACTTGTCCACAGAGGCCGTGGACAGTCCGGACCCTCGGTGCACAACCGGTGGGCACTGTGAGCAACTCCAGCCAGGGAACGCCGCTTGCCTGTCGGATCGGGGAGGGGGTGTCAAGACCTGGCGCGCGGTCCTCGCCCCGCTTTTCCCGATGCCTTCTTTTGAGGCATGGCAAGGTTTCCCCTGTGAAAACAATGGGTTGCCGTCCCCCTGCAGAGGCAGCCAACAGACTTGTCCACAGCGGGCGGGGATAGCCCGGCCGCCGTGGAAATCGCCGCGGGATGGCCCGTCCGGATCACTGCCTCATTTCGCGGCACTGCAATGAATTCCGTGACGAATCAACGGCTTGCGGCATCCCTGCCCGCTCAGCCAACAGACTTGTCCACAGAAGTCGTGGAAAGCGTGGCCGGCAGGCTCAGGCGGGCTTCGAGGCCCCCGTCGGGACGGTTCCGCAGCGTGAGCGTGCCCCCCATCGCGGTGGCAAGCTGCTGGGCGATGGCCAACCCGAGCCCGGTGCCGCCGGTGTCCCGGTTGCGCGAGGTCTCCAGCCGGTGGAAGGGCTTGAAGACCTCCTGCAACTGGTCCTCGGGGATGCCGGGGCCGCGATCCAGCACGGTGATGCTGATCCGCGGGGCCGGGTCTTGCGCGGGATCGCGGTCGACGCGGATCTCGGCGTGGTCGCCGAAGGCCAGCGCGTTGTCGATCAGGTTGACCAGGATGCGCCGCAGCGCCTGTGGCGGCGCCGCGATCGGCGCGCCGACCTCGCCGCTCAGGCTGACCTGTTCGCCGGCGTCCTCGTAGTCGCCGACGATGCTCGCGAGCAGCGCGTCGGCGTCGAGACGGGCGGCCGGCTCCGACGTGCCGTGCAGCGTGCGCGCGTAGGTCACGCCCTCGCGCACCAGCGCATGCATCGCGTCCAGGTCCCCGCGGAACTTGTCGCGCAGCGCCTCGTCCGCCATCAGGTCGGCCCGCAGGCGCATCCGGGTGATCGGCGTCTGCAGGTCGTGCGAGATCGCGGCCAGGATCTCGACCCGCTCGGCCGTGTAGCCGGCGATGCGCTGCTGCATCGCGTTGAACGCGCGGGCCGCGCGGGACACCTCGGCCGGGCCGTCCTCGGGGATCAGGCGCGGCGTCAGGTCCGGGCCCAGGTCGTCGGCCGCGGTCGCCAGCGCATGCAGCGGCCGCGTCACCAGCCGCACCACGGTCCAGGTGCACAGGGCCAGCACGATCAGCTGCGCGCCCAGCACCCACGTCACCCATTCGGGGATCGGCATGTCGACGCGGCGCGCGTTGACGGTCAGCGGCGAGCCGTCGCCCAGCCGCACCAGAAGCTGGTAGCGGCGCGCGGTGATCTGGGCGGTGCGCTCGATCCGGAACGGCTGCATCGCCTGCTTGAGCGCGTCGACGAACATGCCACTGAACTCGGCCTCGTCCACCGGGCCGGCGGACCGGTCGATCTCGTCGCCGAGCGCGAAGCGGTAGTTCGGCCGCTCGAGCCGGTCCAGCCAGGCGGCGCGCTCGGCCGCGGGCAGCCGGTCCAGCACCGCGACGCCGGTGGCGATGTCGCGCTCGACGCCCGACATCATCAGCGCGCGCAGCGCCATCGAGCGCTCCTGCCGGATGGCGACATAGGCCAGCGCCTGCGCGATCGCGATGCCCAGCACCATCAGCCAGAACACGCGCGCGAACAGCGTGCGCGGCGGGAAGCGGCGCGGCTTGGGCGCCGGCAGGACGGCCTGGTTCATGCGCGTGCGTCCTTCAGCGCGCGTTGCACGAAGTCCAGCCGGTCCTGGCCCCAGAACAGCTCGCCGTCGATGACGTAGCTCGGCGCACCGAACAGGCCGGCCTCGATCGCGCGCCGCGTGTTGGCCTCGTACCGGGCGCCGATGTCGTCCTCCGCCGCGCGGGCGAGGCGCGCGGCCGGCAGGTCGTGCTCGGCCAGGATCGCGGTCAGCGTCGCGTCGTCGGCGATGTCGCGCTGCTGCTCCCAGACCGCGCGCAGCAGCGCGCCGGTGAGCCGCATCGCGGCGTCCGCGCCGTCGGCCTGGTCGACCGCGATGACCAGCCGCGCGGCCTTGTGCGGCACCACCGGGAAGTGGGTCGGCTCGACATGCATCGGCATGCCCAGGTGCGTGGAGAAGCGCCGCAGCTCCAGCAGCCGGTAGGCCTGGCGTTGCGGCGGGCGCTGGGCCAGCGGCAGGCCGCCGGAGACCTCGAACAGCTTGAGCAGGTCGATCGGGATCAGCCGCACGGTGGCGCCGGCCTCGCGGGCGATGGCGGCGAAGCGCTCATGGCCGAGGTAGGTCCAGGGGCTGTGCGGGGCGAGGAAGTAGTCGATGACGCGGCTCACGGGAATCTCCGGGGGAAGCGAGGGGGAGGGGCGGCATCGGACGCCGCAGGCAGGTTTATAGGCGGGCGCGGCGCGCTTGTGGGCGGCTTTGTATTCGCGTGTATCCGCGGCGCGGGGCGGAGACACAACATTGCCTCGCGCGGCCCGGGGCCGGGCTTGGGCCGGTACATTGCGCGTCATCCCGTTGAAGCCCTCCGCCCCAGCCATGCAGACGACCGCGCCCACCCTGGATCACGTCCTGATCGTCGACGACGACCGCGAGATCCGCGAGTTGCTCACCACCTACCTGACCCGCAACGGCCTGCGGGCGACCGCGGTGCCGACCGGCCGCCACATGCGCGTCGCGATGGAGACCGCCGGGCCCTTCGACCTGGTGATCCTGGACCTGATGCTGCCGGGCGAGGACGGGCTGTCGCTGTGCCGCGACCTGCGCGCGGGCAAGCACAAGGCGACGCCGGTGATCATGCTGACCGCCCGGGGCGACGAGGCGGACCGGATCCTCGGGCTGGAGATGGGCGCCGACGATTACCTCGCCAAGCCGTTCGCGGCGCGCGAGCTGCTGGCGCGGATCAAGTCGGTGCTGCGCCGCGCGCGGATGCTGCCGCCCAACATGCGCTCGACCGAGGAGTCGCCGCGGCTGGCCTTCGGGGAATGGGTGCTGGACACGGTCGAGCGCCACCTGGTCGACCAGGAGGGCACGGTGGTGCCGCTCAGCGGCGCGGAGTACCGGTTGCTGCGCGTGTTCCTGGACCACCCGCAACGGGTGCTGAGCCGGGACCAGCTGCTGAGCCTGACGCAGGGGCGCGAGGCGGAGCTCTTCGAGCGCTCGATCGACCTGCTGGTGAGCCGGCTGCGCCAGCGCCTGCGGGACGGGGCGCGGGAGCCGCGCTACATCAAGACGGTCCGCAGCGAGGGCTATGTGCTCTCAATGGGCGTTGAAGGGCGCGACTGAGCGCGCGGCGCCAGAAGGCGACCACTCGTCGTTGCAAATGCTCGCCGTAGCGCTGCTACGGCTGTGCTTTGCGCCTGGATTGGCCACCTTCCGGCACCGCGCGACGGCGCTTAGCCGGGTTGTTGGAGGAGGGCCTGGATCCTCGCTTCGGTCTGCTGGTACGAGCCCTCGCCGAAGTGCGAGTAGACGACCTTGCCCTGCTTGTCGATCAGGTACAGCGCTGGCCAGTAGCGGTTGCTGTAGGCCTTCCACGTCTTGAAGTCGTTGTCCTGCGCCACCGCGTGGTGGATGCCCAGGCGCGCGATCGCATCCTTGAGACCGGCGGTGGAGCGCTCCTCGTCGTACTCCGGCGAATGCACGCCGACCACGACCAGCCCCTGGTCCTTGTACTTCTCATGCCAGGCCTTCACGTAGGGCAGCTGGTTCAGGCAGTTGATGCAGGTGTAGGTCCAGAAGTCCACCAGCACCACCTTGCCCTTCAACCCGTCGACCGTCAGCGGCGGGCTGTTGATCCACGTGTTGATGCCGGTGAAGGCCGGCGCGGGCTTGCCGTCCATGCCCGCGCCGCCGAGCAGCGACGCCGCGGCCGCGTCGGTCGACATCGGCGGCAGCGAGAACAGCACCGTCGCCACGGTGGCGGCGCCGGCGAGCGCCAGCGGGAACAGGGAACGCTTGAGGATCGATCGCATGGGGAAGTCCTTTCCAGTCGAGCAGCGCAAGCTGCGATGGAGTGGATTCTTCGAGTCCGCGCCGATTCGCGATACGGGTTGCGTATGCCTGTGTATCCAGCGGGGGAAGGAAAGACGATTCGATGCTCGGCGCGGGCCGGTCAACGCCCCGCGGGCTTCTTCCTGGCCGTCACGGCCTTCGCGCGCGCCGGCGAGCGCCCCTTCGGCGCCTTGTCCGGCCGTCCCTCCGACCGTCCCTCCGACCGCCGCAGGAACCGCTCCCGCAGCCACATCCCGGCCGCGTCGCCATGCGCGCGCGGATGCCAGGCCATCGCCAGCTGGAACGGCGGCACCTCGAAGGGCAGGGGCAGCAGGTCCACGAGCGACGCGTAGCGCTCGAGCAGCTGCCGCGGCAGCGTCGCCACGCCGTCGGTGCCGGACAGCACCAGCCCGACCTGGTTGTAGCTCGGCACCGCGCTGACGACGTGCCGCGCGCGGCCGAGCGTGGCGAGCATCCCGTCCACCGGCGTCGAGAACTCCGCCCGCGACGACACCACCACGTGCGCGAGCGCGCAGTACTCGTCCAGGCTGGGCGGCGCCTTCCCGCGCGGATGCCCGCGCCGCTGCGCCAGCGCGAACTCGGCGCTGAGCAGGAATCGCGCCTTCAGCGTCTGCGGGATCTTGTGGATGTCGCCGAGGAACAGGTCCACCTCGCCCTTGGCCATCCGCTCGACCAGCGCGTCGTCATGGGCCGGTACGACGGCCATGCGCAATGCCGGATTGCCGTAGCCCATCAACTCGGCCATCACGTCCAGCGCGAGGATGGTGAACACGCTGTCGTTGGCCGCGACGACGAAGCTGCGCGCCGAGGTCGCCGGATCGAATCCCTCCGGGTTCGTCACCGCCTCGCGCAGCTGCCCCAAGGCCTGCGCGAGCTTGGGATGCAACGCCAGCGCGCGTTCCGTCGCCACCATGCCCCGACCGGTTTCCGATGGCACCAGCAACGGGTCCTGGAACAGCTCGCGCAAGCGCGCCAGATGGCCGGACAGCGTGGGCTGGCTGATGTGCAGGCGCTGCGCGGCGCGCGTCACGTTGAGCTCGTCCAGCAAGGTGTCCAGCGAGATGAGCAGCGGCAGTTCCGAGCGTTTCATATCCACGATTCCGATACCTCCCATTGAAACAAGCGACTCACGCTCGCGGCCCGGTCCGACCTACGCTTCGGTCCGTCGAAGGCGCCATGCGCCGAGTGGCCTCGGTCACGACGCCGTTTCATCGACGACTCCCGCCACGATGAATGGTGGCGATTGTCGATCAAGGCATCGTGAATCCGGATGGCTGTGACGTCATTTCCCTCGAATCCCGCCATCAACATCGACCTCAACACCGACCTCCATCCATGACCGCCAAGAACTCCCGTTTCTCGTTGACCCCCACGCTCCTCACGCTCACGGTGGCCGTCGCCGCCGCCTTCGCCGGGCCCGTCGCGCCGGCGCTGGCGCAGGACAACGCGCCCAAGCTCAGCCGCATCCAGGCCGGCTACCAGCACTTCAAGATCGGCGACGTCGAGGTGATCGCGCTGTCCGACGGCACGCTGCCGATTCCCGCCGAGCAGGTCCTGACCGGCGCCAAGCCCGGCCAGGTCGCGTCGAGCCTGGCGCGCGCCTTCCAGACCCCGCAGGTCGAGGCCTCGATCAATGCCTTCCTCGTCAAGGCCGGCAATCGCCTGGTGATGATCGACGCGGGCACCGGCGAGCTCTACGGCCCCAAGCTCGACAAGCTCTCCGCCAGCCTGAAGGCCGCCGGCACCTCGCCCGAGCAGATCACCGACATCCTGGTGACGCACATCCACACGGACCACACCGGGGGCCTGATGGACGGCTCGCGGATGGTCTTCCCCAACGCCACCCTCCATCTCGAGCAGAAGGAAGTCGACTTCTGGCTGAGCGCCGAGCAGCGCGCCAAGGCGCCCGAAGGTCTGAAGGTCTACTTCGACCAGGCCGTCGCGAAGGTCAAGCCGTATGTCGACGCCGGCAAGGTGAAGACCTTCCATGGCGAGACGGCGCTGTTCCCCGGCATCCGCTCGTGGCCGACGCCGGGCCACACGCCGGGCCACACCTCCTACGTGCTCGAGAGCAAAGGCGAGAAGCTCGTGTTCCTCGGCGACCTGGTGCACGTGGCCGACGTGCAGCTCCCGCATCCGGAGGTGACGGTCGTCTTCGACGTCGACCCGAAGGCCGCGATGGCGATGCGCAAGCGGGTCTTCGCGGACGCGCTCAAGGGTGGCTACTGGGTCGCCGGCGACCACGTCACCTTCCCGGGGGTGGGTCACCTGCAGGCCGACGGCAAGGGCTACCGCTGGATCCCGATGCCCTACGTCAACGACTTCTACGTCGCGAAGTGACAGGCGGGGGCGGTGGCTCCGGCGCGGCGGCGCGCAGCAGGTGCAGCGCCACGTCCGTGAGCTCGCGCTTGAAGCGTTCCGGCTCGTCTGGCAGCGTCGACACCGCGCGCAGCACGTGGCCGTAGGCCACCGTCTTGCTGATGCCCTGCATCAGCACCGAGAACAGCAGCGCCGGGTCGCACCGGTGCAGCTCGCCCGCGTCCATCGCGTCGTTGAACAGCGGCAGGTAGACCTCGTGGAACGGCCGGACGATCGACGTCACCAGCACGTTCAGCCGCTCTCCTTCCTCGGTCGCGGCGGTCGAAAAGAAGATCCCGATGTCCGGGTGCTCGAAGACCCGGTCGATGAACGCGAGCAAGCCTTGCTCGACCCGCTCCCGCGGACCCAGCGACGCATCGGCCCGCAGCGCGACCGCCGTCGCCAGCATCGGATCCAGCAGCACCTTGATCTGCTCGACCACCGCCAGCCACAGCGCCTCCTTAGATCCGAAGTGATGCGCGATCAGCGCCGCGTCGACATCCGCCTCCCGCGCGATCTCCCGCACGCTGGTCGCCTCATAGCCGCGCAGCGCGAAGATCCGTCGCGCCGTCCGCAGCAAATGGTCCGCGCCCGGTGCACAGTCCGCGCTCGGCCGCCCGCGCCGCCGAGGCGCCCCGGTAGCCTTCGGGGTCTTGTTCATCCGACGGTCGCCTTTGCTATATTCATCACCCGTTGAATTATTTCAGGCTTCGACGCCGGATTGTCGGCGGACGTGAAAGGCGGTGCGGCAAATGCACTCGGATCTCGCAAGCGACCCAACCCGCGACGGTTGGCTCCGCACAGTCTCTTGGCTCGGCAACGGCGGCATTCCCGAACCCCAACCCCAACCAGCCTCCAACTCCGCCCGACGCATCGCCCCAACCATCCACGTGCTCGACCGGCCCACGCCACGCACCGCCGCCATCTCCTGGTCCGACCCCGGCGCCTGCCACTACGGCTACCAAATCTGGGACATGCTCCCCTCCAAACGCGATGGGACCTGCGTGCTCAGCGGCAGCACCATCCGCGTCGGGGACATGATCTACACGCCTCGGGTGGATGAACCCTCGCCCATCAACGCCGGGGAAATGATCGCGGTGGCGTACGTGGACGCTTGACGTCTGCGATCACCGGGCCAGGCCGGGGCCGGCGGCGAAGCCGAAGCCCTCGGCGCTCAACTCACTCCGCTCACCTCCGGCTCGCTCCGTTCAAACAGAACGCGCCTGGTCAGTCCTGGAGGCTTCGGCTTCGCCGCCGGCCCCGGCCTCGCCCTCGAAGCAGATCGCTAGGGTCCTCCGTTAGAGGACTACGAAGAGGAACCAGACCACCACCGGCGCAATCACCGTCACGGCAGCTCCGTAGAGCAACAACAGTCGGAAGAAACGGTCGCGGTCCATGCCCTTCGCATTCGCCAGGACCAAGGCCCCATTCGTCGAGAACGGACTCACGTCGACAATCGTCGATGACACCGCCATCGCAGCAATGAAACCAATCGCCATGCCGGCGTTGTCACCCGTCAGGAACGGCACACCCAGCGGAATCAGCGATCCGAGCACCGCGGTCGACGACGCGAAGGCCGACACCACCGCACCAACGAAACACAGCAGCAGCGCAGCCATCAACGGCGACGTCAGGTTCGCCACGCTGTGCCCCACGTAGTCGATCGTCCCCATCTTCTCCATCACCCCCACGTACGTGCTCACGCCCACGATCAACATGATCTCCGGCCACGACACCTGACCCAGCGCGCTCTTCTGCAACCGCGGCTGCATCAGGCTCAGCACCAGCCCGATCGTGATCGACACGAACCCGATATCCAACTTGTAGCCCAGCGTCAGCACCGCCAGCAGCAACAAGCCCAGCGCCGTCACCACCTGATGGAAATCCGTCCGCGGGAAGGTCTGCGTCTGCACCTGGCCCAGCATCGAGCTCCTGCTCGCCGCCACGCGCCGACCCTCGCCGTACGACTCCGCCTCCGCGCCGCCGAAGACCTGCGGACCGCCCTGCGGCCGCGCGACCGGCGGAATCGGCGCGATGTCCGCCTCGTCCTCCCGCACCCGGCCGCGGCGCAGCAGCTGCACGCCGCCGAGCGCCACGAACAAGCCCAGCGCCACCGCGAAGTTCACGCCGAAGCTCGCCAGCATCGTCGTCACCTCGCTCAGCGGCAGCCCCGCCTTGGCGACGATCCGGTTCGTGATGCCCCCATAGATGCTCATCGGCGAGAAGCCGCCCGCCTGCGCGCCATGGATGACCATCAAGCCCATCATCAACGGGTTGATGCCGTGCCGCGCGGCGAAGCCCAGCGCGATGGGCGCGATGATCGCGACCGCGGCGGGACTGACCGCGCCCACCGAGGTCAGCAACGCCGCCACGAGGAACATGATCCACGGGATCGCCGCGATCCGGCCGCGCACGCCGCGCACCGCGAGCCGCACCAGCCAGTCGATCGTGCCGTTGTTCTGCGCCAAGGCGAACAGGTAGGTGATGCCGGCCAGCGTCAGGAACAGTTCCGCCGGGAAGCCCGCCATGATCGCCTTGGCGCTCATGCCGGCCACCAGCGTGCCCACGAGGAACGCGCCGACGAAGGCCAGCACGCCCATGTTGATCGGCAGCGCCGTCGCCACGACGAACATGGCGGCGAGCGGAAGGATCGACATCCAGTGAACGGTCATCGTTGTCTCCTGTTGCGGCGGTCCGGCTGTCGAGCGTCGGCCGCCTCGTTATCGGTTGGGGCGCACGGTATCGGGGGAGACGGAGCGCTTCAATCAAGCAGTCGCGCGGACCGTTACGCGCGCCGCAACGATCGAGGGTGAACCCGGGCGCGCCACCGCGCGCGCGACGCGGATGCGCCCGCACCCGTCGCCGGACATGCCATTGCGGCGCTGGCGCTCACGCCGTCGATCGCGCGATCCAGTCCACCACGCCGTCGAGGGTGCGGAACTCGTCCGCCGAGCGCGCGGGGATTGCCGGATGGCGCGACTGCCACAGCCGCGCGAGCGCCTGGCCGCCGCCGATCTCCAGCACGCACGACGGCCCGCGCGCGGCGAGTTGGTCCATCACCTCGTCCCAGCGCACCGTGCTCGCGATCTGTCGCGCGAGGCCCGCGCGAGCATCCTGCGCGCGCCAGACGCGATTGCCGCGGCTGTCGATGAGCACCCGCGATGGCGCCTGCATCGGCACGCATGCCAACGCCGCGTCGAAGCCCTCCGCGGCGTCGCGCATCAAGGGCGTATGGGAAGCCACCGCGACGGCGAGCCGCGTGCATCGCGCCCCACGCGCCGCCGCGATGGCCTCGACGCGATCGAGTGCCTCCAGCGGTCCGCCGAGGACGACGCTGTCCTCGCCATTGCGGATGGCGATGCTCACCGGCGATCCGGTCAACAACGGCTCCAACGCCGCGGAGGAGAGGCCGGTCACGCCGCAGAGCCCGCCTGCCGCCTGCCGGCCCGCCTCGTCCATGAGCGCGGCGCGACGTCGCGCGAGGGCGATCGCGTCGTCCGCGGAGAAGACGCCCGCCGCGGCGCAGGCCGCGACTTCGCCGACGCTGTAGCCGGCGACCGCGTCGACCTCCACCGCCGCGGCGCTCAACGCGCGGGACAGCTGCGCCCACGCGGCGAGCCCGGTCGCGGTGATCACCACCTGCGCATGCGCATTCGCGCGCGCCCAGGCCGCATCGCCAAGCGCCTCGCGCCAGTCGCCACCGTTGGCTCCAACTCCTGTACCTGCACCTGCACTTGCACCTGCGGAGCCGCCGTTCTCGGCGCTGGTGACCAAGCCGAGCAGGATGGTCATCTGGTGGATCAACGGGTCGTCGAGCAACCAAGGCAGCATCGCGGCATGCTGGTTCCCTTGGCCGCTGAAGACGATGGCGACGCTCATGCCGATGCCGATGCCGATGCGGATGCGGGTGCCGATGCCGATGCGAATGCCGATGCGGATGCGGGTGCGGGTGCGGGTGCGCGTGCTTCGGCCGTGCCGTCCGAGTTCATCTCGATCGCGCCGAGTCGCTGCATCCAGCAAACCGCCGCGAGCATGTCGGCGGACCCGCCCGGCGAGAGCCTTCGCGCCTCGAAGTCGCGTGCGATTGCCTCGGCGCGATGGATCGCTGCCGGATGCGCCGCGCCGCCTCCTTCGAGGAACGCCTTCGCGGCACGCTGCGCGAAGCGCAAGCCTTCGAGTCCGCCGCGATGCGCAAGGTTGCTGTCGTCGAGCGCGGCCATCAGGTGGAAGAGCGTGTCGAGTTGCGCCCGCTCGCGTGTCAGCCCACGAGCGATCGCCGCGCGCATCGCCGGCACGCCGACCTCGAAGACGGCCGGGAAGCCGAGCGCCGCCTCTTCGGACGCGCTGCGCAGTCCGAGCCGGCGCGCCGCGATGCCACCCGGAAGCGTCGATGGCCGTTGCGCCCTGTGCCTGAGCGCCTCACCCCAGTGCGCGATCAGCGCGGACCGGATCGCGGCCGGTGTCATCGTTCGGCCCGATGCGACGACCGCGCCCGCGGCCGCGCAGAGCAGCCCCAACTGGAAGATCGCGCCGCGATGCGTGTTGACGCCGCCGGTGGCCTCGAGCATGCGTGCCTCGGCCTCGATGCCGGCGCGCTCGAGCGCTGGGAACGCGGCATCGCCCATCCCGAGATGGGCGATGCGCACGAAGTAGCCGCGCAGCGACGAGATGCTGCGGATGAAGGTGCGCGCGTCCATGTCGCGATGGCTGCCGGTGCTGGTCAGCGTCACCAGGCCCGGCTTCGGCGACAGCACCAGCTCGTCGTGCAGCGCGACGGCAGCCGCGCGGCCGATGTCGGTGGCCGACGGGGTCATTGATCGCGAAGCAACCGCCGCGTTGTTCATGCGATCCCCTTCATGCCACGTCTTCAGGCCGCCGCCCTGACGTCGCGCACGATCTCGCCGAGCTCGCTCGCGAGCCGGCTGCCGCCGATCGACTTCACCAGGATCGAGCGCGTTCCGCCCGCGCGCCAGGTCAGCCACTCGCGCCACGACACCGCGCTGTCGCCATCGAAGACCAGCTCGCCGTCGAGCCGCATTCCCGGGATGTCGGCGTTGGCCAACAGCGCGGCGATTTCGTCCGCCTGCTCTGCGCCGCTCACCCCCATCCAGAGATCCGCGTCGGAGTCCGCCCGAACATGCGCCATCGCCGACAGGGCCTGCCACCCGTAGCTGCCGTACACGCGTGGCTGGACGCCGCTGGCGCCCGCATCGCGACACAGCGTGTCCCACGCCACGCGCGACGCGGCGGGAATCAGCTTCGTGATCGCACGCGCGGCCGGGAACTCGTCGAAGAACATCACCTCGCGCCGCGCGACGCTGACGCCGATGCGGCGGCTTTCCCAACGCAGCGGCGCGGACAGCCCCATCGCGATCCACTCCGGCTGCGCGCTCGCGTCGCAACGCTGCTGCGTCACCACCAGCGGTAGCCCACGCGCCGCCCACAGCGTCAGGCAGTCGCGCTCGGTGGCGTCACGCGCGATCGCGCGCAACCGGTCCCAGGCGGCCGGCGTCGGATGGACCAGTTGATGGCGATGAAGGCGGGTCATGTCGTCGTTCCATCAGGCCGCGTCGAGCACGCGCTGCATGACCGACGCCGCCAGACGCCGCCCGCCACGCTCCGCGCCATCCAGCGCCCGACGGTCGTCGACCGGCGCATCGGCCAGCGCCTCCCGCAAGGCCTGGCGCAAGTCACCGGTCCACAGCCGCCGCACCCCGCCCATGGCGACGTAGTTCTCGACTCCCGGCGCGAACACCGGGTTCGACGCCGACAGCGCGGTGAGCATCTCCTCGGGCAGCTTGGTCACGCGCGACATCGCCGGAATGCGCATGACGCGGATTTCCGCCTCGGGCAGCGCGTCGCAGGCATCGGCGATCAGGCCCGAGGTGATGAAGCCGCCGGACAGCGCCTGGTCGTAAACCAGCCCCAGCACGCGATGACCGCGCCGGCGCGCCAAGTCGATCGTCATGCCCAGGTGCGCCATCGCGCGGTTGATGCCGAGCAGCTCGTCGCGGCGGCGCAGCTGCTGGCCCTGCGTGTCGATGAGCAGCAAGATCGGCCGGCCCGGATGGGTGGTGACGGTGTCGAGCACGACGCGCGCCTGCGCCAGCGCGAGCGCGACGCCGATCGGTGCGTGGTTCGTCGTGCCGATCACCGCGATCGCCTGGCCGTCGAGCTCGGCGCTGCCGTGCAGGAAATCGCCGTCCAGCGTCAGGGTGTCGGCCGTGCCGAACAGCGTCGTGGCGAGGGTCTTCCAGTCCATGGTCCGTTCTCCGAGATGTCCTCGTGTGGTCGATGCCTTTGGCAAATGCTCGTGTCGTTCGCGTGCTTCGGCGCGCGGCCCGATCGCCAGGCGTCAGCGCGCCAATGCGCGCAGCGGCACGACCTCAGCCACGTCGAGGTCCGGAACGCGTGCCGCGTCCGCCACGCCCATCCGCGTCCACAGCGCGATCGCGTCATCGCCACGACCGTCGCCGCCGCCTCCGCCTCCGCTGCCACTACTGCCGCTGCTGCCGCTGCTGCCGCTGCTGCCGCTGCTGCCGCCGCCGCCGTTGGCCGGTCCCGCAACTGGGCTGTCGTCGGGCGCTTCAAGCAGCGCGAGGCGCCGCGCCAGCAACGCGTGTTCCGCCTCCAGCGCCTCGACGCTGACGGACCGTGCCGCCGGCAACGCGGTCATCGCATCGATCGCCGCCTGGCGGAAGGCGGCCACGTCGTCCTCGACCAGCGCGTCGCAGTCGCCGGTGAGCCAGCGATGCTTCCCGCCGGTGGTGCGCCAGACCAACGCGCGGTCGCGGGCGTCGAACTCCTCGACACCGTGGGACGCCTCGATGACCTCGGGCCCGGACATCGCCAGCCGCCCGACATCGCTCATGACCACGAGGTCGGTGCAGCGCGCGACGATGCCCATGCCGCCGAAGCAGCCGTTGTCCGCGCCGATCAGCGCGATCACTGGCACGCCGGCGGCGCGCGCGTCGAGCACGGCGCGCATCACTTCGGACACCGCGATCAGCCCGGCGTTGGCCTCATGCAGTCGAACGCCCCCGGAGTCGAGCAGCAACAGCACCGCCGCCGGCTTGTCGCGCGCGGCGCGCCGCAGCAGTCCGGTGAGCTTGGCGCCATGCACCTCGCCGACGCCGCCGCCCATGAAGGCGCCTTCCTGCGCGGCGACGAACACCGGTCGGCCGGCCAACGTGGCGCGGCCGATCGCCACGCCATCGTCGAAGGCCGACGGCACGCCCAGCTGCGCCAGGTGGGGGCTGGTCAATCGCTCCGCCGGCGGCAGCCATTCATGGAAGCTGCCCGGATCGAGCAAGCGCGCCACGCGCTCGCGCGCGGCGCATTCGGCGTACGACACCGCGTGGGCACTCGTGTGGGACGTCGTCATGGACGCAGCTCCTGCACGGCCTGGTCGAGGCGCAGGCTGACCACGGCCGGCGTCGCGCCCATGTCGTTGATGGAGACGCGCACGCCGGCCAGGCCGTGGCGGCGATGGAAGTCGTCGAGCACCGCGCGCCAGATCGGCGCGAAGCCGCGCGCGGAGGTCTGGACGCGGACGGCGCAGTCGCCGCCGGTCTCGGGCTCGAGCATCACCTCGAGGTTGCCGGAGCCGACCACGCCGACGAGCACCGGCGCGAATGGCGGCACCGCCGCGGTGCCGGCGAATCGGAAGTCGAGGGTCTCGAGACCCGGAGGAATGGGCGTCATGGGCTGTCTCGGGCGTTGTCGTGGGCGTTGGCTCTGGCGATGGCGATGGCGTCGCGGGGTGTCTCGGCTCGTCGCGTCACCAGTTGCGGAAGCGCTTCGGTGGCCGATAGCGGCCGCCGGACAGGCGCACCAGGTCGCGCATCGAGCGCGCGGCCAGCAGGTTGCGGGTGGCGTCGCGCGGGTCGATGCCCAGGTCCTCGGGACGCCGGATGACGCCGCGGTCGCGCAGGTCCTCCACGGCGCGCCGGTCGCGCGCCAGTCCCACTGCCGTGTAGCCCGCCACGCCGCGGATCGCCTGCTCGCGTTCCTCGTCGTCGCGGCACAGCAGCAGGTTGGCGATGCCTTCCTCGGTGAGGACGTGGGTGACGTCGTCGCCGTAGATCATGATCGGCGGCAGTTCCAGGCCGGCCTGGCGCTGCAGCTCCCAGGCGTCCAGGCGTTCGACGAACGCCGGCTGCATGTGCTCGCGGAAGGTCTCCACCATTTGCACGACCAGCTTGCGGCCGCGCGGCGTTGCCGCGCTTCCGGTCTGGTGGCGCCGCGCCTCCTCGCCGGCCTTGAGCCAGGCGGGGCTGGCGTGGCGCCGGCCACGGGCGTCGGCGCCCATGTTGGGCGCGCCGCCGAAGCCGGCGATCCGGCCCAGCGTCGCTGTCGAGCTGTTGCCCTGCAGGTCCATCTGCAGCGTGGAGCCGATGAACAGGTCGCAGGCGTAATGCCCCGCCGCCTGGCAGAACGCGCGGTTGCTGCGCAGGCTGCCGTCGGGGCCGGTGAAGAAGATGTCGGAGCGCGCGCGGAGGTAGTCCTCCATGCCGAGCTCGGAGCCGAACGAATGCACCGATTCGACCCATCCCGCCTCGATCGCCGGGATCAGCGCCGGATGCGGGTTGAGCGCCCAGTGGCGGCAGATCTTCCCCTTGAGGCCCAGCGATTCGCCGTAGGTCGGCAACAGCAGCTCGATCGCGGCGGTGTCGAAGCCGATGCCGTGGTTCAGGCGCTGCACGCCGTACTCGGCGTAGATGCCCTTGATGGCCATCATCGCCATCAGCACCTGGATCTCGCTGATCTGGGCGGGGTCGCGGGTGAAGAGCGGCTCGATGAAATGCGGCGTCGGCGCCAGCACGACCACGTCGACCCAGTCCGCCGGCACGTCCACGCGGGGCAGGGCGGTGCCTTCGGGCACGAGCTCGTTGACCTGCGCGATGACCAGGCCGCCGGAGAACGCGGTGGCCTCGACGATCGCGGGCGTGTCCTCGGTGTTGGGGCCGGTGTAGAGGTTGCCGTGGATGTCGGCCGCCTGCGCCGCGATCAGCGAGACCTTGGGCGTCAGGTCGACGAAGTAGCGGGCGAACAGCTCGAGGTAGGTGTGGATGGCGCCGATGCGCAACTGCCCGGCGGAGAGCAGCTTCGCGAGCCTGGCGCCCTGCGGGCCGGAGAAGCTGAAGTCCAGGCGGCTGGCGATGCCGCGCTCGAAGACGTCCAGGTGCTCGGGCAGGGCGATGACCGACTGGACCATGTGCAGGTCGTGGATGCGTGCGGGGTCGAGCCGCACCAGCGCCTTGGCCAGGAAGTCGGCCTGCTTCTGGTTGTTGCCCTCCAGGCAGACGCGGTCGCCAGGGTGCAGCACGGCGTGCAGCAGGTCGACGATCGCGTCGGTGTCCACGCGCTTGCCGGACAGGCGCGCGCCGAGCGCCTCGCGCGCCGCGGCGAGCCGGTCGGCGCGGTCGCGGGCCTTGGTGTCCATGTTCATGCGGTCCATGGACGTGGACGGTACGGGCCCGCCCGGGGCGGATCAATCAACCCGGGCGTCCGACGCTTACGCGTGGCGGAACGGTCGCGTCATGGCGGCGACAGCGCGCGCCGCGGTGATGGCCAAGGCGAAGGCGAAGGCGAGGGCGCCAGGACGACGATGGGCGGTCGTCGACGGGTCAACCGCCGCCCAGGCGCAGCGTGCGGCTGGCGGCGAGCAGGGCGAGCAGGTTGGGGTCGCGCTCGCGGGCGCGCAGGAAGCACAGGGCGATGGTCTGGCGCACGGCGTAGCGGTCCTCGAGCGGGATGAGCCGGACGCTGGGCGGCAGGACGCCGCGGACGCGGCCGGGGAGCAGGGTGCAGCCGATGCCGCCGCCGACCAGGTTCATGAGCGAGAAGATGTCGTTGGTCTTCATCACGATCTGCGGTTCGAAGCCGGCGATGCGGAACGCGTCGACGAAGCGGCTGTAGGTGACGAAGCCTTCCTGGAGGCTGACGAAGCGTTCCTCGGCGCAGTCCCGCAGGTCGATCGCCTCGCGGCTGGCGTAGGGCGACTGGGCGGGGGCGGCGAAGTAGATCGTGTCCTCGAACAGGGCGTGGGTCTCGAGGTCGGTGGCGGACTCGGGCTGGCCCATGACGGCGGCGTCGAGGGTGCCGTCGCGCAGCCGCTGGGTGAGGTCGGAGTTGGAGCCCAGGATCAGTTCGGCCTGCACGTCGGGCTTGCGGGCCTTGAGCGCCATGATCATCGACGGGACGGTGCCGCTGGTGAGCGAGTAGAGCGAGCCGATGCGGATGCGTTCGGCGCCGTAGCCGGCGATGGCGCGGGTGGCGTTGATGCCTTCGTCCATGCGCTGGAGGATCTCGCGGGCGACGTCGGCCAGGGCGTGGGCGGCGTCGGTGGGCTGCAGGTTGCGGCCCTCGAGCCGGAACAGCGCGCAGCGCGTGCCGGCCTCCAGCGAATGCAGCGCGCGGTGCACGCTGACGGCGCTGGTGCCCAGCCGCTCCGCGGCGCGGGCGAGGCTGCCGCTCTCGAGGAAGGTGATCAGGATCTCGAGCTTGCGGAAGGTGATCTCTTCGCTGATGCGGGGGAGCATGGGCGGTGCGGCGGGCGCGCGGTGGCGGAAGCCGTCCATTGTGCGGGCAGCGAAGGCGGGGTGCAGGTTCTGAGGAGGGGCGCCGGGACGGCGGTGGCGTGTCGGCGATCAAGAGTGTTCGCCGAAACCGGTCCGGGGGGCGAAGCCATGGCGGGACCAAGCCAGTCGACACCGCTCCGATCGGGGATGGCGGCTGTCGTCTTCCACTCGAATCTGCATTCGGTGCCCGAAGCGAAAGTCTCAATGGATAGAGGATCGCCTCGCGGACGATGGCGCTGTGCAATGGGCGTCATGCAGCGCATTCAACAAGCAGCCCCTTCGCATTGGACCTTCGGTCACGCCGTCGCGACGCCAGCGAGTGTTCGACCGAGTCTGGAACGAAGGCTGGAAGCCACCTTGCATCGCTGCGAGGTGCGTCAGGAGTGGTATCGGGACTATCTGGCCGAGACGGACGAGGATCGACTCGGATTCGTGGGGAGCGTGACGCTGGGTGCCCGGCCTGGCCTCGCGGCCGGATCGATCCGGGCCTTGCTGAGCGCGTCCGGACGCTCGTTGTACGGCCCGCAGCGGCGTGGAAACCTGTTCGAGGCCGTTGTAGAACTGGCTGAGTCCGCCGGCATCCTGGTGATGGTCGGCCCCGTGATGTCGGACGACGTGCGAGAGATGCCTGACGCGCGCTCTGTCCACGGCATCACCTTGGCTGACGGATGGGCGCCCACGATCCTTGTCAATGAAGGGCTGCCCTCTGCCGTGCGACTGCGTGTCCTGGCGAGGCACCTCGCTCTCCTGTGGCTGGGTGTCTCCGCGGTCGGCCGGTCCGGCGGCGCGGCCGAGGCCGGCAATGCAGTCGGCCGCTGGTGCGACAGCGTGGCTGACGAGGCGATCGACTTGCTGAGCAGGCTGGTGGACAAGAGGGAACTGCTCCTGGAGCGGCCACCCGAGGTGGACTTCTGCGCGCGCGTTGTCTCGCGGGCGAGCCGCCGATTCACCTGGTCACTGATCAACCACACGCTGGAGGGGCGGACGACCTTCACAGAGGCCTTCCGCTTGCTGGGCATCAACTCCACCGACGCCTTCAACGCGATCGGTCGATCACTGGATATCGAGATCTGACATGGCCTATCTCCTGGACGCCAACGTACTTCTGGAAGCGAAGAACCAGCACTACGGCATGGACTTCTGTCCTGCCTTCTGGCGATGGCTGAGCGAGAGCCACGCGGGCGGCAGGGTATTCAGCGTCGTCGAGGTTCGAAATGAACTGACCGATCCCGAGATTTCCCCTTGGGTGGCGGTCCAGTCGCCGGACTTCTTCTTGGCAGCGGATCCAGAGGCTGTCGGCGCACGTCAGGCCATTGAGCTATGGGCCCGCGACATGCAGTACACGCCAGAGGCCATGCGAGAGTTCCTGAAGTCAGCCGACATCGCCTTGGTCGCCTATGCCATGGCGCACGGGCATGTCGTGGTGACGATGGAGCGTTCGTCCGGGTCGAAGAAGAAGGTGAAGATCCCGGATGCCTGCGAGGACTTCAATGTCCGTTGCATCAAACCTCATGTGATGCTGCGCGAACTGCAAGCCCGCTTCGTCCTCGGCCCCGTCCATGAGCCCTATGAAGGTTCTGGCTGGGCGCATGTCGATCCGGAACAACAGACGGCGGCGGACAGTCAGGAGGCGTTGCTCTGCTGGATTCCGACGGGCACGGCCTGAGTCACACACGCCTCCAACGCTTCATCCAGCCTCGCCTGCCAGTACGCGTTCCCGGACGACGGCCCAGCGGTCTTCGACAGCGCCTGCAGCGGTGCGACCAGGCGCGCATCCGCCAACGCCTCCGCCGCATCCAGTTCGTAGACGTGGCAATCCGGCGTCAGCAGCGTGATCAGCGTCTCGACGATGCCGTCGTCGCCACGTCGGGCGAGCCCGACCAGCGCCTCCCCGCGCACGTCCTGGTCGGTATCGCTCAGGTTGCGGCGCAGCGCCGCCCGGATCTCCGGCGAGTCGTCGTCGCGCAGCGTGCCCAGGCCGAAGGTGGCCCAGTCCCGCACCTCGTTCGATGGATCGGAGGAGAGCCGGATCAAGCCCTCGATCGCCTCGGGCTCCTCGTAGGACCCGAGCGCCACCGCCACCTGCCAGCGCATCTGGCTGTCGCCGCTCGTCGACAAGCGCAGCAGCGCCTGCACGCTCGCCGCATGCGGGCGGTGGCCCAGGCCGCTCACCGCCGCCCGGACCACGTCGTGATGCGGATCCGCCAATCCATGGAGCAACAGCTGCTGCGTCGCCTCCTCGGCGTACATCGCGCACTCGCCGTCCGCGTGATGCATCAGCTGGCCCGCGACCGACAGCCCGACCGCGCGTCGCCGCGCCCGCGGGCTCGCGCACATCGCGGTGATCGTCGCCAGCAGCGCCGGCGAGCCGCGCATCTGCAGCTCCTGCACCGCGCGCCATCCGGCATCGGCATGCCAATGCCGCAGCGCGTGGCGCAGCAACTGATCGGTGCTCACGGACCTCAGCCGGTGACGGACGAAGCGTTTCATCGGAGGCGACCTCGCAGACGCGAAGCCCCGACTCTACCCACCTCAGCGCGTCGCCGCCTCGTCCTCGCCGGTCGGCAGCCGCAGCGCGCCGGTGTTGTAGTCGTACTCGAACACCTCGCCATGCCGCGCCCACGTCACCGCGGTCTGCAGCACCGCATCGGCCTCGGTGTCGTCCAGGTGCTCGCTCAGCAGGCGCAGCACCGGCTTGTCCGGCATCACGCCGTTGGGTTCCTGCTCCAGGCTGTGGCGGATGTGCGCGATCAACGGCACATGCGTCATCAGCTGCTGCCCGAACAGGTCGCGCCGCAGTCCGTGCGGACCCTCGACGTAGCGCCGTCCCAGCGGCGTCAGCTGCAGGTCGCCGTGATCGAGCTGGGCCAGCCCCAGCAGCGCCAGCGCGTGCGCCACCGGCAGCAGTTCCGAGTCCGGCAGCCCCGCCTCCTCGCACAGTTGCGGCAGGTCGGCCCGGCCGTCGAAAGGCGGCTCGGCGAGCAGCTCCAGCAAGCCGTCCATCCGCGCGACGTCGGCCGCCGGCAGCCGTTCCGCCAGCGGGGCCGGGGCCGCCGCCGCGTCCGCCGTGCCCGCGGCGCGCGCCGGCCGCGTCGCGCCGGCCGTCATCAGCGCGTAGACCTCGTCGATCAGCGCCCGCACGTCGGCGCTTTCCGGATCGCGCGGCCGCGGCAGCTGCACCGACAGCTGGCAGCGGATCCTTCCCGGATCGCTGGCGAAGATCAGCACCCGGTCGGCCATCATGACGGCCTCCTCGATGTTGTGCGACACCACCAGCATCGCCTGCGTCGGCATGTGCCCGCCGTCCCACAGCTCCAGGATGTCCTCGCGCAGCCGCTCGCCGGTCAGCACGTCCAGCGCCGAGAACGCCTCGTCCATCAGCAGCACGTCCGGATCGGTGACCAGCGCCCGGGCGATGCCCACCCGCTGGCGCATGCCGCCCGACAGCTCGCGCGGCAGCGCGCCCTCGAAGCCGCCCAGCCCGATCAGCGCGATCGCCGCCTCGGCCTTGGCCTCGCGTTCGGCCTTGGGCACGCCGCGCGCCTCCAGCCCCAGCTCGACGTTCTGCTGCACCGTCAGCCACGGGAACAGCGCGAACGACTGGAACACCATGCTCACGCCGCGCGCCGGTCCCGACAGCGGCTGGCCGCGGTACCGCACCTGGCCGGCGTCGGCCGGCACCAGCCCGGCCATGATGCGCAGCAGCGTGCTCTTGCCCGAGCCCGACTGCCCCAGCAGCGCGACGATCTCGCCCTGGCGCAGGTGGAAGTCCACGTCCTCCAGCACGGGCCGCGGATGGCCGTCGGCCGAGCGGAAGCGCTTGCCGACGCCATGGAGTTCGATGATGGATGCGGTCATGCCGGTCTCCTCACAGGTGCATGCGGTCCTCGGCCAGCCGGTACAGGCGGCGCCAGACGAAGTGATTCAGGCCCATCACGAAGATGCACATCACGCCGATGCCCAGCGCGATCCGCGGGAAGTCGCCCCTCGCCGTCATCTCCGCGATGTAGCTGCCCAGCCCGTGGGCCTTCAGCGTGGTGTCGCCCCAGGACACGTACTCGGCGACGATGCTCGCGTTCCACGACCCGCCGCTGGCGGTGATCGCGCCGGTCACGAAGCTCGGGAACACCGCCGGCAGCAGGTAGCGTCGCCACTTCAGCCAGCCGCTCAGGCCCAGGTTGCGCGCCGCGTGGCGCAGCTCGGCCGGGATGCTCGAGGCGCCGGCGATCACGTTGAACAGCAGGTACCACTGCGTGCCGAAGATCATCAGCGGCGACAGCCACACGTCCGGATTCAGCTTCCAGCGCACGATCAGCACCACCACCACCGGGAACAGCAAGTTGGCGGGGAACGCCGCCAGGAACTGCGCCACCGCCTGCAGCCGGCCCGACCAGCGCGGGTTCAGGCCGATCCAGATGCCCACCGGCACCCAGACCAGCGCCGCCAGCGCGATCAGCACCAGCACGCGGACCAGCGTCAGCAGGCCCAGGCCGAACACATGGCCGGCCTCGCCCCAGCCGACCTCGGTGTGGACGAAACGGATCAGGTGGTACAGCGCCACCATCACCGCCGCGGCGATGACGGCATCCCAGGCGCGCTGCCAGGTCGCGCCGGCGATGCGCGGCCGGGCGCGGATCGAGGTGCCGTCATGGTGGCGGCGGAACCAGACCAGGCTGCCCTCGAGCCGGTCCACGATCCAGGCCGCCACGCGCCGCGTCAGCGCGGTGCGGCGCAGCCAGTTCAGCATCCACGAGTTGGGGGCGGTGTCGGTGCCGCTGTCCTCGAAGCGGAACTTGTCCGCCCAGGCCACCAGCGGGCGGAACACCAGCTGGTCGTACATCAGGATGCCCACCAGCATCGCCACGATCGCCCAGCCGATCGCGCCGAGGTCGCGCGCCTCGATCGCCATGGCGATGTACGAGCCCACGCCCGGCAGCTTGATGCTCTGGTCGGACACCGAGATCGCCTCCGACGCGACGACGAAGAACCAGCCGCCCGACATCGACATCATCATGTTCCACAGCAGCCCGGGCATCGCGAACGGCAGCTCCAGCCGCCAGAAGCGCTGCCAGCCCGAGAGCTGGAACACGCGCGCGGCCTCGTCCAGCTCCGACGGCACCGTGCGCAGCGACTGGTACAGGCTGAAGGCCATGTTCCAGGCCTGCGAGGTGAAGATCGCGAAGATCGCCGCGCATTCCACGCCCAGCAGGTTGCCGGGGAACAGCGCGATGAAGCCGGTCACCGTGATCGACAGGAAGCCCAGGATCGGGATGGACTGCAGGATGTCCAGCATCGGCACCAGCACCTTCTCCGCGGCGCGGACCTTGGCCGCGAGCACCGCGAAGACCGCGCTGAACAGCAGCGCCAGCGCCATCGCCGCCAGCATGCGCAGGTTGGTGCGCAGCAGGTAGTAGGGCAGGTGGGACGGGTCCAGCGACAGCGGCAGCGGGTCGCCCAGCGCGAACGGCCGGGCCATCTGCGCGGCGCCGTAGGCCAGCAGCACGAGCAGGCCCAGCACCAGCGGCAGCAGCGCCCAGTCCCAGCGGTTGGTGCCGGCCTCGATGGACGGACGAGGAAAGTAGTGGCGGCGATCCATGGCTGCTCTCTTGTCGTGCATGGATTCGGGGGGGCAGGACATCGCTCCCCTGGAAACAGACGGCCTCCCAGGCCCCCCGGCGAAGCTGCGCAGGATGCCTGGGCGGCCCTTCAGAAACCTGTCCGGTGTCTGGCCCGAGTCTGTCAGCGCCGCAGCTGTTGCGCCACGTCGAAGAACGAGGTCAGCAGCAGGCTGTCCCGGCGTTCCTTCAGGCAATAGAGATGGGTCTCGGTGTAGGCCGGATCGCCCTGGATGCGGACCGGGCGGAAGCGGGCGTCGGGGATGAACTCCGCCTCCGACACGACGCCGATGCCGATGCCCCGCGCGGCCGCCTCGCGCAGCGCCTCGCGGCTGCCGATCTCCATCGCCACGCGCGGCGTCACGCCGGCCTGGCGCAGTGCGGACTCGAGCGCGCGCCGCGTGCTCGACCCGTCCTCGCGCTGCAGCAGCGGCTGGTCGGCCAGGTCCTGCAGCGTCACCGTCTCGCGCGTCGCGAACGGGTGGCCCAGGTGCACGAACAGGATGATCGCGTGCCGCGCGTAGGCCATGGTCTCGAAGCCGGGCGCGTCGTGGAAACGCGCCAGCACGCCGACGTCGATGACGTAGTTCTCCAGGTCGCCGAAGACCTGCGCGGAGTTGCCCAGCCGGATCGACACGTCCACCTTCGGATAGCGCTGGCGGTAGGCGTCGACCATCTCGATCACGTGGAAGGGGCCGACCGCGCCCAGCTTCAACTGGCCCCGCGTCAGTTCGCCGCAGTCATGCAGCAGGTTGTAGGCCTCGACCTCCAGCGCGGCCAGTTGCCGCGCGATCGGCAGCAGCTGATGGCCGACGCTGGTCAGTTCGATGCGGTGGCCGCGCCGATGGAACAACGCGACCTTGTGCTGCAGCTCCAGCGCCTGGACCTGCGTCGTCAGCGTGGGCTGCGACAGGCCCAAGGCCCGCGCGGCGGCGCTGAAGCTGCCATGGCGGGCGACGGCGAGGAAGGCGCGGAGCTTGGCGGCCGACATATATAGACGCCGTCGATGGATCGGCGTGGAAATTCCGGGAGGAAGCCATGGTGCGG
>NZ_JAOCCU010000044.1 GCF_029840635.1 Mitsuaria sp. GD03876 | reverse complement strand
TCCCGCAGTGCGGGAGAGGGGAATACCCAGCGGCGGCCCATCGAGGGCTGGGTGCTGAGGGCCATGCTGGCGGCCGCGCTGATGGCGCTGATCGTCATCATCCTGCTGCCGCTGATCTCGCTGCTCGCGCAGAGCGTGCTCGACGGTCACGGCCGTTTCGTCGGCGCGGCGCATTTCGTCTCCTACTTCTCAGCCGGCCGCTGGAACGCGCTGTGGAACAGCGTCGCGCTGTCGGCCGTGTCCGCGGTGGTCTGCGTCGCGCTCGCCTACGGCTACGCCTGGGCGCTGACCCACACCGCGCTGCCGGCCAAGGGCCTGTGGCGGGCGCTGGCGCTGCTGCCGCTGCTGGCGCCGTCGCTGCTGGCCGCGATCGGACTGGTCTACGCCTTCGGCAACCAGGGCCTGCTCAAGGGCCCGATGCAGGCGCTGGGCATCGCCAGCATCTACGGTCCGGCCGGCATCGTGCTGGGGTCGGTGCTGTGGACCTTCCCGCACGCGATGCTGATCCTGGTCACCACGCTGTCCAGCAGCGACGCCCGGTTGATCGAGGCCGCGCGCTGCCTCGGCGCCGGCGGCGGCCGGGTGTTCCGCACGGTCACGCTGCCGGCCAGCCGCTACGGGCTGCTGATCTCGCTGGTGGTCGTGTTCGTGCTGGTGTTGACCGACTTCGGCGTGCCCAAGGTCGTCGGCGGACAGACCGCGATGCTGGCCACCGACATCTACAAGGAAGTCGTCGGCCAGCAGCGGCTGGACCGCGGCGCCGTCGTCGCGTTGCTGCTGCTCCTGCCGGCGCTGGGCGCCTTCGCGGTCGAGCAGCGGCTGCGCGCGCGCCAGCGCGCGGTGTTGAGCCTGCGCGCCGTGCCGCACGTGCCGACGCCGCATGCGCCGCGCGACCTGGCGGCGCTGCTGTACTGCGCGGTCGTCGCCGCGGCGCTGGTCGGCGTGTTCGGCATCGCCGTGTACGCGTCGTTCGCGCAGTACTGGCCGTACCAGCTGACGCCGACGCTGGCGCACTACCAGTTCGACATGAGCGACGGCGGCGGCTGGACCAGCTACTGGAACTCGCTGCGGATGGCGCTGTGGACGGCGGCGGCCGGCGCGGGCCTGAGCTTCCTGCTGGCCTGGCTGGTGGACAAGCCGCGCGGCTTCGTGGCCGCGCGCGGCCTGCTCAACGCGCTGGCGACGCTGCCGATGGCGGTGCCAGGACTGGCGCTGGGGCTGGGCTACATCCTGTTCTTCAACGCGCCGTGGAACCCGCTGCGCGGCTGGTACGGCGGGCTCGGCATCCTGGTGCTGTGCACGGTGGCGCACTACTACTCGGTCGCGCACCTGACGCAGCTCGGCGCGCTGCGCCAGCTCGATCCGGAGTACGAGCGCGTCGCCGAGTCGCTGGGCCTGCCGTTCTGGACCCACCTGCGCAAGGTGCACCTGCCCATCGCGATCCCGACGCTGGTGCAGGTGGCAGGCTACTTCTTCGTCAGCGCGCTGACGACGGTGTCGGCGGTGGTGTTCCTGTACTCGCCGGACACGACGCTGGCCGCGATCGCGGTGCTGGCGATGGACGACGCCGGCGACACGGCGCCGGCGGCGGCGATGGCGACGCTGCTGTTCGCGACGGCGGCGCTGGGACGCGGCGCGATCGGCCTCGTCGGCCATGCGCTGGTGCAGCGCACGCAGCGGTGGCGAGCGCGGTAGCGGAGGCGCGCTCGCTGCCTGCGGCGACCCTCACCCCAACCCCTCTCCCGCAGTGCGGGAGAGGGGCCAACCGAAACCGAGCCTGCAACGAACACTCCTGAGCGGTGACAACTCCCTTTCCCATGACCTATGACCTCCTCGTGGTCGGCGCCGGCATCGTCGGCCTGGCTCATGCCTGGGCCGGCGCGAAGCGCGGCTGGCGCGTCGTCGTCGTCGAGCGCGACGCGGCCTGCATCGGCGCATCGATCCGCAACTTCGGCTTCGTGACCGTGACCGGCCAGCAGCGCGGCGCGCACTGGCGCCGCGCGCGGCGCTCGCGCGACCTGTGGGCCGAGCTGGCGCCGCGAGCCGGCCTGCGCATCGAGCACGCCGGCCTGCTGATGGCCGCGCGCTGCGAGGAATCGGAGGCCGTGCTCGACGCCTTCCTGCGCACCGAGATGGGCGAGGGCTGCGAGCGCCTGGATGCCGCGCAGGCCGCGGCCCGCCAGCCGGGACTGCGCGCCGACGGCCTGCTCGGCGGCCTGTACAGCCCGCATGAACTGCGCGTCGAGTCGCGCGAGGTGATCCCGCGCATCGCCGCCTGGCTGGCCGAGGCGCACGGTGTCGAATTCCGTTTCGGCGAAGCGGTGCTCGAGGTCGAGGCGCCCCACGTGCGCACCGCCCGCGCGACCTACCGCGCCGAACGCGTCGCGGTGTGCTCGGGCGCGGAGCTGCATGGGCTGTTCGCCGGCCGCTGGACGCCGCATGCGCTGTCGCTGTGCCAGCTGCAAATGCTGCGCGTGCGGCCGCCAGCGGGGTTCCGGCTGAACGCCGCGCTGATGGCCGACCTGAGCCTGGTGCGCTACGAGGGCTACTCGGCGCTGCCAGAGGCGCAAGCGCTGCGGGCGCGGCTGTCGGCCGAGCGGCCCGACGAGCTCGCGCATGGCATCCACCTGATCGCGGTGCAGAGCGCCGACGGCACGCTGGTGGTCGGCGACTCGCACCACTACGGGCCGGTGCTGCCGCCGTTCGCGAGCGAGGCGGTGGACCGCCTGATCCTGGACGAGCTGCACCGGCAGCTGGACCTGCCGTCGCTGGAGGTCGTCGAGCGCTGGACCGGCGTCTATCCGGTCAGCGCCGACGCACCGTGCCTCATCGAGGCGCCGGACGAGCGCACGCGGCTCGTGATGGTCACCAGCGGCACCGGCGCCAGCACCGCCTTCGGATTGGCCGAGGAGGTGCTGGCGGGCTGGTGAGGGCCGTCGGCGCGACGCCGAAGAACCGGCGTCGCCTCGGTGCGAGCGACGCCGCGACGACGACCGCGCCGCGGAGGCGGGCGAGCGGCCGTCACCGCTCCCGCAGGCTCTCGTTCGCGCGCCGCTCCAGCGGGCTCAGCAGGAAGTCGATGACGCGCCGGTCGCCGGTGCGGATCTCCGCGCCGAGCGCCATGCCGGGCCGCAGCGGCCGGCGCTGGCCGTCGACCTCGATGTCGCGCGCGTCCAGCGTCAGCGTGACCGCGTACAGCGGCCCGCGCTGCTCGTCGTCGATCGCGTCGGCGCTCACCCGCGTCACCGTCGCCGGCAGCGTGCCGTGCCGCGTGAACGGGAAGGCCTCGAGCTTGATCGCCGCCGTGTCGCCCACCCGCACGAACCCGACGTCCTTGTTCTCCAGCATCACCTCGGCGGTGACCGGCGCGTCGTCCGGCACCACCACCATCAGCGCCTGGGCCTCGGTCACGACACCGCCGCCGGTGTGCACCGCCAGCTGCTGCACCGTGCCTGTCACCGGCGCCACCAGCCGCGTCAGCTGCTCGCGCCGGTCGGTCTTGCGCAGTTCGGCGTCGATCTGCGCCAGCCGCGCCTGGGCCTGCTCGCGCGCCTCGTGCCAGCGGCGCCGCGTCTCGGCCGCCAGCGCCGCGCGCGACGCGCGCGTCTCGGCCAGCGCCGCCAGCGCCTCGCGCAGGCGGGCGTGCTGCGTCCGGAGCTCGCCCTCGACGTCCAGCCGCTCGCGTCGCCGGTCCTGCCACGCGTGCGTGGCCGCGAAGCCCTCGCGTTGCAGGTCGCGCAGGTCCTCCTCGCGCCGCGTCGCCTGGGGCAGGGCGGTCTCCAGCCGGTCGACGGCGGCGCTGGCGGTGTCGTGTTCCGCCTGTCGCCGCGCGGCCTCGGCCTCGAGCCGCGCCGCCCGCGCCCGCCACTCGGACCATTCGGCGTCCAGCGCCTCGCGCGCCTGCCGTCGATCGGCGACGGTCCACGCGGCGGGCAGGGGACCCGGTGCCGGTTCGCGGCCGGTCTCGAGCGCCGCGATCAGCGTCGCGGTCCGCCAGTGCTGCGACAGCGCCTCGCGCCACTGGCCGTCCAGCGCGTCCCGGTCGGCGGACGGCGTCGTCGCGTCGAGCTCGATCAGCGTCGCGCCGGCCTCGACGCGGTCGCCGTCGCGCACCCGCACCTGCCGCACCACGGCGCGCTCCAGCGGCTGCACGAGCTTGGCGCGGTCGCTGACGACGAGCTTGCCGCCGGCGACCGCGACGATGTCCACCCGGCCGACGATGGCCCAGGCCAGCGCGATCCCCGCCAGCACGATCAGCGCCGCCGCGGTCCGGCGCGGTGCCGGATGCATCGGCGTGTCGCGCAGCGCGAGCGCGGCGGGCAGGAAGGCCGCCTCGTCGGCCAGGCGCGCCGGGCCGGCCAGTTCGCGCCGCGCCGCCCAGGCGGCCCGCAGCACCTCGCGATAACGCCCCAGCAGCTCGCGCGCCGCGCTGCCCACCGCATCCCGGCGCCTCATGCCTGGGCTCCCACGCCGTCCTGCATCGACCACAGGTGCCGGTACAGGCCGTCGGATCGCCGCAGCAGTTCGTCGTGCGTGCCTTGCTCGGCGACGCGGCCGCGCTCCATGACGACGATGCGGTCGGCGCCGCGCACCGCGCTGAGCCGGTGGGCAATGACGATCACCGTCCGCCCGCGGCAGATCCGCGCCATGTTCCGGTGCAGCACGGCCTCGCTTTCATAGTCCAGCGCGCTGGTGGCCTCGTCGAGGATCAGGATGCGCGGGTCGCTGAACAGCGCCCGCGCGATGGCGACCCGCTGGCGCTGCCCGCCGGACAGCGAGCTGCCCTGTTCGCCGACGATCGTGTCGTAGCCCTCGGGCAGTTCGCTGATGAAGTCGTGCGCGCCGGCCAGGCGCGCCGCGCGCGCGACCGCCTCGATCGGCGCGGCCGGGTCGCCGATCGCGATGTTCTCGCGCAGCGTGCGGTGGAACAGCACGTTGTCCTGCAGCACCACGCCGATCTGGCGCCGCAGCTGCGCCGCGTCGATCAGGCCGGTGTCGATGCCGTCGATCAGCACGCGGCCTTCCTGCGGCAGGTGCAGCCGTTGCACCAGCGTCGTCAGCGTGCTCTTGCCGCTGCCGGATCGGCCGACGATGCCGATCACCTCGCCGGCGCGCACCGCCAGGTCGACGCCGCGCAGCGCGGGCGCCGCCTCGGGCCGGTAGCGGAAGGTGACGTCGCGCAGCTCGACCGCGCCCCGCAGCGCCGGCAGTTGCGCGGCGCTCGAGGGCGGGGCCTCGGTGCGGGTGTTGAGGATGTCGCCCAGGCGCGCCATCGACAGGCCGGTCTGCTGGAAGTCGGTCCACAGGTTGGCCATGCGCATCACCGGCTGCGCGACGTGCTGCGCGAACATGTTGAAGGCGACGAACTCGCCGACCGTCAGCGATCCGGCCATCACCTCCTTCGCGCCCCACCACAGCGTCGCGGCCTGGGTCAGCTTGCCGACCAGGCCGATGCCCTCATGCCCCCAGGCGGCCAGATTCTGCGTGCGGAAGCTCGCCGACACGTAGGCGGCCAGCTGCCGGTCCCAGCGGCGCGAGAACGCCGGCTCCAGCGCGCCGGCCTTGACGGTCTGGATCGCGGTGACGGACTCGACCAGCATCGCCTGGTTCTCGGCGCCGCGCGCGAACTTCTCGTCCAGCCGGCGCCGCAGCACCGGCACGATCAGCACGCTCAGCAGCGCGTACACCGGCAGGCCGGCCAGCACCACCAGCGTCAACGGCACGCTGTAGGCGAACATCACCGCGATGAAGACGACCGAGAACAGCAGGTCCAGCACCACGGTGAGCGCCTGGCCGGTCAGGAAGGCGCGGATGTGCTCGAGTTCGCGCACGCGGGCCACCGAGTCGCCGACGCGCCGCGCCTGGAAATAGGCCAGCGGCAGCGCCGCCAGGTGACGGAACAGCCGCGCGCCGAGTTCCACGTCGATGCGGCTGGTGGTGTGGCAGAGGATGTAGTGGCGCAGGCCGGAGAGCAGGCTCTCGAACAGCATCACGACCACCAGGCCGGTGACCACGACGTGCAGCGTCGACAGGCCCTGGTGCACCAGCACCTTGTCCATCACGACCTGGAAGAACAGCGGGTGGGCGAGCGCGAACGCCTGCAGCACGAACGAGATCAGCAGCACCTCGGCCAGCAGGCGCCGGTGCTTGACCAGTGCGGGGATGAACCAGCTGAAGTCGAAGCGGGCGGCGGCGCCGATCAGGCTGGCGCGGCTGGCCAGCAGCATCACCTCGCCGATCCAGCGCGCGCGGAAGGCCTCGGGCGACAGCGTGCGGGGCCGCGCGGTGTCGACGGCGGGATCGGCGACGAGCAGGCCGTGATCGCCGGCGCGGCCGAGCACGACGGGGCGCGCCGGACCGTCGCTGGCGTCGTCGTCCGCCCTCAGCCAGACCAGTGCCGGCAACGGCAACCGCGCCAGGCGCTCGAAACGCACCGGCAGCCGCCGCGCGTGCAGCCCGAGCAGCCGGGCCGCGCGCAACTGCTCGTCGGGGCCGGCGGCGTCATGCGGGCCCAGGCCGAGTTGATGGGCGAGGGCGGCGGGTTCCGCGGCGATCTCGTGGAAGGCGGCGACGAGGCAGAGCGCGTCGAAGGGATGCGCGGCCGGAGGCGAATCCGGCGCCGGGGACGGGGAAGGGGTGGTCATCGGTCACTCGCGGACGGCACCGCGCGAGGCGGAAGGCCGGTGAGTGAGCGAACCCGGGTGCTGGCGCTGGCGCGCGATGCGAGGGATCAGCGTCGATCCGGAAGAGGCCTCGACGCGGCGTCCCCCGGACGTCCGCGTCGAGCGACGCTCAGCGGCTGTGTGCCGTCAGCTTGGCCAGCGGCGAGGCCAGGCTGATGCCGGGCGCGGCGCGGCGGGCGCTGGAGCGGCCGTCCTCGTCCTGTTCGTCGAGGTCGGGATGCGCCGCGCCCAGCACCGTGCCCGCCGGGCCGGCCGGATCGCGCCGCATCGCCACGCCCACCGCCAGCATGTCGATCACCAGCAGGTGCAGGATGCGGCTGATCATCGGCAGGTGCGTCGCCACGTCCTCGACGTGGTCGACGATCAGCGCCGCGTCCGCCTTCTTGGCCAGCGGCGACTGGCTCGCGGTGATCGCCACCACGTGCGCGCCGCGCTCGCGCGCCGCGTCGGCCACCGCGATCAGCTCGGGCAGCTTGCCGCTGCTGCTGATCAGCACCGCCACGTCGCCCGGCTTGAGCGTCTGCGCCGCCAGCAGCTGCAGCCGCGGCTCCACGTACGCGTTGCACGCGATGCCCAGCCGCAGGAACTTGAACTGCGCGTCCTGCGCCACCACCCCGTAATGGCCGATCGCGAAGAACTCGATCCGCGGCGCCTGCAGCAGCAGCTCGATGCTGCGGTCGATCATGTCGCGGTTGAGCTGGCTGCGCACCTGCAGGATCGCCGAGGCGGTGTTGCCCAGCACCTTCTCGCCCAACTCCACCATCGAGTCGTCCTGCGTCACCTGCGTGTGGCTCACCGGCACCGTGCCGGTCAGCCCCGAGGCCAGCCGCAGCTTGAAGTCGGACAGCCCCTCGCAGCCCAGCGAGCGGCAGAAGCGGATCACCGTGGGCTGGCTGACGTTGGCCGCCTTGGCGATCTCCGCGATCGGGTCGTTGAGCACCTTGCGCGAATGCGCCAGCACGTGGTCCGCCACCCGCTGCTCGGCCGGCGACAGGCTGTCGCGCGCGCGCCGGATCTGGCCCACGATGGCCGAGGCGCCGCCGCCGCTGTTGTGCAGGCTGCGCAACTGCGCCTCCAGGATCGCCGACGCGCCCTTGAACGTCGCATGCTCGGCCGTGATCACGTAGGTCGGGATCGCGGCGACGTAGTCGGAGAAGCGGCCCTTGTCCTCGAAGCGCTCGCGGAAGCGCGAGCGGTCGAAGTACTCGCCCAGCCGGGGCACGATGCCGCCGCCGATGTACAGGCCGCCCAGCGCCCCCAGCGTCACCGCCAGGTTGGCCGCCGCCGTGCCCAGCAGCGTGCAGAACAGGTCCAGCGTGGCCTCGCACACCGGATCGGCGGCCTCGAGCGCCCGCGCGGTGATCTCCGGCGCGCTCAGCGGCTCGGACGGCCGCTTCAGGTAGTCCGCCATCGCCCGGTGCATCAGCTCCAGGCCGGGGCCGGACAGCAGCCGCTCGAAGGACACGTGTTCGTACTCGTTCCAGGCGAACCGCAGCAGCGCGATCTCGCGCTCGTCGCGCGGCGCGAAGTTCGTGTGGCCGCCTTCGGAACCCAGCGAGATCCAGCCCTCGCCGGCGGGGATCAGCCCCGAGACGCCCAGGCCGGAACCCGAGCCCAGCAGGCCGATCACGCTGTTGGCGCGCGGCTCGCCGCCGCCGATCTGGCGGATCTCGCTGCCGCGCAGCCGCGGCAGCGCCATCGCCAGCGCCGTGAAGTCGTTGACCACCACCAGCGTGTCCAGGCCCAGGCGCTGTCGCGCTTCCTCGATCGAGAACTGCCAGTGGTAATTGGTCATCCGCACCTGGTCGCCCTCGACCGGGTTGGCGATCGCGATCGCCGCGTGCGAGATCCGCAGCTGGCGCGGCAGCCGGTCCATGAAGGCGCGCACGGCGGCGTGGAAGTCGGCGTGTTCGGCGCAGCGCAGCAGCGCGATGTGCTCGAACTCCCCCGGCGAGGTTTCCAGGGCGAAGCGGGCGAAGGTGCCGCCGATGTCGGCGATCAGCCGGGGACTGTCGAATTCACGCATGAAGCAGGGGTGATGACCGCGTCGGGCGCCCGGAAGCGGGTGTGTTCCGGGACGAGGCGGCAGGCAAGCGATGATTATGGCCCGTCGCCCCCTCTCATCCGAAAGGGTTCGCCCTAGCGGGAAAACAGGCGCCGAAGGCATGCCGATTGCCGCATTGTCGATTCTCTGGTTGTAGTGTGACTACAGCATCGAGGCGGCCTCTCCGATGCATCGCTCCGGGACAAAAGTTCATTGACGACAAGCGTTTGGAGAAGACTCGCGATCCCGCGTCGCATGCGCTGAAGCCGCTTCGCGACGACCGGGGGACTCTGCCCTTGTGCGATTGCTGTAGTTTTGCTACCTTGCGCCCATTCCGCCTTCGTGGCGGCCTTTGGCGCACCCGGATGGGGCGTCCCCAAGCCGATAAGCAGGACAAGAAACAGTGCAAGTAGAACAGGGTGTGGCCGTGGGCCGGAACGAGACGACCGGCCGGGCAACGAGCGCCGCGGGGTATCCGTGGCTGGTGGCGGACATCGGCGGCAGCAATGCCCGCTTCGCCTGGGTCGACGGTCCCGGCCAGCCGGTGCAGCACGTGCGCAAGCTGCCGGTGGCGCAATACGAATCGCTGCGCGCCGCGGCCGAGGCCTATCTGAAGGAACTCGCCGGCCTGGGGCTCTCGGCGCGTCCGCGCCGGGCCTCGCTGGCGCTGGCCACCGCGATCAACGAGGACCGGATCGAGCTCACCAACAGCCACTGGACCTTCTCGCGCAGCCAACTGCAGGCGGCGCTGGGCCTGGACGAGCTGCGCCTGCTCAACGACTTCGAGGCGCTGGCGCTGTCGCTGCCGCGCCTGCGGCCGGACCAGGTCGCGGCCGTGCCCGGCCCGGCGCAGTCGGCGACGCCGCGCGGCACGCTGGCGGTGATCGGCCCGGGCACCGGGCTGGGGGTCGGCGGCGTGATCGAGACCTCCGGCGGCTGGATCGCCTTGCCGGGCGAGGGCGGTCACATGACGCTGGCGCCGACCAACGACTATGAAAGCGAACTGCTCGCCGCCGCCCGCCACGAGTTCCCTCATGTGTCGGCCGAGCGTTTCCTGTCGGGCATCGGCCTGCCGACGCTGCATGCGGCGGTCGCGGCCGTGGCGGGGCAGCCGTCGACGCAGCGGCTGAGCGCGGAGCAGATCCTCGAGCGGGCCCAGGCCGGCGACGCGATCTGCGCCAAGACCGTGGAGCAGTTCTGCGCCTTCCTCGGCAGCTTCGCCGGCAGCGTCGCCCTGGCGCTGGGCGCGCGGGGCGGCGTCTACATCGGAGGCGGCATCGTGCCGCGCTTGGGCGAGGGTTTCTTCAGCTCGCCGTTCCGTGCCCGCTTCGAGGCCAAGGGGCGGTTCGCGCCTTATCTGGCGTCGGTCCCCTGCGTGCTGATCACCGACACCTTGACCGCGCTGGACGGCGCCGCCTTCGCGCTGGAGCAATCGGTGCGATGAGGTGGTGATGTAGTTGTAGTCCAGCTACATCACCAGATGCTAACGGCGGCCCGCGAGGCCGCCGTTTTGCATTTCTCACCCCTAATTTGCAGGTTTGTCCGTAGAAACCCGAGGTAACTTCGTCGTTTTTAGGCCATGAAGAGGCGATCAAACGGCTTCCAGGGTTTGCGAGGACTTGGTTCGTGATCTAGTTTTAGTACAGAATTCTTCCAGAACGTTGGGTTCCGCCGTTCATACAGGAGACAAACAAATGAAGACATCGCACGCCTCGCGCGAGTTGTTCCGTGTGCAGCCGGTGGCTGCCGGCTGCCTGGTGACGCTGGCCCTGCTGGCCGCGGGCGCCGCGCACGCGCAAGCCCAGACCGAAGCCGACAAGGACGCCGCGGCCAAGGCCGCCGCCGACAAGACGCTGGAGACGGTGACCGTCACCGGCATCCGCCGCGGCATCGAGGCCGCGATCTCGGTCAAGAAGAACTCCGACTCGATCGTCGAGGCGGTCTCCGCCGAGGACATCGGCAAGCTGCCCGACGTGTCGATCGCCGAATCGATCGCGCGCCTGCCGGGGCTGTCGGCCCAGCGCGTCGCGGGTCGCGCGCAGGTGATCTCGGTCCGCGGCCTGTCGCCGGACTTCGCCACCACGCTGCTCAATGGCCGCGAGCTGGTCTCCACCGGCGACAACCGCAGCGTCGAGTTCGACCAATACCCGTCCGAGTTGCTCAGCGGCGTCGTCATCTACAAGACGCCGGACGCCGGCCTGGTGGGCCAGGGCCTGTCGGGCACGATCGACATGCAGACGGTGCGTCCGCTGAACTTCAGCAGCCGCCTGGTCACGCTGAACGCGCGCGGCCAGCGCAACTCGCTGGGCTCGGCGGCCAACGCCACCGGCAACGGCAACCGGCTGAGCGCCAGCTACATCGACCAATTCGCCGACCGCACCATCGGCGTGTCGCTGGGCTACGCGCACCAGCAGACGCCGGTGCAGGAAGAGCAGGTCGGCCTGTACGAGCCCTGGGACCAGTCGGCCCGCACCGGGCTGCCGGCGGGCACCTACAACTCGGGCGGCATCAAGGCGCTGCGCCGCACCGGCAAGCTCGAGCGCGACGCGCTGATGGGCACGATCGAGTTCCGCCCGACCAAGAACTGGACCAGCGTCGTCGACGGCTTCTGGACCAAGGCCAAGCAGGAAGACACGGCCAACCAGTTCGAGATGAGCATGACCTGGAACGGCAACAACGCGCCGCTGGACTGGTCCAACCCGACGGTCAACAACAACGGCACGCAGACCGGCGGCACGCTGCTGAACGCCTATCCGCTGGTGCGCGGCATGTACAACAAGCGCGACGACAAGATCGTCGCCGCCGGCTGGAACAACAAGCTCAAGTTCGAGAGCGGCCTGACGGTCACGGCCGACGTGAACTACTCCAAGGCCACCCGCAAGGAGCTGAGCCTGGAGAACAACACGCAGCTGCTGGCCGTGCCGGGCGCGATCCCGCTGGACAACGTCAAGCTGGCGTTCAACTCGGGCGACTTCTCGCAGTTCACGACCGGGCTGAAGTATTCGGATCCGTCGCAGCTGTACCTGCAGAACACCATCTACGGTTCAGGCTACGGCAAGCTGCCCAGCGTCAAGGACGACCTGACCGGCTTCAAGCTGGTGGGCAACCTGCCGGCGCCGGCGGCCGTGTCGGCCTGGTTCTCCGACTTCGAGGCGGGCCTGAACTACGCCGACCGTTCCAAGAAGAAGCGCCAGCCCGAGGGCAACATCAATGTCGGCGCGCAGGGCAACACGGCGATCGGTTCCGAGTTCCAGTACAGCCCGGTCGACCTGAGCTTCGCCGGACTGGGCACGATCCCCGCGTGGAACGTGCCGGGCGCGGTCGGCCGCTACATGACCTTCGAGCCGACCGAGTCGCTCAACTACCTGATCCCCAAGGCCTGGCAGGTCAAGGAGAAGGCCACGACGGTGTTCCTGAAGGGCAACATCGATTCGACGACCTTCGGCATCCCGGTGCGCGGCAACCTCGGGCTGCAGGTGGTGCACACGGACCAGTCCTCGCAGTCCAACTATTGGGACGCCACGCTCAACAACGGCGCGGGCGGCGTCAAGCCGATCGACGGCGGCAAGACCTACACGGACTACCTGCCGTCGCTGAACCTGGTGTGGTCGCTGCCGGGCGAGCAGACGGTGCGCTTCGCGCTGGCCAAGCAGATGGCGCGTCCGCGCGTCGAGCAGATGAATGCGGGCCTGGAGTTCGGCGTGGACGGCAACACCGGCAAGCCGGGCGCGTCGGGCGGCAACCCGCAGCTCAATCCGTGGCGCGCCAACGCGGTCGACCTGTCGTGGGAGAAGTACTTCGGCAACAAGGCCTACGTGGCGGCGGCGGCCTATTACAAGGACCTGCGCAGCTACATCTACAAGCAGACCGTCGACAACTACGACTTCTCGCGCTTCGTCGCGGACTACGTGCCGCGTCCGGGCCAGCCGCCGGCGCTGCTGGTGGGCAACTTCACCGCCCCGTACAACGGCCAGGGCGGCCAGCTGAAGGGCCTGGAGCTGACGGCGTCGCTGCCGCTGAACCTGATCAGCTCGTCGCTGAACGGCTTCGGCCTCACGGCCAGCGCGACGTTCAACGACAGCAACATCTCGATCAAGGATCCGGACAGCGCGAGCAGCGTGGGCAGCGGCCCGATCTCGCTGCCGGGCCTGTCCAAGCGGGTCTACAACCTGACCGCGTACTACGAGGCCAACGGCTTCGAGTTCCGCGTCAGCCAACGCCGGCGGTCGGACTTCATCGGCGAGATCGGCAACTTCAACGGCGCGCGCACGCTGCGCTACGTGGTGGGCGAGAGCATCACCGACGCGCAGATCGGCTACACGTTCAACGACGGTCCGCTGAAGGGACTGGGCCTGCTGGCACAGGTCAACAACCTGACCAACGAGGCCTATCGCACCTACGCCGGCACGAAGGACCGCCCGCTCGAGTACATCAAGTGGGGCCGGACCTTCCTGGTCGGCGCGACCTACAAGTTCTGAACCCGGCTTCCGAGGACTGGCCCGGGCCGGTCTGACGAGCGACGCAGCCCCGTCCGGCGAAAGCCGGGCGGGGCTGTGTTCATCCGGGGCGGCGGTGGAGGAAGGCCGGGCTGGTCGGGCGAGCGGCCGGGGAGGTTTCCGGCTGATCCGCCATCGCCGATCAGCGCGTCACGCCGGGCGATCCCGCCGTCCTGCCGGCGCCGAGCTGATCGGTCCAGTACGCATGCAGCGCCGGCCAGCGCCGGTCGCCCACGAGGAACATCGCCAGGCTCTCGACGTGGGTCTCCTCCTTGGGATCGTTGTCGAGTCCCGGGAGCGACCGCAGGTAGTACTCGTCGTGTCCGGGGCGAAGGTGGCCTTGCGCCACGTCCCGCTCGCGGGCGGCGAGGAACCGCGCCTCCCGATGCGAGAGGGGACCGCCTGCGTGCACGTAGGCGTGTGCCGCCTCATGCAGCGGCGTGACGACGTCCTCGACGCGGACCGCGCCGGTCCGCGGATCTCGCACGGTGGGAATGACGAGCGAGCGGCCCGCGGGGTCGAAGAACGCCTCCGAGAGCTCGCCGACCGGACGTCCGTGCGTCCACGGCGCCGCTTCGGAAAGGCCACCGGGCGACGGCAGGATCTTGATGCCGTTCTGCGCCAGGCGCTCGGTCAGCGCGGCGGGCAATCGCATCATCGGACGCAGGACGGCGATGCCGTCGGCGACGTCCGCCGTGCCCGTGAAGCGCAGCATGCGGACCAGCGGGTCGACCAGGCCGGCCGGGTACTTGTCGAGCGCGCGCCGCACCTGCTCGTTCAGGAGCGCCGAGGTCTCGGGGCACCGGGCTTCCACCGCGGCGCCGACCCGGCGCGCCATCGCCATCGCTTCCCGCGGATCGCAGCCGGTCGCCGTCATGAGGCGCGCCGCGCGGAAGGCGCGTTGTTCCGCCCGCTGCCGCGAGACCGGGTCCAGGGCGCGGCGATCGATGTCCAGCGACCGCCAGCCGCCAGGAAAGGCGTCGAGCTTGGCGAGGTCGCCTTCCAGCCTGGCCAGCCACGTCTTGGCACCTTGGAGCATGAGGGCCGCCTGTGGCCAGTCGGCGCCGCGCTCGTGACCGACACGCTGGCTCTGGCCGAGTTGCGCGTGGATCGCGGCGCGCTCGCTCGAGGTGTAGCGCGCGTCGTCGCGGCGCTCGAGGGCGTCCAGGCGATGCCGGATGACGCCGATGTCCGCGAGCACCCGCGCCTGCGTCGCGGCACCGAGCTGACGGGGATCGCTCGAGGCGGCCGCCGGTGGGCGTTGGGCGATGGGCGCCTGGTGGGGCGCACGGAAGCGGGGGCGAGCCGGATCAGGCACCGGGGAAGCCGCGGATGGACGCGGCGCGACCACGGCGGCCAGCGCCTCGGCCTCGGCGCCGAGGACCATCAGCCGATGCGCGGTCCGCGGCCCGTCCGGCGATTTCGCAAGAAAGGCCATCTCGCGTTCGAGCCGGCCGTGCCGCTCCTCAAGGACAGGCAGTTCGGCGCGCGTCAGGTGAGCCGGCGGCGGCCAGCTCTGCAGCGCTGTCTTGATGTGGCGCAAGCGGTCGTGGAGGGCGGCTTGATGCTCGCCAACGATCGATGCGAGGGACGGCGGGGTCGGCGCGGCCGCGTGGCGGGGCCAGGACTTGATCGGCATGTCGGCAGGGGACGGTAAAGGGATGTCGAGCTAGTACCCGTTCCCCCACTTGGGTTCGCCATTCGTCCACCGGCCGCGCATGTCCGTGCGCGCCCGGGTCAGTCGCCGATCAACGCCCGCCCCGACAGCGGCGCGATCTCCACGATCAGCTTCCCGTTGTCCGCCGCCTTCATCGGCGCGCCGGGCGCCATCGCGTCGATGAAGGCTTCGCCGCGCAACGCGGCGGGCAGCGCGATCTCCACGCGCATCGGCTCGGTCGCGTTGTTCATCGCGACGATCGCATTGCGCTTCCCGTCCTGGCGCAGCAGCACGATCACGTGCTCGTCCAGCCACAGCGGCGCCGTCAGGCTGCCGTGCCGCAACACCGGCTGCGATCGCCGCAGCGCCACCAGCCGCTGCACCTGCCCGCGCAACGCCAGGTCCGGCTGGCCACCCTCGTCGGCCCAGGGATACGGCGCGCGGTTGTACGGGTCCTCGCCGCCACCCACGCCCACCTCGTCGCCGTAGTAGATCGTCGGCGCGCCGGGGTAGGTCATCTGGAAGAACATCGCCAGCAGCAGGCGCCGCTTGCCGTCCGCCACCTTTCCCGGCGGGCTGTCGTCGCGCACGCCGAAGTGGAACAGCGCGCGCGGCTGGTCGTGCGAGGACAGCAGCGTCATCGACGCGAACAGCGCCTGCGGCGGATACGACTCGCGCAGCAGCTCCAGGTTGGCGTACGCGCGCTGCGCATCGCCGCCGGCCGCGTAGTCCAGCACCGCGTTGCGGAAGATGTAGTTCATCGTCCCGTCAAAGGTGTCGCCGAGGAAGAACTTGCTCGCGTCGAACCAGGTCTCGGCGATGGTCAGCGCGTCGGGACGGTGCTTCTTGACCGCGACGCGCCAGGCGCGCCAGAAGTCGTCCGGCACCCAGGGTGCGACATCCATGCGCCAGCCCGCGGCGCCGCGGTCGAGCCAGTACTGCATCACGCCCTCCTTGCCGAAGGCGTAGTCGCGGAAGGCCTTGCTCGACTTGTCGAGCTCCGGCAGGTCCTTGATGCCGATCCACGCGGCGTACTGGTCGTCGGGCTTGGCCTTGGACAGGTCGAACTTGAACCAGCTCGCATACGGCGACGCCGGGTTGGGCTTGCCGTTGTCGAAGGCGCCGCCGGCGGGGAAGTTGCCGAAGCGGTTGAAGTAGGGCGAGTCCGCGCCGACATGGTTCAGCGAGGTGTCCGGGATCACGCGGATGCCGCGCCGGGCGGCCTCGCGCGTGAGGCGCTCGAAGTCGGCGTTGGTGCCGAAGGCCGGGTCGACGCGCCGGTAGTCGCCGGTGTCGTACTTGTGGTTGCTGGCGGCCTGGAACACCGGCGTCAGGTACAGCGCGTTGGCGCCGAGCTCGCGCAGGTCGTCGAGCTTGTCGATGAGGCCGGCGAGATCGCCGCCGAAGAAGTCGTTGTTGTAGACCGCGTCGGAGCCGTCGCCGCTGCCCGGCTTGTAAGGCCGGTCCAGCCAGCGCGGGTGGCGCTCGATGCCGTGGTCCTGGTACTTCGCCTGGCCGACCTGCGGGTCGTTCGACTTGTCGCCGTTGCGGAAGCGCTCGGGGAAGACGTAGTAGTAGACGAGGTCGCGGGCGTAGTCCGGCACGATGAAGTCCGACGCGAAGATCGTCTGCCGGAAGCGCCGGATCGCGAATGGGTCCTTGGCGTCGAGGCCGGCGGGCATCGCGGCGACGGTGGCCGGGCCCATCGAGCCCTTTTCCTTCGTCCAGTGGATGGGATCGGCGTTGTTCTGGACGAGGTACCGCTGGCCGCCGATCGTCGCGACGAAGTAGTAGCCGTAGACGCCGGGGCCGCCGAAGCGGTGCCGCGCCTTCCAGCGCTCGCGGCCCGCGGCGCCGGCGGTCTTGTGCAGCGGCACGCGGGCTTCCTCGGCATAGGCGACGACGTCCTCGTTGCCCTCGACGCGGCGGCGCTCGATGACGAGCTCCAGCTTGTCGACGCCGGGCAGGGCGCTGATCTGGAACTCGACCCAGGTCTTGGCCGGCTGCGCGCCGAAAGGCTGCTTGAACTCGGCCAGGCGCGAGTCGTAGCGCAGGCTGGCGGCGATGGGGGTGAGGGCTGGGGTGGCGTCCGATGCGGAAAGGGGCGGCACGGTGGCAGCGTTCACCGCTTGTGGGGCGCAGTACGCGTCGAGGCGCCAAGCAAGCAGGATCAAGCTCGCGGCGATGTTCATCATTTTGGACAAAATCGTTCTCCGATGTCTAGAATGGTGAACATGCCGAGCAAGCCGCCCATCGTGTTCCCCCAGGAGCAGAGGATGCTGACCCAACTGGGGGAGCGCATTCGCCTGGCGCGTCTGAGACGCAAGTTGAGCAGCGCGACAGTATCGAGTCGCGCCGGCATTTCTCGTACCACCCTCTACAAGGTGGAAGTCGGCGATGCCGGCGTCACCCTCGGCACCTACCTGCGTGTGCTGGCCGCGTTGGGGTTGGACAAGGACTTCAACGGCCTCGCCGCCGACGACCATGTCGGGCGGCGTTTGCAGGATCTGGCGATGGCGCCGGCGCCTGCAGCAAGGCGAACTCGAACCGCGGGAGTCAAGCCGGCTCACTCCGATCCTCCCGACGCGGAGGACACATGAAGGATCGACCTGGGAGGCTGGAGGTGTGGCTGGACTGCGATCTGGGTCCGGCGACGCTGGTGGGGACGCTGTCGCACGACCGCGGACAGGTCCGATTCAGGTACGAGCGGCAATGGCTCGAGGATCCCCGCGCGTTCGCGCTGGACCCCGAGTTGAACCTGGACGCGCAACCGTTCTTCCCGAAGCCGGACACCGGCAACTTCGGCATCTTCCTGGACTCGTCGCCGGACCGCTGGGGCCAGACGCTCATGAAGCGGCGGGAAGCGCTGCAGGCCAAGGCATCGCGTCGGGTCGCCCGAGCCTTGTATGCCTGGGACTTCCTCATCGGCGTGCAGGACCTCACCCGGCAAGGCGCGTTGCGCTTCCGCTTCGAAGGGGCCCCGGGGTTCCTGGACGACGACGGCCTGGCGGCGCCGCCGGTGACCACGCTGCGCGAGCTCGAGGCCGTCGCATACGAACTGACCAATCGCCGGATCGACGATCTGGCGGCATTGCGACGTTGGCTGGCGGTGCTGGTGGCTCCCGGCGCCTCGTTGGGCGGCGCGAGGCCCAAGGCCAACTTCACCGAAGCCGATGGCGCGCTGTGGATCGGCAAGTTCCCCGCGCGCGATGACGACCGGGATGTCGGCGCGTGGGAGCATGTCGCTCATGCCCTCGCGCAGCAGGCCGGCATCGCGGTGCCGCAAGCCAGGCTGCTGCGGCTCAACAACGAGTTCCACACCTTCTGCGTGCAGCGTTTCGATCGTTCCGGAGGGCGGCGGCGCTTCTACGCGTCGGCGATGACGCTCCTCGGCAAGGCTCAGAGCGAGGGCACGAGCTACCTGGAGCTGGCGCAGTTCATCCGGCGCAGCGGGGCGAACGCGCATGTGGATGAAGACCTGGAGCAGCTCTTCCGGCGCGTGGTCTTCAACGTCGCCATCGGCAATCGCGACGATCACCTGCGCAACCATGGCTTCGTGCTCGACAAGACAGGGTGGCGACTGGCGCCGGCCTTCGACGTCAATCCAAACGTCGACAAGGCCGAGCATGTGCTGAACCTCGACGACGTCGACAACCGCCCCAGTCTGGAGACCGTGCGGAGCACCCACGCGTTCTATGGATTGACCAAGGACGACAGCGATGGCGTCATCGAGGACGTCCTGTCGGCCGTCGATGGATGGCGGGCGCTGGCACGGCGTCACCGCATCCCGGCGGCGGACATCGAGGCCACCGCCGCCGCGTTCTCGGCCCATGCGGAGCATCGAGGCGGCGCCTGAGCGGCGCGCCGGGCACCACTTCCGTTCAGCCCTTCACCCCACCCGCCGTCAGCCCCGACACGATCCAGCGCTGCGCCAGCAGGAACACCGCCGTGATCGGCAGCCCCGACAGCACCGCCGCCGCCGCGAAGTCGCCCCACAGGAAACGCTGGTCGTGCAGGTAGTACTTCGACCCCACCGCCAGCGTCAGGTTGGACTCCTCGCGCAGCAGCACCGACGCCACCGGGTACTCGATGATGCAGCCGATGAAGGCCAGCACGAACACCACCATCAGGATCGGCACCGCCATCGGCAGCAGCACCAGCCGGAACGCCTGCCAGTGCGTCGCGCCGTCGACCTTGGCGTTCTCCTCGATCTCCACCGGGATCGTCTCGAAGTAGCCCTTGATGGTCCAGATGTGCGTCGCCACGCCGCCCAGGTAGGCCACGATCACCCCCGCGTGCGTCTCGATGCCGAGCCACGGCACGAAGGCCCCGATCGTCTCGAAGATCGCGTAGATCGCCACCAGCGCCAGCACCGGCGGGAACATCTGCAGCAGCAGCATGCTGTTCAGGATCCCGCCCTTGAACGGGAAACGCAGCCGCGCGAAGCCGTAGGCCGCCGTCGTCGAGATCGCCACGATCAGCACCGCCGAGATCGTCGCCACCTTGATCGAGTTCCACAGCCAGGTCAGCACCGGGAACGGCGGCTGCACCAGCGAGCCGTCCGCCGCCTGGTACGGAATGCCCAGCGCCAGCTGCCAGTGCTCCAGGCTGATCGTCGTCGGGATCAGGCTGCCGGTGGCGAAGTTGCCCGGCCGCAGCGAGATCGACACCACCGCCAGCAGCGGGAACAGCGTCACCGCCAGGAACACCCACAGCAGCGCATGCGCCGCCACGACGCGCCAGCGCGCCTGCTTGCCTCGAACGATGGCCATGGTCCCGGCGTCCTTATTGGTTGGCTTTGCGCATGAGCCGCAAGTTGAGGAGCGACATCGCCGCCACCAGGATGAAGATCAGCGTCGAGATCGCCGCCGCGAGCCCGAAGTCCGTGCCCGAGTCGCGGAACGCGATCCGGTAGGTGTAGCTGACCAGGATGTCGGTCTGCCCCGCCGGGATCTTGGTCGACAGGTAGTCCGGCCGGCCATCGGTCAGCAGCGCGATCAGCACGAAGTTGTTGAAGTTGAACGCGAAGGCCGACACCAGCAGCGGCGACAGCGGCTTGATGATCAGCGGCGCCGTGATCTTGAAGAAGTTGGTCAGCGGCCCCGCGCCGGCCAGCGCCGAGGCCTCGTACAGGTCCGAGGGGATCGCCTTCAGCAACCCCGTGCACAGGATCATGATGTACGGGTAGCCCAGCCACACGTTGACGATCAGCAGCATCGTCCGCGCCAGCGACGGGTCCGCGAACCACGCCGGCCGCACGCCGAAGAGCGCATCCAGGATCGCGTTGATCTCGCCGAAGTTCTGGTTGAACAGGCCCTTGAACACCAGGATCGAGATGAAGCCCGGCACCGCGTAGGGCAGGAACAGCAGCGTCCGGTAGGTGGTGCGGAACCGCAGGTCCTCCCAGTTCAGCAGCACCGCCAGCATCATCCCGATCGCCGTGGCGAAGACCACCGTCAGCAGCGAGAACACGACCGTCCAGCCGAAGATCGACAGGAAGGGGCCGCGGAACTCCGCGTCGAACAGCATGCGCTGGTAGTTGCGCGCGCCGACCTGCACCTTGTAGCCCGGCGCCAGGTGCGTGCCCGCGGCCGCGCCCTGGCCCTCGTAGTAGCCGGTGCCCGCGTCCGGCCGGAAGAGGGCGCCGTCGGCGACGCGCTTCATCGCGCCGTCGGACTGTTCCTCGAAGTGGGGCCGGATCGGGCCGAACTCGCGCAGGCCCAGGTAGCGCAGCGTCGACGTGTCCCCCACGCCGCCGGTGGCCCCGGTGCCGCCCGCCTGGCCCGGCAGGCGCAGCCGCAGCTGCGCGAGCGCCAACCGGTGATCGACCAGTTCCTTCAGCGTGAGCGCCGTGCCCAGCGTCGCGTCCGCCGGCCCCACGGCCTGCATCGCGACGTCCAGGGGCTTGTCCGTCTGCCGCAGCGCCAGCGGCGGGGAGACGAACTGCGCCGCGCCCGTGGCCGGATCGCGCAGCACCACCCGGAAGTCGCTGCCCGCGCCATGCACGCTGCTGTCGCGCACCTCGTCCAGCACCGTGTCGTGCTGCTCCAGCAGGAACTCGCGCACCCGCTCCTGGCTCAGCAGGTGGGCCGACGAGTAGTTGGTGAAGCCGATCTGCGTCGTGTACGCGAGCGGGAAGGCGATGAACAGCAGCATCCCGGCCACGCCGGGAAACAGGTAGCGGTAGGCGAAGCCCGCGCGCGACAGGTAGACCGCGAAGCCGGCGCCCGCCAGCAGCAGCACGCCCAGCGCCCAGGCGGTCAGCCCCGCCGCGTACAGCATGAACACGAGGTACAGCGCCGCCAATGCGACCACCGCGAGCGTGGGCCAGTACAGGCCCTTGGCGAGCCGGTCCAGCACGCCGGGCGGCTGGCGGGTGTAGGCCTCGGACAGCGGCGAGCCCGGCAGGCTGGCGGCGAGCGCCGAGGTGGAGGCGGTCGTGGCGTTCATTGCTTGAGCAGCATCCGGCCCGACGCGCCGTCCAGCGCGTCCTTGGGGCTTTGCAGGCCGTTGGTGATCGCCTCCAGCGCCGCGTCCATCGCGGTCCAGAAACGGCCCACCTCGGGGATGTTGGGAATGGCCTCGCCGGCGCGGGCGTTGTCCATGCTGGCGCGGATCAGCGGGTTCACCGACAGCGCCTGGTAGAAGGCCTTGTTGGCCGGCACGCCGATGGGCACGTCCGCGTCGAGCACCTTCAGCGACTCGGGCCGCATCAGGTGGCGTTCGATGAACTCGCGCGCCAGGTCCTTGTGCTTGGACGGCGCCGAGATCATGCAGCCCAGCACGCCGACGAAGGGCTTGGACGGCTTGCCCGGCACCACCGCCGGGATCGGCGCGACGCCGATGTCGATGCCGGCCTTGCGCGCGTTGTCCCAGGCCCAGGGGCCGGAGATCATCATCGCGACCTCGCCGCGCGCGAAGCTCGATTCCATCTCCGAGTAGCGCGCGCCGCGCGGCATCGCGCCGTCCTGGATCAGCCGCGCCAGCATCCGGCCCGCGGCCAGCGCGCCCTCGTTGTTCACGTTGACCTGGCGGGCGTCGAAGTCGCCCTGCGCGTCACGGCCGAAGATCACGCCGCCGGCGCCCGCGAACATCGGCCAGGTGAAGAAGCTCTTGTTGTAGTCCCACAGGATCGCGTGCTTGCCGCGCGGACGCAGCTGCTGGTCCAGCGCGATGACCTCGTCCCAGGTCGCCGGCGGCCTGGCCACCAGCGCCTTGTTGTAGATCAGGCCGGTGGTCTCGATCGCGATCGGATATCCCCAGTAGCGGCCCTGGTAGCGGAAGGCCTGCCACGCGGCGGGCTCGACCTCCTCATACAGCGCCTTGCGCGGCTGCACCGGCGTCAGCAGCCCGGCCTTGGCCCATTCGCCGACGCGGTCGTGCGGCCAGCAGAAGACGTCCGGCCCCTTGCCGGCGCCCGCGGCCTGCGTGTACTTCTCGGGCGCGTCGACCGGGTGCTCGACGACGACCTTCACGCCGGACTCGCGCTCGAACGCGTCACCGACCTTCTGCAGCCCGTTGTAGGCCTTGTCGCCGTTGATCCAGACCAGCAGCTTGGGCGCGGCCTGCGCCGCGACCTTCTCGCAGCCGCCGAGCAGCGCCAGCGCCGCCGCGGCCAGCATCGCGGCCTTCAGCCGCCTGGCGCGGCCGCCTTCCTCGCGGCGACCGCTCATGCCGCGGCTCCGAGGCGCTTGAACGCGAGGCCGTCGGCGTCGAAGAGGTAGCAGAGGTCCGGCGGCAGGTGCAGCTGCAGCGTGTCGCCGGAACGCACGCGGGTCCGGCCGTCGAATTCGCAGGTGAGGGCGTCCTCCACGCCCGGGTAGGCGCAGTACGCATGCGTCACGCCGCCGAGCGATTCCACGAAGGTGACGGTGCTGGCGATCAGGTTGGCGTCGCCGCCGACCTCGACATGTTCCGGCCGCACGCCCAGCGTGACCTTGTCGCCGGCCCGGGCCCGCGCGGCATCGACCCGCGCGCGGATCGTCGCGCCGTCGCCCAGGCGCAGCGTCGCGTGAGCGGCGGAGGCCTCGACGACCTCGGCCTCGATGAAGTTCATCCTCGGGCTGCCGATGAACCCGGCGACGAAGAGGTTGTCGGGGTGCTCGTACAGCTCCAGCGGCGTGCCCACCTGCTCGATGCGGCCGGCGCTGAGCACGACGATGCGGTCCGCCAGCGTCATCGCCTCGACCTGGTCGTGGGTGACGTAGACCATCGTGGTCTTCAGGTCCTCGTGCAGCTTCGCGAACTCGTAGCGCATGCGCACCCGCAGCGCGGCGTCCAGGTTGGACAGCGGCTCGTCGAACAGGAACACCTCGGGCTTGCGCACGATCGCGCGGCCGATGGCCACGCGCTGGCGCTGACCGCCCGAGAGGTCCTTGGGCTTGCGCTCGAGCAGGTGCTCGATGTGCAGGATGCGCGCGGCGTAGCGCACCGCGCGGTCGATCTCGTCCTTGGGCACCTTGGCCAGCTTCAACCCGAACGCCATGTTGTCGTACAGGTTCATGTGGGGGTAGAGCGCGTAGCTCTGGAACACCATCGCGATGCCGCGCTCGGCCGGCGGCACGTCGTTGACCAGGCGGCCGCCGATGCGCATCTCGCCGCCGGTGATGTCCTCCAGCCCGGCGATCGTGCGCAGCAGCGTCGACTTGCCGCAGCCCGACGGCCCGACGAAGACCATGAACTCGCCGTCGCGAATCTCCAGGTCGATGCCATGCAGGATCTTGGTCTCGCCATAGGCCTTGGCCACGGCTTGCAGCTTCACGTCCGCCACGGGTCGTCTCCTTGTTTGTAGAGAATATACATGTCGAACTGCGGGTTCACAACGCGGTCACACCCGGCATCGCCCGAACGAATCTCCTGGAATCAATGACTTGCCATCGATGTCGGGATAACCCGATGTAGTGAAACTACAGAACTTTTGGTCGCTTGAGGGATACTTCGCCGCATGACGACCGCCTCCCCCGACCTGACCACCGCGTTCGCGCAGGCGCTGCACCGCGAACTCCACCTGGCCGGCGCCGAACCCGGTCCGCAGGCGCTGATGCGCGCCGCGGCGACCGCCTGCCGCGAGCTGCTCGGCCAGCGCTGGGCCGACACGCAAGCCGCCGACGCCCTGCGCGGCGAGCGCGCCGAGGTGCGCCGCGTGCACTACCTGTCGATGGAGTTCCTGATGGGCCGCGCGCTGGGCAACGCGCTGGCCGCGCTGAGGCTGGACGATACGCTGCGCACCGCCTTCGCCGGGCAGGGGCAGTCCCTGCCGGACGTGCTCGAACGCGAGCAGGACGCGGCGCTGGGCAACGGCGGCCTGGGCCGGCTGGCGGCCTGTTTCCTGGACTCCTTCGCGGAACTGGGCCTGCCGTCCTTCGGCTACGGGCTGCGTTACCAGTACGGCATGTTCGCGCAGGGCATCGAGGACGGCCGCCAGGTCGAGGCGCCCGACGACTGGATGGCGCTGGGCAATGCCTGGGAGACGATGCGGCCCGAGCTGCGCTACCCGGTGGGCTTCGGCGGTCACGTGGCCGTCGCGGCGGACGGCAGTCGCCGCTGGCTGCCCGCCGAGCACCTGGTCGCGCAGGCCTACGACTTCATCGTGCCGGCGCATCACACCGAGCGCGTCTCGACGCTGCGCCAGTGGCAGGCGCAGGCCGCCGCGCCGATCGACTTCGCCGCCTTCTGCCGCGGCGAGCACCACGCCGCCGCCGCCCACCGCGTCGCGGCCGACGCGCTGAACTGGGTGCTCTATCCGGACGACAGCACCGAGGCCGGCCGCGTGCTGCGCCTGAAGCAGGAGGCCTTCCTGGTCAGCGCGTCGATGCAGGATCTGATCGCGCGCCACCTGCGCGAGTTCGGCGCGCTGGACGGGCTCGGCCGCCTGAACGCGATCCACCTGAACGACACGCACCCGGCGCTGGCGCCGGCCGAGCTGATGCGGCTGCTGGTGGACGAGCACGGCCTGGGCTGGGACGAGGCCTGGGCGATCACCCGCCAGGCGGTCAGCTACACCAACCACACGCTGATGCCGGAGGCGCTGGAGACCTGGCCGGTGCGGCTGTTCGAGCAGTTGCTGCCGCGCCACCTCGAGATCGTCTACGAGATCAACGCCCGCTTCCTGGACGAGGTGCGGGAGTACTTCCCCGGCGACGAGGACCTGGTGCGCCGCGTCTCGCTGATCGACGAAGGCAGCCATGGCGAGCGCCGCGTGCGCATGGCCGCGCTGAGCATCGTGGCCTCGCACCGGGTCAACGGCGTCGCGGCGCTGCATTCGGAGCTGATGGTCCAGACCATCTTCGCGGACTACGCGCGGCTGTTCCCGGAGCGCTTCCACAACGTCACCAACGGCGTGACGCCGCGCCGCTGGCTGCAGCAGGCCAACCCGGGGCTGTCGGCGCTGCTGGACACGCGCATCGGCACCGGCTGGCGCCAGCGCCTGGACGAGCTGGAGAAGCTCAAGCCGCGCGCCGCCGATCCGGCGCTGGGCGAGCAGCTGTTGTCCGTCAAGCGCGGCAACAAGCAGCGCCTGGCCGCGCGCATCGAGCGCGAGCTGGGCGTGACGGTGAACGTGGACAGCCTGTTCGACGTCCAGATCAAGCGCATCCACGAGTACAAGCGCCAGCTGCTCAACCTGCTGCACGTCGTCGCCCGCTACCAGGCGATCGTCGCGGACCCGGGCGCGGACTGGGTGCCGCGCACCGTGGTGATCGCGGGCAAGGCGGCGTCGGCCTACGTGGCGGCCAAGTCCATCATCCAGCTGGCGCATGACGTGGCCCGCGTGGTCAACGGCGACCCGCGCGTCGGCGACCGGCTCAAACTGGTGTTCCTGCCCAACTACGGCGTGTCGCTGGCCGAGGCCATCATTCCCGCGGCCGACCTGTCCGAGCAGATCTCCACCGCCGGCACCGAGGCCTCGGGCACCGGCAACATGAAGTTCGCGCTCAACGGCGCGCTGACGATCGGCACCTGGGACGGCGCCAACATCGAGATGGCGCAGGCCTTCGGCGAGCGCCACATGTTCACCTTCGGCCTGAAGGCCGAGCAGGTCGACGCGCTCAAGCGCGTCGGCTACGAGCCCCGCGCCGTCGTCGAGCAGAACGCGCAGTTGCGCGCCGTGATCGAGGCGATCGCCGGCGGCGAGTTCTCCGACGGCGACACCGGCCGCTACCGCGCGCTGGTCGACCGGCTGCTGGGCGAGGACGTCTACCTGCTGATGGCCGACTTCGCCGACTACCTGCGCGCGCAGGCCGAGGTCGACGCGCTGTTCCGCGATCGCCGCGCCTGGGCCGAGCGCGTGGCGCTGAACATCGCCGGCATGGGCATGTTCTCGTCGGACCGTACGATCGAGGAGTACGTCGACCGCGTCTGGTCGGCGAAGAGCCTGCGCTGACCTCCCGGCTTCCGAGGATCCCGCCCATGCCGCTGCTGCCCGACGCCGATCTCGCGCTGCTCGCGCGCGGCGATCACCCGCGCCCGTGGCGCTGGCTGGGCGCGCATCCGATGACTCTGGACGGCGTGCCCGGCGTGCCGGGCGTGCCTGGCGTCCCTGGCGTCCGTTTCGCGGTGTGGGCGCCGGCGGCGCTGCGGGTCGCCGTCGTCGGCGATTTCAACGGCTGGGACGGCGCCGCGCATCCGATGCGCCGGCGCGACGAGCACGACGCCGGGATCTGGGAAGTCTTCGTGCCCGACGCGGCGCGCGGCCAGTTCTACAAGTACGAGATCACCGCGGCCGACGGCACCGTGCTGCCGCTGAAGGCCGATCCCTACGCGTTCCGGGCGCAGCGGCGGCCGGACACCGCGAGCATCGTCGACCCGTTGCCCGCGCCGCATCCGCTGCCCGCCGACCGCGCCGCGCGCAACCGGCGCGACGCGCCGATCAGCGCGTACGAGGTGCACGCGACGTCGTGGCGCCGTGAGGGCGGCGAGGCGCGGACCCGCATCGTGGCCGGCGAGCAGGCTGGCGATCGGGGCGACACCCTCGAGCGAGAGAGCGAGTCTCCGGCGTTCCCGGATTGGGACTTCCTCGCGCGCGAGCTGCCGCCGTACGCGGCGGGCCTGGGCTTCACCCACGTGGAGCTGATGCCGATCACCGAGTACCCGTTCGACGGCTCCTGGGGTTACCAGACGCTGGGCCTGCACGCGCCGACCGCGCGGCTGGGACCGCCCGAGGGCCTGCGCCGCTTCGTCGACGCCTGCCACGCGGCCGGGCTGGGCGTGCTGCTGGACTTCGTCCCGGCGCATTTCCCCGAGGACCCGCATGGCCTCGCGCGTTTCGACGGCACGCCGCTGTACGAGCACGCCGATCCCCGCGAGGGCTGGCACCGCGACTGGCACACGCTGATCTACGACTTCGGCAAGCCGCAGGTGCGGCAGTTCCTGTGCGGCGCGGCGCTGTACTGGGCCGAGTGCTTCGGCATCGACGGCCTGCGCGTCGACGCGGTGGCCTCGATGCTGTACCGCGACTACTCGCGCCCCGATGGCGAATGGGTGCCCAACGTCCACGGCGGCAAGGAGAACCTGGAGGCGATCGCGCTGCTGCGCCAGCTCAACGCGCTGCTGGGCCGCGAGGCGCCCGGCGTGATCACGATCGCCGAGGAGTCGACCGCGTTCCCGCTGGTGTCCGCGCCGACCGATGTCGGCGGCCTGGGGTTCCACTTCAAATGGAACATGGGCTGGATGAACGACACGCTGCATTACCTGCGCGAGCAGCCGGTCCACCGCGCCTGGCACCACGAGAAGATGAGCTTCGGCCTGGTCTACGCGTTCAGCGAGAACTTCCAGCTGCCGCTGTCGCATGACGAGGTGGTGCACGGCAAGGGCTCGCTGCTGATGAAGGTGCCGGCCGAGGCGGGCGATCCGGCCGATTGGCAGCGCTTCGCCACGCTGCGCGCGTACTTCGGCTTCATGTGGGCGCATCCGGGCAAGAAGCTGCTGTTCATGGGGCAGGAATTCGCGCAGCGCGACGAATGGGACTTCGCGCGCGCGCTGCCCTGGGAGTTGCTCGACGACCCGCGGCACGCCGGCGTGCAGCGGCTGGTCGGCGACCTGAACCGGCTCTACCGCGACCAGCCGGCGTTGCACCGCCTGGACGGCGAGCGCGACGGCTTCGAGTGGCTGGTCGAGGACGACCGCGCGCGATCGGTCCTCGCCTGGGTGCGCCGCGGCGGCGCCGGCACCGAGGACGCCTGCGTGGTCGCCGTCTGCAATTTCACGCCGGTGCCGCGCGCCGCGTACCGGCTGCCGCTGCCGCGCGGCGGCGCCTGGCGCGAGGTGCTGAACACCGACGCGGCGGTCTACGGCGGCAGCGATGTCATGAGCGGCGCGCAGGATCCGGCGCATCCGCGCCTGGCGCCCGACGACGATCCCGCGATCACGTTGACGCTGCCGCCGCTGGCGACGATCTTCCTGATGCCGGCCCCGGCCGGCGACCCCCCTTCTTCGAGCCCCGCATGAGCGCAGCCGCCGTCACGCCCGTTCCTCCTGTTCCTCCCGTCGCGTCCGTCCTGCCCGACGCCGTCGAGCCCGGCCGTCACGAGCCGCTGGGCGCCACCGTGCGCGACGGCGGCGTCAACCTGGCGGTGTTCTCGGCGCATGCGCATCGCGTCGAGGTCTGCCTGTACGACGAGGACGGCAGGACCGAGCGACGCCGCTACGCGCTGCACGGTCCCGTCGACGGCGTGTGGAGCGGCTTCCTGCCCGGCGTGCGCGCGGGCCAGCTCTACGGGCTGCGTGCGCACGGGCCGCACGCGCCGCGCGAGGGCCATCGCTTCAATCCCCACAAGCTGGTGCTGGACCCGTACGCGCGCGAGATCGTCGGCGAGTTCCGCAACCTGCCCGAGGACCACGGCTATCCGTTCGGCCATCCGGACGGGCCGCTGGCGCTGGACGAGCGCGACAACGGCGCCACCGCGCTGAAGGCGCGGGTCGCCGCGCCGAGCGCCGGCCCGGGCCCGCGTGGCAACGCACCGCGCCACGCGCCGCGCGACGTCGTGCTCTACGAGGTCCATGTGAAGGGCTTCTCGATGCGCCACCCGGCGATCCCGGAGGCGCTGCGCGGCAGCTACGCCGCGCTCGCGCATCCGGCCGCGATCGCGCATTTCAAGCGCCTGGGCGTGACGACGCTGTCGCTGCTGCCGGTGCAGTTCGCCGTCGACGAGCCCCATCTGTTCGGCACCGGGCTGCGCAACTACTGGGGCTACAACACGCTGGGTTTCTTCGCGCCCGATCCGCGGCTGGCGTCCGCCGCCGCGCGCCACGATCCCACCGCGGTCGCGGCGGAGTTCCGCGCGATGGTCCATGCGCTGCACGAGGCCGGCCTCGAGGTGGTGCTCGACGTCGTCTACAACCACACGCCCGAGGGCAACGAATGGGGCCCGACGCTGTCGCTGCGCGGGCTGGACCAGAAGAGCTACTACCGCCTGCAGGCCGACGATCCGTCGCGGATGGAGAACCTCACCGCCTGCGGCAACACCGTCAACGTCGAGCATCCGCGGGTGGCGCAGCTGGTGCTGGACTCGCTGCGCTTCTGGGTCGGCGAGATGGGCGTCGACGGCTTCCGCTTCGACCTCGCGCCGGTGCTGGGACGCACGGCCGCCGGCCACGATCCGCGGTCGGCGTTCTACACCGCGCTGCGCCAGGACCCGCTGCTGGCGCAGGTCCACCTGATCGCCGAGCCCTGGGACGCGGGGCCCGACGGCTACCAGCTCGGGCGTTTCCCCGGCCGCTTCATGGAGTGGAACGACAAGTTCCGCGACGCCGCGCGCGGCTTCTGGCTCGGCCACGGGCCGGACGGCACGACGATCGGCCGCGGCGAGTTCGCGCGGCGCTTCAGCGCGTCCAGCGACGTGTTCGATCCCGAGCCGCCCGCCAACGGCACCGGTCAGCGCGCGCCGCTGGCCTCGATCAACTTCCTGGTCGTGCACGACGGCTACACGCTGAACGACCTGGTCAGCTTCAGCCGCAAGCACAACGAGGCCAACGGCGAGGACAACCGCGACGGCCGCGACGGCGAGCTGTGCGGCAACTTCGGCGTCGAGGGGCCGACCGACGATCCCGCCATCCACCAGGCCCGCGAGCGCGCGCGCCGCGCGATGCTCGCGACGCTGCTGCTGTCGCAGGGCACGCCGATGCTGTATTCGGGCGACGAGTTCGGCAACGGCCAGGGCGGCAACAACAACGCCTACTGCCAGGACAACGCGATCGGCTGGCTCGACTGGCCGTCCGCCGACGAGTCGCTGATCGCCTTCACCGCCGAGCTGGCGCGGCTGCGCCGGGCGCATCCGTTGCTTCGCCACCCGCGATGGTTCGTGGCGCCCGGTTGCGATGGCGCGACGCTGCGCTGGTTCCATCCCGACGGGCACGAGATGCGCGACCACGACTGGCACGAGGGCGGCCGCCACGCGCTGACCGCGCTGCTGGGCGATGGCCGCGAGCGCCTGCTGATGACGGTCAATCCCGGCCCGGAGGCGACGCGCTTCGCGCTGCCGCCGGCGGGCGAGGGCGCCCGCGAACCGGCGCGCTGGACCTTGCTGCTCGACAGCAGCGGTGAACTCGTCCCCGGACCGCTGGACGGCGCCGTGCTGACCGCGCCCGCGCGCAGCCTGCTGCTCTGCCTCGAGAATTCCCCCGATCACCCCTGAGCGACACCATGACGATCGACCTTCACAAGCGCCAATCCGGCGTCCTGCTGCACATCACCTCGCTGCCCGGCCCGCACGGCATCGGGGACTTCGGGCCCGAGGCCTTCCACTTCGTCGACTGGCTGCAGTCGGCCGGCCAGTCGATCTGGCAATGGCTGCCCAGCACGCCGATCGGCCCGGGCGAGAGTCCCTACCAGGGCGTGTCGGCCTTCGCCGGCAGCCCGTGGATGGTGGCGCTGGAGCCGCTGGTGGAGAAGGGCTGGCTGGCCACGCCGGTGCCGCCCGAAGGCGGCTTCGACGCCAGCCGCGTCGAGTACGGCCGCGTGCTGCCGTGGCGCGAGCAGCAGCTGCGCGCCGCCGCGGCCGGCTTCTTCGCGAAGGCGCAGCCGCACGAGCGCGAGGCCTACGAGGGCTGGTGCGTGTCGCAGCGCCATTGGCTGCAGGACTACGCGCTGTTCATGGCCATCCGCTCGCCCAACGCCGGCGCCGGGCCGTCCCAAGCCGGCTTGACCCCCTCGGGGGGAGCGGGGCGTACCCGCCCCGCCGGGGGCGCAAGTTTCAATGGGCAGCCGTGGTGGGAGTGGCCGCGTGACCTCGCCGCCCGTGAGCCGCGCGCGCTCGAGACCGCGCGCGAGCAGTTCGCCGACGAGGTGTCGTTCTGGCAGTTCGTGCAGTGGTGCTTCGACGTGCAGGTCGGCGCGCTCAAGGCCTACGCCAACCAGCGCGGCGTGAACATCATGGGCGACCTGCCGATCTTCGTCGCGCACGACAGCGCCGACTGCTGGGCCCGCCCCGACCTGTACGAGCTCGACGAGCACTTCCAGACCACGGTCGTGGCCGGCGTGCCGCCGGACGCGATGTCGGCCGCCGGCCAGCGCTGGGGCAACCCGATGTACCGCTGGGAGAAGATGTCCCACGAGCACTTCGCCTGGTGGACCGCGCGGGTGCAGCGCATGCTGAGCTCGGCGGACGTGTTCCGCATCGACCACTTCCGCGGCTTCGCGGCCTACTACGAGATCCCCGGCGACAGTCCCGACGCCACCCGCGGCGTCTGGAAGACCGGTCCGGGCAAGGCGCTGTTCGACGCGATCGCCAAGTCGCTGGGCGAGCTGCCGATCGTGGCCGAGGACCTGGGCTTCATCACCCCCGACGTGCACGAGCTGCGCGACGCGCTGAACTACCCGGGCATGAAGATCCTGCAGTTCGGCTTCGGCGGCGACGGCGGCCACGAGTTCCTGCCGCACAACTGGCCGCGCGCGTCGGTCTGCTACACCGGCACGCACGACAACGACACGGTGCGCGGCTGGTGGAACCAGGCCAGCGCCCATGAGCGCGCCTATGCCGCGTCCTACCTGGCCTGCGGCGACGCCGACATCCACTGGGCCATGATCCGCGCCTGCGCGAACTCGGTGGCCAACGTCGCCGTGTATCCGCTGCAGGACGTGCTGGGCCTCGGGTCCGAGCACCGGATGAACATCCCCGGCATCCTCGGCGGCAACTGGGAATGGCGCTTCACCTGGGACATGGTCGGCGCCGAGCCCGGCCGCGTGCTGGGCCTGATCGCCGCGACCAGCGGGAGAGCCCCTATTGCCCTGGCCGGGCTGCCGGAGTGAAATGGCTTGAAACCGCTTTCATAGGGTAAGCGAGAGCGGCATTCCGGGCGCGTCGCGCCCAGAATCCAATCAGAGTGAGACAACGTTGTCATCGCCGGTCGGCGGGACGACGCACCTGGGGCCGCCAATGAGCACGACCGAGATCTTCCTGATCGCGATGGCGATCATCTTCACCGTCCCCTACCTGGTGTGGCGGCTGGGCGGCACGGACTACGTCGCGCCGCTGGTCGTGGTGCAGATCATCACCGGCATCCTGCTGGGGCCCGGCGTGCTCGGCCGGGCTTTCCCCGACTACTACGACTTCGTCTTCAACCCGGCCGTCGTGCAGTCGCTCAACGGCGTGGCCTGGTGGGCGGTGATGCTGTTCGTGTGGATCGCGGGCATCGAGCTCGACCTGAAGAAGGCCTGGGCCCACCGGGTCGAGAGCGGCATCACGGCGGGCCTGGCGCTGGGCGTGCCGATGGTGCTGGGCTCGGGCGCGGCGCTGCTCATGCTGGGCATGGGCACGCAGTGGATGGGGGCGCGGGCGCACACCTGGCAGTTCGTCGTCGGCGTGGGCATGTCCTGCGCCGTGACCGCGCTGCCGATCCTGATCCTGCTGATGGAGAAGCTGGAGATCCTGCGCCAGCCGATCGGGCAGCGCATCCTGCGCTACGCCAGCCTGGACGACATCGCGATCTGGGGCGTGCTGGCGGTGATCCTGATGGACTGGTCCCGGGTCGGGAAACAGGTGCTGTTCCTGGTCGCGTTCGCGGCGGCGACGGTGCTGTTCCGGCGCCTGATGCGCGCGATCCCGGCGCGCGACCGCTGGTACGTCGGCCTGATCTGGCTGGCGGTCTGCGCGTTCGGCGCGGACTGGTCCGGGCTGCACTACATGGTCGGCGCCTTCCTGGCCGGCGTCGTGATGGACGCCGAGTGGTTCGACCAGGCGCAGATGGACGCGCTGCGGCATCACGTGCTGCTGGTGGTGATGCCGGTCTTCTTCCTGAGCACGGGCCTGCGCACGCAGTGGGGCCTGGAGGGGGGCGCGGTGTTCGCCGCGGCGGGGCTGCTGCTGGCGGCGTCGATCGGCGGCAAGCTGCTGGGCACGCACGTCGCCGGCAGGGTGCTGGGCTGGGCGCCGGGCGAGGCCGGCATCATCGGCTGGCTGCTGCAGACCAAGGCGCTGATCATGATCATCTTCGCCAACGTGCTGCTGGACAAACAGATCATCACCAGCGAGACCTTCACCGCGCTGCTGCTGATGGCGGTGGGCTCGACGATGCTGACGGTGCCGGTGGTGGCGCCGCGGCTGGCGCGGATCCGGGCGCTGGTGTTCCGGGCCAGTTGAGCGGCGCGGCCTGCGCGCCGCTTCGAGGAAATCGACATCCGGCGATCGGCCGGGGAGGGACTAGGGCGCGGTCGTCGTTTGACGGCATTCCGAGAAGCGCTCTTCCATGCCCAAGTTCCGCATCACCGGCCACCCGGCCGGTGCCCCCGCCGATGTCGACGCGTCGGACGACGACGACACCCGTCCCCTGTGCCCGTCGGGCCGCCACCGGCCGGTCGAGGAGAGGCCTGCGGCGGACCGGACCTTCGCGCCGGCGCATGAGCAGGCGCTCCGGGCCCTGCGCAACGCCGTCCGGCCGTCCGGCGACCGGCGCGGCCAGGTCGCTCCGGCAGGGCCGTTGCCAGCCGCGCTCGCGGCCAATGGCGCCGTGTCGTTGGTCTTGCCGGCCGTGCTGGCCCACTTCGGCGACCTGCTCGACATCCGGCACGACGATGTCCGGGGGCTGGCGGGCCTGGACCTGGGCCGGTGCAGTCGCGAGGTCGCGGCGGAGTTCGTCCGCCTGCTGGCGGCGATGGTGGACGACGAGGAGCTTCCGCCCGTGGCGACGCTGCTGGCCCTGGGGACGCCGGGCCCCGACGGCCGCCCGCCGTTCCTGCTCCGGCTGGCCGACGAGGCCGTCCATGACCGCGCCGTCGCCGCTCCGATGTGCGACCTGCTGTTGGCCTTGGGCCGTCGCACCCACGAGCGCGAGGTGCCCCGGGCCTTGCTGGCGATGGACAGCCGCGCCGGCGCCCGGACCGGCGATGCCCTGCCGCAAGGGATGCCCGCGAAGTACACCGACTTCATCGGCCGCTTGATCGGCGACGGCCTGGGCGAGTGGCGCAACGAAGGCGCGGTCCATGCCATCGGCCGGCTGGGGCAGGCGGGATTGCTGCCCGGCAAGGAGGAGGTCGTCGATCGGCACTCGGGGAGTCGATGGCGCAAGCAGCAGGCCTTCGTCCAGATCTGCGACGACCTCCGGCAGCGGCGGGCCTGGCGCGACGATGAGCACCTGCCGGCGACCGCCGCGGCGACGAGGGACCGCCTGGCCAGCCTGCTGGACGAGTTGTCCGAGCGCAGGGCGCTCGCGGCGCACCAGCGCGATGCGGGCGACGGGGACCGGGCCGCGCGTGACTGCGTCGACGAGACGCTGGCGCGGCAGTGGCCGCTCCTGCGCAACCGACTCGAGCACGCGCTGTACACCCACGTCATGCTGCCGCAGGCGTTCCCGAGCAGCGCCACGATCGAGCCGCCCTCCGAGCGCGTCGCCCATGGCATGCGCGGCCAGATGCGGATGCCGAAGGCGCCTCCGCCGCGCGTGACGAGACAGGTCCTCGCCGAGGTCCTGCGCGAGCTGGGCCACGACCCGGCCAGGGATCGCGGCGCCAACCAACGCGTGCGCCTCGACCCGGGGCCCTGTCTTCAGGATGTCGTGCGGCGGCGGGTCGAGGCGGCCCTGGACCCCGCGCCGCTGCTGGAGGCGCTGTTTCCGGACAAGGACAAGGACAAGGAGGAGGCGCCGGTGCTGCGCCACGCGACTGGGGCCGTGAGCAGGTCACCCGGCCGCGTCCGGCCGGACGCGTCGTTCTTCGAGTGAGGCAGACACGCGCATGGCGATCATCGACAACGGCCTGAACTTCCGCGACGCGCCGCCGGCCTACGACGAGGCGATGGCGGGGCTGCGCAAGGAGACGGCGGACGGGGCGCCCTCGTACTGGGGCAGCGTCGTCGACAAGATCCTGGGGCAGTTCGAACCGGAGGGCCCCGACCCCGCCCGGCAGGCCGGGCGGCGGCGGTCGATGCTGGCGTTGCTGACGGCGATGGAGCGGCTCGCGGAGGCGGAACCGGGCTCCGCCGCGCTGCGGCTGCGGGCGCCGGTGCTGCTGTCGGACCGGATGGTCGAGGCGATGACCGCGCTGGTTCCGGAGGGCGTCGACGAGGACCCCGGGGCGCCAAGGAGGAAGGGGGCCGTCCGGCGCGAAACCGCGTGCTACGTGACCCTGGTCACCGGGCTGCTGCGGACGGGCCTGCTGTCGCGCGAGCGGGCGGTGACGACCTTGTGCCGCTCGCCGCGGCGGGACCGGCCGCCGTTCCTGCTGAAGCTGGCGAGCGGCGCCCGGGGCTGTGCCGCGACGGGCGATCTGCTCGGGCAACTGGTCATCGAGATCGCGCCGCCGAGGCGTCGGGCGCGCCTGCAGTTCCGGCAATGGCTGCTCTGGACCAAGCATCCGGGCGGCCTGTCCATCGGCAGCCGCGGCACCGATTTCTTCAGCCGCCTCATCCAGGACGGGCGGTTGTTGCCCGCGCTGCCGGGCGATCCGGTGCAGGCGGGGGTGCTCGCCTGCCTGACCCGGCTCGCCGAGGATGAACTGGTGCCTTCGTTCTGGGAGGTCGTCGGCGCGCATTCGTTGCGGCGCGCGATGAAGTTCCGGCGCGCCGGCCAGGATCTGAAGCTTGTGCGGTCGTGCCCGCCGGGCGAGGCCGTCAGCGCGCGAACGCCGCCGCGTGTGCCATCACCGGAGCCTGCGCGATCAATGCCGCCGGCGCCACCAGCGCCGCCTGCGCCGCGGCGCTGACCATCACCGCCGCCGTGGCCGACCACGGCAGCCCGACGCGCGCCTCGGACAGCAGCCGCGCCGGCACCGGCTCCTCGTGGGCGTGCGGGACGATGCTCAGGAACTCGTCGGCGCGGGCCAGCTCGATCTCCTGCTCCGACATGCCGACGAAGACATGCGCGAAGCCGCGCTCGATGGCGTCCAGCGCCGCTTCGGTGGCGCGGCGCCAGCGCTTGACGGCGGCCACGTCGGCGCGGGTCGCGGACTCGGGGACCGGCCAGCGCGGGTCGCCGCCAGTGACGGCCTGGGCCGCGTTGAACGCGTCCACCACGCCGGCCGGCCCGCCCAGCCGCGCATCCAGCACCTGCGACGCGATCACGCGCGCCAGTTCGTGCTGGTGGTAGGGGACCATGACCCTCTCGAGAATGACTTCATAACGTCGCATGACGGCTTCCTTCCACATCGGTTCGCTGCTCTTGGAGGAAAGAGAATACTGGATGTGCATACAGTATTTCAACCGCGAAGTTGGGGAAGCTGCCACTGCGTGGCAGCAGCCTGGGTAGGCTCTGGAAGCTCTCTTTATCGTTGAGCTCCCACCCCATCCCCGCCCTCCAAGCGGGCAGGGCAGGCGTCACCCCACCCCGGCCCGCCCCCAAGGGGCGGGTGAGCGGCGGCGACCGGCGGCGACCGGCGGAGATCGGCGTGAAAAAGCCCCCGGGCGGCGGGCCGCGCGGGGGCTTTGGGCGGCGTCAGCCGCGTCGTTGACCGTCGTTGACCGTCGCTTACTTCAGGCCGGTGCCCATGGCCTTGGACAGCGAGGCGGTGGGGTCGTCGCCGGAGAACTCCCAGAAGAACGCGCCGCCGAAGCCCTTGGACTTCACGTAGGCCATCTTGGTCGCGATCGTCGTCGGGGTGTCGAAGCTCCAGAAGGTCGAGCCGTTGTAGATCCACTGGGCCTGCGCCACCGGATCGATCCGGCTCGTGTAACCCTGCAGGTTCTTCAGGACCTTGTAGTCCTCGTTGCCCGCCTCGTACGTGCCCGGCGCCGGCGTGCCCGTCTGGTACAGACCATTGTTGACGTTCGGCACGTTGGTCCAACCCCGGCCGTAGAAGCCGATGCCCACGTTCAGCTTCTTCGCCGGCACGCCCTTGTCCAGGAACGCCTGCATCGCGTCGTTGGTGTTGTACTTCTTCACATCACCCGTCGACGGATCGTTGGCCGGCGCGTACAGCGCCGAATGGAACCCGGTGATCGTGTCCCAACCACCGTGGAAGTCGTACGTCATCACGTTGATGAAGTCCAGGTACGGATGCACCTTGTCCGGGTCGTACTGACGAACCTTGTCCACGCCCGCGCCCGAGGCGATCGACAGCAGCAGGCCCGGCCGCACCGCGTCGAGCTGCTTGCGGAACTCGGCCAGCAACGCCGTGAAGTTCTCGCGATCCTCCGGCTGGCCGCAAGCCAGGCCGCATGCGTTCGGGTACTCCCAGTCGAGGTCGATGCCGTCGAACACGCCCGCCGCCGCGCCCGGACCGCCCGCGCCGTCGGTCACCGGCACGTTGCCCTTGATGTAGGCGTCCACGCAGCTCTTGACGAAGTTGACCCGGTTCTCCGGACGCGCCGCGCTCGAGAAACCACGCGACCAGGTCCAGCCGCCCAGCGAGATCAGCACCTTGATCTTGGGGTACTTCGCCTTGAGCTTCTTGAGCTGGTTCCAGCTGCCGCGCAGCGGCTGGTCCCAGGTGTCGGCCACGCCGTCCACGCTCAGGTCCGCGCCGTAGGACTTGCCGTAGTCCGCGAACGCGTCGCCGCCTTCGCCGGTGGACTCGTTGCTCGGGATGATCTTGCCGACCTCGCAGACGTTGTTGCGCACGTTGCCGAACGCATAGTTGATGTGCGTGAGGTTGGCCGCCGAGCCGCTGGTGTCGATGTTCTTGACGTGGTAGTTGCGGCCGTAGATGCCCCACTGCGCGAAGTAACCCAGCAGCACCTTGGCGCCGGCGCTCTGCGTGTCCGTCTTGACCGTGATCGGCGCCGAGGGCTGCGACGACCCCGCCTGGTTGAACGCGCTCACCGTGAAGGTGTAGCTGGTGTCAGGCGTCAGGTTGGTCACGCTGGCGCTGGTGGCCGCGCCCTGCGAAACCTGCGTGCCGCCTTGCGCGACGCGGTACTGCACCGTGCAGTTCGGACCCGCCGCGACGGCGTTCCAGGCCAGGTTGACGCTGGTGGCCGACTTGGACGGCGAGCTCAGCCCCGACGGCGTGGCCGGCGGCGACGCGCAGGTGCCGTTGCTGGCGGTGCTGGTCAGCAGCGCGGCGCTCAGCGCCGAGACGTTGCCGGCCTTGTCCTTGGCGCGCACCTGGTAGCTGTACGCGGTGCCCGCGCTCAGCCCGGTGTCGACGTGGGACGTGCCTGTGGGCGAGGCGATCAGCGAGCCGCCACGCAGCAGCTCGTAGTTGTTGACGCCGCTGCCGCTGTCGGTCGAGGCGCCCCAGCTCAGCGTGATGCTGCTGCTGGTGATGTTGCTGGAGGCCAGCCCGGCAGGCACCGTCGGCGGCGTGACGTCGTTGCCGCCGCCGTCGCAGGCGCCCAGCGACTTCCACACGTCCCATTGGCCCGAGTGGGTGGACGGCGCTTCGTTCTGCGTCCACCACTTGGCCTGGTAGGCGACGTTGTTCTGCTTGGCGAAGCTGTTGGAGGTGCCGGTGTAGATGCCGGCGGCCGTCCATTCGGGCACGTTGGTGCAGTCGTACGCGTGCGCGCTGCCGGCGGCCATGGCCGCGGCCAGCGCGATCCCGCCGAGGCGGGCGATGTCTCTGTTCATGTGTGAGCTCCTGTGGGTCGAGGGGGGTGGTGGGAGGTCCCGAGCTGCGGCGCCGCTCGCGCGGCGCCGCTGGCGCGCGTTACTTGGTCGCGGCCGATGTCTTGAGGTTGGTCTTCGCCGTGGCCGGCGCGACGGCCGGCACCGCGCCGCGCCGCGCTTCCTGCGCCAGCGCGTAGCTCTGGCCGTTGAAGCTCACGGTCCAGTTGCTGGGCATGGGCATCGGCAGGTAGTAGTTGATCGTCACGGTGACGCTGGCGCCGGGCGCCAGGCTCTGCCACGACGGCAGCTTGAAGCTGGCGCGGTGGAAGTCGTTCTTCAGCCCGCCGACGTTGTTGCCCGCGGCGTTGGAGCCGTTGGCGATCACCGTCAGGCCGAAGCCGCTCTGGTCCGTCACCGTCGCCGGGATCGCCGTCGGGACGTCGAACTGGAACTCGGCGCCGCCCGGCAGCGTGGTCGTGCTGTTGTTGGTCAGCGTGAGCTTGGGCGTGATCGGGTAGTTGCTGTCGCCCAGCGCGAAGCCGGCCAGCGCGAAGCCGATGTCCAGCGTCTGCGCCGGCAGGCTCGCCGGCGTGAGCCGGTTGCCGTAGGCGCTCGCCGTCTTGAGCTTGTTGTAGAGCGTGCTCGTCAGCGTGTTGCCGATGAAGTACTCGTTGCGCGCGGCGTCGAAGGCGTAGTCGCCGGCGAACTCCCAGAACATCACGCCGCCGATGCCGCGGTCGGCGATGTACTGCGCCTTCACGCCCAGCGACTGGTCGTCCTCGGTGCTGATGAAGACCTGCTTCTGCGCGTTCCACAGCCACGGCGCCACCAGCGTCGCGTCGTAGTTGCGCACGTAGGTGCCGGTGAGCCGGTCGGCCGGGTTGGCCGCCGGATTCAGGCCGTAGGCGGCGAGGTAGCTGCCCTGGCGGCCCGAGGCGAGGTTCATCGCGTGCCACATCGGGTTGGAGCCGGCCGGCACTTCCTTGCTGGAGACGTCCAGGTCATGCCAGAGGTTGTCGATGCCGATCGCGCCGTTGCCGCACTTCTGCACGGTGCCGCCGCCGGTGCCCGCGGGGCACTTGCTCTGGTCGGGCAGCGACGCCTGGCCCCACAGGCCGTTGGTGCCGCCCGTCACGCCTTGCCAGCCGCGGGTGTAGTACGGCACGCCGATGTTGATGCGGCCCGCCGGCATCGCGCCGCGGAAGTAGTGGTACGCCCAGTCGGTGTTGAGGTAGCCGATGCGCGCGTACTGGCTGCTCGAGTAGTAGTTCCAGGCCGTCAGCTCCGCGTCGCGGCCGTCGTCGTACAGCGCCGCGTTGGGCCCGACGAACTGGTTCCACGCGCCGTGCAGGTCGTAGCTCATGATGTTCACGTAGTCCAGGTACTGGGTGACCTGGAAGGCCTCCATCCCGCGCAGCAGGTAGCCGGAGGAGGGCGCCGCGATCGTGAGCAGGTAATGGCGCTGGTCGGCCTGGCTGGCCGCGTCCAGCTTCGCGCGCAGCGTGCGCATCAGCACGACGTAGTTCTTCATCAGCGCGGCGCGGCGCGCGTTGCTGATCGCGAAGTCCACCGGGTTGCCGGCGTCCTTCATGCTGGTGGGGTACTCGTAGTCGATGTCCACGCCGTCGAAGCCGTACTGGCGCAGGAAGGCCACGGCGGAATCGGCGAACGCGTTGATGCCGGCGGTGTTGGCCGAGCCGTCGCCGTTGGTGGTCATCGTGTAGAAGCCGGTCGTCTCGGCCCACCCGCCGACCGAGATCAGCGTCTTGACGTTGGGGTACTGCTTCTTGAACTTGTTGAGCAGGTTGAAGTGGCCCTTGTACGCATAGGCCGGGTCCATCTCCGCGCCCGCGGTGCCCGGCCAGGTCAGGCCGGTGGCGGGGTTGGCGGCGTCGGCGGTGTTGCCCACCGAGAGCTTGTTGGCCGCGTCGACGTGCGCGAACGCGTAGTTGATGTGCGTGACCTGGCCCCACGGGATCTGGTGGGCGAGGAACGCGGGCTGGCCGGTCTTGCCGGTGCGCCAGCTGGTGAAGTAGCCGATGATCCGGCGCGGCTTGTCGGCGCCCATCTTCTCGCGGCCCTGGTCGTCGTAGACCTTGCAGTAGGCGGGCGCGGTGCCGGCGGTGGTGACCAGGCCCTCGGGGCGGCAGCGTTCGTCGCCGGTGACCTGGCCCTGCACGGTGATGCGCACCGCGGTGCTGTCGGTCGTGGCGCCCTTGTCGTCGGTGGCGCGGGCGGTGATGTCGGCCACGCCGGCACGCGCGGTCCAGGTCACGCTGTACGGCGCGGTGGTGTCCTCCGCGACCAGCGCGCCGTTGACGTAGAAGCCGACCTTGGCGACGCTGCCGTCGCTGTCGGCGGCATTGGCCGCGAGCGTCACCACGTCGCCGGCCGTCGGCGAGCTGCCGGCGCCGGGCGCGCTCAGCGACACCGTCGGCGGCTTGTTCGTGCCGCCGCCGCCGCCCTCGCAGGCGCCGAGCACCTTCCACACGTCCCATTGCCCGGAGTTGGTCGCCGGCGAGTTGTTCTGCGTCCACCACTTGGCCTGGTAGGCGGTGCCGGCGAGCTTGACGATCGCGTTGCCGTTGTACGCGGTGGCCGCGTTCCAGTCGGCGACGCCGGTGCAGTCGTAGGCCGAGGCCGACGAGCCGGCGACGGCCAGCAGCGCGGGCAGCAGCCACGGCAGCATCGGATGGGGCAGGGCGCAGGGGCGAAGTCTCATCGGGGTTCTCCTGAACGTGTTGTCGTTGTGGGCTTGACCGGCGCGGGGCCCGATCGGGAACTGCGGGGATGAGCGCGGCCACGCCGTGCGACTGCGAGCGCAGCGCGGCGGGGAGGTCGTGCTCGGAGGGAAAAGGCGCCGGTCAGGTCAGGCGACGCGACCAGCGAAGCGGGCGGCCGGTCGGGCCCGGCCGCCGCGGACCGGCGTCAGGCCGGCCACTCGGGGGCAGCGGGGGCGGGGATCGGCGCGGCCGGATCGCGGGGGCGATCGGCGGCGCGGTCAGCGGTGCGGGCAAAGGCGCGTGCAGGCATGGAAGTCACTCCTCGCGTTCGGCGTGCAATCCGCGGCGATGCGGGCCGCGGCGTCCAGGAGATCGGTACCGCTGCTGATCTCATAGTGGTATGCAATGTAGATACCACTCGCACACTCATCATTCAGGTTAACCCTCGGGGTGCGGGTAACTTGTCGTAATGATGTCGTCAAACGCGTGTAATGGCGTCAATTGACGTCACGGATGGGGAAAACCGGTACGAGCGATGCCCGGTGCAGGAAAAACCAGTGTGGGACCAATTCTTGCCCGAGCCGGCTTCCCAGCCGGCCGGACGCCTCAGCGCTCGACGCGCCGCCACTCGCCGCCGTCGAGCAGCTCGTGCGGGAGGAAACGGGCCTTGTAGGCCATCTTGTCGCTCTGCGCGATCCAGTAGCCCAGGTACAGGTGCGGCAGCCCGAGGTCGCGGGTCTGGCGCAGCTGCCACAGCACGTTGTAGGTGCCGTAGCTGACGCCCTCCTCGGGCTCATAGAAGGTGTAGACCGCCGACAGCCCGTCGCCCAGGATGTCCAGGATCGACACCATCTTCAGCGCGCCGCCGGGCTCGCGGAACTCCACCAGGCGCGAGTTCACCCGGCTCTGCAGCAGGAACTGCGTGTACTGGTCGATGCTGTCGTGGTCCATGCCGCCGCCGCTGTGGCGGCCGGCCTGGTAGCGCAGGTAGAGCTGGTAGTGCTCGTCGCTGTAACCCAGCCGCATGACGCGCGCCTGCAGTGCCTGGTGCTGCGACCAGGCGCGGCGCTGGCTGCGGTTGGGGTGGAAATCCGCCACCGGGATGCGCATCGGCACGCAGGCCTTGCAGCCGTCGCAGTAGGGGCGGTAAGTGAACATGCCGCTGCGGCGGAAACCGGCGGCGACCAGGCTGGAGTACGCGTCCGCGTGGATCAGGTGACTCGGCGTGGCGACCTGCGAGCGGGCCTGGCGGTCGCTCAGGTAGCTGCAGGGATAGGGCGCGGTCGCATAGAACTGCAGCTCGGCCAGCGGGAGTTCCTTGGGATGCGTCACGGGGGCTCAGGGCGTGTCGTTGAGGCCCAGCCGGGCCCACAGCCGCGGATGATAGGTCCAATCCCCCGGCGCCTGCTGGCCCACATGCCCCGCCAGATGGGCCTCGAAGGCCTCGCGCGTGACGGGTGCCGCGCCCAGCGACGCCAGGTGCGCCGTCTGCTGCTGGCAGTCGATCCAGGGGATGTCGAACTCGCGGCACAGGCAGACCAGCGCCGCCAATGCGATCTTGGACGCGTCGGTCCGGCGCATGAACATCGACTCGCCGAAGAACATGCGGCCGAGGTTGACGCCGTACAGCCCGCCGGCGAGCTCGCCGTCGATCCAGGTCTCCACCGAATGCACCGTGCCCTCGCGCGCCAGGCGCAGGTAGGCCTGCTGCATCTCCGGCAGGATCCAGGTGCCGTCCTGGCCGTCGCGCGGCGTGCTGGCGCAGGACTTGAGCACCGTCTCGGTCGCGGCGTCGACGCGGATCTCGCAGCCCGGCGTGCGGATGAAGCGCGCGACCGTCTTGCGCAGCGATCGCGACAGCTTGAAGTCGTCCGTCTTCAGCACCATGCGCGGATCGGTGGTCCACCACAGGATGGGCTGGCCTTCCCCATACCAGGGGAAGATCCCCCGCGCGTAGGCCGCCCGCAGCCGGGCGGGCCTCAGGTCGCCGCCGGCGGCCAGCAGCCCCGGCGCGTCGCTGCGCGGCCCGAGGGCGCGGCGGGTCGGGGGGAAGTCCAGAGAGTCATCGTCGAGCCAGGGGATCATCCGCTTCATGGTAGCGTGCCGCCTTCCCCCAACGGCGCCCCTGAAGCCCCCCGCGTTCCCCATGATCACCCTCTACGGCATCCCCAACTGCGACACCGTGAAGCGCGCCCGCGCCTGGCTCGACGAGCAGGGCCTGGCCTACCAGTTCCACGACTACAAGAAGCAGGGCGTGCCCGCGGCGAAGCTGCCGGCATGGATGGCCGAACTGGGCTGGGACAAGGTGCTCAACCGCGCCGGGACGACCTGGCGCAAGCTCGACGACGCGACCAAGGCCGGCGCCTCGGACGCGGCCGGCGCCGCCGCGCTGATGGTCGAGCAGCCCAGCGTCATCAAGCGCCCGATCGTCGAGTGGGCCGACGGCCGCCTGAGCCTGGGCTTCACGCCCGAGCTGTTCGCTTCCCACGCGTCCGCGCGCTGATCGCAGGAGTCCCGCATGTTCACCGGCATCGTCCAAGGCATCGCGCAGGTCGCCGAGATCACCGACAAGGAGGGGCTGCGCAGCTTCACCCTCGATTTCCCGCCGGGCTTCTGCCAGGACCTGGAGATCGGCGCCAGCGTCGCCTGCGACGGCGTCTGCCTGACGGTCACCGCCCTGAAGGGCGACACGCAGGCGGACTTCGACGTGATGCTGCAGAGCCTGAACCTGACGACGCTCGGCCGGCTCGAGCGCGGCGGCCGGCTCAACGTCGAGCGCGCGGCGCGCGACGGCGCGGAGATCGGCGGCCATCCGCTGTCGGGGCACGTCGACTTCATGGCGACGGTCGAGTCGATCCGCCGCCCGGCCAACAACCACGTGATCCGCATCGCCGTGCCGGCGCCGTGGATGCGCTACATCTTCGCCAAGGGCTACATCGCGGTGAACGGCGCCAGCCTGACGGTGGCCGAGGCCGGCCGCCATGCCGACGGCTCGGGCTGGTTCGAGGTCTGGCTGATCCCCGAGACGCTGCGCATGACGACCTTCGCCGACAAGGGCGAGGGCGCGCCGCTGCACATCGAGATCGAGCGCCAGACGCAGGTGATGGTCGACACGGTCCGCGACGCGGTGGCGGAGAAGATCGGCGCGCTGATGCCGGCGCTGCGGGTCTTCGCGAAGGAGCGCGGCCTGGACCTGGGCCTGGACTGAGCCTCGGACCCGGGGGACGCGGACCGGGAGGTCGACGTCTCGCGGGATAACCCGCATAGGTCACCGGCGGGCATTTGCCATCCCTACAACACCGGGTGACCTAAGTCACCGCGTTGGCGCTGTGCGCCCCGCCGGGCGGCGGCCGCGCCGTCCGCGCCACGCCCGCGGGGCCTGGCGACAGGCCCTCGCGACCCCCACGCCAGCGGCGTTCCCCGATGCCATCGGCCCGAGCGCCGCGCCCGGCCAGCCCGCGCCGATCCTCGCGCTGGCGGGGACAGGTCTTGCGGCGGACCCTGCCGGCGCGGCCGGTCGTGCGGCCTGCGGAGCGGCGATGTCGCTGAAGCCGGTTTTCGCCATCCCTCCATCTAGGGCCCCGTGGAATCCACCACGATGGGGGCCTCGCATTTTTAAGTCAGGCGCCTAACAATCCGCGACGTTTCATCGCAATCATTGCGTTTCGAGATCACCTGGGGGAGATGACGAATGATGGCCAGAGGCCTGATGGCTGCCGGATTGCTTGCCGCTTCGATCGCCGCGATCGCGCAGGTGCCTTATGTGTTCAGCTACAACCCCGGCCCGACCCGGGGCACGAAATGGATGGCCAAGGCGTCCGACGGCTCGACCGAAGGCTCGGCCTCGGTGGTGGCGTCCGCGCCGCGTCCGGTGTGGGCGCGCGTCTGCTACACGATCGGCCCGTCCGACAGCAGCGTGTCCATCTATGCGCAGACCCGCAACGAGGAGCCGCGCGCGTTCGAGGTCGCCTGGGGCGGCTGCAGCGACGTGTTCGGCACCAGCATCTGGGTCGGCAACCCGCACGGCCAGCCGGTCGGCGGTTATTACGGCGTCGCGCCCGCCACCCCGATCGATTGATCGCCGCTTTTGTCGTCCCGGCCGGCCGGGCCCGTCCGGGTCGTGACCGCCGTCGTTGTTGTGTTCGCTCGTCCTGAGATGTCGTTAGAAAAACTGGAGGATTCCATGCTTGCCACCCCCCGCCTGACCCGTGTTTCCGCCGCCGGCCTCGCGCTGAAGTCCGCCCTGCTGCTGTCGCCGCTGCTGCTGGCCGGCTGCCTGGCCACCGCGCCGACGATGGGCGAGAACAAGGGCACCGTGTCCGGCGCCGCGGGCGGCGCGACGGCCGAGAACAAGAACAGCCAGCTCGAGCATTGCGACGAGACGCTGGGCACGCTGACGATCTTCGAGGACAACAACGCGCCGTGGTGGTCGCAGCTGCGCGAGCGCCAGCTGGGCTCCACCGTGCCGGTCCTGCGCCTGATGGTCCAGCAGTCCAACTGCTTCGTGATCGTCGAGCGCGGCAAGGCCTTCGCCAACATGGAGCGCGAGCGCGCGCTGATGCAGTCCGGTGAAGTGCGTGCCGGCAGCAACTTCGGCCAGGGCCAGATGGTCGCCGCCGACTACACGATGAGCCCCGAGATCCAGTTCGCCGGCAAGACCGGCGGCGGTGGCGGCGGCATCGGCACCGGCGCGATCGGCCTGCTGACCGCGGTGGCGGCCAACATCAGCCAGAACGAGGCGTCCACGACGCTGCTGCTGGTCGACAACCGTTCCGGCGTGCAGATCTCGGCCGCGGAAGGCACGGCCAAGAACTTCGACTTCGGCATCGGCGGCGCGAGCTTCTTCAGCAACACCGCCGTCGCGGGCGGCGCCTACGGCAAGACGCCGGCCGGCAAGGTCATCGTGACCGCGTTCGCGGACTCGTACAACCAGATGGTCAAGGCGCTGCGCAACTACAAGGCGCAGCAGGTCAAGGGCGGCCTGGGCGCCGGCGGCCGACTGGGCGTGCAGGGCGGCTCCACCGCCGCGTCCAAGGAACTGGACCAGGCCGCGCCGGCCGCCACGCCGAAGGCCGCACCGAAGCCGGCCGCCAAGTCCGCGCCGAAGAAGCAGGCCACCACGACGCCGCCGCCGGCATCGAAGTGATCGACGGCCAGCTCCGGCTGGCATGAACAAGAAGGGCTGCCGCTGGCAGCCCTTTTTTTTTTTCGCCTGCGGACAGGCGATTCGGGAGGCGAGGGGCCTCAGGCGGCCAGCAGCTGCCGCAGCACGTAGGGCAGGATGCCGCCGTGGCGGTAGTACTCGACCTCGATCGGCGTGTCGATGCGCAGGATCAGCGGCACGCGGCGCTCGGCGGCGCCGGCCGCGCGGATCACCAGCGTCGCCGCCGATTGCGGCTTGATCTCGTCGCCGAGCTCGATGTCGATCACCTCGCTGCCGGTCAGGCCCAGCGACTCCCACGAGTCGCCCGGACGGAACTGCAGCGGCAGCACGCCCATGCCGACCAGGTTGGAGCGGTGGATGCGCTCGAAGCTCTTGGCCACCACCGCCTTGATCCCCAGCAGCTGCGTGCCCTTGGCCGCCCAGTCGCGGCTGGAGCCGGTGCCGTACTCCTCGCCGGCGAAGATCACCGTCGGCGTGCCCGCGGCGATGTAGCGCATCGCGGCGTCGTAGATGAACATCTTGTCGCCGCCCGGCTGGAACAGCGTCAGGCCGCCTTCCTCGCGCGCGCCGTCCGGCTTGGCCGGGATCATGAGGTTTTTGATCCGGACGTTGGCGAAGGTGCCGCGCATCATGACTTCATGGTTGCCGCGGCGAGAGCCGTAGCTGTTGAAGTCGGCCTTGAGGACGCCTTGCTCCTTCAGGTAGGACCCGGCGGGCGAGGCCTCCTTGATCGAGCCGGCCGGCGAGATGTGGTCGGTGGTGATCGAGTCGCCGAACAGCGCCATGATCCGCGCGCCCTTGACGCCGGCCTCCTGGGCCTGCGGCACCTGGCTGAAGCCACCGAAGAACGGCGGTTCCGCGATGTAGGTGCTCTTGGGCCAGCCGTAGACCTGGCCGGTGCCGCCCTTGATCTTCTCCCACAGCTTGCCCGGCTCCTGCTTGACCTTGCCGTAGTTGACGCGGAAGGCGTCGGGATTGAGCGCCAGCTTCAGCAGCGCGTGGATCTCGTCGCTGGTCGGCCAGATGTCGCCCAGGTAGACCGGCTTGCCGCCGGTGCCCAGGCCGACCGGCTCGGTCATCAGGTCGCGGGTGACGTTGCCGGCGATCGCGTAGGCCACGACCAGCGGCGGGCTGGCCAGGAAGTTGGCCTTGATGTTGGGGTGGATGCGGGCCTCGAAGTTGCGGTTGCCCGAGAGCACCGCGGCGCAGACCAGGTCGTTGGCGGTGATCGCCTCGTTGATCTCGGGCGTCAGGTCGCCGGCGTTGCCGATGCAGGTGGTGCAGCCGTAGGCGGCGACGGCGAAGCCCAGCTTCTCCAGGTAGGGCAGCAGGCCGGCCTTCTGCAGGTACTCGGTGACGATGCGCGAGCCCGGCGCCAGCGAGGTCTTGATGTGCGGCTGGACCTTCAGTCCGGCCTCGACCGCCTTCTTGGCCAGCAGGCCGGCGGCCAGCAGCACGCTCGGGTTGGAGGTGTTGGTGCAGGAGGTGATGGCGGCGATCAGCACGTCGCCGTTGAAGATCTCCAGGCCCTTCTGCGCGCCGCCGAGCGCGAAGGCCTTGGGCAGCTTGTCCACGGGCTGGTTGAAGCCGTTCTCGGCGACCGGCTTGGTGAACAGCGACGCGAAGGTCTTGGCCAGATCGGTGATGACGATGCGGTCCTGCGGGCGCTTGGGGCCGGCCAGCGACGGGGCGACGGTGCCCAGGTCCAGCGAGACCACCTGGCTGAAGCGGATGTCGCCGGCCTTGGGCACGCCGAACAGGCCCTGCGCGCGGAAGTAGCTCTCGAAGGCCTCGATCTCGTCCTGGGTGCGGCCGGTGCCCTGGAAGTAGTCGATGGTGCGTTCGTCGACGGGGAAGAAGCCCATCGTCGCGCCGTACTCGGGTGCCATGTTGCCGATGGTGGCGCGGTCCGGCACGGACAGCGAGGCGGTGCCCTCGCCGAAGAACTCGACGAACTTGCCCACCACCTTGGCCTTGCGCAGGATCTCGGTGACGGTCAGCACCAGGTCGGTGGCGGTGACGCCCTCGCGCAGGCGGCCGGTCAGCTCGAAGCCGACGACGTCCGGGGTCAGGAAGTAGACCGGCTGGCCCAGCATGCCGGCCTCGGCCTCGATGCCGCCGACGCCCCAGCCGACCACGCCGATGCCGTTGATCATCGTCGTGTGGCTGTCGGTGCCGACCAGCGTGTCGGGGTAGTACACGGTGCCGGCGCCGCTGCCGGACTTGTGCACGCCGCGGGCGAGGTACTCCAGGTTGACCTGGTGGACGATGCCGAAGCCGGGCGGGACGACGCCGAAGGTGTCGAACGCCTGCATGCCCCACTTCATGAACTCGTAGCGCTCGCGGTTGCGCTCGAACTCGAGCTTCATGTTCAGGTCCAGCGCCTTGGGGCTGCCGAAGTGGTCGATCATGACCGAGTGGTCGACGACCAGGTCGACCGGCACCAGCGGCTCGATCGTCTTGGGGTCCTTGCCCTGGGACCGGGCGACGTTGCGCATCGCGGCCAGGTCGGCCAGCAGCGGCACGCCGGTGAAGTCCTGCAGCACCACGCGGGCGACGACGAACGGGATCTCCTCATTGCGCGGCGCGTTGGGCTGCCAGTTCGCGAGCTGCTCGACGTGCTCGGCGGTGACGCGCTTGCCGTCGCAGTTGCGCAGCACCGACTCGAGCACCAGCCGGATCGACACCGGCAGCTGGTTCACGTTGGGGAAGCGCTTGGCCAGCTCCGGCAGCGAGTAGTACTTGCCGCTCTTGCCGGAGGCGGTCTTGAAGCTGGCGACGGTGTTGGCGAATGCATGCGGCATGGCTCACTCCTTGGCTTTTGGTCTTGGCGTTCTGGGGCCAGACGGGGTTCTCGCGGGCGATGGGGGCTGATTGTGGCCTTGGGCGGCGTGCTTGTGATGACTCCTTTGGCGGAGGGTGTGCGAGGGCGCAACGGCCCTCGCCGGAGGGAGGCCGGGAACGTGGATTGCAGCAATGTCCCCAATCGGGGCGGGGCGAGGACCGCTGGCTAACATGCCCCGATGGATTCCAGGCCGCCAGCGTTCCGGTCGAGCAAGGACTGACCCCGGGGACGCTTCCGACCCAGATGCTTCCAGGGCATTTCGGACGAGGACTCGCATGGATCAGGAACTGTTGTCCCCCACCTCGAGCGCCGCTCCCCCCGCGGCCGAGGCCGTCGCCGGCGCCGCGGGCACGCCGCCGCTGCCTCCCGCCGGGCTGACGCTGCTGCAGCGGCTGTTCTCCGCCTATCCCGGCAGCATGGGACTGCGGCTGGGGCACTGGACGACGCGGCTCGGCCGCCAGGCGCAGCAGGCGCCGTCGTTCACGCTGGTGCTGAACGATCCGGCCGCGTTGCGGCGGCTGCTGCTGGGGCGCGACCCGCTGCGCTTCGCGGAGGCCTATTTCACCCAGCAGATCGACGTCGAGGGCGACTTCTTCGCCGCGCTGCAGCTCAAGGACCACCTGCCGGAGCTGACCTTGTCGTGGAGCGACCGGCTGCGGCTGGCGGTGCGGCTGCTGGCGCCGCCGCCGGGCGCGGCGGACGGGGAACTGCGCTCCAGCCAGGTGCGGCGCCACACGCGGGCCGAGAACAAGGCGGCGATCGCCTTCCATTACGACCTGTCCAACGACTTCTACGCGCTGTGGCTGGACCCGGCGATGGTCTATTCCTGCGCGTACTACGAGACCGACGACACCCCGCTGGCCCAGGCGCAGTGGTCCAAGCTGGACCACATCTGCCGCAAGTTGCGGCTGCAGCCGGGCGAGGAACTGCTCGACATCGGCTGCGGCTGGGGCGCGCTGGTCATGCACGCGGCGCGTCATTACGGCGTGAAGGCGGTGGGCATCACCCTGTCGCGGCGGCAGCTGGCGCTGGGCCAGGAGCGGATCGCCGCGGCGGGGCTCCAGGGGCAGGTCGAGGTCCGGATCTGCGACTACCGGGACATGACGGGGCAGTTCGACAAGGTCTCCAGCGTGGGCATGTTCGAGCACGTCGGCCTGAAGAACCTGCCGACCTATTTCGAGAGCGTGCACCGGCTGCTCAAGCCGGGCGGCCTGTTCCTGAACCATGGCATCACCCATGAGGAGGACGGGTGGGGGCAGGCGCTGTCCTCGAAGTTCATCAACCGGTATGTCTTTCCGGATGGGGAGCTGGACCGGGCGAGCAACGTGATGCGGGTGATGGAGCAGCGCAAGTTCGAGTTGCATGACGTCGAGGGGCTGCGCATGCATTACGCGCGGACCTTGCGGGCCTGGGTGGCCCGACTGGAAGAGAACCACGAGCAGGCGCTCCAGTATGTCGACGAGGCGCATTACCGGATCTGGCGGCTGTACATGGCGGCCTCGGCGCTGGAGTTCGAGACCGGCGAGCTGGGCCTGTACCAGATCCTGGCCAGCAAGCGCGACGGCGGTCCCGCCCCGGTCCCGCTGACGCGTCGCTACATGTACGACCCTCGTTGACCCCCGTGGAGAGCCCGCGCCAGGCCTCCCGAAGTTTTTTTCAACCGACGATTTAAGTCCTCCCAACGGAGGGTCGTCCTGTGAGTGGGAGGGCAGTTGAGCCCCTCGATCAACGAAGCGCGAAGGCGCTTGACCACTCTCTAGGAGCGAACACCATGTTGAGCCTGCACACCAATGCCGCGGCCCTGTCGACCCAGAACTCGCTGAGCTCGACGCAGAAGAGCCTGGCGACCTCGATGACCCGCCTGGGCACTGGCTACCGCGTCAATTCGGCGATGGACGATGCCGCCGGCCTGCAGATCGCCACCCGTCTGGACGCCCAGACCCGCGGCATGGCCGTGGCCCAGCGCAACACGCAGAACGGCATCTCGATGCTGCAGACCGGCGAAGGCGCGCTGAACGAAGTCAGCAACATCCTGCTGCGCATGAAGGACCTGGCCACGGAAGCCTTCTCGGCCTCGTCGACCGCGACCGACAAGACCGCGATGCAGGGCGAATATGACGCGCTGGCGACCGAGCTGGGCAACATCGTCAAGAACACGAGCTTCGGCGGCACGCAGCTGTTCTCCAACGGCACGACCGTGGACGGCTCGGGCGGCAAGATGTCCGCGCCGATGAGCTTCCAGATCGGCGCCTCCGCCGGCGAAACGATGACCGTGGACGTCAAGCCGCAGCTGGACGCGCTGACGGTGGCCCTGGGCAACGTCTCGACCAACTACACGACCCCCGGCACCGCCGGCAGCGAACTGTCGGCCACGGCCAACACGATGCTGTCGACGATCGGCACCGCGATCGACAAGGTCGGCGAACTGCGCGCCACCTTCGGCGCCGCGGCCAACCGCCTGGACCATGTCTTCAACAACCTGCAGAACATGAGCACCAACACGGCCGCCGCCAAGGGCCGGATCATGGACACGGACTTCGCCGCCGAGTCCTCGACGATGACGACCAAGCAGATGCTGATGCAGTCGGGCACGGCGATGCTCAAGCAGAGCAACAGCATG
>NZ_JAOCCU010000043.1 GCF_029840635.1 Mitsuaria sp. GD03876 | reverse complement strand
TCGCGGCCTTGCCACTGAGCCGCGCGGGCTGGACCCTGCAGCGGATCGCCTGCCGCGGCGGCGCGGGCTGCGTCGCCACCTGGGCGCGGCACCACGGCACGCTGGCGCAGCTGGACGCGGCAGCGACGACCGCGCTCGTCATCGATCGCGAACCGGGCGCGGACCGGCTCGCGATGCCGATGCGCGAGGCGCTGGCCGTCCGCGCGCCGGGCGATGCCCCGGCGCCCGCGCTGCGCGCCGGCGCCCTGCCACCGTTGCGCGACGCCGTCGTCGACTGGGGCAGCCGGCTGCAGGACCTGATGCTCGTCGGCGGCGGACAGGCGACGCTGGACACGGGCACGGCGCTCGAGCCCCCCGGCAGCGGCCACCCCGCCGCCGTGGCCCCGGACGTGCTGCGGCTCGGCTGGCGGCTGCGGGACGGCCTGTGGTCGCTGCCCTTCCTCCAACTGCCGCCCTACGTCGTCGCGGACTCCCTCGTCGTGACCCTGGGGGCCACGCACATCACCTATGAACTCTCCGGCTCCCTGTTCGCGCTGGGTCCGTCGCCATGACGGCGCGCAACGACCCTCGCCCCGTACCGGCCGCCTGCGCCGACACCTCGTCCTGGCGGCCGCCGGGCTGGCCGCCCTTCCCGGCACCGGCGGATCGACACCGTCTGGCGCCACCGGCGAGGGCGACGCCGCCGTGACGCTGCGCCAGCTGGTCGATGCCGCGAGCCGGCAGAAGGCCGCCGAACTGGCGTCGGCCGCGGCCCGGCTGGCGGCCGGCGTCGGGGCCGGGAACGGCAACGGCAACGGCAACAACGCCGGCATCCCCGCCGGAATCGGCGCAGCCATCGGCAACGGCCAGCGCGTCGCGACGCTGTCGCCGGACATCGGCGGCGCTGCCGGAGCCGCAAGCGACGAGCCGCCTCGCCTGTGGTCGCTGCAGATGGTCCGAGGACGCTGGCAGGCGGAGATCGTCGTCGGCGGACGGGTGCATCGGCTCGACGCGTCGGGCGCCGCTACGGGCGCCGCCGCGAGTGAGGCTTCGGGTGGGGCCGCATGTGGGGCCGCAGGTGATGCCGCAGGTGAGGCCGCAGGTGCGGCGTCGGGTGAGGCGTCGGATGGAACCTCGGGTGGAACCTCGAGCGGGGCCCCGGGTGGAACCTCGAGCGGGGCCTCGGGTGGGGTCTCGAGTGGGGTCTCGAGTGGGGCTTCGGGTGACGCCGCGGGTGACTCGTCACGCCGGGCCGGGCCCTGGCGCGCGATCGCCCTGACCGCCGGCGGCCTGCTGCTGGAGCGGACAAGGCCGGTCGCGCGGGCGCCTCGCCACCTGCTGCTGGCACCGCCGGGTCGCGGCAGCGTGGCCGCGGCTTTCCCCGTCGACCGCGTGGCGATGCCCGCCGCGCCCCTGGCGGCGGCGCCCTCGCCCTCGCCCTCACTCTCACCCGAGCTCGAGGCCTGGCGCCGCGCGGCCGCGCTGCCCCTGCCGGCCGGGTCCTCGGACCCGGCGCCGTCGGCCGCGTCGCCGCCGGCGCCCCCCGCTTCCGCGCCTTGAGCCGCCACATCGACGACCCCGCCCGGCTGCCGCCGTTCGAGCGGGTGCTGTCCGGCGTCGCCGACGCGCGTCCCGCCGATCCCTCCTCCGGCTTGCTGCCGGTGGCCGCCCACAAGCAGGACTGCCTGGCGGCGCTGGCGCTGCCCGGCGGGCGCTTCGCCGTGGTGTCGACCGTCGACGAGGTCCACCGCCCCGACTGGTATCGCCTGGTGCAGGCTGGCAAGGCGCGCGGCCTGGTCTTCGCCGGCCATTGGACGGCCGACGCCGGGGTCCTCGCCTCGCTGCGCGCCGGTGTCGCCGCGGCGCCGGCCGAGCCGACCGCCGACGAACGCCGCGCCGAGGAGGCCGCCCGCGACATCGAGGCGATGGTCGCGGACTCCTCCCCCCTGGAGTGGTTCCGCGGCATCGTGTCGCGCTGCCTGCACGCTGGCGCGAGCGACCTGCACCTCGAGCTGCGCGGCCCGGTGGCGCTCGCGCGCGTGCGCCTGGACGGCCGCATGCGGGTGCTGGGCCGCTATCCCGCGCGCCATGCGATGAACGGCGTGTCCGCCGCGTACACCATGCTGGCCGAGGAGCGCTCCCGGACCGAGGTCGCCTTCAACGGCGGCGTGCCGCAGGCCGCGATGATCCCGCTGGACCTGCCGGGCCAGCGCCTGACGCTGCGTTACCAGAGCCATCCGGCCGTCGGCGGCATGGACGTGGTGATCCGGCTGCTGCGCGCGGCCGCGCCGGCCACCGGCGCGCAGGCCCGGGATCCGCGCCGCACGCTGGCCTCGCTGGGCTTCACGCCCTGGCAGGCCAGCCGGCTGGGCGAGGCGCTGGCCTCGGCCTGGGGCGGCGTGTTCGTCGCCGGCGTCACCGGCTCGGGCAAGACGACGACGCTGAACACCATGATGGGGATGCTGGCGGCCGAGGGCTCGCGCAAGCTCTTCACCATCGAGGACCCGGTCGAGTACGAGACCCCCGGCGTCAGCCACCTGTCGATCCAGCGCGGCGCGTCCGGCGGCGCCGACCCGTTCCACGCCGCGATGCTGGCCTTCCTGCGGATGGATCCGGACGTCGGGCTGTTCGGCGAGATCCGCGACGCGCTGTCGGCCTCGATGGCGCAGGCCGCGATCCAGACGGGCCACAAGATCCTGTCGACGGTGCACGCGACCTCGGCGCTGGGCATCGTCGGGCGGCTGTCGTCGCGGCTGCTCGGGCTGGACCGCGCGGACCTGTGCGACCCCGAGTTCCTCTCCGCGCTGGTCTACCAGGTGCTGATGCCGCTGAACTGCGAGCAGTGCAAGCGCCCTGCCGTCCAGGTCATGAGCGCGCGGGCGCTGGCGGTGTACGAGACCGGGTTCGGGCTCGATCCCTTGACCATTCACTGCGCCAGCGCGCGCGGTTGCCCGCACTGCCGCCGGCCCGGCATCGACTACGGCGACGCCGACGACGGCGACGAGGCCCGCAACGGCACCGCCGGCGTCAAGGTCGGCGCCGAGGTGATCGTGCCGGACCTGCGGCTGCTGGACCTGCTGCGCCAGGGCCGCGACGCCGAGGCCCGGCGCCACTGGCGCCGCCGCCGCGCCACGGCGTTCAGCGATCCGGACATGGACGGCAAGGACGCCTGGGGCCACGTGCTGCACGACGTCGCCCGCGGGCGCGTCGATCCCTTCCATTTCGAGCGGGCCTTCGGCAGCGCGGCGCTGCTGGCCAAGACGCTCGCCGACGACGAGGACTGACCGATGCATCCGCTCGACTGGTTGCTGCTGCGCGCCGCCGCGCGTCGACTGAGACGCCGGCGCGGCGACTTCTACTTCGACCTGGCCTCGGCGCTGGAGGACCGCGTGCCGCTGTTCACCGTGCTGCGCAAGCTCGAGGCCCGCGCCCGGCGCCGCTCGCGCGGCGACCTGCTGCTGTACCGGCGCATGCTGCAGGCGGCGATGGGCGGCTCGCTGGCGCGGGCGCTGCACGGCCTCGTGCCGCCGACCGAGGTGCTCATGATCGACGCGCTGCAGGGCGGCGGCGACGAGCGCCTGTCCCAGGGCCTGCACTTCCTGTCCACCACCGTCGAGAAGGTCGACGGCATGTTCCGCGCGGTGCGCAAGGCGGTGGCCTATCCGCTGCTGCTGCTGGGCGCGATGACGGCGGTCCTGGTGGCGTTCTCGCTGCACGCGGTGCCGGTGCTGGCCGAGCTGATCGACCCGGCGCGCTGGCCGCCGCTGGGCCGGGCGCTGCACGCGGTGGCCTCGACGATCCACGACCACGGCGTGGCGCTGGGCGCGGCGCTCGCGTTCGCCGGCGGGCTGTTCACCTGGTCGCTGCCGCGCTGGCAGGGCCGCGCGCGCCGCTGGCTGGACCGGCATCCGCCGTTCAGCCTGTACCGGGACTTCTCCGGGGCGATGCTGGTGATCTCGCTGTCCTCGCTGATGCGCGCCGGCGTGTCGCTGCGCTCGTCGCTGGAACGCGCCAGCCGCTTCAGCGCGCCCTGGATGCGCTGGCACCTGCGCCAGATCCTGCGGCGGCTCTCGGGCGCCGAGGCGGCGCAGTTCGGCCGCGCCTTCGCCACCGGCGTGCTGTCGCCGGCGATGGAGGAACGCGTGCAGGACGCCGCCGAGCGCCGCGACCCGGTCGCCGCCTTCGTGCGCATCGGCATCGGCTCGATCGACCGGTTGCAGCTCGGCATCGCGGACTCCGCCGCGCGCCTGAACGGCGTGCTGATGGTCGTCGCGGCGGCGCTGATGCTGTTTCTCCTCGGCGGTTTCCTGAGCACCGTGATGGAGGTGCAGGGCAGCCTGCAGTCCGAGGTGGGGGCCTCATGAGGCGCCCGCTGCTGCTGCTGGTGCTGTCGCTGGCGCCGCTGGTCGGACACGCGTCGCCCGGGCGCTCGCCGGCCCGGACCCGGGCGCCCCTGTCGGCGCCCGCGCCCGCGCGTTTCGACCGCTGCTTCCTGGCCGCCGGCCAGCGCTACGGCGTGTCGCCGCTGCTGCTCAAGGCGATCGCGCGGCAGGAGTCCGGCCTGGACCCGGCGGCGCGTCACCGCAACGCCGACGGTTCCACCGACACCGGCCTGATGCAGATCAACAGCGCCTGGCTGCCGACGCTGGCGCGCCATGGCGTGCGCGAGAGCGACCTGCAGGACCCGTGCGCCAACATCCTCGTGGGGGCCTGGATCCTGGGCAGCAACTTCCGGACGATGGGGCCCACCGTCCAGGCGCTGGGCGCGTACAACGCGCGCGATCCGGCCAAGCGCCAGGCCTATGCCCGGCAGGTGCTGCGGCACTACGCCGCGCTGCGCGACGCGCTCAGTCCGCCGGTCCGCTGAGCTCCGCGGCCGGCGCCGCCGTGCCGGCCCGCGCGATCATGACCTGGTCGACGCGGTGGCTGTCCACGTCCACCACCTCGAAGCGCCAGCCGTGCCATTCGACGACGTCGGTGCGCTTGGGGATGCGGCGCAGCATCACCATCAGGAAACCGGCCAGCGTGTCGTACTGGCCGGGGTGGGGGAAGTCGTCGACGCCCAGCGCCCGCTGCACGTCGGGGATCGGCGTGATGCCGTCGGCCAGGAAGCTGCCGTCGTCGCGCCGGATGATCTGCTGCTCCTCCTCGTCGGTGGAGACCATCGAGCCCATCACCGTGCTCATCACGTCGTTGAGCGTGATGACGCCCACGACCAGCGAGTACTCGTTGACGATCACCGCGAAGTCCTCATGCGCCTGGCGGAACTGGGTCAGCACCTCGGCCAGCGTCAGCCGGTCGGGCACGATCAGGACCTTCTTGATCAGCCCGGGCTCGGCGCGCAGCGAGATCACCTCGCCGCGCAGCACGCGCTGGAACAGGTCGGTGGCGTCGACGTAGCCGACGACCTGGTCGATCTCGCCGTCGCAGACCAGGTAGGTCGAGTGCGGCGAGTCGGCGATGCGCGTGCGCACCAGCGCCTCGTCGTCGTCCAGCGAGAAGTAGACGACGCGCTCGCGCGAGGTCATCGACGACTCGACGGTGCGGAACTCGAGTTCGAACACGTTCTCGATCACCTGCTGCTCGGCCGCCGCGACGACGCCGGCCTGCTGGCCGGCCGCGGCCAGGGCGAGAATGTCGTCATGGGTGATCGTGTTGTCGGGCGTCACCGGCCGGCCCAGCAAGCGCAGCAGGCCCTCGGACACCAGGTTCAGCGCCCAGGCCACCGGGCGCAGCACCAGCGTCAGGAACAGCATCGGCCGGATCAGCGCCATCGCGACGCGTTCGGGCTCGTTCATCGACAGCCGCTTGGGCAGCAGGTCCGCCAGCACGACGAACAGCGTCGTGACGCAGGTGAAGGACAGCGCGAAGGCCACGCGCTGCGCGGTGTCCACGTCGATCAGCGGGCGCAGCAGCGTCTCGAAATGCGGCGTCAGCGCGCCCTCGCCGACCACGCCGGCCAGGATCGCCAGCGTGTTGACGCCGATCTGCACGACGGTGAAGTAGTAGCCGGGCTGCTCCTGGACCTTCAGTACCTGCGCGGCCCGCAGGTCGCCCTCGTCGGCCAGCTGGCGCAGCTTCAGCCGCCGCGACGCGGCCAGCGACAACTCCGCCATCGAGAAGAACGCGCTGGCCGAAATCAGCAGGAAGATCAGGAGCAGGCTGGAACTCAAGGCGGCTTTCGGAATGCGGAAGCCACCAGTGTAGCGGGCACCCCATGGCGCACGCGGTCCCGCATCGAGGCCGGCGCGCCCCTGGCGGCCAGCCCATCGGAGGGATGCTCACGGCGAATCGGGGGATCGCACCGTCAGCACGATCACGCCCGGCCGGTCCTGCGTGTCGCGTTCGCAGCGCAGCCACCAGAAGGCGCCCTTGCGCAGCCGCCACGGCGTGGTCCGGTCGAGCTGCGCCAGCGGCACGCCGCCGACCAGGTGGGCCAAGGCCAGGCCCAGCGTGGGCTGGTGGCCGACGACCATCACCGGCGTCGACGCGGTCGCCCAGCCGACGGCGCCGAGCAGCGCCGCCACGCCCTGCTTCGGCGCGAGCGCGTCGCTGAGCTCGACCTTGCGCCGCAGGTCCTGCGCCGTCTGCCGCGTCCGCACGGCCGGGCTCGACAGCACCCGGGTCGACGCGGGCAGGTGCTTGTCCAGCCAGTGCGCCATCTCGCGCGCCTGGCGCTCGCCGCGGCCGGTGAGCACGCGCGACAGGTCGTCCATGCCGGGCGCGGCGTCGGCCGCTTCGGCATGACGCCACAGGATCAGGTCCATCGAATCGGTCATCGTCGGGGCGGCTCCTGCGGCAAAAGAGGGAATGACGGCGGCGGTCTCCGCGCCCTTCGGCGGCAAGCGCGGTTCCCGGCACGCCGCGGCGTCGTCCCGGGAGCGGGCGTCCGGCGCCCGGGCGACCCGGGTGCGCCGCTTGCTTCGCGCTCCTGGATTCGACCTCCCTGGCCCGGACAAGGAAATTCCTGCCGATGCACGCCCTCCCCGACGGCCCATCCCCGTCCTCCTCCCCGTCCTCCCCCGCGCCCGCCTCCGCCGCGCCCTCGACCGCGGCGCGCCCTCCCACCGCCTCTTCCGGACCGCTCGCCGACGCGACGCGCCCGGTGGCGCCCGCCCCGCCCCGGCGTCGCCACTTCCTGGACGGCGGCGGCGAGATGGGCGAGCGGATGCGCGCGCTGGACTGGACGTCGACGCCGCTGGGCCCGCCCGACGCCTGGCCGCAGTCGCTGAAGACGGTGGTGCGGATGATGTTGGACTCCCGCTACGCGATGTGGATGGCGTGGGGTCCGGAGATGACCTTCTTCTGCAACGACGCCTACCTGCCGACGCTGGGCCTGAAGCGGGACTGGGCGCTCGGGGCCCGCTCGGCGCGGGTCTGGGCCGAGGTCTGGGATGCCGCCTACAGCCGCATCCGGCATGTGCAGACCACCGGCGAGGCGACCTGGGACGAGGGCCTGCTGCTGTTCCTGGAGCGCAGCGGCTTCGCCGAGGAGACGTACCACACCTTCTCCTACAGCCCGGTCTACGACGACGCGCTGAGCGTGAACGGCATGCTGTGCGTGGTCACCGAGGTCACCGACCGCGTGATCGGCGAGCGCCGGCTGCAGGTGCTGCGCGAGCTGGCCGCGCGCACCGTCGGCGCCGAGCGGCCCGAGGACTGCGTCCGGCGCGCCTGCCAGGTGCTGGACGAATTCCCGCTGGACCTGCCATTCGCGGCGCTGTACCTGGCGGACGCCGACGGCGCCTCGGCGCGCCTGGCCGGCTGCACCGGCGAGGCGCTCGGTCCGGACGGCCCGGACGGCCCGGCCGCGCGCATCCCCGAGCGGCTTTCCCTCGCGGAGCCGCCCCATGGCTGGCCGCTGCGCGCGCTGGCGGACGGCGGGCCGCAGGACCTGCCGTCGCTGGCGGCCCTCGACCTGGCGCCGATCCCGTCGCCCTGGACGGAGCCGATCGATCGCGCGATCGCGCTGCCGCTGCGCAGCGCGGGCCAGGCGCCGGCCGGTTTCCTGGTCGCCGGCGTCAGTCCGCGGCGGCCGCTGGACGAGGCCTACCGCGGCTTCCTCAACCTGGTCGCCGGCCAGGTGACCGCGGCGCTGGCCGACGCGTCGGCCTACGAGGCCGAACGCCGCCGCGCCGAGGCGCTGATGGCGCTGGACCGCGCCAAGACGACCTTCTTCTCCAACATCAGCCATGAGTTCCGCACGCCGCTGACGCTGATGCTGGGACCGCTGGAGGACCTGGTGACCTCGCCGGGCCTGGACGGCGCGCAGCGCGACCGCCTGGCCCTGGTGCTGCGCAACGCCGCGCGGCTGCAGCGGCTGGTGAACACGCTGCTGGACTTCTCCCGGATCGAGGCCGGGCGCGCGCAGGCGCGCTACGAGCTCACCGACCTCGCGTCGCTGACCCGCGACCTGGCGAGCACCTTCCGCTCGGCGATGGAGCGCGCGGGCCTGGCCTTCGAGGTCGACTGCCCGCCGCTGGCCCAGCCGGCCCACGTCGACCGGGAGATGTGGGAAAAGATCGTCCTGAACCTGCTGTCCAACGCCTTCAAGTTCACGCTGCGCGGCCAGGTGACGGTGCGGCTGCGCGAGGACCGCGGCGAGTCGCCGCAGGCGGTGCTCGAGGTCGCCGACACCGGCACCGGCATCCCGGCCGACGAGCTGCCGCGCCTGTTCGAGCGCTTCCATCGCGTCGCCGGCGCCGAGGGGCGCACGCACGAGGGCTCCGGCATCGGCCTGGCGATGGTGCAGGAGCTGGTGAAGCTGCACGGCGGGCGCCTCGAGGTCGCCAGCGTGCATGGCCAGGGTTCGTTGTTCCGCGTCCGGCTGCCGCTGGGGCACGCGCACCTGCCGCGCGAGCACGTCCGGGCGGCGTCCGCGTCGCCGGAGCCGGCGGCGAGCACGACCGGCGCGCGCGCCTTCGTCGAGGAGGCGCTGCGCTGGCTGCCGGCGCCGGAGCCGCTGCGCGACGGCGAGCCCGCGCGCATCGACGGCGGCGCCTGGCCGGGCGGGGACCCGCCGTTCGCGACGACCTTCGGCGCGCGGCTGCTGGTCGCCGACGACAACGCCGACATGCGGGCCTACCTGCGCGACCTGCTGTCGCCGTACTACGCGCTGGAGCTGGTGGCGGACGGGCTGAAGGCGCTGGAGGCGGCCCGGCGGGAACCGCCGGACCTGGTGCTGAGCGACGTCATGATGCCCCGGCTCGACGGGCTGTCGCTGCTGGCGGCGATCCGCGGCGACGCGCGGCTGGGCAGCGTGCCGGTGGTGCTGCTGTCGGCCCGGGCCGGCGAGGAGGCCCGCATCGAGGGCCTGGACGCCGGCGCGGACGACTACATGATCAAGCCGTTCTCGGCCCGCGAACTGCTGGCGCGGCTGGGGGCGCTGCTGGAGCTGCGGCGGATGCGGCAGGCGGCCGAGGCGGCCTTCCGGCTGCGCACCGAGCAGTTCGAGACGCTGCTCAACGCGGCGCCGATGGGCGTGTTCCTGGTCGAGCACGACGGCACCGCGCTGCGCCTGCGCGAGGCGAATCCGACCGCGCGGGTCACCTTCGGCGATCCGCCCGACCTGATCGGCGCCCGCTTCGACGCGCTGGTCGAGCGGCAATGGGGCCATCCGCTGTCGGACCAGATCGTGGCGCTGTTCCAGCGCACGCTGGAGACCGGCGAGCCGTACCAGACGCCCGAGTTCATCCAGGAGCGCAGCGACCTGGGCGTGACCGAGGCCTACGAATGGCAGATCAGCCGCATCCCGCTGGCGGACGGCGCGCCGGGCGTCGTGTGCTACTACCGCGAGATCTCCGCCCACCTGAAGGCGCGCTGGCGGCTGGAGGCGGCGGACCGGCAGAAGGACCAGTTCCTGGCGATGCTCGCGCATGAGCTGCGCAACCCGATCGCGCCGATCCGCAGCGCCGGGGACGTGCTGTCGCGGCTGGCGCTGCCGGACGACCGCGCGCGCCAGATGGTGGCCATCATCCGGCGCCAGGTCGAGACGCTGACGCGGCTGGTCGACGACCTGCTGGACGTGTCCCGGATCACGCAGGGGCGCGTGGAGCTGCAGCTCGCGCCGGTGGCGCTGCCGGACGTGATCTCGCAGGCGGTCGAGACGGTGGAGCCGCTGATGCGCGAGCGGCGCCACCAGGTCTCGGTGACGATGCCCGGCCGCGCGCTGCGGGTGCGCGGCGACCTGGCGCGGCTGGTGCAGTGCGTGGCCAACATCCTGACCAACGCGGCCAAGTACACCGATCCCGAGGGCCGCATCACGCTGGCGATGAGCGAGGAGCCGGGTCCGGACGGCGGCCCGGGCCTGGCGGTGATCGCGATCAGCGACAACGGCATCGGCATCCCGCCGGGCTTGCAGGCGACGATGTTCGACCTGTTCGTGCAGGGCGACCGGACGCTCGACCGCTCGCAGGGCGGGCTGGGCATCGGGCTGTCGCTGGTCCGGCAACTGATCGGCATGCACGGCGGCAGCGTCGCGGCGCACAGCGAGGGCCCGGCGCGAGGCGCGCGATTCGAACTGCGGCTGCCGTTGATCGACGCCGGCGATGCCGGCGCGACGGCCGCCACGACCTCCCAGGCCGATGCGGCCGACACGGCCGACACGGCCGACACGGCCGACACGGCCGATGCGGCTGATGCTGCCGATGCGGGCCGCTCGGGCGCCGCGATGGCGGCGACTACTTCAGACCCAGCAGCTTCATCCCCGCCGTCAAGGTCTGCTTGACCCCGCCGGCGCCCTTCCACGGGTCTTCCTTCTGGAAGCTGAGCCGGTCGCGCGCGTTGGCGATGGTCCACTGGTCGGCGCGCTTGACCTCGGACAGCTCGTCCCAGTCGATCGGCATCGACACGCCGAGCCCGGGCCGCGCGCGGGCCGAGAACGCGGCGGCGGTGGTCTGCCCTTCCCCGTTGCGCAGGTAGTCCGGGAAGATCTTCCCGACGCGGTTGCGCGGGCCGCTCTTGGCCGAGAACTTCTTCGGGAAGGTCGCGGCCAGGTGCTGCACCACCGCCTGGCTGAAGGCCTTCGCGGTCGCGTGGTCGTGCCGGCGCTCGAGCGGCACCACCACGTGCAGCCCCTTGCCGCCGCTGGTCTTGAGCCAGGCTTGCAGGCCGAGCTCCTTGAGCAGCGCGCGCGTGATCCGCGCCGCCTCCGCGACGGCGCCGAAGCTCACGCCCTCGCCCGGGTCCAGGTCGAAGATGATCCGGTCCGCGCGGTCGAGCCGGTCGTCCTGCGCGTTCCAGGTGTGGAACTCGAGGGCGTTCATCTGCGTCAGGTGCATCAGCGTCGCCGGGTCCGGCACGACGATCAGCGCGTCGCCGTCGACGTGCTTCTGGAAGAACAGCTCGCCCTCGATGCCGTCGGGCGCGCGCACGATCGCCACAGGGCGGCGGCCCAGGTGCGGCAGCATCCAGTCGAGGACGCTCTCGTAGTAGCGGACCAGTTCGATCTTCGTGTGGCCGGTGGAGGGGTCGATCACGCGGTCCGGGTGCGTGATGCGCAGTTGCCCCGACGCCGCGGAGGTCGACGCGGTCGATGCCTTCGTCGACGTCTTCGCTGATCCCTTCGTCGACGCCTTCGCCGATGACTTCGTCGACGCCTTCTCGGCGGCCGCGGAGGCGCCCTTCGACGCTGCCGTCGACACCGCCTTCGAAGCAGCCCGGGACGCCGCCCGCTGCTTGATCGGCGGCTTGGGCTTTTCGGCGGCAGCGGCCTTCGGCGCCTTCACCTCGTCCGCCGGCTTGGCCGACTCGCGCCCGACGTCCTTGGGCGCCTTGTCCTCGCGCTCGCCCTGGAACGACGCATGGCGGATGTGGCCGTCCGGCGTCCATTCGGCGAAGGCGACCTCGACGACGGTCCTGGGCTTGACCCACCGCGCCGCGCCGCCTGAGCGGCCGGTGATCCGCGCCCAGTGGCTGCGCGCGATCGTGGCCTCGTCGAAGTGCGGCGTCTTGACCTCGAGGGCCGACAGCCGCTTGTGCAGTTCGCCCGCCAGCGCATGCGACCAGCCGGTGCCGACGCGGCCGGCGTAGCGCAACTCCCCGTCCTCGTAATAGCCCAGCAGCAGGCTGCCCAGCGCCTTCGCGCCGTCGGAGCGGTCGGTGAAGCCGACGACGACGAACTCCTGGCGCAACTGGCACTTGAGCTTGATCCAGGCGTCGCTGCGGGTGGAGACATAGGCGCTGTCGGGCCGCTTCAGGATCAGGCCCTCGAGCCGCATCTGGCAGGCCGCGGCCAGCATCTCCTCGGGCGGCACCGCGAAGTCCTCGCTGAAGCGCAGGCGCTCGTCCTCCTGGCCGTCCATCAGCGCGCGCAGCACCGCGCGTCGCTCGCGCAGCGGCACCTCGCGCAGGTCGTGCCCGTTCAGGAACGGCACGTCGAACAGGAAATAGACGATGTCCTCGTGCCGCGTCCGCTTCGGATGCCCGATCGCGTTCTGCAGCAGGTTGAAGTCGGGCGCGCCGTCGTCGCGCAGCACGACGATCTCGCCGTCGAGCCAGCCGTTGTCCAGGCCGAGCGCCTGGAGCGACTCGGCCAGCGACGGCAGCCGCTCGGTCCAGTCGTTGCCGCCACGCGTGATCAGGCGGACCCGGCCCTTGTCGACGCGGGCCATCAGCCGGTAGCCGTCGAACTTGGCCTCGGCGATCCAGTCGCCGGGGGGCGTCGCGCTGACCAGCGTCGCGAGCTGCGGTGAGAGCTCGGCCGGCAGCTTCGCCTTCTTCGCGCGGCTCAGGTCCGGCGAAGCGGCGTCATCGCCGGGGGCGGCCGCGTCGTCCTTGTCGACCGCGGAGGCCGCCGCCTTCGCTCGCGCGGTGGCCGCCTTCTTCGACGCCCCCTTGGCGGCCGGCGCCGCATGGCCGTTGCCGCCGGCGGCACGCTCCTCGGCCAGCCCCAGCGGCTGCTGGAGGACGCTGTCGGGCAGCGCGACGGTGACGTCGTAGTCCGAGTGCGGGCGCTCGAGCCCGTCGTGTTTCTTGATCAGCAGCCACTGCTCGCGCTTGGACGCGTCGCGCGAGGTGCGGATCAGCTGCCACAGCCCCGCCAGCTTCTGCCCGTGCAGCCGGAACACCAGCTTGCCGTCGCGCAAGCCCTGTTCCGGATCGCCCTCCGGCTCCCAGGTGCCGTTGTCCCAGACGATGACCTCGCCGGCGCCGTACTGCCTGGGCGGGATCGTGCCCTCGAAGCCGCCGTAGGACAGCGGATGGTCCTCGACGTGGATCGCCATGCGGCGCTCCTTCGTGTCGTAGGACGGGCCCTTGGGCACCGCCCAACTGAGCAGCACGCCGCCGAGCTCCAGCCGGAAGTCGTAATGCAGGTGGCTGGCCCAGTGCTTCTGGATGACGAAGGACAGCGCCTGCGGCTTCGCGGCTCGGCGCGGCGCGGCTCGCTTGGCGCCCTTGGCGGCGGCCTTGGCGGCGGCCTTGTCGGCGGACTTCGCGGCGGGCCTGCCGCGCGCCGGACGCTCGTCGTCTGGCTCCGGCGTGACGCGGAAGTCCCGCTTCTGGCGGTAGCGGGACAGCGGATCGTGGCGCGGGGCGGTCGGCATCGGGCGGGTCTCCTGTCGCGTGGGGCGATGGCGGCAACGGCAAAGGCGGCGGCGTTGGCGGTGACGGCGGCCTTGGTGAACTCAGGCGCTCTTCTTCTTCGCCTTGCCGCCGAGGCTGCGCTTGAGCAGCTCGGTGAGGTCGACCACGTTGCCGCCCTCGCCGGCCGCTTCCGGGACGGCCTCCAGCGGCGTGACCGTCTCGGTCTCGCCGGCCTCGACCTTGCGCGCGATCAGGTCACGGATCGCGGCGGTGAACTCGTCGTGGTAGTCCTCGGGGTGCCAGTCGCTGCTCATCTCGTCGATCAGCTGGCGCGCCATCTGCAGCTCGCTGGGCTTGAAGCCGTGGGCGGACTTGCCCTCGGCGGGCAGGTTCAGGTCGTCGCAGGGACGGATCTCGTTGGCCCAGCGCAGCATGCCCACCATCAGCGCAGGCCCGGCCGGCAGCAGCGCGGCCAGGTGCTCCTTGCTGTGGATCACCAGGCGCGCCACGGCGATCAGGCCGGCGTCGGACATCGCCTCGCGCAGCAGCGCGTAGACCTTGCCGGACTTGCCGATCGGCTCCAGGTAGTACGGCTTCTCGAGGTAGACGAAGGAGACCTGCGTCGCGGGGACGAAGGTCTCGATCTCGATCGTCTGCGTGGTGGTGGGATAGGCCTTGCGGATCTCGTCGTCGGAGACCAGCACGTAGTCGCCGTTGTCCTGCTTCACGCCCTTGACGACCTGCGTCTTGTCGATGTCCTTGCCGGTGCGCTTGTTGATGCGCTTGTAGCCGACCGGGTCCATCGAGCGCTTGTCCAGCCAGTCGAAGTCCACGCGCTGGTCGCGCGAGGCCGGGTACAGCGCCACCGGCACGTGCAGCAGCCCGAAGCTGATCGCGCCCTTCCAGATCGCGCGGCGCGCGGCCGGCGCCTCGTCGCTGTCGCCGCGCGCGGAGGCGCCGCTGTCACGGGACTTCGCGCGGGCGCCGTGCGAGGCGCGGTCGGCGTTGGATGCCCGGGCGCGTGCCGCCGGCTTGCGGGCGCCGCGGGCCGCGGAGGCCTTGCTGGCGGAGGACTTGGCGCTGGACGTGGCGGCGGTGCGGCTGGGCATGCGGGACCTCGGCGGGGACGGTCAGGAGGAACCGCCGTGCGGCAAATCACGCGCCCGCGATCGAGGGGGTGGTGCAGGCATCCGGCTTGCTCTGAACTGGGGATGGCGACACCGCCGCTGCGAGCCCATCATGACCCCGGAGAACCCCGCCATGCTGCCTGTGCTGACCCCTCTCGACCTGCCGGAAACGCCGGCGCGTCCGCAGGCGATGCCCGCGCTGGGGCATCGCTTCGCCGACCGGCGGGACGCGGGCCGGCAGTTGGCCGGGCAACTGGGCGCCTACGCGCACCGCGACGACGTGACGGTGCTGGCGCTGCCGCGCGGCGGGGTGCCCGTGGCGGCGGAGATCGCCCGCGCGCTGGGCGCGCCGCTGGATGTCCTGGTGGTGCGCAAGCTGGGCCTGCCCGGCCAGCCCGAATACGCGATGGGCGCGATCGCCTCGGGTGACGTGCGGGTGCTCAACACGCAGGTGATCCAGCAGCTGGCGATCAGCTTCCCGGCGATCGACATCGTGACCCGCGCGGAGCTGCGCGAGCTGCACCGGCGCGAGAAGCTCTATCGCGGCGACCGGCCGATGCCGCCGATCGCCGGGCGCCAGATCATCCTGGTGGACGACGGCATGGCGACCGGCGCGTCGATGCGCGCCGGCGTCCATGCGCTGCGCGACCTGCACCCGGCACGCATCGTCGTGGCGGTGCCGGTGTCGGCGGCGCAGACCTGCCACCTGCTCGCGCAGGACGCCGACGAGGTCGTCTGCGGCCACACGCCGGAGCGCTTCCGCTCGGTCGGCCAGTGGTACGAGACCTTTGACCAGACCACCGACGACGAGGTGCGGCGCCTGCTGGCCGCCTCGGGCGAGCTCGCCACCGCCGGCCGCGAGTGAGCGCCGAGGCGCCGGCCGGCGGCGGCGTCATGCCCCGCCCATCGCGTCAGGCACTCGCCGCGCGCGGCGAGCCGGCGCAAGGGACGCGCATGGCGACGCTCAGAACGGGATGCGTGCCTCCACGACGCCGTTGGCGACGGTGAACACCTGCGCGGTCGGCGCCTGGTCGCTGCGGGCGACGTCCACGCCCTTGGCCGCGAGGTCCTGGAGCAGCGGCAGCCGCGGAATGTCCGGCCAGATGCTGCGCGTCAGCGTCGAGGCCATCGCGCAGCAGCCGCGCGGCAGGTAGCGCTTCACGAAGTCCGGCGGCGTCGCGTTGTGGCTGGCGTGGTGGCCGATCTTGTAGAAGCTCAGGCGGCGCAGCATCGCCTGCCACTCCTCGTCCGCCAGCACCGCCATCCAGGTGCCCCACTGCGCGTCGCCGGGGAACAGCAGCAGCGTGCCGTCGACCTCGATGACGATCATCAGGCTGGTGCCGTTGACCGCCTTGTCCAGCGCGACCGCGACGGCCAGCTCGGACAGCGCGCCGGCGCTCTCGATCTGGCGCCGGTCGGCGTCCGACAGCCACAGGCCTGGCGGGGTGCCTGCGGCCGCGAACTCGGCGGCGAACGGCGCGGGCAGCGCCGGTTCGGCCGGCTCGGGGGCGGCCCGCCGGGCCGCGGCGCCCGATGGGCGGGATGCGGTGGATGCGGCCGATGCCGTCGAAGCCGCTGAAGCCGCCGCCGCGGGGAGGTTCGTCGCGCCTCGCGCCGCATGCAGGCGCAGGTAGCTCGCGCCCTTGGGCGGCTCCATGTCGCGGATGACCTCGGGGTCCCGCGACGGGCCCAGGATGTGGAACTTCACGCCCGGGACCGCGTCGGTCTCGGCCAGCCGCGCCCGCTTTGGATCGGCCTCCGGCAGGAAGCGGCGCAGCGGACGGCCCTTGAAGCCGTCGTGCAGCGTCTTCATCGCCGACTCGTTGCTGAGCATCAGCGCGTTCTCGACCAGTTGCGCCTGCTGGCTCATCGCCGGCGCGAGGGCCGCGCCGGAGGCCCTCGCCTTCGCCACCGACTTGTCCAGCGCCATCGCCAGGTTGGACTGCAGGTCGCGGATGCGGCGCGCCGCCGGGTCCTTGGGGTTCTCGGTCCACGGCAGCCAGACCTCGCCGACGCTGACCTCGCGCCAGGCGGGGTCGGAGAAGCCGGAGACGTGGTCCTTGTGGCGGTGCGTGCCGATCACCAGGTCGATGCGCGCGTCGCCCGGGCCGCCCACGTCGGCCACGATGGCGCGGACGACGTCGGCCATCTTCGGCCCCGGCGCCGGCGGCGCGGCGACGGAGCCGCAGTCCACCAGGATGCGAAGGTCGCGGTCCTCGCCGGGGATCAGCACCAGGAAGGCATCGCCGAAGCCGACGTTGTACATGCGCACGCGGATCTCGCGCGCCCCGGCCGGCGCACGCTTCCTCGCGGGCGCGCGCTTCTTCGCCGGTGCGGTCTTCTTGGCCGGCGCAGCCTTTTTGGCCGGCGCAGCCTTTTTGGCCGGTGCGGCCTTCTTGGCCGGTGCGGCCTTCTTGGCCGGGACCGCCTTCTTCGCGGGCGCGGTCTTCTTCGCCGGCGCCGCGCCCTTCGCGGCGGGAGCGCGCTTCTTCGCGGCCGGCGGCTTCGCGGACGTCTTGACGGTTGCCATGTCAGCCTCCGTGCAGGTTGGCGAAGTTGGCCATCGCGGCGATGCGCCGCGCCGATTCCGTCTTCGTGTAGTACGGCGTCATCGCGTTGCGCATGTCGCAGCGCTCGACGAAATGCCGCTGCCGGGTCAGCCGCGCGAGCGCCGCGAGCTCGTCCTTGCCGCCCGACTTGAGCATCGGCTTCTTGACCAGGTAGCGACACCGCCCGTCGGACGACGCGATCAGCGTGCAGCCGCCGCGGAACGGCACGCCGCCGAGTTCCTCGCCCAGCCGGCGGTCGACCTGCGCGAACTGCGCCACCAGCTCGACCAGCAGCCGGCCGTTGGGCGCGACGCGGAACACCGGATGGAAGCCGCGCACCTGGATCTTGTAGTCCGGGTCCAGCGACAGGCCCAGCATCGTCGCGTTGGCAGTCGCGTAGCGGTGCAGCGCGACCGCCAGCTCCTTGCTGACGTCGATGTCGAAGGCCTCGCCCGCGTCTTCCTGGCTGAACTCGGTGTGCGCATCCGGTGCGTCGTCGGGCGACGTGGCTCCCAGCGGCGCGTCGATCGCACGCACCGTCTGGACGAAGGCCTGGCCGATCAGCCCCTGGAGCTCCGCGCCCAGCATCGGCAGCCGGCTCTCGACGTTCTCCCAGAGCAGCGACTCCTCGGCCAGCGAGGCGACGCCGTCCGGATAGATCGCCCGCATCCGGAAGGCCTCGATCATGGCGCCGCGGCAGTCGAACTCGTCCTGCGGCACCAGCTCGAAGTCGGCGGTGATCATCGCGCGCAGGAAGTCGCCGAAGGTGACGTCCACCGGCGGCAGGTAGTCGAAGGCGCGGATGCACATGTCCAGCACGCGCTGCGCGGTCTTGGTCGCCTCGGCGGCGATGCGGTTGGCCAGGTCCGGATGCAGCTCGCCGGTGGGCAGGTTGCCGGTGCCGCCGGTGGCGATGCGCACCAGGTCGGCGATGCGGCGCTGGTAGGTCTTGAAGAAGCCGTCGAACACCGCGGCCACCAGGATGGAGCCGCGCTCGTGCGGCTCGTCGATCGCGTCGCTGAGCCGGTTGCCCGGCTTGTCCAGCGCCGAGCGCAGCGCCGCGCCGGCCCCGGTGGCGTAGCCGAACTGCTGCGCCAGCTGCACCAGCGACGAGGGCTTGCGGATCTCCACGCCCTGGCGCTGGATCTGCTCGCGCAGGATGTCGGGGAAGGAGAAGTGCTGCAACAGCGCGACGATGTCGGCGAAGCCCTCGTGGAAGGCCAGCACGTCCAGGTTGCTCGGTTCCAGGAACAGCGGCCGCAACCGGTCGACGATCGCATGGGTCATCTCATGGGCGATGACGTCGTGCGACAGGCAGGTGAAGACGATCTGGCCCGGCAGGTTCTGGCCGACATCCTCCGCCTCGGCCTTGAAGTAGCCGAACAGGATCGCGTTGAGCTCGGGCGTGTAGAAGGCGTTGGCGCCGTAGAACGCATGCGGCAGCAGCCGCAGCCGGGGCTGCCCCTCGCGCCCGCGGCCGGCCCGGGCGCTCAAGCGCAGCGTGCGGCCGAGCGCGCGGTCGAAGTTCTCCAGCGTGCGCGAGGCCACCGCGTAGACCATCTGCTGGTGGAAGCGGGGATCGGCCTCGGAGGGCTCCAGCCCGCCCTGCAGCAGCACGACCGGATCGTCCAGGTCGACCGCCTTGTAGTAGGTGCGCTGCGCGCCGTCGTAGTCGACGACGGCCAGCCGCGCGCCGACCGGGCCGGCCTGCAGCGCCTCGTTGATGACGTCGATGCGGGCCCGGTTGCCGAAGGTCTTCCCCAGCATCGGGTCGGCGGCGAAGATCTTCAGCGGCCGCCGGGTGGCCGGCACGAGGCCGCCGGGCGAGGGGGAGAGTCGTCGGGCCATCGGGGTTCCTCCGTGTCGCGGCGGCCGTCCCGTCGCGCGATCGGGCGGGCCACAGGCCGGCGGACGGTAGCACCCGTCGACCGCCACCGTCCGACGCGGCCGGGGCGGGCATCCGCAATCTTGAGGATGCGGGTCAGCTGAACAGTCGCCGCGCCACCGCGCTGCCGGCGGCGAGGTCGCGCGCCGCGAGCGACTTGTACAGCTCGGCCAGTTCCTGCCCGATGGACTGGAAGGCGTGCAGGTTGAGCACCTGGCCGCGGTCGTCGCAGACATCGGCCTCGAAGTCGCGGGCCAGCGCGCGGGCCGATTCCTGCCAGGTCGCGAAGGGCTCCAGCGCCTCCGGCGTCTGCAACACGTCCAGCGCCAGCGTCAGCTCGCGCAGCGACGAGGCCTGCGGATCGTCCGCCAGCGCCGCCTGCGCGTCGAAGTGCAGCGCCAGCAGCGGCGGCGCGCCCTCCTCGGCCGCCGGCATCACCAGCCGGCCCGGGATCGCGCCGGGCACGAAGCCCTGGCGCAGCGCGCCCTGCTGGACGAAGCCCAGCGTCCACGCGGCGCCGCGCGCCCGCAGCACGATGGCGAGCTGCGCGTCGTGGCTGGCGGCGAACTGGTCCAGCTCGCGGGCCCGGGCCACGACGTCCAGCATGTCGGGGAACTCGGGCATCGCGCCGATGCCGTCGGCGAAGCCCTGGATCTTCTGCACGAACTCGGAGTACTCGATCTCGTTGAGCGCGCCGCTGCGGTTGGCCATCTGCAGCCCGGCCTGGAACTCGCTGTAGCGCTGGCCCGGATGCGGCAGTTCCCAGTCGCCGCTGTCGGCGTTCAGGCCTTCGACCTGGAACGGCTTGGTGCCCGCGCGCCGGCTGCCCGGCAGGTGCGACAGCGCCATCTCGCCGCTGACCGGCGATTCCGGCGTCAGCGTCGCGATCGCGTCGATCAGCGCGTCGATGCGGGTCGAGGCCTTGCGGGCGCGCGCCACCGCCGGCACGGTCTCGTCCAGCGTGCGCAGGTCCGGCAGCTCGCCGCCGGCACTGCCGTCCAGCGTCATCGCCGGTTCGCCCGCGGCCGCGCCGTTGGCGCCCAGGCTGGGCTCCTGGCGGTCGCCGGCCGGCGCCAGCGGCTCGGCGCGCCGCGGGCCCGCCTTGCGCGCGCTCCACCAGCCCTGCGCCAGCAGGCCCACCAGCACCACGCCGCCCAGCGCGGCCAACAGCGTCGTCAGGTTCCAGTCCGTCGTCATCGCGTCATTGCTCCTGCGGCCCCGCGCGCGCCCTGCGCCGCGATCGCCGTCGTCATCCTCATTGCTCGGCCATCGCCAGCGCGGATTCCATGTCCACCGCCACGATGCGCGACACGCCCTGCTCCTGCATCGTCACGCCGATCAGCTGCTTGGCCATCTCCATCGCGATCTTGTTGTGGGAGATGAACAGGAACTGCGTGATCTTGCTCATCTCCGACACCAGCCGCGCGTAGCGCTCGGTGTTGGCGTCGTCCAGCGGCGCGTCGACCTCGTCGAGCAGGCAGAACGGCGCCGGGTTCAGCTGGAAGATCGCGAACACCAGCGCGATCGCCGTCAGCGCCTTCTCGCCGCCCGACAGCAGGTGGATGGTCGAGTTCTTCTTGCCCGGCGGCTGCGCCATCACCTGCACGCCGGCGTCCAGGATCTCGTCGCCGGTCATCACCAGCTTGGCCTGGCCGCCGCCGAACAGGCTCGGGAACATGCGCCCGAAATGCTCGTTGACCTGGTTGAAGGTGGTGCCCAGCAGGTCGCGGGTCTCCAGGTCGATCTTGTGGATCGCGTCCTCCAGCGTCGTGATCGCGCTGGTGAGGTCGGCGAACTGCGCGTCCAGGAAGGTCTTGCGCTCGCGCGCCGCGCCCAGCTCGTCGAGCGCGGCCAGGTTGACCGCGCCCAGCGCCGCGATGTCGCGGGTGATGCGGTCGATCTCGCCCTGCAGCCCGTAGAGCTTGACGCCGCCGTCCTCGATGCCCTTGGCCAGCGCCTCCAGGTCGACGTTGGCCGCGACCAGCTGCTCCATGAACTGCGCGCCGCCCAGCGACGCCGCCTGCTCGTCGAGCTGCAGTTTCGTGATGCGCTCGCGCAGCGGCTCGAGCGCGCGCTCGATCGTCATGCGCTGTTCCTCGGCGCGCTTGAGGCGCTGGCTCAGGTCGTCGTAGTTCGCGCGCACCTTGGCCAGGGCCTGCTCGCGTTCCATCTTGAGCGCCAGCGCGTCCTGCAGCCCGGCCTGCGCGGCGGCGTCGTCGAGCTCGGCGCGTTCCTGCGCCATGTTCTGCACCGTCTGCTCGTTGACCTGCACCTGCTGGCGCGCGGTCTCGATGCCGCGCTGCAGTTCGCCGCGCTTGGCCGCCAGCGCGCGGGCGCTGAACACCGCCTCCTGCGCCCGGCGCTCCAGCACGCGCTGGTGCTCGCGGGCCTCGGTCAGCTTGCGCTCGGCGTTGATCACCGCCTCGTCGAGTTCGGCGTGCTTTTCCTGCGTCGCTGCCAGCTGCAGGTCCAGCTCCTCGAAGCGGGCCTCGCCTTCCATGCGGCGCTCCATCAGCGCCTCGGTCTGCGCGTCGATCTCGCCGAGCTCGTCGTCCAGCTGCGTGCGCCGCGCGACGGCCGCCTCGGTCTGCTGCGCCAGGCGCAGCAGCTCGACCTGCAGTTGATGCGCGCGGGCCTGCGTCTCGCTGGCCTCGCGCCGCACCACCGCCAGGCGCTGCGACGCGTCGGTGTAGAGCGCCTCGGCCCGCACCGCCTGCGCGCGCGCCTCGTCGGCGATCAGCGTCTGCGCGCGCTGCTCGCGCTCCAGGTTCTCGATCTCCTGCGCGCGGGCCAGCAGGCCGGCGGTCTCGGTGTCGGCGGCGTAGAAGCTGACGGCGAACTGGCTGACCGCGTGGCCCTCGCGGGTCATGATGACCTCGCCATGGCTGAGCTTGGGGCGCTGCGCCAGCGCGTCGGCGATCGACTCGGCGGTGTAGATGCCCTCGAGCCAGTCGTTCATCAGCGCCTTCATGCCGCTGGATTCCAGCTTCAGCAGGTCGCTCAGCGGCGCCAGCGCGCGGTGCGTGTTGGCGATGTCGCCGCTGGGCAGCGAGTAGAACGCCAGCCGCGCCGGCGGCGGATCCGCGGCGAAGGCCTGCACCGTCTCCAGCCGGCCGACCGAGAGCGCGCCCATGCGCTCGCGCATCGCGGCCTCGAGCGCGTTCTCCCAGCCCGGCGTGATGTGCAGCTGGGTCCACAGGCCCTTGATGTCCTGCAGCCCGTGCTTGGCCAGCCAGGGCTTGAGCTTGCCCTCGGTCTGCACCTTCTCCTGCAGCGCGCGCAGCGCGGTCAGCCGCGCGACGATGTCGGTCAGCCGGGCTGATTGGCGCTGCGTCTCCTGCTGCGCGGCCTGGCGGGCCTCGTCGGCGGCGGGCGCGGCCTCGGCCAGCTCGGCCAGGCGGGCGTCGGCGACGGCCTGCTGCTCGTCGGCGGCGACCGACAGGCGCTTCACCTCGTCGAGCCGGTCATGCTGTGGCGCGGCCAGGCCCTGGCGTTCCTGGGCCAGGCGCTCGCGGCGGCCGCGCAGGCCCTTGAGCTGCTCGTCGACGCTGCGGCTCTCCGCGGCCAGCACCTGGATCTGCTGCTGGACCTGCGTCACCTGCGTGCGCTGCTCGTTGGCGCGCGCCTGCGCGGCGCGGCCCTGGTCCTCGACGTCGGGCAGCTTCATCGCCTGCTCCTCGGCCTGGGCAGCGAGGATCTCGCTCTGCTCCTCGGCCTGGGCGATCTGCCCGGCGACCTCGTCGAGCTCGCCCTGCGCCTGCTCGGCGCGTTCCTGCCACTGCTGGTTCTGCGCCTGCAGCTCCACCAGGCGCTGCTCCAGCCGCTGGCGGCCCTCGACGACGTAGCGGATGCGTTCCTCGAGCCGGCTGACCGCCATCTGCGCCTCGGCCATGCGGCCCTGCTCGGCGTGGAGCTCGTCGCCGGCGGCGTAATGGGCCTGGCGGACGGTCTCCAGCTCGGCCTCGAGCTGGCGCAGCTCGGCCATCTTGGCCTCCAGCGCGTTGACCGCCTCCGAGTGCTCGGTCTTGACCCGGGCCGACTCGCCGGCCGCGTCGCGGTGCTTCAGGAACCACAGCTGGTGCAGCTTGAGCGTGCCCTGGTCCTGCAGGTGGCGGTAGCTCGCGGCGACCTCGGCCTGGCGTTCCAGCTTCTCGAGGTTGGTGTTGAGCTCGCGCAGGATGTCCTCGACGCGGGTCAGGTTCTCGCGCGTGTCGCGCAGGCGGAGCTCGGTCTCGCGGCGGCGTTCCTTGTACTTGGAGACGCCGGCGGCTTCCTCGAGGAACATGCGCAGTTCCTCGGGCTTGGATTCGATGATCCGGCTGATCGTGCCCTGGCCGATGATGGCGTAGGCGCGCGGCCCCAGGCCCGTGCCCAGGAACACGTCCTGGACGTCGCGCCGGCGCACCGGCTGGTTGTTGATGAAGTAGCTGGAGGTCCCGTCGCGCGTGAGCACGCGCTTGACGGCGATCTCGGTGAACTGGTTCCACTGGCCGCCGGCGCGGGCGCTGGTGTTGTCGAACACCAGTTCGACGCTGGAGCGGCTGGCCGGCTTGCGGTTGCCCGAGCCGTTGAAGATCACGTCCTGCATGGACTCGCCGCGCAGTTCGCTGGCCTTGCTCTCGCCCAGCACCCAGCGCACCGCGTCCATGATGTTGGACTTGCCGCAGCCGTTGGGGCCGACCACGCCGACCAGTTGGCCGGGCAGCTGGAAGTTCGTCGGATCGGCGAAGGACTTGAAGCCCGAGAGCTTGATCGAGTTCAGTCGCATGGGGGACGTTCGGAGCGCGGCTGCCCAGAACGTGAGCTAAGCCTTTGATTTGATTGTGGAAACGCCCCTCGAGGGGGCGTCCGGATCGCGGCGGATGATACCATCGCGCCCTTCGACTTCCGGCTGCCGCCGCCCTCTGAAGCGGCGACCCGGCCGGGTCCTGACCTCCATTTCCATCCCCATGGCCAAGAACACCCCCGCCAAGCCGGCCGCCAAGGCCGCCGCATCGTCGTCCGCCGCGAAGGCGCCGAAGGCGTCCAAGCTGAAGATGGTCGCGCCGATCAAGGCCGGCAAGGCCGACACCGCCGTCGAACCCAAGATGCGCGAGATGCCGCCCAACCCGCCGAGCCGCCCGAGCAAGGAGATCCACGTCTTCCCGAACCCGGCTCCGGAGCGCGACTACGTCATCCAGTTCCAGATCCCCGAGTTCACCTGCCACTGCCCGCTGACCGGCCAGCCGGACTTCGCGCACTTCACGATCGACATGATCGCGGACCAGTACTGCGTCGAGCTCAAGAGCCTGAAGATGTACTTCTGGAGCTACCGCGACGAAGGCGCGTTCCACGAGAAGGTGACCAACACCATCCTCGAGGACATCGTGAAGGTCACCAATCCGCGCTTCATCCGCATCACCGCGAAGTGGTACGTGCGCGGCGGCATCTACACGAACGTGGTGACCGAGCACCGCAAGAAGGGTTGGAAGCCGCTGCCCGCGGTGGACCTGCCGGCGCACGGCTTCGAGACCGGCCTGCTGCGCTGAGCCGGCGCGCCCCGGATCCGCTGACCGACCTCCCGCCAGGATGGCCCTTGCCTACGACGCCAGCACGCAGTTCGTCGCGGTCGCGCTCAAGCGCAGCCGGATCGACGGCTACGGCGTGTTCGCGGCCGAGGCCATTGCCGCGGGCACGCGTCTGGGGCTGCTGACCGGCGAATCGATCACCGTCGCCGAGGCGCGGCGCCGTGCCCAGGAGAGCCGCCGGCTGATGCTGGTGGAGCTCTCCCCGGCGCGCGCGATCGACGCGAGCCGCTCGCAGGATGCGATGCGTTTCACCAACCACAGCTGCCGGCCCAACGCCCGCATCCAGGTCGAGGACGGCGAGGTCAGCTTCTTCGCGCTGGCCGACCTGGCGCCGGGCGACGAGATCACCGTCGACTACGGCCTCACCCACCACGAGGGCCGCCTGGCCTGCCGATGCGGCGCGCCGGGGTGTCGAGGCTCGCTCTGAGCGTCAACCCAGCGTTGTCCAGTGAAGGATGGGGCGCCGCGACCCGCCGACCTATGATTCCCGGATGACTTCCCCCGCTGCCACGCCGCCGGTCAATCCACGACTGGCGCTGCTGAATCCCTACCCGTTCGAACGGCTGCGCGCCCTGACCCAGGGCATCGTCCCGAACCCCGATTACCGCCCGATCTCGCTGGGCATCGGCGAGCCCAAGCACCCCGCGCCCAAGCTGGTCGAGCAGGCGCTGACGGCCCACCTCCAGGGCCTGTCCAGCTACCCCGCGACCGCCGGCGATCCCAAGCTGCGCGAGGCGATCGCCGGCTGGCTGCAGCGCCGCTACGCGCTCGCCGTCGACCAGGCCACGCAGATCCTGCCGGTCAACGGCTCGCGCGAGGCGCTGTTCGCGCTGGCGCAGGTCGTGATCGACCCGAGCCGTCCGGGCGCCACCGTCGTCTGCCCCAATCCGTTCTACCAAATCTACGAAGGCGCCGCGCTGCTCGCCGGCGCCACGCCGGCGTTCGCGAACTCCGATCCGGCGCGCAACTTCGCCGCCGACTGGTCCCGCATCGACGACGCGACCTGGTCCCGCACGCAGCTGCTCTACGTCTGCTCGCCGGGCAACCCGACCGGCGCGGTCATGCCGCTGTCCGAGTGGCAGACGCTGTTCGAGCTCAGCGACCGCCACGGCTTCGTGATCGCCTCGGACGAGTGCTACTCCGAGATCTACTTCCGCGACGGTCCCGACGCCGCGCCGCTGTCGGGCCTGCAGGCCGCGGTCCAGCTCGGCCGGCCGGACTTCCGCAACCTGATCGCGTTCACCAGCCTGTCCAAGCGCTCGAACGTGCCCGGCATGCGCTCGGGCTTCGTCGCCGGCGACGCCGCGTGGATCAAGCGCTTCCTGCTGTACCGCACCTACCACGGCTCGGCGATGAGCCCGCTGATCCAGGCCGCCAGCATCGCCGCGTGGAACGACGAGGCGCATGTCGTCGAGAACCGCGCGCAGTACCGCGCCAAGTTCGCCGCGGTCACGCCGCTGCTGGCCGAGGTCCTGGATGTCGCGCTGCCCGACGCGGGTTTCTACCTGTGGGCGGCCGTGCCAGACGGTAACGATATTGGCTTCGCCCAGGGGCTGCTCGCTCAATACAATGTCGGCGTCCTGCCTGGCAGCCTGCTCGCCCGCGAGGCGCAGGGCGTCAACCCCGGCGCCGGCCGCATCCGCCTGGCGCTGGTGGCCGAGCAGGCCGAATGCCTGGAAGCCGCCCACCGCATCGTCGCCTTCGCGAAGCCATTGAAATCGTCCTGAGCGCTTCGCCCCCCCTCTTTCCGAATTCCCCCGAACACACCCTCCGCACCATGACGCAAGACCTGCAATCGATCATCGACCTCGCCTGGGAAGGCCGCGCCAACCTGAACTCCGCCAACAGCCCCGAGGTCCGCGCCGCCGTGGACGAGGTCCTGGCCGGGCTGGACGCCGGCACGCTGCGCGTGGCCGAGCGCAAGGCCGTGGGCGAATGGACCGTGCACCAGTGGATCAAGAAGGCGGTGCTGCTGTCGTTCCGCCTGAACGACAACCGCCAGATGGGCGCCGGCGACATGACTTTCTTCGACAAGGTCCCGACCAAGTTCGGCGGCATGAGCGACGAGGCGCTGCGCGCCACCGGCGTGCGCGTCGTCCCGCCCGCGGTCGCGCGCCGCGGCAGCTTCATGGCGCGCAACGTCGTGCTGATGCCGTCCTACGTGAACATCGGCGCCTACGTCGACGAGGGCACGATGGTCGACACCTGGGCCACCGTCGGCTCCTGCGCGCAGATCGGCAAGAACGTCCACCTGTCCGGCGGCGTCGGCATCGGCGGCGTGCTGGAACCGCTGCAGGCCAACCCGACCATCATCGAGGACAACTGCTTCATCGGCGCCCGCTCCGAGATCGTCGAGGGCGTGATCGTCGAGGAGAACTCGGTGATCTCGATGGGCGTGTACATCGGCCAGAGCACCCCGATCTACGACCGCGAGACCGACACCGTCTCCTACGGCCGCGTCCCGGCCGGTTCGGTGGTCATCAGCGGCAGCCTGCCGAAGAACGACAAGTACAGCCTGTACGCCGCCATCATCGTGAAGAAGGTCGACGCCGGCACCCGCGCCAAGACCTCGATCAACGACCTGCTGCGCGCCTGAGCCCCGGGCCCGCAGCCGCACGTCCGAAGAAGATCATCCGTCCGGAGGAGACCGCATGAGCACTGGGAACATGGAGCGCATCCTGCGCCTGATGGCCGAGAAAGGCGCGTCCGACACCTACCTGTCGGCCAACATGCCGGTGCTGATCCGGATCAACGGGCAGATGCTGCAGCTGTCGGACCAGCTGCTGACGCCGGCGCAGCCGCGGGCGCTGATCTCCGAGGTCATCGACCCGCAACACCTGGCCGAGCTCGACGCCAACGGCGAGCTCAACATGGCGGTCTCGATCCCCAAGGTCGGCAGCTTCCGGCTCTCGGGCTTCCGCCAGCGCGGCTCGATCGCGGCGGTGTTCCGCCACATCCCGCACGTCATCCCGACGCTGGACAGCCTGGGCCTGCCGCCGGTGCTGGCCAAGCTGATCACCGAGAAGCGGGGCCTGATCCTGATGGTCGGCGCGACCGGCACCGGCAAGAGCACCACGCTCGCGTCGATGCTGGAGCACCGCAACCAGACGATGACCGGGCACATCCTGACGATCGAGGATCCGCTCGAGTACCTGTTCACCAACAAGCGCTCGCTGGTCAACCAGCGCGAGGTCGGCCGCGACACCGCGTCGCTGCAGATCGCGCTGAAGAACGCGCTGCGCCAGGCGCCGGACTGCATCCTGATCGGCGAGATCCGCGACCGCGAGACGATGACGGCGGCGATCTCGTACGCGCTGTCGGGCCACCTGGTCGTGGCCACGCTGCACGGCAACAACAGCTATCACGCGCTGAACCGGATCATGTCGTTCTACACGCCGGAATCGCGCCCGGCGATGCTCAACGACCTGGGCGCGGGCCTGAAGGCGGTGATCTCGCAGCGCCTGGTGCGCGCTGCCGCCGGCGGCCGCGTGCCGGTCACCGAGATCCTGCTGAACACCAAGCTGGTCGCCGAGTTGATCGAGCAAGGCGACTTCGCCGGCGTCAAGGAGGCGATGGAGAAGTCCATGGCCGAAGGGTCGCAGACCTTCGAGGAACACTTCGCCCGCCTCATCACCGACGGCACCATCACCCGCGAGGAAGGCCTGGCCTTCGCCGACTCGCCGACCAACCTGCTCTGGCGCCTGCAGAACGACGGTCCCGGCGTCAAGGCCGGCGGCCCCGGCGCGCCGAAGAAGGAAGAGCCGGCGGACGACACCGCCAACTTCACCTCCATCACGCTGGACGTGCAGCCGGGCTGATGGACGAAGCCACGCTCCCGCTGCTCGAGCAGCTGATCGCGCGCCCGTCGGTCACGCCGGACGACGCCGGCTGCCTGGACCTGATCGGCGAGCGGCTGGCCGCCGCCGGCTTCGTGCTGGAACGCATGGACAGCGGGCCGGACGGCGCCCGGGTGAGCAACCTGTGGGCGGTGCGCCGCGGAAGCGACGCCGGCGCGCCGGTGCTGGTCTTCGCCGGCCACACCGACGTCGTGCCGACCGGCGCCCTGGCCCAGTGGTCCAGCGACCCGTTCGTGCCCACCGTGCGCGGCGAGCGCCTGTACGGGCGCGGCGCGGCGGACATGAAGACCTCGCTGGCGGCGATGGTCGTGGCGGCGGAGCGCTTCGCCGCCGACCATCCCGGCCATCGCGGCAGCGTCGCCTTCCTGCTGACCAGCGACGAGGAAGGCCCGGCGCGCGACGGCACGGTCGTGTGCGTCGAGCGCCTGCGCGCGCGCGGCGAGCGGCTGGACTACTGCATCGTCGGCGAGCCGACCTCGGTCGAGCGGCTGGGCGACACCGTCAAGAACGGCCGCCGCGGCTCGCTGTCGGGCCGGCTGCGGGTGCTCGGCATCCAGGGCCACGTCGCCTATCCGCACCTGGCGCGCAACCCGGTCCACCAGGCCGCGCCTGCGCTGGCGGAGCTGGCGGTGACGGCATGGGACCAGGGCAACGCGTACTTCCCGCCCACGACCTTCCAGGTCTCCAACATCGCGGCCGGCACCGGCGCGGGCAACGTGATCCCGGGCGAGCTGACGGTGGACTTCAACTTCCGCTTCTCGACCGAATCGACGCCCGAGACGCTGCGCCAGCGGGTGCAGGCGCTGCTGGAGCGCCATGGCCTCGAGTACACGATCGACTGGTCCCTGTCGGGCCAGCCGTTCCTGACGCCGGTGGGCGAGCTGTCGGCCGCGATCGGCGCGGCCATCGCCGCCGAGACCGGCCTGACCACGGAACTCTCCACGACCGGCGGCACCTCGGATGGGCGATTCATCGCCACGTTGTGCCCGCAAGTGGTGGAATTCGGACCGCTCAATGCGAGCATCCACAAGATCGACGAATACGTGCCGCTGGACCAGATCGCGCCGCTGACGCGCATCTACCGCCGCACGCTGGAGAATTTGCTGCTGTGACGCTGTTGGAATTGATCGAGGCCCAGGCCGCCCGCCTCACCGAGGCGGGCGTTTCGTTTGGGCATGGCACCACGAACGCCTTCGACGAGGCCGCCTGGCTGACGATGTGGGCGCTGGACCTGCCGCTGGACGCGCTGGACGACCATGAGGCCGACGCCGTCGAGGCCGAGGGCCGCGCGAAGGTCGAGGCGCTGGTGGGCGAGCGCATCGCCACGCGCAAGCCCGCCGCCTACCTGACCCGCGAGGCGTGGCTGCAGGGCGTGCCCTTCTACGTCGACGAGCGCGCGATCGTGCCGCGCAGCTTCATCGCCGAGCTGCTGGCCGACGCGACCATCGACGCCTGGCTGTCGGACCAGACCGCGCGCGTGCTGGACCTGTGCACCGGCAACGGCAGCCTGGCCGTGCTGGCGGCGATGGTGTGGCCGGACGTGTCGGTGGACGCGGTCGACCTGAGCGCCGACGCGCTCGCGGTGGCCGCGATCAATGTCGAGCGCCACGGCCTCGGCGAGCGCGTGCGGCTGCTGCAGGGCGACGGCCTGGCGCCGGCGCCGGGTCCGTACGACCTGATCCTGTGCAACCCGCCCTATGTGAACAGCGCGTCGATGGCCGCCCTCCCCGCCGAGTACCGCGCCGAGCCCGAGCTCGCGCTGGCCGGCGGCGCCGACGGCATGGACTTCATCCGCCAGTTGCTGGCCGACGCGCCCGCGCGGCTCACGCCGCACGGCGTGCTGGTGCTGGAGATCGGCAACGAACGCGCGTTCTTCGAGGCGGCCTTCCCGCAGCTGGAAGCCGCGTGGCTCGACACCTCGGCCGGCGAGGACCAGGTCCTGCTGCTGACCCGCGAGGCGCTGGTCGCGGGCGGCTTCGGCGCGCCCGCCTCGAACGACGTCTCCGCCTCGGAAGGAGGCGCCGCATGATCACCTTGCGCAACGTGGTGCTGCGACGCGGCACGAAGGTCGTGCTGGACGACGCCAGCGTGGTGCTGCAGCCCGGCGAGAAGGTCGGCCTGGTGGGCCGCAACGGCGCGGGCAAGTCCAGCCTGTTCTCGCTGCTGACCGACCGTCTGCACAGCGACAAGGGCGATGTGGAGATCCCGCGCCACTGGGCGCTGGCCGAGGTCGCGCAGCACATGCCCGAGACCGAGATGCCGGCCACCGAGTTCGTGCTCGAGGGCGACATCCGGCTGATGGCCGCGCGCCAGGCGCTGGCCGACGCGGAGGCCGCCGACGACGGCCACGCGATCGCCGATGCCTACGCGCAGTTGATGGACGCCGGCAGCCTGGACGCGCCGGCCCGCGCGCAGGCGCTGCTGATGGGCCTGGGCTTCAAGGGCGCGCAGGTGGATGCGCCGGTCAACAGCTTCTCCGGCGGCTGGCGCATGCGGCTGCAGCTGGCGCGGGCGCTGATGTGCCCGTCCGACCTGATGCTGCTGGACGAGCCGACGAACCACCTGGACCTGGACGCCCTGGTCTGGCTGGAGGCCTGGCTGCAGCGCTACGACGGCACACTGATCATCATCAGCCACGACCGCGAATTCCTGGACGCGATCACCAAGGTGACGCTGCACCTGGACGACGCCAAGCTGCATCGCTACGGCGGCAACTACACCGCGTTCGAGTCGATGCGCGCGGAGCGGATGCTCCAGCAGCAGCAGGCCTTCGACAAGCAGCAGGAGCGCATGGCGCACCTGCAGAAGTTCATCGACCGCTTCAAGGCCAAGGCCTCCAAGGCCAAGCAGGCGCAGAGCCGCGTGAAGGCGCTGGAGCGGATGGAGAAGCTGGCGCCGGTGCTGACCGCGTCGGACTTCAGCTTCGAGTTCCGCGAGCCGCTGAACCTCCCGAATCCGATGCTGATGTTCGACACGGTGTCCGTGGGCTATGACACCGACGAGGGCGAGAAGGTCATCGTGCGCGGCATCGATCGCTCGGTGCTGGCGGGTCAACGCTTCGGCATCCTGGGCGCGAACGGCCAGGGCAAGTCGACCTTCGTGAAGACGGTGGCGCGCATGCAGCGCGCGCTGGGCGGCACGATCACCGAGGGCAAGGGGCTGTCGATCGGCTACTTCGCGCAGCAGGAGATGGATGTGCTGCGGCCCGACGAGGGGCCGCTGATGCACATGATCCGGCTGGCCAAGGAGGTCAGCCCGGGCGCGCGCGAGCAGGAGCTGCGCGACTTCCTCGGCCAGTTCCGCTTCGTCGGCGACATGGTCAACCAGGAGGTCGGCAGCCTGTCCGGCGGCGAGAAGGCGCGGCTGGTGCTGGCGATGCTGGTGTGGCAGCGCCCCAACCTGCTGCTGCTGGACGAGCCGACCAACCACCTGGACCTGCAGACCCGCGAGGCGCTGTCGATGGCGCTCAATGAGTTCGAAGGCACGGTGATGCTGGTCAGCCACGACCGCGCGCTGCTGCGCGAGGTGTGCGACGAGTTCTGGCTGGTGGCCGACGGCAAGCTGGCGCCGTTCGACGGCGACCTGGACGACTACCAGCGCTGGCTGCTGGAGCAGTCCAAGGAGGCGGCGAAGCTGGCCAAGGAAGAGGCCAAGCAGGCGCTGCGCCAGGCGCGTGCCGGCGCGGCCGGCGGCGGTGCGTCGGCCGTGGCGCCTTCGCCGGCGCCGGCACCGGTGGCGGCCGCTCCGGTCGCCTCGCCGGTGGAGGCCCCCGCCGCGGCGCCGGTCAAGCGCGAGGACCGCAAGCTCAGCGGCCAGGCACGGCAGAAGCTCAACGAGCAGACGCGGCCGCTGCGCAAGGAGATGGAGCAGATCGACGCCCGGATGAAGGCCTGGGCGGACGAGCGCACCGCGCTCGAGGCCCAGCTCTCGAGCGCCGGCCAGACGCCCGCCCAGATCGCCGAGGCCGGCAAGCGCCTGAAGGCCATCGGCGACGAGGTCGAGGAAGCGGAGATGCGCTGGCTGGAGCTCAGCGAGCAGGTGGACGCGATCCAGGCGGCGGGCTGAGCGGTTGCCCCTCCCGCCGCGCCGGCTCGACCCTCGTCAAAGGCTGACGAACCGCACCGCGTCCGCCGACAGCGTGCCCACCCCGCTGCCCGGCACCAGCTCGACCTTGGTCGTGCCGCAGTTCTGGTCCGCGGGCACGCGTCCCAGGTAGGTGCCCGCGGCGAGCGTGGCGTCGCGCTGGTCGACCTTGACCGAGAAGCGCCGCGGCGACACGCACGCGCCGTTCTGGGACGCCCAATGCGTCACCACGTAGCGAGCCTCCGCCGAGCGCGTCGCATCGGCCGACCATTGCACGTAGAGGTCGACGGCCCGGCCCGGCGCGCTGGACTCCCAGCTCGCGATGGGGAAGGCATTGGCCGGCACGTAGGCGACCGCATCGGCGAACACCGGCTGCGCTCCCACGCCGGTTTCCTCCAGCAACACGTAGTTCGACTGCGTGCCCTGCAGGTCGATCCGACCCAGCTTGCGCCACTCGCCGTCGGCCGGCGCCTGGGCGGTGTCCGGGTTGCCGATGACGTTGTGCTCATGGCCCGTGCCGCCGACCAGGGTCCAGGCCACGTACGGCGACGGCAGCGGATAGGCCTGCGGCCAGCGCGCGTAGATGTCCACCGGCATGGACCAGGGCATCGACGGCAATTGCCAGCGCGCCGCGTTCACCAGCGTGGCGTCCACCGAGACCAACCGGACCGCGTCGGCGATCACGACGCCGTCCGCGCCGGTCGCGTCGACCTCGATCGTCAGGTCCGACGCGCTGCCGATCGAGAACGGCTGCCCCAGCGGCGCCCAGTCACCGGAACTCTGGCGCTGGTTGACGCGGTGCTCCGCCACGACGGCAGCGCCATTGCGCACGCGGTAGATCGCGTTGCTCGCATTGCCCGGCGACGCGGGCCAGTGCGCCGACAACTGCACCGTGCGCATCTGCGAGATGCCGCCGATCGACTCGGTCACGAACCTGAACTTCGTCACCCGATCGCCCGTCGAGGTCGCGGGATCGAAGTAGCGGTAATTCGCGCCGTAGTAACCCGCCAGTGCCGTACTGCCCAGCCAGTTGTTGGAGCCGCCCTCGGCGCCGTGGTAGGTGTCGTTGTCGAGGATGCGCGGCGGGAAGTGATACGGGAACCGCGCGGACGGCGCGGTCATCGCCACGAAGCTCGGGCCGTACATGCCGATGCCGTCGGTGCGCGCCTGCCAGTTGCCGGTGGTGGAGAACTGCGGCGACGTGTTGTCCAGGATGTTCGCCAAGCCGTTGGCGACCAGATGGTTCGGCCCCGCGAAGGTCGCGGAGCCCGCAGTGCTGGAGGTCCAGACGTAGTTCGCGGTGAACCCGGTCGAGGTGTTGTCGACCACCGTCGTCTGGGCGGCGGCCGCCGACGCGGCGACCAGCCACGGCAGCACGAGCGGCAAACGCCGCTTGAAGGTGCGATTCATGAAACTCCCTGTTGGATGGGTTGGGCACGGTCCCCGGCACTGCCGCCGCGCCTCGTTCGAATTCCGGTGCCGTCAGGAACTCTCCGGCTCCTTGCCGGCGGCACCGGCGCCCTTTCGGGCGCCCGAAGTGTCCGGGCGATTCCGTGGTGCCTCATGCGGGTTAACCCGCATCTGATGGAGCCCGTCAAGTCGGGCTGATCGGCCGGGAGGAGGCTAGCGCCCCTTCTCCGATCCGGCGGAGGCCGCCGGATCGCCCTTCGGGACGAGCGACCGGGTCTCGCCCGTCGTGTCGATGGCGGGCCTGCAGGACAGGCCCGCGATCGGATCCGGCAAGACGGACATCCGCCGGCTGGCGATGTCGATCGACAGGTACTGGCAGGGACCTTCGGTGATCCAGCCGCTCGGGGCGGCCTGGTCCGACTTCATCGGCAACCGCGCGACGAGGATCTTTCCGTCGCGCACGGAGTACCCGTCGACCCGGGACTGGACCACGAACTGCGCGGGCTCTCCCGGCTTGCCGAAGACGATCACCCGGCCGTGGCCGCCGGTGTCCACGAAGGAATAACCAGGCGCTCCGTTGATGGAGGACTCGCCGTCGAGCGCGCCTGGGGAGCAAGCCGCGGTCAACATGATCGCGACTCCGATGACCGTGTTTCGGAAGGCTGGGGGGCCCGGGATGGAAACTTTCGTTGGCTTCATTCGGCGCGGCAGATGCTAAGTCCTTGGCCAGCATGGCGAGGCGGGGAATATCCGGGGCCCGAAGGCAACCCTGACCACGGCGGACGTGGTGGCCCTCTCCAAGTTGGCCTCGAAGGCCGCTCAGCGCCGCTGGAAATCCCTCGGTCTCCCGCCGATAGTTCCCCTCAACCGGCGGGAAAGACCATTTCAATTGCGTGCAATTTAATTGCTCGCTACAGTTCACCCCATGCCGAACGCACCCCGCTCCACCTCGCACGACACCGCCGTCCCGGCCGGCGTCGGCGCCCAGCCGATGCCTCCGGGCACCGACTGGCTGAAGCTGGACGTGCAGCTGTGCTTCGCGTTGTATTCGACGTCGCTGGCGATGACGAAGCTGTACAAGCCGCTGCTGGCTCCTCTGGGCCTGACCTACCCGCAGTACCTCGTCATGCTGGTGCTCTGGGAGACCGACGGCCCGGGCGTCTCGGAACTGGGGCAACGGCTGAGCCTGGACTCCGGCACGCTGACGCCGCTGCTCAAGCGCCTGGAAGCCGGTGGCCTGATCGAACGCCGCCGCGCGCAAAGCGACGAACGCCGCGTCGAGATCCACCTGACGGCCGCCGGTCGCGCCCTGCGCGCGCAGGCGGCCGGCATCCCCGAACAACTGGCTTGCGCCAGTGCCTGCGGCCCCGCCGAAGTGGAAGCGCTGACGCGACGCCTGCATGAATTGCGGCGCAATGTGCTCGAGCACCTCGCCCGCGATCCCGCCCTCGACGACGACGGCGAGACCTGACCCCCTGTCCCCTTCACTCACCCACCCTCTCACCACCAAGGAGCCCCTCATGGCCATCGAAAAAGCCCTCTACACCGCCACCGCCACCGCCACCGGCGGCCGCGCCGGCACCGCGCAATCCTCCGACGACCGCCTGAAGGTCCAGCTGTCCACGCCCAAGGCGCTGGGCGGCGACGACGGCGCGGGCACCAACCCGGAACAGCTGTTCGCCGCGGGCTACTCGGCCTGCTTCATCGGCGCGATGAAGGCCGTCTCGGCCCGCAACAAGGTCGCGCTGCCGGCCGAGGTCTCGATCACCAGCGAAGTCGGCATCGGCCCTCACGCCAACAAGCCGGGCGCCTTCGGCATCGCCGTGTCGATGAAGATCTCGGTGCCGGGCATGGACCGCGCGCAGCTGGAGAAGCTGGTCGCCGATGCCCACGAGGTCTGCCCGTACTCGAACGCCACCCGCGGCAACATCGACGTCACGCTGACGATCGTCTGAAGCTCGCTCGCGAGCGGCTCGCGCGATCTCCCGATCGCGTGATGACCTCACCGGCGCGGCCTTCGGACCCGCCATGAAGAACGCCGGCTCATCGCCGGCGTTTTCTTTTGAGGCCGCCGATCGATCAGCGGCGCCGGAGCAGCGACAGCATCAACTCGACGCGCGCGGCCCACGGCGACAGCGCGGCGGCGGGTTCGTCCTCGGCGCCGACGATGCGCCCCTGCGCGCAGCGGGTCGTCCGCCACACCGGCACGCCGGCGTCCTTCAACGCCTGGACCGGCGCCTCGAGCGCCTGGTTCAGCGTGCCATTGCCGGTGCAGGCCAGCACCAGGCCTTGCAGGCCCGCGGTCCGCCAAGCCTCGAGCGCGCGCGCGTCGGCGCCGGCGTGGCTGGCGAGCACCTCGACCCACGGCCAGGCCGCGCCGTCTTCCGGCAGCAGCGCGGCGCCGAGCGCCTCGCCCGTCGTCCAGTCGCGGAAGCGGCGCAACGCGCCCTCCTCCACCACCGCGAGCGGCCCGGCGTCGGGTCCGGCCTCGAAGGCATCGAGCCGGTAGCTGTGCGTCTTGCGCAGCTCGAGCCCGGACCACACCTGCCCCGCCACCACGGCCACGACGCCGCGCACACCGGCGCTCGCGGCGACCGCCACCGCATCGAGCAGGTTCTGCGGGCCGTCCGCCTGGATGGCCGTCGCCGGCCGCATCGCGGCGGTCAGCACCACCGGCTTTTCCGGCGCCAGCACGCGTTGCAGCAGATAGGCGGTCTCCTCCAGCGTGTCCGTGCCATGGGTGATGACGATGCCTCGGACCTCGGGGCGATCCAGGTGCTCCCGCACCCGCCGGGCCAAGCGCGCCCAGGTCCCGTGGTCCATGTCCTTGCTGTCGAGTTGCGCGAGCTGTTCCGCCTCGAGCGAGCGCGACGCGAGCGCCGGGACCGCCTTGACCAGCGTGTCGACGGACAGCGAACCGGCCTTGTAGCCGACGTTGTCCGTGGCGCTATCGGAGGCGCCGGCGATCGTGCCGCCGGTGCCGATGATCACGAAGGTCTGGGCCGCGCTTTGCAATTTGTCGTCTCCTGTATAAAAATCCAGATGCTGGATGAATTCTCAGGCGGTTTTCGAACCACGCCGCCGCGCCGAACTCACCTGCTCCTCAATGGAATAAAGGCCTGTGCCCGTGGATACACCACCCAAACTCACCGCCCGCCAACAACAGATCTTTGATCTGGTCCGCGACAGCATCGAGAGCACCGGCTCGCCGCCCACCCGCGCGGAAATCGCGCAGCAACTGGGTTTCAAGTCCGCCAACGCGGCCGAGGAACACCTGCAGGCGCTGGCCCGCAAGGGCGTCATCGAGCTGGTAGGCGGCACCGCCCGCGGGATCCGGCTGCCGTCGACGGCGCTGCGCCAGGTCAACCGCGCCCGCGAGCACAGCCAGTTCGCGCTGCCGCTGGCCAGCCTCGCGCAGCTGACGCTGCCGCTGGTGGGCCGGGTCGCCGCGGGCGCGCCGATCCTCGCCGAGGAACATGTGGAGCAGCACTATAGCGTCGACCCCTCGATGTTCTCGAAGGCGCCGGACTTCCTGCTGCGCGTGAAAGGCATGAGCATGAAGGACATCGGCATCATGGATGGCGACCTGCTCGCGGTGCGCAAGATCAGCGAGGCCCGCAACGGCCAGGTGGTCGTCGCGCGCATCGGCGACGAGGTCACGGTGAAGCGCTTCCAGCGCGATGCCGACGGCATCCGGTTGCTGCCCGAGAACGCCGACTTCGCGCCGATCGAGGTCACGCCCGACGAGCAGTTCGCGATCGAGGGATTGGCGGTCGGCCTGATCCGCTCGGGCGGCTTCCACTGACCATGCCCGAAGGCCGCACGTCCGCGCGAAAAACGCACAGGAAAGCGGCCTCGGCCGCCGACTGCGAGGCGCTGCGGCAGATTCCCAACATCGGGCCGGCGATGGTCCGGGATTTCGAGCTGATGGGGATTCAGCATCCTCGGGATCTGATTGGCGCCGATGCCTTCGCGCTGTATCAGCAGATCTGCAAACTGACCGGCCACCGCCACGATCCGTGCGTGCTCGATACGTATATGGCCGCCGTCGATTTCATGAACGGCGCCCCTCCCCGGGACTGGTGGAGTTATACGGCGCAACGCAAACGCGAGTATCCGGATCTCTGATCGGATACTGAATCGGGCAACTCTCGGGATTCCCGGCGAATCCCGTTTTCCGCCAAATCATTCGACGTCGGAAAAGAAAAAACCCTGTCGACTTGCATCGACAGGGTTTCAATGTTGGCGGAGTGGACGGGGCTCGAACCCGCGACCCCCGGCGTGACAGGCCGGTATTCTAACCAACTGAACTACCACTCCAGATACGACGCTATTCGGTGCGTCGATATCGTTAGCGAACAAGTTTCGCTGCAAGCACTCGATTCCATTCAGAACCGCGATGCAGCCAAGCCTTGTCAAACTTGGCGTCCCCTAGGGGATTCGAACCCCTGTAATCACCGTGAAAGGGTGGTGTCCTAGGCCTCTAGACGAAGGGGACTGTACCTTCTATTGCTACCCGGTCTGCGCTCCAGCCTCCCGAAGGAGTTCTGGTGGAGGTAAGCGGGATCGAACCGCTGACCTCTTGCATGCCATGCAAGCGCTCTCCCAGCTGAGCTATACCCCCGAATGCTTTCGCATCGAATCGGTACGCAGCCCGAGTCTCAATGGTGTTGGCGGAGTGGACGGGGCTCGAACCCGCGACCCCCGGCGTGACAGGCCGGTATTCTAACCAACTGAACTACCACTCCAGATACTTGGAATCTTTCGATTCGTCGCATCAAACTCTTCTCGCTTTGCTTTCATCAATCGCTTGATGTCAGCGCCGCGTCGATTTCGTTACTATACCTGATTTTGACAACGATCAAATCGATTTCCGAAGAATTTTCGATTTTCTCGATCAACTTCCGGTCAGTAACCAAGCTCGAAAACTTGGCGTCCCCTAGGGGATTCGAACCCCTGTAATCACCGTGAAAGGGTGGTGTCCTAGGCCTCTAGACGAAGGGGACTAAACCTTCTTCCTTGAACCGCGCGCCACGCAAACCGAAGTTTGGTGGAGGTAAGCGGGATCGAACCGCTGACCTCTTGCATGCCATGCAAGCGCTCTCCCAGCTGAGCTATACCCCCTTCGGGGATTCGATCCGGCTTCTTTTCGGCTTCCTTGAATCTCGTCGGGGAGCTCGCGCTCCCCGTTTTGATTCACCGTCTGCCGCGTCAAAGTTCGTTTCGAACAACGCGCTGTTCAAGCGAGAACGAGAGTATAGACCGAGTTTTAAACGGAACGCAAGCGGTTCAACAAAATTTCTTTGTCGAAGAGTTCCAGCACCGCATCGACCGACGGCGTCTGCGAACGGCCGCAAGCCAGCACGCGCACCGGAATCGCCAGTTGCGGCATCTTCAGGCCATGCGCGGCGATGGTCGCCTTGATCGCGCCGCTGATCGCGGCCTTGTCCCACGTGGGCAGCGCCTCGAGCGCGTCGGCCAGCGCCAGCACCGCCGGCTTGACCGCGTCGGTGAGGTGCTGCGCGCGATCGGTCTCGGTCGGCGTCACCGGCGACACATACATCGCGAGCCAGTCGGCCAGCGCGACCGTCGTGCCGCAGCGGTCCTTGAACAGGCCGCACATCGCCTCCAGCCGCGCCGGCGCTGCCAGGCCCCGCTTGGCCAGTTGCGCCGTCACCAGCGTCGCCAGCCGCGCGTCGTCGGCCTGCTTGATGTAGTGCCCGTTCACCCATTCCAGCTTGGCCGGGTCCCATTGCGCCGGGCTCTTGGAGATGTGGCTGCCATCGAACCAGGACACCAGTTGCTCCAGGCTGTACAACTCGTCGTCGCCGTGGCTCCAGCCCAGGCGGGACAGGTAGTTCAGCATCGCCTCGGGCAGGTAGCCGTTGTCCTCGTAGGCGGTCACGCTGACCGCGCCGCGGCGCTTGGACAGCTTCTGCCCGTCGTCGCCCAGGATCACCGGGATATGCCCGAACGCCGGGAGTTGGGCGCCGAGCGCGTTGAACAGGTTGATCTGCCAGGGCGTGTTGTTGATGTGCTCGTCGCCGCGGAAGACATGGGTGATCCTCATGTCCCAGTCGTCGATCACGACCGCGAAGTTGTAGGTCGGCACGCCGTCCGGACGCAGCAGGATCAGGTCGTCGATCTCGCGGTTGTTGATCGTGATCGGCCCCTTGACCACGTCGTCCCAGGTCACGTCGCCGTCGAGCGGATTCTTGAACCGGACCACCGGCGTCACGCCGTCCGGGATCGCCGGCAGCGTCTTGCCCGCCTCGGGACGCCAGGTGCCGTCGTAGCGGCGCTTCTCGCCGCGCGCCTCCTGGCCCGCCTTCATCGCCGCGAGCTCCTCCGGCGTGCAGTAGCAGCGGTAGGCGGTGCCGGCCGCGATCATCTGCTCGATGACCGCGTGGTAGCGCTCCAGGCGCTGCATCTGGTAGATCGGGCCCTCGTCGTAGTCGAGGCCCAGCCACTGCATCGACGCCAGGATCTGCTCGACCGAGTCCTGCGTCGAACGCGCGACGTCGGTGTCCTCGATGCGCAGCACGAACTGGCCGCCGTGGTGACGCGCGTAGGCCCACGAGAACAGCGCCGTGCGTGCCGTGCCCAGGTGCAGGAAACCGGTCGGCGACGGGGCGATGCGGGTACGGACAGGCGTGGAGGGAGTCGTCATAGGGAGTTCAAACCGCGGGCCAGGTCGCCCTTGATGTCGTCGATGTCTTCGAGGCCGACCGCGACGCGGATCAGCCCCTGCGTGATGCCGGCCGCCTGGCGCTGCGGCTCGGTGAGCCGGCCGTGCGAGGTGCTGGCCGGATGGGTGATGGTGGTCTTGGTGTCGCCGAGGTTGGCGGTGATCGAGCAGATCCGGGTCTTGTCGATCACGTGGAAGGCCGCGGCGCGGCCGTTGTCCTCGGCGCCGCCCTTGACGATGAACGACACCACCGCCCCGCCCTGCCCGCCTTGCTGGCGCATCGCCAGCTCATGTTGCGGATGGGATTTCAGCCCGGGGTAGTAGACGCGCTCGATCGCCGGATGCGATTCCAGCCACGCGGCCAGCACGGCGGCGCTGGCGGTCTGCGCCTTCATGCGCACCGACAGCGTCTCCATGCCCTTGAGCACGACCCAGGCGTTGAACGGCGACAGCGACATGCCCACCGAGCGCATCACCGGCGTGAACACCTCGTCGACGAACTTCGCCGACGCGCAGATCGCGCCGGCGATCACGCGGCCCTGGCCGTCCAGGTACTTCGTGCCCGAATGGATGATGAAGTCCGCGCCCATCTTCGCGGGCTGCTGCAGCGCCGGCGACGCGAAGCAGTTGTCGACCGCCAGCAGCGCGCCGTGGCCATGGGCGATGCCGGCCAGCGCCGCGACGTCGCAGACCTCGGTCAGCGGATTGGTCGGGGTCTCGGCGAACAGCAGCTTCGTCTCGGGCCGCAGCGCGGCCTGCCACTCGGCCAGGTCGGTCTGCGACACGAAGGTGGTCTGGATGCCGAACTTGCCGAACTCGCCCTGCAGCAGCTTGATCGTCGAGCCGAACACCGAGCGCGAGCACACGACGTGGTCGCCCGACTTCAGCAGCCCCATGACCAGCAGCATGATCGCGGACATGCCCGAGGAGGTCGCGATGCAGGCCTCGGTGCCCTCGAGCGCGGCCAGGCGGCGCTCCATCATCATGACCGTCGGATTGGAGAAGCGGCTGTAGACGAAGGCCTCCTCCTCGTTGGCGAAGCGGCGCGCGGCGGTGGCCGCGTCCGGATGCACGAAGGAGCTGGTCAGGTACAGCGCCTCGGAGTTCTCGCCCCAGGGCGACGGCGGCAGGCCCTCGCGGACCGCCAGCGTGTCCAGGCGGACGTCCTCGGGCAGGTCCACGCGCGGGATGCCTCCCTGCTTGCCGTTGGCCATCACTGGTCCCCGCCGCTCTGCAGCGCCAGGCGGCTGCGCGCCGGCAGGTCCTCTTCCTCGGGCTGCGACTGGCGTTGCGCCTGCATCGTCGCGAAGTCCTCGGCCGACACGTCGCCGGTGATGTAGGTCCCGTCGAAGCACGAGGCCTCGAAGCCGTTGAGCCCCGGGCGCAGCTGGCCGACGACGCGCTTCATCGCGTCGACGTCCTGGTAGATCAGCGCGTCGGCGCCGATGAACTGGCGGATCTCCTCGATCGAGCGGCCATGGGCGATCAGTTCCTCCTTCGTCGGCATGTCGATGCCGTAGACGTTGGGGAAACGCACCGGCGGCGCGGCGGAGGCCAGGTAGACCTTCTTGGCGCCGGCCTCGCGGGCCATCTGCACGATCTCCTTGGAGGTCGTGCCCCGCACGATGGAGTCATCCACCAGCAGCACGTTGCGGCCCTTGAACTCCAGGCCGATCGCGTTGAGCTTCTGGCGCACCGACTTCTTGCGCGTGGACTGGCCCGGCATGATGAAGGTCCGGCCGACGTAGCGGTTCTTGACGAAGCCCTCGCGGTACGGCTTGCCGATGCGGTGCGCGAGCTGCATCGCCGACGGGCGGCTGGATTCGGGGATCGGGATGACGACGTCGATCTCGCTGGGCGGGATCGTCGAGATCAGGCGCTGGGCCAACGTCTCGCCCATGTTCAGCCGGGCCTGGTAGACCGAGATGCCGTCCATCACCGAATCCGGGCGCGCCAGGTAGACGAACTCGAACATGCAGGGATTGAGCGTCGGGTTCTCCGCGCACTGCTGCGTGTGGATCGTGCCTTGGGTGTCGATGAACAGGGCTTCGCCGGGCGCGAGGTCGCGCGTCAGCGTGTGGCCGGTGCCTTCGAGCGCCACGCTCTCGCTGGCGACCATCACCTCGCCGTCGCCGGACTGGCCGAAGCACAGCGGGCGGATGCCGTAGGGATCGCGGAAGGCGAGCAGGCCATGGCCGGCGATCAGCGCGATCACGCCGTACGAGCCCTTGATGCGCTTGTGGACCGTGCTCACCGCCTTGAAGATCTGCGCCGGCGTCAGCGGCAGGTCGCGGCCGGCCATCTCCAGCTCGTGGGCCAGCACGTTGATCAGCACCTCGGTGTCGCTCTCGGTGTTGATGTGGCGGCGGTCGACCTCGAACAGCTCCGCCTTCAGCGCGTGCGCGTTGGTCAGGTTGCCGTTGTGCACCAGCACGATGCCGTAGGGCGCGTTGACGTAGAAGGGCTGGGCCTCTTCCTCGCTGTAGGCGTTGCCGGCGGTCGGGTAACGGACCTGGCCGAGGCCGACGTTGCCCGGCAGGCCGCGCATGTTGCGGGTGCGGAACACGTCGCGCACCATGCCGCGGGCCTTGTGCATGAAGCACTTCTGGCCCTGCATCGTGACGATGCCGGCCGCGTCCTGGCCGCGATGCTGCAGCAGCAGCAGCGCGTCATAGATCAGCTGGTTGACCGGCGCCTTGGAAATCACACCGACGATGCCGCACATGGGAGGTCCTTCAATGCTCTTGGAACGGGAGGAAAGCGAAGGCCTGGGCGCTCGTGACGCTCAGGCCGGAATGTAGTCGTGCAGGGCCTCGGGCAACAGCGGCCGGACCTGCGCCAGCGCCGCCGTCAGCCACGGCGCGGCCTGCGAGCCGGTCCAGGCCTCGGACCGGACGGCCGGCGTCATGCCGACGATGACGGTCGCCAGCAGCGCCAGCAGCGCCGCGCGCAGCACGCCGAACGCCGCGCCGCCAAGCCGGTCCAGCAGCCCCAGCGGCGTCGCGTGGATCAGCGCCCGGATCAGCTTGGCGCCCAGGCCCCAGACCAGCAGCACCAGCACGAAGGCGATCACCAGCCCCAGCGCGTGCGTCATCGTCGGGCCGGCCTTGTCCAGCGGGAGCAGGCGCTCGACCGCCGGCGCCACGTACGGCGCGGCCGCGTAGGCCACCAGCCAGCCCGCCAGCGTCATCAGCTCGAACACCAGGCCGCGCCACGCGCCCAGCAGCACGGACGCGACGCACAGGCCCAGCAGGGCGAGGTCGACCCAGTTCATCGCGGGGAGCGGCTCGGCGCGGGGGCGTCATGGCGGTCCATCGAGGCGGTCTCCGTGCCGGGCCGGTCAGAGCGTCAGCACGGCGGGCGCGAGGCCGCCGCCGCGGACCCTCGCCGCGGCCTTGTCGGCCTCGTCCCGGGAAGCGAACGGCCCCACCCGCACGCGGATGCGCTTGCCGTCGGCGGTGTCGACCGCCTGCGTGTAGGTCTTCAGGCCCAGGCGTTCGACCTTGGCGCGGACGTCCTGCGCCGCCTTGCCGTCGGCATAGGCGCCGACCTGCACGATGAAGCGCCCGCCCGAGGCGGCCGCGTCCGGCTTCTTGTCCGAGGTCGAGCGGCCTTCCAGCAGCGCCTGCGCGCGGGCGGCCTCGGCCGCGCGGGTGTCGGGCTTCGATTCGGGTTTCGGCTCGGGCTTGCGCTCCGGCCTGGCCTCGGCGCGGACTTCCGGCTTCGCCTCGGGCTTGCGCTCCGCGCGGGCCTCCGGCTTGGGCTCGGGTCTCGATTCGGGCTTGGCTTCGGCGCGCGGACGGGCCGGCTCGGCCATCGTGGCGCGCTCGTCGGGCCGGGGGTCGGCGCGGGTGGCCGGGACCGGGTCCGCGACCGGTTGCGTGGCCTGGGCGGCGCGCGTCGGCGGCGCCTCGGGCGGCGGGACCGCGCGGTCGCCGGCGGCCTGCTCGGCGGACTCGGTGATGATGCCGCGGCCCGCGTCGCCGTCGGCGCCCTGGGCACGGGTCGCGGGGGCGGCCGGCGTGGGAATCGCCAGCGGCACGGCGCCGTCCTTGCGCGGGATGTCGATCGGCAGGTCGACCGGGATCGGGCGCGGCTGGGTCTCGAACAGCAGCGGGAACACGATCACCGCGACGCCCACGAGCACCGCCGCGCCGATCAGCCGGCGGCGCGCCCTGATGCGCAGCTGCTGGACGTCGTCCACGGCCTCGGCGCCGCCACGGCCGCGACCGCGCCCGCCGTCGCCGGAACGGCCGCGATCGCCACCGCGCTCAGCGCCCCGGTCGCCGGAGTCGTTCGCTCCGCCACGCTTCAGGAAGGACAGAAAACCCATGGAGTCGAAAGGCCTGGTTGATGCCGCGCTGTTGCTCCCCTGGAGCGGAAAGCGGCCCTTCCGCATCTACGGACAGGGCCGCCGACTTCAACTGCGACAGGTTCGAATGCAGCGTTGCGATGCGTTCAATGGGCGTCGGCTTCCGGCTGGACGCCGCTGCCCAATCGCGGGACGCCGTGCTTGAGCACGCCACCCACGGTGAAGAACGAACCGAAGACCAAAATTCTATCAGCGGGGTCCGCCTCGGCCGCGGCGGCGGCCAGCGCCGACGCGGGGTCCGGATGCAGCGACGCGCCCACGTCCTTGGGCGTTTGCAGCGTGCCGGCGGCGCGCGCCTCGTCGAAGCGCTCGCGCAGCGCCTGGGCGGTCGCCGCACGGGCGATCGGCAGGTCGCAGAAATGCCAGTGATCGACCAGCGGCGAGATCCGGGCCAGGATGTTGGCCAGGTCCTTGTCGGCCATCGCGCCGAACACCGCGCGGGTGCGCGGATAGAAGCCCATCTGGTCCAGGTTCTGCGCCAGCGCCGCGACCGCGTGCGGGTTGTGCGCGACGTCCAGCACCAGCATCGGCGAGCCCGGGATCACCTGGAAGCGCCCCGGCAGCTCCACCAGCGCCAGCCCGGCGCGCACCGCCTGGGCGGAGATCGGCAGCCGCTCGTACAGCGCCTCGAAGGCCGCCAGCACGCCGGCGGCGTTCAGCAACTGGTTCACGCCGCGCAAGGCCGGATAGGACATGCCGCTGTAGCGCCGCGCGCGCCCGGCCCACTGCCACTGCTGGCGGTCGCCGGAGTAGCTGAAGTCGCGGCCCAGCTGGCGCAGGTCGGCGCCGACCGACGCGGCATGGGCGGCGATCGACGCCGGCGGCATCGGATCCGACACGATCGCCGGCCTGCCGGCGCGCATGATGTGCGCCTTCTCGCGGCCCACCGACTCGCGGTCCGGGCCGAGGTACTCGGTGTGGTCCAGGTCGATGCTGGTGATGATGCTGCAGTCGGCGTCCATCGCGTTGACCGCGTCCAGCCGCCCGCCCAGGCCGACCTCCAGGATCACCAGGTCCAGCGGCTCCGCGGCCAGCCGGTGCAGGATCGCCAGCGTCGTGAACTCGAAGTAGGTCAGCTGCAGGTCGCCGCGAGCCTGCTCGACCGCCTCGAAGTGCGGCAGCAGCGAGGCGGCGTCCACCGGCGCGCCGGCGACGCGGCAACGCTCCTGGAAGTGCACCAGGTGCGGCTTGATGTACAGCCCCACGCGGTAGCCGGCCTGCAGCGCGACGCTCTCCAGCATCGCGCAGGTCGAGCCCTTGCCGTTGGTGCCGGCGACCATCACGACCGGCGTGTCGGGCCCGAAGTCCAGCTTCAGGCGGCGGCGCATTTCCGACACGCGCGCCAGCGTCATGTCGATCTCCTTCGGATGCAGGCGCTCGCAGCGGGCCAGCCAGGCCTCGAGCACCTGCTGCGCATCGCCGCCGGGCGCCAGGACGGGCACGGTGAGATCGGTCGGGGAGGAAGGATTCGTGGAAGACATCAGGATTTCCCAGGCTCAAATGAAGACGGCCAGACCGGGGCGGGTCTGGCCGTGCTGAGTGCCGGGACCGCCGCGTCGGGCGGTCGGCGGTGCGCGCTCAGGCGACCGCGTCGGAGCTCTGGCGCTGCAGGATGGCCAGGTTGCGGGCAACGACCTCGCGCAGCTTGCGGCGGTCCACGATCATGTCGATCGCGCCCTTCTCCATCAGGAACTCGGCGCGCTGGAAGCCCGGGGGCAGCTTCTCGCGCACGGTGTTCTCGATCACGCGCGGGCCCGCGAAACCGATCAGCGCCTTGGGCTCCGCGATGACGATGTCGCCGACGAACGCGAAGCTCGCCGAGACGCCGCCCATCGTCGGGTCGGTCAGCACGCTGATGTAGGGCAGCTTCGCCTTGGCCAGCCGGGACAGCGCGGCGTTGGTCTTGGCCATCTGCATCAGCGACAGCAGGCCTTCCTGCATCCGCGCGCCGCCGGTGGCGGTGAAGCAGATGAAGGGGGTCTTCTGTTCCAGCGCGGTCTCGACGCCGCGCGCGAAGCGCTCGCCGACCACCGAGCCCATCGAGCCGCCCATGAAGTCGAACTCGAAGCAGGCGACGACCACCGGGATGCTCATCACCGCGCCGCCCATGACGACCAGCGCGTCGGTCTCGCCAGTGTTCTCCAGCGCTTCCTTGAGCCGGTCCGGGTACTTCTTGCTGTCCTTGAACTTCAGCGCGTCGACCGGCAGCACCTCCTGGCCGACCTCATAGCGCCCTTCCCCGTCCAGGAACGCGTCCAGGCGGGCGCGGGCGCCGATGCGGTGGTGGTGGCCGCACTTCGGGCAGACGTTGACGTTCTGCTCGAGGTCGGTCTTGTAGAGCACCGTCTCGCAGGACGGGCACTTGATCCACAGGCCCTCGGGCACCGTGCGGCGCTGGTCGGGATCGGTCTGCTGGATCTTGGGCGGGAGAAGTTTCTCAAGCCAACTCATGGCGGGCTCCTATGTCTATCGCCAAACGCGAGAGCGGGACAGATTGCCCCGCTCAGGCGTCCAGCGCGGCGCGGATGTCTCGGATGAAGGCCGCTGCCTGGATCGCGACATTATCCCTTGTCTGGGACTCGATCCGCTGGACCAGGGCCGAACCGATGACCACCGCGTCCGCATGGCGCGCCACCGCGGCGGCCGTGGCGCCGTCCCGGATGCCGAAACCCACGCCCAGCGGCACCTTCACGTGCCGGCGCAGGCGCGGCATCGCGTCGGCGACGGCGCTGGTGTCGAGGTGGCCCGCCCCGGTCACGCCCTTGAGCGAGACGTAGTAGACGTAGCCGCTGGCGAGCCGGCCCAGGCGCTCGACGCGCTCGTCGGTCGAGGTCGGCGCGAGCAGGAAGATCGGATCCAGCCCCTTGGCCTGCAGCGCGGTGGCGAAGGCCTCGCACTCCTCGGGCGGATAGTCGACCACCAGCACGCCGTCGACGCCGGCGGCCTGCGCCTCGGCCACGAAGCGCTCCAGGCCGAAGCGCTCGACCGGATTGGCGTAGCCCATCAGCACGACCGGCGTCGCGTCGTCCTGGCGTCGGAACTCGCGGACCATCTCCAGCACGCGGGTCAGCGTGATGCCCTTGGCCAGCGCGCGTTCGCTGGCCTTCTGGATGACGGGGCCGTCGGCCATCGGATCGGAGAACGGCACGCCGAGTTCGATCACGTCGGCCCCGGCGCGCGCCATCGCCAGCATCAGCTCGACGGTGACGTCGGCGTACGGGTCGCCGGCGGTGACGTAGGGGATCAGCGCCTTGCGGCCTTCGGCGCCCAGCCGGGCGAAGGTGGCTTGGATGCGGCTCATTGCGCGCCTCCCTTGACGGCATGGCCGGCCATCGAGGGCCGGTCGAAGTAGGCGGCGCCGGACAGGTCGGCGACGGTGCCGATGTCCTTGTCGCCGCGGCCCGAGAGGTTCACCAGCAGCTGCTGGTCGGGGCGCATCGTCGGCGCGAGCTTCATCGCATGCGCCAGCGCGTGGCTGGACTCGAGCGCCGGGATGATGCCCTCGGTGCGGCACAGCCGGTGGAAGGCGGCGAGCGCCTCGGCGTCGGTCGCGCCGACGTACTCCGCGCGGCCGATGTCCTTCAGGTACGAGTGCTCGGGACCGACGCCCGGGTAGTCCAGGCCGGCGGAGATCGAGTGGGTCTCGATGATCTGGCCCGCGTCGTCCTGCAGCAGGTAGGTGCGGTTGCCGTGCAGCACGCCCGGCGAGCCGGCGCTCAGCGTGGCCGCGTGCTTGGGCGTGTCCACGCCCTGCCCCGCCGCCTCGACGCCGATCAGCCGCACGCCCGCGTGCGGGATGTACGGATAGAAAATGCCGATCGCGTTGCTGCCGCCGCCCACGCAGGCGACGACGGCATCGGGCTGGCGGCCGGTCATCTCGGGCATCTGGACCAGGCATTCGTCGCCGATGACGCGCTGGAAGTCGCGGACCATCATCGGATACGGGTGCGGGCCGGCGACGGTGCCGATGATGTAGAAGGTCGACTCGATGTTGGTGACCCAGTCGCGCATCGCCTCGTTGAGCGCGTCCTTCAGCGTCTTGGAGCCGGACTCGACCGGCACGACGGTCGCGCCGAGCAGGTTCATCCGGTAGACGTTCGGCGACTGGCGCTTCACGTCCTCGGAGCCCATGTACACGACGCACTCCATGCCGTAGCGGGCGCAGATCGTGGCGGTCGCCACGCCGTGCTGGCCGGCGCCGGTCTCGGCGATGACGCGCTTCTTGCCCATGCGGCGCGCGAGCAGCGCCTGGCCGATCGTGTTGTTGACCTTGTGCGCGCCGGTGTGGTTCAGGTCCTCGCGCTTGAGGAAGATCTGCGCGCCGCCGAGCTCCTCGCTCAACCGCTTGGCGTGGTAGATCGGGCTGGGCCGGCCGACGAAGTGCGCCAGCTCGTACTGGAACTCGCGGATGAACTCCGGGTCCTGGCTGTAGCGGGCGTAGGCCTCGTTCAGCTCGTCGAGCGCGTGGATCAGCGTCTCCGCGACGAAGCGGCCGCCGTAGTAGCCGTGGGCATTGGCGGTGGACACGGGGCCGAAACGGCCTTGCGCGTCCGGTTGCGCGTAGCCCTCGAGCGGGCCCGTCGCGAACGGAATGGAAGTCTTGGACATGAGGGGTCCTCGGTGAGGATGCCCGCGCGAGATCAAAGAAGGGATCAGACCGACTTCAGGCGGTCGGCCTCGCGCACGGCATCGCAGAACTGGCGGATCTTCACGGCGTCCTTGAGGCCCTTGGCGGCCTCTACGCCGGAACTGACGTCAACGGCCCAGGGCCGGACCTGCCGCACGCCATCGATCACGTTGGCTGCACTCAACCCACCAGACAAAACGACCGGAGAGGGAACGCTTGGAGGCAGCAGTGACCAATCGAAGACCTTTCCACCCCCACCGTAGCCGTCGACGAAGGCGTCGACCAGCACGGCCTGGGCGCGAGAGAAACGAGTCGCGAAGTCTAGCAAATCGAAACCCGGTGCCATGCGGGCCGCGCGCAGGTAGGGGCGCGACCAGCGGTCGCAGTCCTCGGGCGTCTCGTCGCCGTGGAACTGCAGCGTCAGCGTCGGGATCGCGTCCAGCGCGGCCTGGATCGCCTCGGGCGCCGCGTTGACGAACAGCGCCACCGGCGTCACGAACGGCGGCAGGCGCCGCGCCAGCTCGGCGGCGCGCGCGATGCTCACCGCGCGCGGGCTCTTGTCGTAGAGGACCAGCCCGATCGCGTCGGCGCCGGCCTGGACGGCGGCGTCGACATCGGCTTCGCGGGTCAGGCCGCAGATCTTGATGCGGGTACGGGTCATGTCGGTCTCGGCCTCAGGGCAGCCAGTCCATCGGCGCCGTGTGGCGCGGCAGGTTGAGGTGGTCGTCGTAGGTCGGGCCGACGAAATACAGCCCGTCCGGCGGGAAGGTCGGCGCCGCCGCGTCGCGCGAGCGCGCGGCCAGCACCTCGTCCATCCACGACGGCGGCTTGAGCCCCGCGCCGACGGCGACCAGGCAGCCCATGATGTTGCGGATCATGTGATGCAGGAAGGCGATGCCGTCGAACTCGAAGCGCCAGTACGGGCCGCGCTTGTGGATCTCGATGCGGCGCAGGATCTTCACCGGCGACGCCGCCTGGCACTCGGCCGAGCGGAAGGAGCTGAAATCGTGCTCGCCGACCAGCCTCGATGCGGCGTCGCGCATCGCGTCGCCGTCCAGCGGCCGGAAGGTCCAGCCCACGCCGCCGGACTCGATCGACGGCCGCACGTTCGACTCCAGCAGCAGGTACCAGTAGCGCCGGCCGCGCGCCCAGTTGCGCGCGTGGAAGTCCTCGCCGGGAAAGGCCGACCACTGGACGGCGATGTCGCGCGGCAGGTAGCGGTTGACGCCGCGCACCCACGAGAACGGCTCGCGGTCCACCGGCGAGTCGAAGTGCACCACCTGGTTCAGGCCGTGGACGCCGGTGTCGGTGCGGCCGGCGCAGATCGTGCGGATCGGCTGGGCGGCGAACTGCGCCAGCGCCGCCTCGAGCGCGTCCTGCACGGTGCCGCCGCCGGGTTGGCTCTGCCAGCCCTTGTAGGCCTCGCCGCGGTAACTCACGCCCAGCGCCACGCGCATGCCGTCTCCGATGTCAGGAAGGGATCACGAAGGAATGGCCGAATGCGAACGGCCAAAAGAAAAGGCGCCCGGCCAGGCCGAGCGCCTTGTCGCGAAGCTCGCGAGTTTAGCGAAGCGCGAACGCCCCGCCGCCCCGCGACGGCTTCAGCGCATCGAGTCCAGCATCAGCTGCGCGCGGTCCTTCAGCGGGCCGCTGGCCTTGCCGACCAGCTCCTGCAGCACGTCGCGGGCGCCTTCGGTGTCGCCGATCTGGCGGAACTCCTCGGCCAGCTCCAGCTGACGCTGCAGCGCCTCGTCGTCGTTCGGGTCGATGCTGTCGAGGTCGACGCCCAGGTCGTCCAGGCTCATCGTGTCCGGCGTCGTCGACTTGGCGTCGGGCAGCGCGTCCAGGTCGGGCAGGTCCACCGAGGCGATGTCCTCGACGTCGCCGGCCTTGCCCATCGTGCGCTCGTCGCGGCCGGACGGGGTCGTGGCGGGCAGGTCCAGGTCGATGCTCGACAGGTCGAAGTCCAGCGACTCGGGGGCCTGCGGGGCCGGCGACGGGGACGGCGTGCCGCCCAGGTCGTCCAGGTCGCCGAGGTCGAACTCGAGCTCGCGGGCGCTGGCCGCGGTCGGCGCCGCGGGCGGCGTGCTCAGGTCCAGGTCCATGTTCATCGGCGCCTGGCTGGCCGACGACGGCAGCGCCTGCGTGGCGGCCATCGCGGGCGCCGGCGCCGGCGGCGACGCCAGGTCCAGGTCGAGGTCCAGGTCCATCAGGCTGGACGGGCCGCTGTCGCGCGGTGCCGCGGCGACACCGGCCGCGGCGGCGGCCGCCGCGCGGGCGATCGCGCCACCGCCCGGGTGGGCCATGCCGGTCGCGGGCAGCGTGCTCGCGTTCATCGGCTCGGGGCGCTCGTCGTCGCTCTCGAACATCGTCGGGGCGCCGCCGGGCTGGTACAGCGGATTGTCCGGATCGACCTGGCGGCCGAGTTCCTGGACCTTCAGCCAGTCCTCGCCCTGGCCCTTGGTCTCGGCGTACAGCTGGACGGCCAGTTGCTCGAAGCCCTTGATGTCGCGGCGCTTGCCGTAGACCTCGAGCAGCTTCAGGCGGATCGCCAGGCGCTCGGGGTTGGCGCGCAGCGCTTCCTTCAGGATTTCCTCGGCCTGCAGGTCGCGGCCGTAGGCCAGGTAGACGTCGGCCTCGGCGACCGGATCGACGTCGCCGATCGCGTCGAGCTGGCTCAGCGAGTAGCTCATCGACGACTGGCCGGTGGTCGACGCGTCACGCGTGTCGACGCGCTGGCCACCGCTGTGGCCGAAGAACGAGTCCGGCGCCAGGCGGCTTTCGGCGAAGGCGGTCTCCGAGCGGGAGGCCGCGTCGCGGCGCGCGCGCCAGCGGTTGTAGCCGATGCCGCCGACGACCACGAGCAGCGCCGCGCCGATCGCGGGCAGGTAGTCGGTCAGCGAGTCGAGGAAGCCGGGCTCCTCAGGTTCCGGACGCGGCGCGGGCACGGCGCGCGGTGCCGACGCGGCGA
>NZ_JAOCCU010000042.1 GCF_029840635.1 Mitsuaria sp. GD03876 | reverse complement strand
GTCGCGGTCGCCGCGGTCGCCGCGGTCGCCGCGGTCGCCGCGATCGTCGTGTCGTTCGTCGGCGCGGTCACGGCGCAGCCCCTTCCCAGTCGTCGCGCCGGCACAGGCCGCGCATCTCGCAGTAGGCGCAGGCGACGCCCTCGCCCAGCGCCGGCAGCGGCTCGCCGCCGCGCATCGCCATCAGGTCCTGGCGCAGGCCGTCCAGCATCACCACCGCGGTGGTGGCCACGTCGTCGTGCTCGATCGAGGCGATGCCCTTCGAGTCGTCGAGCGCCAGGTACTGGGCACGGAGCGCGGCGGGAGAGCCCGAATGCCCCTCACCCCGACCCTCTCCCGCAGTGCGGGAGAGGGGGAAAGAGTCGTCCTGCGCATGCCCCGCCTCCGCCTCCGCCTCCGCCCCCGGCCAAGGCCCGGGTCCCGATCCCGGTCCCAGTCCCGGTCCTGGCCCCGGATCGGCGTCCGGCCCGGTGTCGTTGCGGCGGGCGACGTGGCCGGTGTGGCCGGTGTGGCCGGTGTGGCCGGTGTGGCCGGCGTGGCCGGCATGGGCGGCGTGGGCGGCGTGGCCGGCGCCCATGAGCACGGCATAGACGCCGAGCTGCGTGTCCTCCAGCGGATCGGCGACCTTGTCCTTGAGGCCCTTCACGCTGCCGGTCTTGTAGTCGATGAGGAGCGCCCCGTCGGCGGCGCTGTCCAGGCGGTCGATGCGGCCCAGCAGCGTGAGGTCCCCGAGCACCGGCTCGACCTCGGCCCAGGGCCGCACGCGGCGGTCGAGCTCGCCGCGCTCGAAGCGCTGGCCCTCGGCCTCGCGTTCCGCGAGCCAGCCGAGGTAGGCCGGCCGGAAGCGCGCGAAGCTCGCCGAGTACGGCAGGAACTCCGCCGGCGCCAGCCCGAGCTCCCGCATCTGGTCCTGCGCCGCGCGCTGCAGCCGGGTGTCGTCGTCCAGGTGCGGATCGGTTCCGGCGGCGCGCTCGGTGTGGAACTGGTGCAGCACCGCGTGCAGCCAGGTGCCGTAGTCGCGCTTGTCGGCCTGCACGTCGAGCTCGTTGGCCTCGCGCAGGCCCAGCAGCACGCGGGCGAAGAACTGGTACGGGCACTGGCGCAGGGACTCGACCGCGCTGGCGCTCAGCGCCGACGGCAGCCGCCCCTGGGCCCGCGCGGCGGCCCGACCAGCGTGGGCGGCGTCCAGGCTGACCTCGATCCGGGGGTCGCGCCACCGCGGCAGCCGCTGTCCCACGGCCTGCAAGGCCAGGTCCAGCCGCTCCACCAGCGGGCTGGCCGCCAGCGGCTCGCTGCCCAGGTGGCCGCGGCGCAGCAGCGTCACGGCCGGCGCGCGCAGCAACTGCGCGAACTGCCAGGCCAGCGCCTGGCGCTTGTCCTCAGCCGTCGGCAGGCCGAGCTGGCGCGCCAGCGCGTCGCCGATCAGCACCGGCCCCGGCGGCACCGGCCCCAGCGTCGCGGCATCGGCGCCCGGCAGCACGACCGCGCCGAAGGGCCGGAGCATCGTGCGCGCCAGCGGCGTGATCATGATCTGCAGGCCGCCGTCCAGCGGCGGCTTGTATTCGCCGGCTTCCAGCGTCTGCGACACCCAGTCGACGAACTCGGCCGCGGTCAGCTGGGCCTCGCGCAGCACCGCCTCGTGGCCGGAGCCCGGCCACGGGGTCTTGCTCAGCCAGAGCGCCTCCAGCACCTGCGGCCCGCCCGCCAGTTGGCGCTTGAGCTGCTCGTCGGCGCCGAGCTGCTGCAGCGTCTGCAACAGCGCCGCGATCCAGTCCTCCAGCGACTGCGCGCCGCGTTGCTGCAGCGGCACCAACGCCTCGCGCGCCGCTTCCCACAACCGCCCGCCGCCCGGCGGCAGCCGGTCGACGCGGACGGCCTGCGGCGAGGACCAGCCGCGCTTGCGGCAATGGCCCTCGAGCGCGCTCACCGACGCGCTGCCGCCGCGATCGCGCAGCGCCGCCGCCAGCGGCGTCTTCAGCCAGGCGAGCCAGTCGTCGACGGTCGCGTCGCGCCGCGCCGCGCGCAGCATCGCCATCAGCTGCGCCGCCGGCGCGGTCGTCGCCAGCGTCCAGCCGGTCTCGTCCTGGATGCCCAGGCCCTGGCGCTCCAGCAGCGCGCGCACGCGCCGCAGCAGCACCCGGTCCTGCGCGATCAGCGCGACCGGCGCGCGGCCCTCCCGCAGGTGGTCCAGCACCGAGGCCGCGCTGCACTGCGCCAGGTCCTCGAAGTCATCGCAGACGGCCTGCTCCAGCCGTCCGACCGGCGCGCCGCCGTCGAAGGCGGTGTCCAGCGGCAAGTCGGCGTTCAGGCGCAGGCAGGGAATGCCGGCCGCTTCCGCGCTGTCCAGCAGCGCCTCGGCGAGCGCATCGGGCCCGCCGCAGCGCAGGTGCAACCAGGCGCTCGGGCGCAAGGCGAAGAGCGCGTCGGTCGCCGGCGCGCGGGGATCCGACGCCGCCCATTCGAGCGCCACGGCGAGCAAGGCGCGTTCCAGCTGGCCCACGCCGCCCTGCTGGGCCAGCGCCTGGCGGCCGTCGTCCCAGAACGCCGCGCGCCGCGCCGGATCGCGCAGCGCGGCCGCGCGCGCCAGCGCATGAGCCGCCTCGACCAGGCGCAGCACCGCCGCGTCGTGGGCGCGCGGGTCCTCGTCACGCAGCGCCTGGGCCCAGCTCTGGCCGCGCAGCAAGGCGCGCGCCGCGAGCGCGTCGATCGCGGCGTCGCCGGTCAGCTGCTGCGCCTGCGGCAGCGCGCTGGGGCCCAGCGCCGAAGCCAGGCTGTGGGTCGTCTCGATCCGGGGCTGCCAGCGCGACAGCTTCATCCATGCACGCCGCGCCGGCGCCAGGTGCTGCGCGAACGGCAGCAGCAGCACCGCATCCCGCGCCGCCAGGCCGTGTGCCTCCAGCCACTCGGCGGCCCGGCGCGCGACGCCGTCCCAGATCGCGGCGCTGGCGTGGTCCGGCGACAACGGGAAGTCGACCGGCGGCGCGATCGCCTGGGGCGGGATCGAGGGCGATGGCGGGGGCGGCGGCAGAGTCGGCAAGGCGGCGTCGAAGATTTTGCTGATGGCGGCGATAGCGACGACGAGGGCGCGGACGGCTTGAGATCCGCTGTCCGCACCATCATGTCGGACGAGCGCCTACTCGGGCCGAGGTTTCCGGGCTTGTGTGAGAATCATCGCTCCCTGCAGCCCTGGGCTCTCGCGGCGACGCATTGTCGCCCCTCCGGCCGCCCGACCGAGGCCTTCGCCCCGGCAGGGACATCACGCAAGGACCATCTCCATGAGCAGCGAACAGATCAAACACATCTCCGACGCCTCGTTCGACAGCGACGTCATCCAGTCCGACAAGCCCGTGCTGGTGGACTACTGGGCCGAGTGGTGCGGCCCCTGCAAGATGATCGCCCCGATCCTGGACGAGGTCGCCAAGGACTACGGCGACCGCCTGCAGATCGCCAAGCTCAACGTCGACGACAACCGCGAAGTGCCGGCCAAGTTCGGCATCCGCGGCATCCCGACCCTGATGCTGTTCAAGGACGGCCAGCTCGCCGCCACCAAGGTCGGCGCCCTGTCGAAGGCCCAGTTGACGTCGTTCCTGGACGCCCACCTATAATCATCCGATCCGCCGGGGCCTCAGCGGTCCTGGCGGACCACTTGCCAACACGCCCGCCCGGGCCCGACGGCGTCGCAGGACGCCGTCGATCGTTCCGGGTGAGCGCGTGGACTCGGCGCCCAAGTCTCCACGCATTCCTCAAGTCCGCAGCAACGCGGCACGCGCGTCCCTTGGGCTCGCCGTTGTTTGTGTCCCTGGCCTTGGCAGGCCCTGGACGACAGACCGGGTCAACCCCCCCATGCATCTTTCTGAACTGAAGGCGCTTCACGTCTCCGCCCTGATCCAGATGGGCGAAGAGCTGGAGATCGACAACGTCGCTCGCATGCGCAAGCAGGAGCTGATGTTCGCGATCATGAAAAAGCGCGCCAAGGCCGGCGAGCAGGTCTTCGGCGACGGCGTCCTCGAGGTGCTGCCGGACGGCTTCGGCTTCCTGCGCTCGCCCGAGGCCAGCTACATGGCCTCCACGGACGACATCTACCTGTCGCCCAGCCAGATCCGCCGCTTCAACCTGCACACCGGCGACATGGTCGAGGGCGAGGTGCGCGTGCCCAAGGACGGCGAGCGCTACTTCGCGCTGGTCAAGGTGGACCGCGTCAACGGCCTGACGCCGGAGGAGTCCAAGCACAAGATCATGTTCGAGAACTTGACGCCGCTCTTCCCGAAGGAGCAGTTCAAGCTCGAGCGCGACATCCGCGGCGACGACAACATCACCAGCCGGATCATCGACCTGATCGCCCCGCTGGGCAAAGGCCAGCGCGCGCTGCTCGTCGCCCCGCCCAAGTCGGGCAAGACGATGATGATGCAGCACCTGGCGCACTCGATCGCGGCCAACTACCCGGACGCCCACCTGATGGTGCTGCTCGTCGACGAGCGCCCGGAAGAAGTGACCGAGATGCAGCGCACCGTGCGCGGCGAGGTCATCAGCTCCACCTTCGACGAACCGGCCGCGCGCCACGTGCAGGTCGCCGAGATGGTGATCGAGCGCGCCAAGCGCCTGGTCGAGCTGAAGAAGGACGTGATCATCCTGCTGGACTCGATCACCCGCCTGGCCCGCGCCTACAACAACGTGCTGCCCAGCTCCGGCAAGGTGCTGACCGGCGGCGTGGACGCCAACGCGCTGCAGCGCCCCAAGCGCTTCTTCGGCGCGGCGCGCAACATCGAGGAAGGCGGCTCGCTGACGATCATCGGCACCGCGCTGGTGGACACCGGCTCCAAGATGGACGAGGTGATCTACGAAGAGTTCAAGGGCACCGGCAACTGCGAGATCCACCTGGACCGCCGCATGGCCGAGAAGCGGGTCTACCCGTCGATCCTGCTGAACAAGTCCGGCACCCGCCGCGAGGAACTGCTGCTCAAGCCGGAAATCCTCCAGAAGGCCTGGATCCTGCGCAAGCTGCTGTACCCGATGGACGAGATCGAGGCGATGGAGTTCATCCTCGACAAGATGAAGTCCTCGAAGAACAACCATGACTTCTTCGACATGATGCGGCGAGGCGGCTGAGCCCGGACCGAGGACAGGCCCAGTGGCCTGTCCGACGCCGGCGAAGGACGGTGCGCGTCCTGCGCGCACCGGCTGGGGCCTCCCGTCTCCCCTCTCTGGACTTCAAAGGAAGCCGCCCCCTGGGCGGCTTCCTGCATTTCAGCTATACTCCGCGTTTTTCCGCTGTCGACAAGTGCACTGCAAGGGGCAGTGTGGCTGGCGGCACCGCAGCGAGGATTTCAAGATGGCCAAAGAAGGCATTCACCCCAACTACCGTGACGTGGTCTTCCTGGACCAGTCCAACGGTTCCCAGTTCGTGATCCGCTCGACGGTTCACACCAAGGAATCGATCAAGCTGGACGACGGCCGCGAGCTGCCGCTGGTCAAGCTGGAAACCTCCAGCGAATCGCACCCGTTCTACACCGGCACGCAAAAGAGCGTGGACAGCCTGGGCGGTCGCGTCGAGAAGTTCCGCAACAAGTTTGCGAACCTGCGCAAGAAGGCCTAAGCAGCCCTTCCGGATCGGACCCCGCGTCCGGTCCCCGACAAAAAGGCAGCCCCATCGGCTGCCTTTTTTCTTTACCGCGCCGGGTCGGGCGACTCGTCCTGGCCGCCGCCAAGCTGCGGCATGATGCGCACCGGCATCCACAACGACAACGAGACAGACGCGCATGAATCTGCCCACCCCGGCCGTCGTGGCCGAGCGCAGCACGCATCCGATCCCGCGCCTGGCGCTGCTGCTGCTGTGCGCGGCCTACGTGCTGCCCGGCCTGTTCGGCCGCGACCCGTGGCGCAATGCCGACCTCACCGCCTACGGCTACATCGCCAGCATCGTGCAGGGCCATGCGCCCTGGCTGCAGCCCGCGATCGCCGGGCTGCCCGCGGACGGCGGCCTGCTGCCCTACTGGGTCGGCGCGCTGGGCGTGAAGCTGCTGCCCTTCCTCGAACCGGCGGTGGCCGCGCGGATCCCGTTCGGGCTGATGCTGGCCGCGGTGCTCGCGCTGGCCTGGTACAGCTGCCTGCACCTGGCCCGCACCGAAGCCGCCCAGCCGGTCGCGTTCGCCTTCGGTGGCGAGGCCCACGCGGTCGACTACGCCCGCGCGATGGCCGACGGCTGCCTGCTGGCGCTGATCGCCAGCCTCGGCCTGCTGCGCCTGGGCCATGAGATCACGCCGGAAATCCTCCAGCTGCTGGGCATCACGCTGTTCGTCTACAGCCTCGCGGCGCTGCCTTTCCGCACCGGGAAGGCGCGCGCGGCGATGCTCACCGCCCTGCCCGTCCTGGCCACCAGCGGCGCCCCGGCCGTCGCGCTGGCACTGGCGGTGGGGGCGCTGTGGCTGTGCCACCGCTCGACCTACGAGGACGCCCGCAAGTTCCTGCCCTGGATCCTGGGCGCGATGGCGCTGGCCGCGCTGGTCGCCTGGCCGATGCACGGCTGGGCCTGGCGCGTGCGGGCCAGCGAGCGCAGCGTGCTCGACTGGTTGCGCCTGACCGGCTGGTTCTGCTGGCCGGCCTGGCCGCTGGCCGCCTGGTCGCTGTGGCGCTGGCGCTCGCACCTGATGCGGCGGCACATCTCGGTGCCGCTGCTGGCCTCGCTGGTGCCGCTGCTGACCAGCCTGCTGATGGGCGCCGACGACCGCGCGCTGCTGCTGGCGCTGCCGCCGCTGGCGGTGCTGGCGAGCTTCGCGCTGCCGACCTTCCAGCGCAGCGCGAGCGCCCTGCTCGACTGGTTCTCGGTGTTCTTCTTCACCGCCGGCGCGATCTTCCTGTGGCTGTACTACACCGCGCTGCAGATCGGCTGGCCGGCGAAGCTGCTGGCCAACGTCCGCAAGCTGGCGCAGGGCTACGAGCCCGAGTTCGGCCTGCTGACCTTCGTGCTGGCCCTGCTGGGCACGCTGGCCTGGCTGTGGCTGGTGCGCTGGCGCACCGCGCGCCATCGCCATGCGATCTGGAAGAGCCTGGCGTTGCCGGCGGGCGGCGTCGCGCTGGCCTGGTTGCTGGCGATGACGCTGGGCCTGCATCCGCTGAACTACGCGCGCAGCAACAAGCCGCTGGTCGACCGCATCGCGGCGCACCTGCCGGCGGGCGTGGACTGCATCGCCGCGCCGGGCCTGCCGACGCACGCGCTGGCCGCGCTGGAGTTCCAAGGCCGCTGGCGCGTCGACGCGACGCAGAACCTGGACCGCACCGCCTGTTCGGTGGCGATCTCGGTGCAGGCGGAAAGCACGCCGATGCCGCGCGCCGGCTGGCGGGTGCTCGGCGTGGTCCGTCGCCCGACGGACCGCTTCGGCACCTACCTGGTCATGCAGAAGGACCGCTGAGCAGGACCGCGACGATCAGAGGTCGTCGCCGCCCGCCAGCGCCGCGGGCGCCGCCTCGTCGCCCATCGCGGGCGAGTCGGCCAGCCGGATGCGCGCCGCCGGGAATTGCAGCCTGAACTTGGAGCCCTTCCCGGGCTCGCTCTCGATGCGCAGCTCGCCGCCATGGCGCTGCACCACGTGCTTGACGATGGACAGCCCCAGGCCCGTCCCGCCGGTGTCGCGCGAGCGGCTGCCGTCGACGCGATAGAAGCGTTCGGTCAGCCGCGGCAAATGCTCGCGGGCGATGCCGGGGCCGTTGTCGATCACCGAGATCTCGGCCGAGTGATCCGGCAGCCAGCGCCATTGCAGCTCGATGCGGCCACCCTCCGGCGTGTAGCGCACCGCGTTGCTCATCAGGTTGGCGATCGAGCTCAGCACCTCGGTCTCGATGCCGGCCAGCTCGACGCCGGTCTGGCGCTCGCAGACCAGCTCGTGCCGCCCGTTGGACAGCGCCTGCGCATCGGCCGCGACGCGCGTCAGCAGCGGGTCCAGCGCGATCCAGTGATCGGCCGCCGGACGCGGGCTGCCCTCGAGCTGCGCCAGCGTCAGCAGGTCGCCGACCAGCGTCTGCATCCGCGTCGTCTGCTGCTGCATCAGGTGCAGCACGCGCTTGCGCTCGGCCTCGGTCAGCTGCAGGCTGGCCATCGTCTCGATGAAGCCGGCCAGCACCGTCAGCGGCGTGCGGATCTCATGCGAGACGTTGGCGACGAAGTCGCGCCGCATCGCCTCGTTGCGTTCGCGGTCGGTGACGTCCAACGACAGCACCAGCTTGCGCGACTCCCCGGCGACGCCGTAGTCCCGCACCAGCACCTGCAGCGTCGATTTCGCGCGGGTGTTGGTCAGCGTCAGCGGCTGCTGGAAGTTGCCGTTCTGCAGGTAGGACACGAAAGCCGGATAACGGACCAGGTTGGTGATCCGCTGCAGCTTGTCGCGCTGCGGGTCCAGCGAGAAATGATCCCCGGCGACGACGTTGCACCACTGGATGTGGTCCTGGCCGTCGAGCAGGATCACGCCGTTGGGCGAGGCCTCGATCGCGAGCAGGAACTGCTCGAGCTGCTGGCGCTCGCGCTCGTAGCGGCGCTCGCGGTCGCGCAGGCCGCGCTCGACGCGGTAGGCCATCTCGCCCCAGAGGCCGGCGACGCGCGGCGCGTCGTCATCCTGGTCGCCGCGCAGCCAGACCACCAGCCGGTGGGCCCGCGTCGCGTCCCAGACGGCCATCATCACGACGGCCAGGCCGGCGGCCAGGGCCGCCGCCAGCTGCGGCATCCGCAGCCACTCTCCCAGCCAGTACCCCAGGGCGCCGGCGACGCCGGTGCCCAGCACCAGCATCAGCACCCGCGACAACATCCACGCCATGTCGAACTCAGGCCGACAGGGCGCTGCTTTGCTGGGTCAGCCGGTAACCGGCGCCACGCACCGTTTCGATCATCCGCGCGCAGCTCACCTTCTCGAGCGCCTCGCGCAGCCGCTTGACATGGACGTCGACGGTGCGTTCCTCGATGAACACGTGGTCGCCCCAGACGCGGTCCAGCAGCTGCGAGCGGCTGTGCACGCGCTCCGGGTGCGTCATGAAGAAGTGCAGCAGGCGGAACTCGGTCGGGCCGAGCTTGACCTCGACGCCTTCGCGGCTGACGCGGCGCGTGCCCGGATCGAGCACCAGGCCGCCGACCTCGACCGCCGTGTCCAGCGCCTCGGGCGCCTTGCGGCGCAGCACCGCGCGGATGCGCGCCAGCAGCTCGTTGGTGGAGAACGGCTTGGTCAGGTAGTCGTCGGCGCCGGCGTCCAGGCCGGAGACCTTGTCGACCTCTTCCGCGCGCGCGGTCAGCAGGATGATCGGCAGCTCGCGGGTGCGGGCGGCGCCGCGCCACTGGCGCGCCAGCGCCAGGCCGGTCTGGCCCGGCAGCATCCAGTCGAGCACGACCAGATCGGGCAACACGCGATCCACTTCCAGCTGCGCCTGTTCGGCATTGCCGGCCAGCGTCACTTCGTAGCCGGCGTGGCGCAGGTTGATGGAGATCAGTTCGGCGATCGCGGATTCGTCCTCGACTACCAGGATGCGGCTCATGCGGGGTAACTCCTCTTGTTCGGTCCCGCCGGTCCGGACGCCCCGGTCGGGGCCGGGCCGGCGGGGTGCATGACGACGGTGCTCAGCGCACCATGTGCTCGACGGCGTCGGGCGAGTTGTGGCGGACGTCGGTGCCCTTGACCACGTAGATGATCACTTCGGCCAGGTTCTTGGCATGGTCGCCCACGCGCTCGATCGCCTTGGCGACGAACACCAGGTCGATCGACGACGAGATCGTGCGCGGGTCTTCCATCATGTAGGTGATGAGCTTGCGCATCAGGCCGTCGAACTCCTTGTCGATCTGGTCGTCGGCCTTGAGCACTTCCAGCGCGCGGTCCACGTCCAGGCGCGCGAACGCGTCCAGCGCCTTGCGCAGCTGCGCCGTGGCCAGCTCGGCCTCGTACGACAGGTCCGACATCGGCAGGCGCAGCCGGCTCGACACGCCGGTGTTGATCAGGCGCTGCACGGTGCGGGCGATGCGCGCGGCCTCGTCGCCGACGCGCTCGAGGTTGGCGATCGTCTTGGACACGGCGATCAGCAGGCGCAGGTCGCGGGCGGTGGGCTGGCGGCGGGCGATGATCGTCGACAGGTCGCGGTCGATCTCGACCTCCATCGTGTTGACGATCTCCTCCTGCTTGAGCACGTGGCTGGCGATGTCGCCGCTGAAGGTGCCCAGCGCCTCGACGGCCTGCGCCACCTGCGACTCCACCAGCCCGCCCATCTCGAGCACGCGGGTGGAGATGCCGCTGAGCTCAGCGTCGAATTGGGTGGAAAGATGCTTGTCGGTCATGGTGTGTGCTCCCCTGTGATCAGCCGAAACGACCGGTGATGTAGTCCTCGGTGTCCTTGCGCTTGGGCTTCATGAAGAGCTCCGCGGTCGGTCCGAATTCGATCAGGTCGCCCAGGTACATGTAGGCGGTGTAGTCCGAGCAGCGCGCGGCCTGCTGCATGTTGTGGGTCACGATCGCGACCGTGTAGTCATGCTTGAGCTCGTGGATCAGTTCCTCGATCTTGCCGGTGGAGATCGGGTCCAGCGCGGAGCACGGCTCGTCCAGCAGCAGGACCTCGGGCTTGATCGCGATGCCGCGCGCGATGCACAGGCGCTGCTGCTGGCCGCCGGACAGGCCCGAACCGCTCTGGTTGAGCTTGTCCTTGACCTCGTTCCACAGCGCGGCCTTCTTCAGCGCCCATTCCACGCGCTCGTCCATCTCGACGCGCGACAGCGTCTCGAACAGGCGCACGCCGAAGGCGATGTTGTCGTAGATCGACATCGGGAACGGCGTCGGCTTCTGGAACACCATGCCGACCTTGGCGCGGATCAGCGAGACGTCTTCCTTGCTGGTGAGGATGTCCTCGCCGTCCAGCAGGATCTGGCCTTCGGCGCGCTGTTCCGGATAGAGCTGGAACATGCGGTTCAGCGTGCGCAGCAGCGTGGACTTGCCGCAGCCCGAGGGACCGATGAACGCGGTCACCTTGTTCTCGGGGATGTCCAGGTTGATGTTCTTCAGCGCGTGGAAGCTGCCGTAGTAGAAGTTCAGGTTCTTCACCGAGAGCTTCGCCTTCTCGGTCACCGGCATGTCGACTTTGACGTCCATGTTGTTTCTCGATTCGTTGGATTCGTGGATCGGTAGCCGCGGCCCGCCGGGCCGCGGCGGTCAACCGGTCAATGCTTTTCCTTGAACAGCACGCGCGCCAGGATGTTCAGCACCAGCACGCCGATCGTGATGATGAAGACACCGGCCCAGGCGAGCTTCTGCCAGTTCTCGTAGGGGCTCATCGCGAACTTGAAGATCGTCACCGGCAGGCTGGCCATCGGGCTGCCCAGCGAGCTGGTCCAGAACTGGTTGGACAGCGCGGTGAAGAGCAGCGGCGCGGTCTCGCCGGAGATGCGGGCCAGGGCCAGCAGCACGCCGGTGATCACGCCGGCGCGGGCCGACTTCAGCGTGACGGTCATGATGACCTTCCACTTCGGCGTGCCCAGCGCGTAGGCGGCTTCGCGCAGCGCGTTGGGGATCAGGCTCAGCATGTTCTCGGTGGTGCGGATCACCACCGGGATCACGATCAGCGCCAGCGCCAGGATGCCGGCCAGCGCCGAGAACGACTTCATCCGCGTGACCACCACCGTGTAGATGAACAGCCCGACCACGATCGACGGCGCCGACAGCAGGATGTCGTTGATGAAGCGGACCACGGCGCCGAGCCAGGTCTTCTGGCCGTACTCGGCCAGGTAGACGCCGGCCAGCACGCCGATCGGGGTCCCCAGGCAGGTCGCCAGGCCGACCATCACCAGCGAGCCGTAGATCGCGTTGGCCAGGCCGCCGTCCTCGGACATCGGCGCGGGCGTCATCTGGGTGAAGGTCGCGATCGTCAGGCCGCCGATGCCCTGGACCAGCGTCTCCAGCAGGATCCAGATCAGCCAGACCAGGCCGAAGCCCATCGCGCCCAGCGACAGCGTCAGGGCGATGGTGTTGACACGCCGGCGCTTGTTGTACATCGCCAGGCGCTTGGCATTGGTGGCGCTCATGAGCGGGCTCCCTCGTTCTTCTTGAGCTTGTTGAGCAGGACCTTGGAGCACGCCAGCACCACGAAGGTGATGAAGAACAGGACCAGGCCCAGGTAGATCAGCGAGGCCTGGTGCAGGCCGGCGCCGGCTTCGGCGAACTCGTTGGCCAGCGCCGAGGTGATGCTGTTGGCGGCCTCGAAGACCGACAGCGAATTCAGCTGGTTCATGTTGCCGATCACGAAGGTGACGGCCATCGTCTCGCCCAGCGCGCGGCCCAGGCCCAGCATGATGCCGCCGACCACGCCGGTCTTGGTGTACGGCAGGACGACCTTCCAGACCACTTCCCAGGTCGTGGAGCCCAGGCCGTAGGCCGACTCCTTGAGCATCGCGGGCGTGACCTCGAACACGTCGCGCATCACCGAGGCGATGAACGGGATGATCATGATCGCCAGGATGATGCCGGCCGACAGGATGCCGATGCCCACCGGGGGACCGGACACCAGCGCGCCCAGGTAGGGCACGCCGCCCAGCAGCGACTGCAGCGGCTGCTGCACGTAGGTCGCCAGGATCGGGCCGAAGATCAGCAGGCCCCACATGCCGTAGACGATCGAGGGCACCGCGGCCAGCAGCTCGATGGCGATGCCCAGCGGGCGGCGCAGCCAGCCCGGGGAGAGTTCCGTCAGGAACAGCGCGATGCCGAAGCTCACCGGCACGGCGATCAGCAGCGCGATGAGCGAGGTCATCAACGTGCCGTAGATCATCACCAGCCCGCCGAACTTCTCCTGCACCGGATCCCAGTCCGCGGTGACCAGGAAGTTCAGGCCGAACTGCTTGATGGCCGGCGCGGCGCCGATGAGCAGCGAGCCGATGATGCCGGCCAGCAGCGCCAGCGTCAGCCACGCCGCACCGTGCGTCAGCACCGAGAACACCGTGTCGGCCCAGGGCGCGACGCGGCGGCGCTGCGGCGGACGGCCGTCCGGCTTGGCGCGCTCCTCGCCGCGGTCTCGGTCAATGGAATTGGCTGGAAGTATTGCGGCCACGGGGCCTCCGCTGGAGTGTTTGGAATCTCGGCGCGCCGCCCGCCTCCTCCGGTCGGTCGACGCGTCCTGCACGACGTCTGTGTCGCGGCGCGGTTCGTGCCCACGCCTGCGGTCTTGTGCGAAAGCCCGGGGACCGCGACGCGGTCACCGGGCCGTGCTCGTCAGGCGACGATCACTTGTAGCTGACAGCCTTGCCGGCGCTGTCCTTGACACCGGCCCACTGCTTGCGGACCAGGTCCTTGACGCTGGCGGGCAGCGGCACGTAGTCCAGCTCGTCGGCGACCTTGTCGCCCTGGGTGTAGGCCCAGTCGAAGAACTTCAGGGCGGCGGCGGCCTGGGCGGGCTTGTCCTGGGCGACGTGCATCAGGATGAAGGTCGCGCCGGTGATGGGCCAGCTGTCCTTGCCGGCCTGCTCGGTCAGCACCTGGTAGAACGATTGATCCCACTTGGCACCGGCGGCGGCGGCCTTGAAGGCGTCGTCGCTCGGGCTGACGAAGGCGCCGGAGGCGTTCTTCATCAGCACGTAGGTCATCTTGTTCTGCTTGGCGTAGGCGTATTCGACGTAGCCGATCGAGTTCGGCAGACGCGTCACGAAGGCGGACACGCCTTCGTTGCCCTTGCCGCCCGCGCCGGTGGGCCAGTTCACCGCCGTGCCTTCACCGACCTTTTCCTTCCACTCGGCGTTGACCTTGGACAGGTAGTTCGTGAACAGGAAGCTGGTGCCCGAACCGTCGGCGCGGCGGACCACGGCGATCGCGGCGTCCGGCAGCGCGACGCCCGGGTTCAGGGCGGCGATGGCGGGGTCGTTCCACTTCGTGACCTTGCCCAGGTAGATGTCGCCCAGGACCTTGCCGTCCAGCTTCAGCTGGCCGGCGTTCACGCCCTTGACGTTGATCACGGGCACGACGCCGCCGATCACGGTCGGGAACTGGACCAGGCCGTCCTTGGCCAGCTGGTCGTCCTTCAGGGGGGCGTCGGACGCGCCGAAGTCGACGGTCTTGGCCTGGATCTGCTTGATGCCGGCGCCGGAACCGACCGACTGGTAGTTGATGCGAACGCCGGTGGCCTTGTTGTAGGCATCGGCCCACTTGGCGTACACGGGTGCCGGGAACGAGGCACCCGCACCGGTCACCTCCTGAGCATGGGCCGCGGAGAACATCGCGGCGCAAGCGGCGAACAGCAGGCCAGCACGCAGTTGATTCATGGTCATTCAGTCCTATCGCTAGGGGTTGGTTGGCGAACGGAGCGGATGCTATGACCCCAATGTGACACATCCGTGACCATCGGCCGGAAGCGGAAAAATGTCGTTACGCACAGCGCCCCAGAGGAGAAACGGGGCTTGGCGCGGGGGTCGGCGACCATTGTCATATTCGATTCACCCCGTTGTCATCATCGGTGCCTAGCCTGCCGGACGTGCGGGAAAACCCTTTCAGCGACGATGACGCACCACGGCGGTGCGCATGGTTCGAAAGGATCAGCTTCCCAATCAGCCCCCGAAGAGCCGCGCTCGACGCGGCCGCGACCAATGCAATTCGGCCGCCGACGCTTGCGCGACGGCGGCCATTCTTTTGGTCCGGGAGGAATCAGGGGCGAGCCGGTCCGCGCGAAGCGGAGGGCGGCCCAGGAGGCGGGAGGCTCAGCCGCGGATGGCGTCGGCCAGGCGCTCGGCGCAGCGCTGCGCCAGGCCGGCGTCGCTGGCTTCCACCATGACGCGCAGCAGCGGCTCGGTGCCGGACTTGCGGATCAGCACGCGGCCGCGGTCGCCGAGCTCGGCCATGACCTCGGCCTCGGTCCGCGCGAGCGCCGGGTTGCTCTTCCAGTCCTGCTGGTCCGCCTGCAGGCGGACGTTGATCAGCGTCTGCGGGAACAGGGACACGCCGTCCAGCAGGTCGGCCAGGCGGCGGCCGCTGCGGCAGACGGCCTCGAGCACCAGCAGGCTGCTGACGATGCCGTCGCCGGTCGTGTGGCGGTCCAGCGCCAGCAGGTGGCCGGAGCCCTCCCCGCCCAGCTGCCAGCCGCGGGCGGCCAGTTCCTCGAGGACGTAGCGGTCCCCGACCTTGGCGCGGACGAACTCGACGTCCCGCTGGCGCAGCGCCAGCTCCACCGCCATGTTGGTCATCAGCGTGCCGACGGCGCCGGCCACGCGTTCGCCGCGCGCCAGGCGGTCGGCGACCATCACGTACAGCAGCTCGTCGCCGTTGTAGAGGCGGCCGTCGGCGTCGACCATCTGCAGCCGGTCGGCGTCGCCGTCGAGCGCGATGCCGTAGTCCGCCTGGTGCTCCCGCACCGCGGCGACGATCGCGTCGGGCGAGGTCGCGCCGACCTTGTCGTTGATGTTGAAGCCGTCGGGCTTGTTGCCGATGGTGATGACCTCGGCGCCCAGTTCATGGAACACCGACGGCGCCACCTGGTAGGCCGCGCCGTTGGCGGCGTCCACCACGAGCTTCATGCCGCGCAGGCTCAGGTCCCCGCTGAAGCTGGCCTTGCAGAACTCGATGTAGCGCCCCTGGGCGTCGTCCAGGCGGCGCGCGCGGCCCAGGCTCGCCGAGTCCACCCACACGGGCGGCTCTTCCAGGACGGCCTCGACGTCCAGTTCCCAGGCGTCCGGCAGCTTCTCGCCCTTGGACGAGAAGAACTTGATGCCGTTGTCGGCGAACGGGTTGTGCGACGCCGAGATCACCACGCCCAGATGCTGGCGCAGCGCGCGGGTCAGGTAGGCGACGCCCGGCGTCGGCAGCGGACCGGTCAGCAGCACGTTGACGCCGGCCGAGGCGAAACCGGCCTCGAGCGCCGATTCGAGCATGTAGCCGGAGATGCGGGTGTCCTTGCCGATGAGGACGCTGGGCTTGGCGTAGCTGCGCTTGAGCACGCGCCCGACGGCGTGCCCGAGGCGCAACATGAAATCGGGCGTGATGGGCGTGCGGCCCACGGTCCCGCGGATTCCGTCGGTCCCGAAATACTTCCGGCTCATTGAGGCGACCTCCTGCGACTTCTCAATCTTCAATCCGCGGATTGTCGCCGATGCCGATGCCCGCTCTTCCCGCCGGCGGCCGGTGCGCGCCGCGGGGCCCGCGAACGGAGGGGTCGGACCGGACGCCGCCGGGGCGGGCGGGCCTCAGGCGCGAGGCGCGCAGAACGCCTGCCAGACCTTGAGCGCGTCGACGGTGGCGGCGACATCGTGCACGCGCACCACGCGCGCGCCGAGCGCCACCGAGGCCAGGGCCGCGCCGACGCTGGCCGGCATGCGCTCGTCGACGGCCTTGCCAGTGAGCGCGCCCAGCGTCGACTTGCGCGACCAGCCGATCAGCAGCGGACGTCCCAGGGCCAGCAGCTCGCGCTGGCGCCGCTGCAGTTCCACGTTCTGCTCGACCGTCTTGGCGAAGCCGTAACCGGGGTCCAGCGTGATCCGCTCGGCCGCCACGCCGGCCTGGACCAGGTGCCGCATCCGCTCGCCCAGGAAGTCGGCGACCTCGGTCACGACATCGTCGTAGTCGGTCAGCTGCTGCATGCCGGCGGGTTGCCCCCGCATGTGCATCAGACAGACGCCGGCACTGCCGTGCTCGGCCAACAGCGTGTCCGCGCCGGCGTCGCGCAGGGCCTGCACGTCGTTGATGATGTCGACGCCCAGGTCCAGCGCCCGCCGCATCACCTCGGTCTTGCAGGTGTCGACGGAGACCGGGATGCCGAAGTTCAACGCTGCCCGCAGCACCGGCTCCAGCCGGCGCCATTCCTCGTCGGCATCGAGCCGCGGAGCGCCGGGGCGTGTCGATTCGCCGCCCAGGTCCAGGATGTCGACGCCTTCGCCGAGCAGGCGCGCGCAGTAATCGATGGCGCGGGGCGCGTCGTCATGCAGGCCGCCGTCGGAGAACGAATCGGGCGTCACGTTGACGATGCCCATGACCAGCGGCCGCTCCGCCAGATCGAGGTCGAAGCGGGTGGTTTTCCAGATCGAAGCAGCAGTCATGGGCGGGTGAGTGTCGGGCGCGCGGCGTTGCGCTCGAATGCGAAAGAAGGGCTGATCTCTCGATCAGCCCTTCTGAGGGTCAGCGTTCAGGCGGCCTTCGGACGCCTGGCGCGCCAGCCTGTCAGGCCGCCGCCGGCGCGCTGCCGGTGTTGACCGCCGGCGTGCCGCCGCTGTCCGACTTGTTGGTCGGCGGCGCCCAGTCCTTCGGGGGACGCGGGGGGCGGCCGTCCATGATGTCGTCGATCTGGTCGGCGTCGATGGTTTCCCACTCGAGCAGCGCCGTCGCCATCGCGTGCATCTTGTCCTTGTTGCCTTCGATCAGGTCGCGCGCGGTCGTGTACTGCTCGTCGATGATCTTGCGGATCTCCTGGTCGACCTTGCGCATCGTCTCTTCCGACATGTTGGTCGTCTTCGTGACCGAGCGGCCCAGGAAGACTTCACCCTCGTTGTCGGCGTAGACCATCGGGCCCAGCTCGTCGGTCATGCCATAGCGCGTGACCATGTCGCGGGCGATCGCCGTGGCGCGCTCGAAGTCGTTGCTGGCGCCGGTCGTCATCTGGTTCATGAAGACTTCTTCAGCAATCCGACCGCCGAACAACACCGAGATCGTCGACAGCATGCGTTCCTTGTCCATGCTGTAGCGGTCGCCTTCGGGCAACTGCATCGTCACGCCCAGCGCGCGGCCGCGCGGGATCACCGTCACCTTGTGGACCGGATCGGTCTTGGGCAGCAGGCGGGCCACCAGCGCGTGGCCGGCCTCGTGGTACGCGGTGTTCTTGCGCTCTTCCTCGGGCATGACCATGGACTTCCGCTCGGGGCCCATCATGATCTTGTCCTTGGCCTTCTCGAAGTCCTGCATGTCGACCACGCGGCCGTTGCGGCGGGCGGCGAACAGGGCGGCCTCGTTGACCAGGTTGGCCAGGTCGGCGCCCGAGAAGCCGGGGGTGCCGCGCGCCAGGATGTCGGCGCGGACGTCCTGGCCGACCGGGACCTTGCGCATGTGGACGTTCAGGATCTGCTCGCGGCCACGCACGTCGGGCAGCGTCACGTACACCTGACGGTCGAAGCGGCCCGGACGCAGCAGCGCCGGATCCAGGATGTCCGGACGGTTGGTCGCGGCCATCACGATGACGCCCAGGTTGGTGTCGAAGCCGTCCATCTCGACCAGCATCTGGTTGAGGGTCTGCTCGCGCTCGTCGTTGCCGCCGCCGAGGCCGGCGCCGCGATGGCGGCCGACCGCGTCGATTTCGTCGACGAAGATGATGCAGGGCGCGCTCTTCTTGGCCTGCTCGAACATGTCACGGACGCGCGCCGCGCCGACGCCGACGAACATCTCGACGAAGTCCGAACCGGAGATCGTGAAGAACGGCACCTTCGCCTCGCCGGCGATGGCCTTGGCCAGCAGCGTCTTGCCGGTGCCCGGAGGGCCGACCAGCAGCACGCCGCGCGGGATCCGGCCGCCGAGCTTCTGGAACTTCTGCGGGTCCTTCAGGAAGTCGACGAGTTCCTTGACCTCTTCCTTGGCCTCGTCGCATCCGGCGACGTCGGCGAAGGTCGTGGTGTTGTTGGCCTCGTCGAGCATGCGCGCCTTGGACTTGCCGAAGCTGAACGCGCCGCCCTTGCCGCCGCCCTGCATCTGGCGCATGAAGTACACCCAGACGGCGATCAGCAGCAGCATCGGGCCCCAGCTGAGCAGGATGCTCATCAGGACCGACGGCTCCTCGCGGGGCTTGGCGTCGAACTTGACGTTGTTGTTGATCAGGTCACCGATCAGGCCGCGATCCATGTACGGCGCGGTCGTGCGCAGCTTGTTGCCATCGCTGGTCTGGGCCACGATCTCGGTGCCCGCCGGGGTTTCCTGCAGGGTGACCTGCTTGATGCGCTTGGCACGGACTTCCTCGAGGAAGTCAGAGTAGACGATCGGATTCCCCTGGGTTGCGCTGCGATCGAACTGCTTGAAGACGGTGAACAGCACCAAGGCGATCACCATCCACACAGCCACTTTCGAGAACCACTGATTGTTCACCGCGACTCCTTTGTCATTCCATCACCGCGCGCCCTATACAGCCTTGGGCAGCGGACTTTCACGGCATATGGGGCGGATTCTAGGCCAGTCAAGTCCCCAGACTTGATTGGCATTCCCATACGCGACGATAGATATTGCCATCTCCGCCCCATCGAGACCGGCGGAAGCGGACCTGAACTCGACGCCTGATCGCCCGTTCAGTCGATATGGAACGCCGTCAGGCCTTCTTCAAGCCGATGCCGACGAGGAAGTTTTCCGACGACCGTTCCCGCGACGCCTTCGGCTTGCTGGTCTTGACCTTCCTGAACTTGTCCCGGAACGCGTGCACCAGCTGGTCGTAGCCGCTGCCGTGGAAGACCTTGGCAACCAGCGCGCCTTCGGGCTTCAGGTGTTGTTGGGAGAAATCGAGCGCCAGTTCGATCAGGTGCTCCATGCGGGCCGCGTCCGTGCTCTCGATGCCGGACAGGTTCGGCGCCATGTCCGAGACCACCAGGTCGACCTTGGCGCCGCCCAGCGTGGCCTCGAGCTGGGCCAGCACCGCGTCCTCGCGGAAATCGCCCTGGATGAACTCGACGCCCTCGATCGCCTCGAAGTCGAGCAGGTCCAGCGCGATGATCCGGCCGTTCAGCTGCCCGACCGCGGCGCCGCCGGCGCCCGCCTCCTTGGGCGCGAAGCGCCGGCGCAGGTACTGGCTCCAGGCGCCGGGCGAGGCGCCGAGGTCCACCACGACCTGGCCGGGGCGGATCAACTGGAATTCCTCGTCGATTTCCTTGAGCTTGTAGGCGGCGCGGGAGCGATAGCCCTCTTTCTGGGCCAATTTCACGTAGGGATCGTTGACGTGGTTGTTGAGCCACGCCTTGTTGACCTTCTTGCTTTTGGTATCGACTTTCATTGCACGGATAAGAACCTGGACGCCTTGTTTCGTTCATCGAACGGGCCAGGCGGGGGCCTCGAAGGGCGCAGCGCGCCGCGAACGGCACCATATCACCACCAGCGCCGGCAGCCTCGTCCGCCCATGCGCCAAGGGGGCGGCAAGGGTTAGTTCTGATTAATTAGTGCAGCGCGCGAACTAACATCCCTTCCCAAGCCGCCCCCTTGGACAGATCGTCCCCTGCGAGACGACCGCGGCAAGGAGACAAAAGGAATGTCGACTCTCACCAGGCGCGGCGCGGTCCGCGCGGCGCTCGCGTCGGTCGCGGGCGCCGGCGCCGGATTGGCCGTCGCCGCGCCCGCCGCCTCGCCGGCCCGCGCGCCGGCAGCAGCGCCCGCGTTCGGCCGGGGCCGCGAGGGCCAGCGCAAGGCCGACCTCGGCGACGGCACCTACCGCAACCCGATCGTGCCCGGGGACCGCCCCGACCCGACACTGCTCAAGGACGGCAGCGACTACTACCTGACCTTTTCCTCGTTCACCTCCTACCCGGGCGCGGTGATCTGGCACTCGACGGACCTGGTGAACTGGGCCCCGATCACCGCCGCGCTGCGCCAGCCGATCGGCGCGGTCTGGGCGATGGACCTCGTCAAGCACGCGGGCCGTTACTTCCTCTACATCCCGGCGATGCGGGACGACGGCTCCCGGATCTACGTCATCCACGCCGACCACATCCGCGGCCCCTGGAGCGACCCCGTCGACCTGGGCCTGACCGGCTGCATCGATCCGGGCCACGCGGTCGGCGAGGACGGCCACCGCTACCTGTTCGTCAACGGCGTGCGGCGCATCCGCCTCAGCGACGACGGCCTGTCCACCGTCGGCCAGCTCGAGCCCGCCTACACGCCGTGGCAATACCCCAAGGACTGGGTCGTCGAGATGTTCGCGCCGGAGGGGCCGAAGGTGTTCCGCCGCGGCGAGTGGTTCTACCTGATCGCCGCCGTCGGCGGCACCTCGGGCCCGCCGACCAGCCACATGGTCACGCTGGCGCGCTCGCGCTCCATCCACGGTCCCTGGGAGGACTGCCCCCACAACCCGATCGTGCGCACGCAAAGCGCCGACGAACCCTGGTGGTCCCGCGGCCATGCCAGCGTCGTCGAGGGCCCGGCCGGCGACTGGTGGATGGTCTATCACGGCTACGAGAACGGCATGCGCACGCTGGGCCGGCAGACCTTGCTGGAGCCGGTCGAGTGGACCCGCGACGGCTGGCTGAAGGCCCGCGGCGGCACGCTCGCCCGCGCCTTGCCAAAGCCCCGGGGCGGCACGCCCTCCCCGGCCGGCGCCGACCTGTCCGACGACTTCAGCCGCGACCGCATGGGCCTCCAGTGGTCGCTGTTCGCGCCCGACGCGAAGGACCCGCCGCGCGTCGCGCTGCAGGGACGCAGCCTGGTGCTCCAGGCCAAGGGCACGACGCTGGCGGACTGCTCGCCGCTGACCTGCCTGGTCGGCGACCGCAGCTATGAAGCGAGCGTCGAACTCGAGATCGGCGGCGACGCCCACGGCGGCCTGGCGCTGTTCTACGACGGCCGCGGCTTCGCCGGCATCGGCGCCAGCGCGCGCGAGATGCTCACCTACAACTACGGCCAGGAGATCGCCTGGATGCGGCAGCCGCTGCCCGCCCAGGCCGGTCCGCGCGTGTTGCACCTGCGGCTGGTGAACCGCGAGAACGTCGTCACCTTCCACACCTCGCCCGACGGCCAGGCCTGGACGCAGCATCCCTGGCAGATGGAGGTCTCGGGCTTCCATCACAACGTCTTCGGCGGCTTCCTGAGCCTGAAGCTCGCGCTGTTCAGCGCGGGCCGGGGCGAGGTGCGCTTCCGCCGCTTCCGCTATCGCGGCCTGCCGGCCTGAACGCCGGCCCCCCCTGGAACCCCTCATGCCGACTTCCCTTCCGACCTTCCGTCCCGCCGCGTTGACAGCGTTGACGGCGCTCGCGACCGCGCTGCTGCTGGCGCCCGTCGCGTCCTGGTCCGCCGGACCGGCCGCGCCGGCGCCCCGCGCCATCGACATCGACCTGCGCCAGGCCGCCGGCCCGGTGGACCGCGGCTTCGACTACGCCGTCGGCGCCGACTTCCCCGGCACGCTGATCCGCGACGACAGCCAGGCGCAGCTCAAGACCGCCGTCGACGAGCTGGGCTTCCGCACGATCCGCTTCCACGCGATCTTCCACGACGCGCTGAAGACGGTGACCAAGGACGCCGACGGCCGCCTGAAGTTCGACTTCAGCCGCATCGACACGCTCTACGACGCGCTGCTGGCCAAGGGCATCAAGCCCTTCGTGGAGCTCGGCTTCACGCCGGAGGCGATGGCCAGCTCGCCGCAGACCATCTTCTACTGGAAGGGCAACACCTCGCACCCGCAGGCGGAGCCCTGGGTCGCGCTGGTCGACGCCTTCGCCCGCCACCTGATCGCGCGCTACGGCGCCGAGGAGGTGCGACGCTGGCCCTTCGAGGTCTGGAACGAGCCCAACCTCGACGGCTTCTGGGAACGCGCCGACCAGGCCGCCTACTTCGCGCTCTACGCCCGCAGCGCCCGCGCGCTCAAGGCGGTCGACCCGCGGCTCCAGGTCGGCGGTCCGTCGACGGCCGGCGCGGCCTGGGTCGTGCCCTTCCTGGCCTATTGCAAGGACCAGGGCGTGCCGGTCGACTTCGTCACCACGCACACCTACGGCGTCGAGGGCGGTTTCCTCGACGAGTTCGGCCAGGACGACAACAAGCTGTCGCGCTCGCCGGACGCGATCGTCGGCGACGTGACGCGCGTGCGCGCCGAGATCCAGGCCTCGCCCTTCCCCGGCCTGCCGCTCTACATCACCGAGTGGAGCACCAGCTACAACCCGCGCGACCCGGTCCACGACGCCTACCTCAGCGCGCCCTACATCCTGGAGAAGCTGCGCCGCACGCGCGGCCTCGCGCAGGCGATGAGCTACTGGACCTACAGCGACCTGTTCGAGGAGGCCGGTCCGCCGCCCGCGCCCTTCCATGGCGGCTTCGGCCTGCTGACGCGCGAGGGCGTGCGCAAGCCCGCCTTCTTCGCCTACAAGTACCTGAAGCAGCTGCGCGGCCGCGGGATCCCGCTGACCGACGACGGTGCGCTCGCCGCGGTCGACGGCGGCCAGGTCGCCGCGTTGGTCTGGGACTGGCGGCTGCCGGACCAGGCGACCAGCAACCGCCCCTACTTCGGCGAGGTGCGCCCGGCCGCGAAGCTCGCGCCGGCGACGCTGCGCTGGCAGGGCCTGGCCCCCGGCGTCTACACGCTGCGCCAGTACCGCGTCGGCTTCGAGGCCAACGACGCCTACACGGCCTGGCTGAAGCTGGGCAAGCCCGGCACGCTGACCGCCGACCAGCTCGCATCGCTGCAGACGCTGACCGCCGACAAGCCGCAGCGCGAGCGCAGCGTGCGCATCGGCCGCGACGGGCGGCACCGCGAGACGGTGCCGATGCGCTCGCACGACGTGGTGCTGGTCACGCTCGAGCCGGCCGCGCGCTGACCGGCCGCGACCGGCCGAAGCGCCGACCTGGATTCGACAAGACAACGAGAAGGACCCCCAATGAAGTTCACCGACGGGCAATGGCTGCTGCAGCCGGGCGTCACGGCGCATTACGCGACCGAGACCTATGCCGTGGACGTGCACGACGACCGCGTCGTGCTGCTGGTCACCACCCGCCCCATCAAGCACCGCGGCGACACGCTGCAGGGCCCGACGCTGACGGTGACGCTGCGTTCGCCGCTGCCCGGCGTGATCCGCGTCAGCGTCGAGCACTTCAGCGCCTCGCAGCCGCCGCGGCTGCACGTGCCGATGGTCGGCGCGACCTCGCCCGCGCTCCAGGTCGTCGAGACCGACCAGCTCGTGACGATCACCTCCGGCCCGCTGTCGGTCGACGTGAAGAAGGGCGAAGGCTACGGCCTGATCTTCCGCGAGGGCGACAAGGTGCTCACCCGCAGCGACTGGCGCTCGCTCGGCTACCTGCAGGCCGCCGGCAAGGCCAACTACGTCCATGAGCAGCTGACGCTGGCGGTGGGCGAGTACGTCTACGGCCTGGGCGAGCGCTTCACGCCCTGGGTCAAGAACGGCCAGGCCGTGGAGAACACCAACAAGGACGGCGGCACCGCCTGCGAGCAGGCCTACAAGAGCGTGCCCTTCTACCTGAGCAGCCGCGGCTACGGCGTGCTGGTCAACGAGGCGGGCCCGGTCTCCTTCGAGGTCGCGTCGGAGAAGACCTCGCGCGTGCAGTTCAGCCGCGAGGGCGAGACGCTGGACTACTGCGTCGTCGCCGGCCCGACGCCCAAGGCCGCCGTCGCGCGCCTGACCGAGCTGACCGGCCGCGCGCCGCTGCCGCCGGCCTGGACCTTCGGCCTGTGGATGACGACCTCGTTCACGACGCAGTACGACGAGGCCACCGCCACCCACTTCATCGACGAGATGGCGCGCCGCGAGCTGCCGCTCAGCGTCTTCCACTTCGACTGCTTCTGGATGCGCGAGTTCCAGTGGTGCGACTTCGAATGGGACCGCCGCGGCTTCCCCGACCCCGAGGGCATGCTCGCGCGGCTGCGCGCCAAGGGCCTGAAGATCAGCCTGTGGATCAACCCCTACGTCGCGCAGCGCTCGCCGCTGTTCGCCGAGGGCGTGCGCGAGGGCTACTTCATCAAGCGCGCCAACGGCCTGACCTGGCAGACCGACCTCTGGCAGCCCGGCATGGCGATCGTGGACTTCACCAACCCGGCCGCCAAGGCCTGGTACCAGGGCCACCTGCGCCGGCTGCTGGCGATGGGCGTGGACTGCTTCAAGACCGACTTCGGCGAGCGCATCCCCGACCAGGGCGTCGTCTACTTCGACGGCGCCGATCCGGTGGAGATGCACAACCTCTACGCGCTGCAGTACAACGAGGCGGTCTTCGAGCTGCTGCAAGAGGTCCAGGGCGACGAGGCCGTGGTCTTCGCGCGCTCGACCTACGCGTCGGGCCAGCGCTTCCCGGTGCACTGGGGCGGCGACTGCTGGTCCAACTTCGAGTCGATGGCCGAGAGCCTGCGCGGCGGCCTGTCGCTGACCGCCTGCGGCTTCGCGTTCTGGAGCCACGACATCGGCGGCTTCGAGGGCAACCCGCCGCCGGCCGTCTACAAGCGCTGGATCCAGTTCGGGCTGCTGTCCTCGCACAGCCGGCTGCACGGCAGCAGCTTCTACCGCGTGCCCTGGCTGGTCGACGAGGAGAGCTGCGTGGTGCTGCAACGCTTCACGCGGTTGAAGCACCAGCTGATGCCCTACCTCTACGCGACCGCGATCGCGGCGACCGAGACCGGCGTGCCGATGATGCGCGCGCCGGTCCTGGAGTTCCCGGACGACCCGGCCTGCGCGACGCTGGACCGCCAGTACCACCTCGGCGACGCGCTGCTGGTGGCGCCGGTGTTCAGCGACGGCGGCGAGGTCGACGTCTACCTGCCGGCCGGCCGCTGGACCCAGTTGCTCAGCGGCGAGGTCGTCGAGGGCGGCCGCTGGCGACGCGAGACGCACGACTTCATGAGCCTGCCGCTCTATGTCGCGCCCAACACCGTGCTGCCCTGGGGCCTGGAGACCGAACGCCCCGACTACGACTACGCGCGCGGCGTGGTGCTGCGCGTGTTCGCGCTGGACGACGGCGCGAGCGCGGCCTTCGCCGTCGCGTCGCCCGACGGCACGATCGCGGCGCGCGGCACGGTGAGCCGCTCGGGCGCCGAGTACCGCGTCGAGATCGCCGAGGGCGCGCTGCTCGACTGGATGCTCGAGGTCGACGGCGAGCGCAGCCCCGCGCAGGCCGGCAAGACGCTGAGCTGGAAGGGCCGCTGATGCGCACCCGGACCGTGGCCATGCTGGCCAGCCTCGCGATCGTCGCCGTCGGCGCGACCGCCGCCTATGCGCAGCAGGCGCCGCGCGAGGCCCGCATCGAGTTGAACCAGCTCGGCTACCTGCCGGCATCGGCCAAGCGGGCCACGGTGCCCGCGGTCGCGGCCCCGCGCTTCCAGCTCGTCGACGCCGAGACCGGACGAGCGGCCTGGACCGGCGCGCTCGGGCCCGCCGCGTCCTGGGCGCCGGCGAAGCGCCGGGTCCGCATCGCCGACTTCAGCGCGCTGACACGGCCCGGCACCTACCGGCTGCGGGTCGCCGGCCTGCCCGATTCCGATCCGTTCACGATCGGCGCCAGCCGCTACGACGCGCTGGCCGCCGGCGCGATCCGCGCCTTCTACTTCAATCGCGCCGGCATCGCCCTGACGCCGGAGCTGGCCGGCCCCTACGCGCGGCCAGCCGGGCATCCCGACACGCGGGTGCTGATCCACGCCTCGGCCGCCGGCCCGAAGCGCCAGGCCGGCGACGTCATCGGCAGCCCCAAGGGCTGGTATGACGCCGGCGACTACAACAAGTACGTCGTCAACTCCGGCATCTCGGTCTACACGCTGCTGGCCGCCTACGAGCAGATGCCCGAGCGCCTGCGCGCGCTCAAGGTCGGCCTGCCCGAGAGCGGCGACGGCCTGCCCGACGTGCTCAACGAGGCGCTGTGGAACCTCGACTGGATGCTGACCATGCAGGATCCGGACGATGGCGGCGTCTATCACAAGCTCACCAACCCGAGCTTCGACGGCGTCGTGATGCCGGACGCGGCGACGGCCTCCGGCGACCGCGTCGTCGTGCAGAAGAGCACCGCCGCGACGCTGGACTTCGCCGCGGTGATGGCCGTCGGCAGCCGGGTGTTCAAGGACTTCGAGCAGCAGCGCCCGGGACTGTCCGCGCGCATGCTGGCCGCCGCGCGCTCGGCCTGGACCTGGGCGCAGGCGCATCCCGACGCGATCTACCGCCAGCCGCCGGACATCCATACCGGCGACTACGGCGACGCGACGCTGGACGACGAGTTCGCCTGGGCCGCCGCCGAGCTCTACATCGCCACCGGCGACGACGCCTTCCACGCCGCGATGCAACCGGCCCGCACCGCGATGACGGTGCCGTCCTGGGGCGACGTGCGCGGCCTGGCCTGGATGTCGCTGGCCACGCACCGCGAGCGCCTGACCCCGGCCGCCGACCGCGCGCTGATCGAGCGCCGCCTCCGCGGCCTGGCCGACGCGCTGGTGGCCAAGGGCAAGGCCTCGGCCTGGGGCGTCGCGCTCGACGCGAAGGACTTCGGCTGGGGCAGCAACTCGACCGCGCTCAACGAGGCCATGGTGCTGCTGCAGGCCGACCGGCTCGACACCGCGCGTCCGGGCGCCAGGCCGTCCGCGCCGCGGCCCTACCGCCAGGCCGCGCAGGCGCTGTTCGACTACGTGCTGGGCCGCAACCCGCTGGGGATGTCGATGGTGACGGGCTTCGGCGCGCGCTCGCCGATGCATCCGCATCACCGCCCGTCCGAGGCCGACGGCGTGGACGCGCCGGTGCCGGGTTTCCTCGTCGGCGGCGCCAACGCGGGCCAGCAGGACCTCAAGGGCTGCCCGGTGCCCTACCCGTCCGGGGTCCCGGCGCTGTCCTACCTCGACCACTTCTGCAGCTACGCCAGCAACGAGGTCGCGATCAACTGGAACGCGCCGCTGGTCTATGTATCGGTGGCGCTGGGCCGATAACCGCCGGCCTTCGACCGATACCCAAACTGAGATCGACAAGCGCGCCGCCCCGCAGTAAAAACGCCCCGCGTTCATAAATCATTCAGGAGACAAAAATGTTTCATACAGGTTTGAAGCGCCGCGCATCGATCGTCAAGACGCTGCTGATCGCCGGCGGCGCCACGCTGGGCCTGCTGTGCGGGGCCGCGCGCGCCGAGGACAAGGGCCTGGTCGGCATCGCGATGCCGACCAAGAGCTCGGCGCGCTGGATCGCCGACGGCGACAACATGGTCAAGGCCTTCCAGGCCAAGGGCTACAAGACCGACCTGCAGTACGCCGAGGACGACATCCCCAACCAGCTCGCGCAGATCGAGAACCTGATCACCCGCAAGGTCAAGGTGCTGGTGATCGCGTCGATCGACGGCTCGACGCTGTCGCCGGTGCTGCAGAAGGCGGCGGACCGCGGCATCAAGGTCGTCGCCTACGACCGGCTCATCAAGGGCACGAAGAACGTCGACTACTACGTCACCTTCGACAACTTCCAGGTCGGCGTGATGCAGGCGCAGAGCCTGGTGGACAAGCTGGGCCTGGCGCAGGGCAAGGGACCGTTCAACCTGGAGCTGTTCGGCGGCTCGCCGGACGACAACAACGCCACCTTCTTCTACGACGGCGCGATGTCGGTGCTCAAGCCCTACATCGACAGCGGCAAGCTGGTGGTGCGCAGCAAGCAGTTCGGCATGGCCAAGGTCGGCACGCTGCGCTGGGACGCGGCCACGGCGCAGGCCCGCATGGACAACCTGCTGTCGGCCTTCTACGGCAAGGAGCGGCTGCACGCGGTGCTGTCGCCGTATGACGGCATCAGCATCGGCATCCTGTCCTCGCTCAAGGGCGCGGGCTACTGCACCGCCAAGCTGCCCTGCCCGGTCGTGTCCGGCCAGGACGCGGAGCTGCCGTCGGTCAAGTCCATCCTCAAGCACGAGCAGGCCAGCACCGTGTTCAAGGACACGCGCCAGCTCGCGCAGGCCGCCGCCGCGGTCACCGACGAGATGCTGGCCGGCAAGACGCCCGCGGCGATCAACGACACCAAGACCTACAACAACGGCGTGAAGGTGGTGCCCAGCGTGCTGCTCAAGCCGGTCTCGGTCGACGCCGCCAACGCCAGGCCGGTGCTGGTGGACAGCGGCTACTACAAGGACACGCAGCTGCGCTGAGCCGCGAGGGACCGCAGCCATGAACGCGATTCCCGAACACGGCGCGGGCGCCGGCCCGCTGCTGGAACTGCGCGGCATCACCAAGCGCTTCCACGGCGTCGCCGCCCTGGAGGACGTGCGGCTGAGCGTGCGCGCCGGCGAGATCCACGCGCTGTGCGGCGAGAACGGCGCCGGCAAGTCGACGCTGATGAAGGTGGTGTCGGGCGTCTACCCGCACCCCGGCCACGGCGGCGACTACGGCGGCGAGCTGCGCTTCGACGGCGAGGAACGGCGCTTCGCCGGCATCGCCGACAGCGAGCGGCTGGGCATCATCATCATTCACCAGGAGCTGGCGCTGGTGCCGCAGCTCTCCATCGCGGAGAACCTGTTCCTGTGCCACGAGCCGTCGCGCCTGGGCGTCATCGACCGCGTGGAGATGCATCGCCGCGCGGTCGAGCTGCTGGCGCGGGTCGGCCTGCGCGCCTCGCCGCAGACGCCGGTCGGCGAGCTCGGCGTCGGCCAGCAGCAGCTGGTGGAGATCGCCAAGGCGCTGGCCAAGCGGGTCCAGCTGCTGATCCTGGACGAGCCCACCGCCAGCCTCAACGAGTCCGACAGCGACGCGCTGCTCGCGCTGCTGATGGAGCTGCGCGCGCAGGGCATCGCCTGCATCCTGATCTCGCACAAGCTCAAGGAGGTCACGCGCGTGGCCGACGGGCTGACGGTGCTGCGCGACGGCCGCTCGATCCTGAGCCTGGACTGCGCGGACGAGCCGATCAGCGAGTCGCGCATCATCCAGGCGATGGTGGGCCGCGACCTGGCGGACCGCTACCCGCGGCGCACGCCGCGGATCGGCGACGTGCTGTTCGAGCTCCGCGACTGGCGCGCCCAGCATCCGGCGCAGGCGGGCCGCGAGGTCGTCAAGGGCGTGGACCTGTCGGTGCGCCGCGGCGAGATCGTCGGCATCGCCGGACTGATGGGCGCGGGCCGGACCGAGCTCGCGATGAGCGTCTTCGGCCGCAGCTACGGCCGGCGCATCAGCGGCAGCGCCTGGATGGACGGCCGGGAGGTCGACGTGTCCACCGTGCCCAAGGCGATCGCCGCGGGCCTGGCCTACGTGACGGAGGACCGCAAGTCGCTGGGCCTGCTGCTGGACGAGTCGATCGCGGTCAACACCTCGCTGGCGAACCTGCGCGGGGTCTCGCGCGCCGGCGTGCTGGACGACGCGCGCGAGCACCAGGTCGCGCAGGACTACCGCCGGCGGCTGGCCACCCGCTGCGCGGGCGTCGACCAGCGCGCGATGCACCTGTCCGGCGGCAACCAGCAGAAGGTGGTGCTGGCCAAGTGGCTGTTCTCGGAGCCGCGGTTGCTGATCCTCGACGAGCCGACCCGCGGCATCGACGTCGGCGCCAAGTTCGAGATCTACAGCCTGATCGCCGGGCTGGCCGAGCAGGGCCGCGGGATCCTGCTGATCTCGTCGGAGATGCCCGAGTTGCTGGGCCTGTGCGACCGGCTGTACGTCATGAATGAAGGCCGGCTGGTGGCGGAGTTCCCCGCCGCCGGCACCACCCAGGAAATGATCATGGGCGCCATCGTCGGCGCCGGAGAGACCGCGCATGTCTGAACCGATCGCGGCGGGCGGCACGCCATCCGCCCGCCCTTCCTCGTCCCCGGCCGCGACGCCCGCCGGCATCGGCCACTTCCTCAAGCGCCACCTGCGCGACTACGGCATGTTGCTGTCGCTGGTGGCCATCATGGGACTGTTCCAGTACCTGACCGACGGCACGCTGCTCGAGCCGCTGAACCTCACCAACCTGGTCCTGCAGAACAGCTACATCGTCATCATGGCGCTGGGCATGCTGCTGGTGATCGTGGCCGGGCACATCGACCTGTCGGTGGGCTCGGTGTGCGGCTTCATCGGCGCGCTGGCGGCGGTGCTGATGGTCCAGCACGACTGGGGCGCGCTGCCGGCCGGGCTGGTGTGCCTGCTGGCCGGCGCCGCGATCGGCGCGGCGCAGGGCTGGTTCGTCGCCTACCTCGGCATCCCGTCCTTCATCGTCACGCTGGCCGGCATGCTGGTGTTCAAGGGGCTGGCGCTGGCGCTGCTGCAGGGGCAGTCGCTCGGGCCCTTCCCCGACGCCTTCCAGGCGCTGAGCGCCGGTTTCCTGCCCGAGCTCTTCGGCCAGGAGGATCCGCGCCCAACGACGCTGGGCCTGGGCCTGCTGCTGAGCACGGCGGCGGTGGCCGTGGCCTGGCGGCATCGCGCCGCGGCGCTGCGGCACGGCATGGAGACCGAACCCGGTCCGGTGTTCTGGCTGCGCCAGGCGCTGCTGGTCGGCGCGGTGCTGGCGATGAGCTGGCTGATGGCCTCGTACAAGGGCCTGCCGACGGTGATGGTGGTGATGGTGGCGCTGACGCTGCTCTACGACTTCGTCGCCGGGCGGACGACGCTGGGACGGCGCGTCTACGCGGTCGGCGGCAACGAGAAGGCGGCGCGCCTGTCGGGCGTGCGCACGCAGCGCATTGCCTTCCTCACCTTCGTCAACATGGGCGCGCTGGCGGCGCTGGCCGGGCTGGTCTTCGCGGCGCGGCTCAACACGGCGACGCCCAAGGCGGGACTGGGCTTCGAGCTCGACGTGATCGCCGCGTGCTTCGTCGGCGGCGCGTCGGCCTCGGGCGGCGTCGGCAAGATCATGGGCGCGGTCATCGGCGCGTTCGTGATGGGCGTGATGAACAACGGCATGTCCATCCTCGGCGTGGGCATCGACTACCAGCAGGTCATCAAGGGATTGGTGCTGCTCGCGGCCGTGTTCATCGACGTCTACAACAAGCGCAAGTAGTCGACGGCGGGCGCGGGCCCTGCCCGCTCCACCCCCCTCACCCCCGCCCTCTCCCGCAGTGCGGGAGAGGGAGCAATGCCGGAAGACGGCGGAGCGTGAGAAGGCATTCGGGCTCTAGGTGTTTTCCTCCTATTTATTAGTTCAGCGCCCCAACTAATATCACTGTCACGGATGCGCGATGCCGCGCACACCGTTCACGACAAGACAAACAGGAGACGACGCGCATGCAACCCGACGCCAGCGGTGGCCAACAGCTGTTGAAGTCCATCAACCGAATGGCCCTGGTCCGTCACCTGTGCGCGCATCCCGGCCTGTCGCGCGCCGACCTCGCCAACGATGTCGGCCTGACGAAATCCACGATCACCAGCCTCGTGCGCGAGCTCATCGCCGAAGGCTGGCTGATGGAGAGCAGCGTCGTCGCCACAGGCGACCTGGGCCGCCGCCCCACCCCGCTGTTCATCAGCCCGGACCGGCTGCTGTTGCTGGGCGCCGAGGTCGGCATCGACGGCGTGCGCGTGGTCGCGACCTCGCTGACCGGCGAGGTGCGCGCCCGCGCCGTCTCCGCCTACGGCGCGAGCCGCAGCGCCAAGGCCTGCATGGGCGTGCTCGCCACCGTGCTGCTGAAGGTGCGCGCGCAGCTCGACCCGTCGCAACGGATCATCGGCATCGGCGTGGGCCTGCCCGGCGGCGTCGACGAGGAACGCGGCGTGCTGAACTTCGCGCCCAACCTCGGCTGGCACGACCTGGCCGTCGGCCAGCTGCTCACCGAGAAGCTCGACGGCGGCCCGCTCTCCGGCATCCCGCTGTACCTCCAGAACGAAGCCGACGTCGCCGCGCTGGGCGAGATGGAGTTCAACGCCGGCTCGCCCGCCGACCCGCTGCTCTACGTCTCGATCAACCAGGGCGTGGGCGCGGGCGTGATCGTCGGCGACCGGCTGCTGACCGGCGCGCGCGGTTTCGCCGGCGAGGTCGGCCACATGGTGCTGCAGATCGACGGCCCGCTGTGCTCCTGCGGCCGCCGCGGCTGCGCCGAGGCGCTGATCGGCATGCGCGCGATGCTGCGCCCGGACGAGGCCGCCGAGCTCGGCCCGCATTCGCTGCCCGACATCCGCGGCCGCCTGATCGACGGCGACCGCCGGACCGCCAAGACGGTGGAGTCCGCCGGCCGCTACCTCGGCGTGCTGCTGCAGAACCTGGCGACCGCCTACGACCCCGCCTGCATCGTGCTCGGCGGCAGCGTGGTGGAACTGGGCGACGCCTTCCTCGAGCCCGCGCTGACGACGCTCAACGACTACGCCTCGGCCGCGGGCCTGGCGCCGACGCCGATCCGCACCTCGCGCTTCGGCGCCGACGCGGTCGCCGCCGGCGCCGCGGCGCTGGCGCGCTACCGCGTCACCCGCCCGCAGCTGCCGCTGGCCGGCGGCGCGCGCGCCAACACCGCCGCGTCGGCCGACGAGGGCCAGGACGAGGAGGCCGCGCTGTGAGCCAGGCCGGCACCTTCCTGGGCATCGACCTCGGCACCTCCGAGGTCAAGCTGCTGCTGATCGACGGCGAGGGCGCCGTCGTGGGCCGCGCCGCCTCGCCGCTGACGGTGTCGCGACCCCGCCCGCTGTGGTCCGAGCAGGATCCCGCCGACTGGGCCGCCGCGATGACGAACGCCGTCGCGCAGCTGCGCGCGGCCGCGCCGCAGGCGTTCTCGCGGCTGCGCGGCATCGGCCTGTCGGGCCAGATGCACGGCGCCGTGCTGCTGGACGCGCAGGACCGCGTGCTGCGCCCCGCCATCCTCTGGAACGACGGCCGCAGCCACGCCGAATGCGAGGCGCTCACCGCCGCCGCGCCGCGCCTGCACGAGATCGCCGGCAACCTCGCGATGCCCGGTTTCACCGCGCCGAAGCTGCTGTGGGTGCGCGCGCACGAGCCAGAGCTCTTCGACCGCGTCCGCACCGTGCTGCTGCCCAAGGACCACCTGCGGCTGCTGCTGACCGGCGACAAGGTCAGCGACCCGTCCGACGCCGCCGGCACGCTGTGGCTGGACGTGGCGCGCCGCGACTGGTCCGACGAGCTGCTCGCCGCCACCGGCCTGACGCGCGCCCACATGCCGCGCCTGGTCGAGAGCAACGCGCCGTCCGGCGTGCTGCGCGCCGAACTGGCGGCCGCCTGGGGCGTGGCCGACGACGTCGTCGTGGCCGGCGGCGCGGGCGACAACGCCGCCAGCGCCATCGGCATCGGCGCCACCGCGCCGGGCGCCGGTTTCGTGTCCATGGGCACCTCGGGCGTGCTGTTCGTCGTCAACGACCGCTTCCGCCCGAACCCCGCGTCGGCCGTGCACGCGTTCTGCCACGCGCTGCCCCGGCGCTGGCACCAGATGAGCGTGATGCTCACCGCGGCCAGCGCGCTGCGCTGGTTCTGCCAGCTCGGCGGCACGACCGAGGCCGCGCTGCTCGAGGAGATCGAGGCGCTGCCGCCCGAGGACCTCGCCGCCGCGCCGCTGTTCCTGCCCTACCTCGCCGGCGAGCGCACGCCCCACAACGACCCGTTCGCGACCGGCGCCTTCCACGGCCTGACGCACGAGACGCGCCGCGCGCATGCCGGCTACGCGGTGCTGGAGGGCGTCGCCTTCGGCATGGCCGACGGCCTGGCCGCGCTGCGCGCCGCGGGCACCGCGGTGGACCGCCTCTCGATCGTCGGCGGCGGCGCGCGCAGCGGCTTCTGGGCGCAGCTGATGGCGAACGCGCTCGGCGTCGAGATCCTCCGCCACGCCGATGCCGACGCGGGCGGCGCGCTGGGCGCCGCGCGGCTGGGCCGCATGGCCGCCGGCGCGGGCATCGACGAGTCCTGCCCGCCCCCACCGATCACCGATCGACACACGCCCTCGCCCGCGCGGCAGGCCGTGCTCGCCCGACGGCTCGCCGTCTTCCGCGCCTCGTACGCGCCGCTGCGCGCGCTGCCGCCGATCCGGCCCTGAGCGCCCGACCCGCGTCGCCCGGCCCCCAAAAGGGCCTGGCGCCGGCCCCTGCCACGCCTCGACTTCGCAGTTCCGCCATGACCAGCTACTTCTCGCACATCGCCCCGATCCGCTACCAGGGCCCGGCCTCCGACGAGGCGCTCGCCTTCCGCCATTACGACAAGGACCGCATCGTCCTGGGCAAGACCATGGCCGAGCACCTGCGCTTCGCCGTCTGCTACTGGCACAGCTTCTGCTGGACCGGCCTGGATCCGTTCGGCGGCGGCACCTTCGAGCGGCCCTGGTTCCAGGGCGGCTCGCCGCTGGAGCTGGCGCGCCAGAAGGCCGATGCCGCCTTCGAGTTCTTCGAGAAGCTCGGCGCGCCCTACTACTGCTTCCATGACCGCGACGTCGCCCCCGAGGGCGCCACGCCCAAGGAAAGCCACGAGCACCTGCTGCGCCTGGTCGACGTGCTGGGCGAGCACCAGCAGCGCACCGGCATGAAGCTGCTGTGGGGCACCGCCAACCTGTTCAGCCACCGCCGCTTCATGTCCGGCGCGGCCACCAATCCCGATCCGGAGATCTTCGGCCTGGCCGCGCTGCAGGTGCGCGACGCGATGGACGCCACCATGCGCCTGGGCGGCGAGAACTACGTGCTGTGGGGCGGCCGCGAGGGCTACGAGACCCTGCTCAACACCGACATGGGCCGCGAGTTCGACCAGATGGGCCGTTTCCTCGACATGGTCGTCGAATACAAGCACCGCAAGGGCTTCAAGGGCGCCATCCTGCTCGAGCCCAAGCCCCGCGAGCCGTCCAAGCACCAGTACGACTTCGACACCGCCACCGTCTACGGCTTCCTGGCCCGCTACGGCCTGGAGAAGGAAGTCAAGGTCAACATCGAGGCCAACCACGCGACGCTGTCGGGCCACAGCTTCGAGCACGAGATCGCCACCGCCGCCGCGCTGGGCATCCTGGGCAGCATCGACATGAACCGCGGCGACCCGCAGCTGGGCTGGGACACCGACCAGTTCCCGCACAACGTGCCGGAACTGGCCGTCGCGGTCTATCACATCCTGCAGGCCGGCGGCCTGGGCAGCGGCGGCTTCAACTTCGACGCCAAGGTGCGCCGCCAGTCCATCGACGCCGAGGACCTGTTCCACGGCCACGTCGGCGGCATGGACACCTGCGCCCGCGCGCTGCTGATGGCCGAGCAGATGATCGTCGACGGCAGCCTGGCGCGCCACGTCGCCGACCGTTACGCCGGCTGGGACGCCGCGCCCGCGCGCGACGTCCTGGAGGGCCGCGTGGCCCTGGACCAGCTCGCCGACCGCGTGCTGGCGCGCAACACCGACGTCGCGCCGCGCTCCGGCCGGCAGGAATACCTCGAGAACCTCGTCAACCGCTTCACCGCCTGACGCGCCCAGCCCGGCGGACCGCGTCGTCCAGCGGCCCGCCGATCCCCGCACCGCATCGCAACACCGTCCCGAGCCGTACGACTCCCCGCCAGAGGTCACGCCGTCAGAGCGGACCCGCACCTAACAGACTGGAGACATCATGAGCACTTGCCAGCGGACCGCCGTGTCCGTCGCTGCCGCGCAGGCGGCCGTCCTCCTGGGCGGCATGGCCGCAGGCATCGCCTTCGCCCAGACCGCGCCGGCCCCGAAGCCGGACGCCAAGCCGGATGCGCAGATCGAGACGGTCGTCGTCTCGGGCAAGCGCGCGGCGCTGAGCTCGGCGCAGAAGATCAAGCAGAACTCGGACGAGATCGTCGACTCCATCGTCGCCGACGACATCGGCAAGCTGCCCGACCGCTCGGTCACCGAGGTGCTGCAGCGCATCGTCGGCGTCACCATGGACCGCACCATGGCGCGCAACGACCCGGAACACTTCTCGGTCGAGGGCTCCGGCATCTCCGTGCGCGGCCTCACCTACGTGCGCTCCGAGATGAACGGCCGCGACTCGTTCTCCGCCAACGGCGGCCGCTCGCTCAACTTCGAGGACGTGCCGCCCGAGCTGATGGCCGCCGTCGACGTCTACAAGAACCCCTCGGCCGAGCAGATCGAAGGCGCCATCGGCGGCCTGGTGAACTTGCGCACGGCCTTGCCGTTCGATTTTTCCGGCGTGAAGACAGCGTTGTCGGCCCAGACCACGTACTCGGACCTGAAGAAGAAGTCCTCGCCCAGCCTGTCGGGCATGGTGAGCGACCGCTGGAAGACCGACCTGGGCGAGTTCGGCGCGCTGCTCAACATCGCCAGCTCGCGCAGCGGCACCCGCACCGACGCCTTCCAGGTCGAGCCCTATTACCCGCGCACCGACGCGGTGGCCGGCCAGGCGGCCGGCACCACGCTGTGGGTGCCCAAGGGCTCGCAGTGGCGCACGCTGGAGTTCGACCGCAAGCGCGAGGGCCTGTACGGCGCGCTGCAGTGGAAGAAGGACGACGTCGACAGCAACCTCACCTACTTCCGCAGCAAGTACCGGATGCAATGGGACGAGCGCGCCCTGTTCGCGCAGACCGACCCGTACAAGCTGCGGGTCAGCGACGGCGTGTTCGCCGACGACGGCCGCTTCCTCTACGGCACGCTGCGCAACAGCGACGGCTCGCCGGTGAACTTCGGCGCGGACACGCGCAGCGCCTACCGCAACTCCCAGACGCAGGACCTGGCCTGGAAGCTGAACTGGCGCGCCAACGACCACTGGTCGTTCTCGTCGGACCTGCAGTACATCCGCGCCACGACCGACAGCTTCGACTCCACCGTGGCCACCGGCGTGCAGATGCCCGAGGAGACGGTGGACCTGCGCAGCGGCCGTCCGCAGCTGGTCTTCACCGACGCGCAGCGCGCGGCGCTGGCCGATCCGTCCCAGTACTACTGGGCCTTCACGATGGAGCACCAGGACCGCTCCAAGGCCACCGAGAAGGCCTGGAAGGGCGACGCCCGCTACAAGTTCGACGACGGCTTCCTGCAGGACCTGCGCTTCGGCGTGCGCTTCACCGAGCGCGACGCCACCACCACCAACACGGTGCCGGGCTACAACTGGTCGGCCATCACGCAGCCGTGGCAGGGCGAGATCAGCGGCCTGGCCTACCTGAACGATCCGCGCTTCAGCGCCAACGCCTACCTCTACAACTTCAGCAACTTCTTCAGCGGCCGGGCCTCGGTGCCGTCGCTGATCTTCCCGACGGTGGCGACCACCTCGGGCTACCCGGACAGCTACGCGGCGCTGCACAAGTACCACGACATCCTGTGCGCCGAGAAGAACGGCGGCGACGCCTCGTCCTGCGGGACCTGGTCGCCGGCGTCCTTCGGCACCGACCCGGCGGGCACGAACCGCCAGCGCGAGCGCACGCAGGCCGCCTTCGCGCAGCTGCGCTTCGGCATGGACGACTGGAAGTACCCGGTGGACGGCAACATCGGGCTGCGCGTGGTCCGCACCGAGTCGCGCGCCGAGGGCTACACCGTCTTCACCGCCAAGCAGGTGCCCACCGGCGCGACCGGCGTGCCGGTGCCGGTGATCCCCAACTTCTCGCAGGCCGGCACCTTCGACAACAGCTACACCGACGCGCTGCCCAGCCTGAACCTGCGGATGAAGGCCAGCGAGAAGCTGCAGTTCCGCTTCGCGCTGGGCAAGGGCCTGTCACGGCCGGACTTCAGCCAGCTGCAGGCCTACACGACGATGTCGCAGGACTTCACCTCCACGACGGTCAACGGCCAGACGGTGGTCAGCAACGTGACGCAGACCGGCACCGCCTCGGGCAACCCGATGCTCAAGCCGATCAAGTCCACGCAGGGCGACATCACCGCCGAGTGGTACTTCGACCGCACCGGCTCGCTGACCTTCGCCGCCTTCCACAAGCAGCTCAAGGACATCATCCTCAACCAGACCTTCGTCAAGCAGATCCCCGACGCCACCGGCGCGCTGCAGAACTTCATCACCACCGGCCCGATCAACGGCGCCAAGGGCCGCGCGACCGGCTTCGAGGTGGCCTTCCAGACCTACTTCGACAAGCTGCCGGGCTGGCTGTCGGGCTTCGGCATCCAGGCCAACTACACCTACGTCGACAGCAAGACCAAGCTCTACGACCCGGTGGGCAGCGCCTACTGCTCGGGCGGGAACTCGGCGTCCAACCTGAACCTCAACCTCAACGGCTGCGACACCGACGGCCGCACCTTCGGCAACCTGCCGCTGCAGAACCTGTCCAAGAACGCCTACAACCTGGCGCTGCTGTACGACCGCGGCGACATCTCGGCGCGGCTGGCCTACAGCTGGCGCTCGAAGTACCTGCAGGCGGTCAACGTCAACGGCACGCAGGGCGGCGACGGCACCGACACCAACCCCGACAGCGCGACCAAGGGCCAGACCAACGTGGCCTGGGGCCTGCCGGTGTGGGCCGACTCGTACGGGCAGCTGGACGCCGGCGTGTACTACAAGCTCAACGACCATGTGACGCTGGGCCTGGAAGGCCAGAACCTGACCAACGCGACCTACAAGCAGCTGATGCAGCAGCACTTCGGCACCGTGGGACGCGCCTGGTTCGACACCGGCCGGCGCTACACGCTCACCGCCCGGATGAGCTTCTGAGGAGCCGCGCGATGCCGATGTCGACGAGGAAGTCCGGTCGGTCCCGGACGTGGCGGGCGGCGCTGCCGGCCGTCGCGGCCGCGGCGCTGTCGACCGCGCTCGCGGTCACGGCCGTGACGGCCGCCGCGGCCGAGCTGCCGCGCCTGGTCGAGCGCGACGGCCGCCATGCGCTGCTCGTCGACGGCAAGCCCTTCCTGGTGCTGGGCGCGCAGGTCCACAACTCGAGCAACTCGGTGGCGGCGCTCGAGCGGGTCTGGCCGGCGGTGGCCGACGCGAAGGCCAACACCGTCGTCGTGCCGGTGGCCTGGGAGCAGGTCGAGCCCGCCGAGGGCCGCTTCGACTTCGGCTTCGTCGACACGCTGCTGGCGCAGGCGCGCGAGCGCGGCGTGCGCGTGGTGCTGCTGTGGTTCGCGACCTGGAAGAACACCAGCCCGCAGTACGCGCCCGCCTGGGTCAAGCTGGACAACGCGCGCTTCCCGCGCATGCTCGACGACAAGGGCAAGCCGAGCTACTGCCTGTCGCCGTTCGGCGCGGAAACGCTGGCGGCGGACCGGCGCGCGTTCGTCGCGCTGATGACCCACCTGAAGCAGGTCGACGAGGCCACGCGCACGGTGATCATGGTCCAGGTGCAGAACGAGGTCGGCACCTACGGCCTGGCGCGCGACCACGGCGCCGCGGCCAACCGCGCCTTCGCCGCCGAGGTGCCGGCCGAGGTGCTGCGGCTGCAGAAGCCCGCGGCCGGCGGCAAGGCGCGCGGCTCGTGGACCGAGGTCTACGGCGACTACGCCGAGCAGTACTTCCACAGCTGGGCGATCGCGCGCTACATCGGCGAGATCGCCGCGGCCGGCCGCCGGGTCTACGACCTGCCGATGTTCGTCAACAACGCGCTGCGCGACCCGCTCGCGCCGATGGCGCCATGGAAGTCGGACTTCGCCAGCGGCGGCCCGACCCACGACGTGATCGGCATCTACAAGGCGGCCGCGCCGCGGATCGACATCGTCGGCCCCGACATCTACATGCCGGAGTCGGCCAAGGTCGAGGCGATCCTGGACCAGTTCCAGCGCCGCGACAACGCGCTGTGGGTGCCGGAGATCGGCAACGCCACGACCTACGCCCGCTACCACTACGCGATCCTCGGACGCGGCGCGATCGGCGTCGCGCCGTTCGGCGTGGACTACGCCGACTACAGCAACTACCCGCTGGGCTCGCCGCACACCGACGCGCGCATGACCGCGCCGATCGCCGCCGTCTACGGTGGCTTCGCGCCGATGGCCTCGCAGTGGGCGCAATGGGCGCTGGAAGGCCGCACCCGCGGCGTGGCCGAAGGCGACGACCGCCAGCCGCGGACCGTGGCCTTCAAGGGCTGGACGGCCAAGGTCAGCTTCGGCGAATGGCAGTTCGGCGAACGCAGCTGGCCGCAGCTCAAGGACGACGCGCCGCCGTCGGCCGCGAAGCCCGTCGGCGGCGTCGCCATCGCGCAGATCGCCGACGACGAGTTCATCGTCACCGGCCGGAGCGCCCGGGTGCGCTTCGAGCCCGACGCCTCGTTCCAGGGCCTGGGCACGATGCTGGTCCATGCGCAGGAAGGCGGTTTCGGCCCGGACGGCCGCTGGACCACCGTCCGCAACTGGAATGGCGACCAGGTCGACTGGGGCCTCAACCTGCCGGCGACGCCGACGGTGCTGCGCGTCAAGCTCGGCCGCTACTGACGCGACGGCCAGCACGCCCACCATGCCCGCCACGCCTGCCTCGCCCACCACGCCGACCTCCCCCATGACGCACATGCCGCCCATGACGCCCATGACGGACGCGACCCCGGACACGCCCATGCAACGCCGCCGCTTCATCGCCCACACCGCCGGCCTGGCCGCGCTGGGGGGCGCCCTGCCAGGATCGATCGCCGGCGCGCTGGCCGCGCCCGGTCCGGCCGCCGTGCCCTACGACTGGCGCAGCGTGCCCTTCGGCGGCGGGGGTTTCGTCGACGGTTTCGTCTTCCATCCGCGCGAGGCGGGACTGCTGTACTGCCGCACCGACATCGGCGGCGCCTACCGCTTCGACGCGAAGGCGCGGCGCTGGTGGCCGCTGCTGGACCACCTCGACAAGGCCGACGCGGACCTGATGGGCGTGCTCAGCGTCGCGGTCGACCCCAACGACGCCGACCGGGTCTACCTGGCTTGCGGCCTGTACCTGTCCAAGGACGTGCGCGACGGCGCGCTGCTCGCGTCGACCGACCGCGGCCGCACCTGGACCCAGCATGAACTGGGCATCAAGATCGGCGGCAACTCGCCGGGCCGCGGCAGCGGCGAGCGGCTGCAAGTGGACCCGCGGGTCGGCGAGGTGCTCTACCTGGGCAGCTCGCAGGACGGCCTGCTCAAGAGCACCGACCGCGGGCGCACCTTCCAGCGGACCGGCTTCCCGGCGAGACACGTGTCGCTGGTGCTGGTCGACCCGGCCAGCGGCGGCCCGGGCCAGGCGGCGACGCGGGTCTACGCCGGCAGCCACGACCAGCCCGGCCTGTACGTCTCGCAGGACGGCGGCCGCAGCTTCCAGCGCGAGCCCGGCACGCCGGCGATGGCGCCGCAACGCGCGGCGATCGGGCCGGACGGCGTGCTCTACGTGAGCTTCGCCGGCGGCGGCGACGGCGTGCACGCGGTCAACCCGAGCTACGCCTCCACCGGCGGCGTCTGGAAGCGCGAGACGCGCGACGGCCGCGCCGCCTGGACCGAGATCACGCCGGTCCAGCCCGGCCAGGGCTTGAAAGGCTTCGGCTACTCCGGCCTGGACGTGGACCGGCAGCGCCCGGGCCGCCTGATCGTCTCCACGATCGAGCGCTGGGGCGACGGCGACGACCTGTTCCTCAGCGAGGACGGCGGCGCGACCTGGACCGCGCTCGGTGCACGCTCCCGGCACGACATCGAGTCCCGCCCCTGGCTGGCCAACTACAAGCGCGCGACGCGGCGGCCCGACCCGATGGGCCACTGGATCGCCGACGTGAAGCTCGATCCGCACGACGGCGGCCGCGCGGTCTACGGCACCGGCTACGGCGTCTGGATGACCGACACGCTGGCCGCGGCGACGCGCGCGCCCGCCGGCACCGTCCAGTGGCGCTTCGAGGTCGAGAACCTCGAGGAGACCGCGACGCTCGAGATCAAGAGCCCCTCCGGCGGCGTGACGCTGCTGGCGGCGATGGGCGACGTGTCCGGCGCGGCCTGGGACGACGTCGGCAAGCCGCCGTCGGCCGGCCTGTTCGCGCCGAGCAACGAGACCAACCGCTCCGTCGACGCCGCCGAGCTGGAGCCGCGCGTGCTGGCCCGCACCTCCGACCACGCCGCCACCGGCGGCTACGTCTCGGTCGACGGCGGCGGGAGCTGGCGCGCCTTCGGGCCCTCGCCGCGCGAGGCGAAGAACGCGCAGGGCCACCGCGCGCCGACCGGCCTGGTCGCCGTCAGCGCCAAGGGCGGTTTCCTGGTCTGGGCGCCGGAGCGCCAGCCGGCGATGTGGTCCAAGGACAAGGGCCGCAGCTGGGTGCGTTGCGAAGGATGGCCGGAGGACCTCGGGCCGTTGCTCGCGCCGATCGCCGATCGCGCGGTCGAGGGTGTGTTCTACGTGCTCGACCGCGCGCGCGGCCGCGTGCTGGTGAGCATCGACGGCGGCCAGCGCTTCCAGCCGGCCGTCGAAGGCCTGCCGGTGCTGACCGACCAGCAGTACGCGCAGCTGCTGTGCGCGCCCGGACGCGCCCGGGACCTCTGGTTCGCCTTGCCCGGCGGCCTCTTCCGCCTGCCCGCCGCCGACCAGCCGCTGCAGCCGCTCAAGGCGGTCGCCGAGGCCTGGATGGTCGCGCTCGGCAAGGCCGCGGCCGGTGGCGCGTATCACGCGGTCTACGTGTGGGGACGGGTGTCGGTGGGCGGGGCCTCGCCGGCCGAGGGCCTGTTCCGCAGCGACGACGAAGGCCGCAGCTTCGTCCGGATCGGCGACGAGCTGCACCGCTACGGGCGGCTGCTGTCGATGACCGCCGATCCGCTCGAGCACGGCACCGTGTTCCTCGCCCCGCATGGGCGCGGCGTGGTCGTCGGCAAGCCGAGGGCCGCCGCATGAGCGGATGGGCCCTCGTCGCCGTCTTCGTCCGCGCCGTCGGGCGCATCGGCCACGTTGGACACGTCGGCCGCGTTGGCCACGTTGGCCACGTTGGCCGCGTCGAGCCGATCGAGCGCATTCGGCGCGACGGCCACATCGGTGGAGTCGGGCGCGTGATCGCGGTCGCGCTCACCGCGGCCGTCATCGGCGCGGCCGGCGCGCCGTCGATCGCCACGGCCTCGGACCTGCGCCTGTTCGAGCAATCGCCCGCGCCGGACACGCCGGACGGCTGGGAACGCCAGGCGCTGCCCGTGGGCAACGGACGCCTGGGCGCGATGCTGTTCGGCGGGCTCGCCCGCGACCGGATCCAGTTCAACGAGAACACGCTCTGGACCGGCGACGCGCGCACCATGGGCGCCTACCAGCCGTTCGGCGACCTGGTGCTGACGCTGCCCGGTCACGACACCGACATCGCCGACTATCGGCGCGAGCTCGACATCGGCGACGCGGTCCACCGCGTCAGCTATCGGCACGGCGGCGTGCGCTTCACGCGCGAGCTCATCGCCAGCCATCCCGCGCAGGCTCTCGTGCTGCGCCTGAGCGCCGATCGCCGCGGCCAGTACACCGGTAGCCTCGCGCTGACCGACCGTCACGGCGCCGCGATCGCGGCCACCGTCGCCGGATCTGCCGCGCGGCTGTCGTCGACCGGCTCGCTGGCCGGCTACGTCCTGCCGGGACCGGACGGCCGGCCCGGCGACCAGCCGCCGACCGCGAACCGGATGCGCTACGCCGCGCAGGCGCGTGTCCTGGCCGAGGGCGGCAGCGTGCGCGTGGACGGCGACCGGCTCGTGTTCAGCGGCTGCGATGCGCTGACGATCGTGCTGGGCGCCGGCACGAGCTACGTGCCCGACGCCGCGCGGGCCTTCGACAGCGGCGTCGATCCCCTGCCCCGCGTCACCGCGCAGGTGGACGCCGCCGCCGCCACGCCCTGGCCGGCGCTGCGCGAGCGGCACGTCGCCGATCACCGGCGCTTCTTCGCGCGCGTGGCGCTGGATCTCGGCCGCGGCGCCGACGACCGCCGCGCGCTGCCCACCGGCGAGCGGCTGCGCCGCTACACCGCCGACGGCGACGACCCCGAGCTGGAGGCGCTGCACGCGCAGTACGGCCGCTACCTGCTCATCGCCAGTTCGCGCGACTCCTTGCCGGCCAACCTGCAAGGCCTGTGGAACGACAGCCTGACCCCGCCCTGGAACTCGGACTACCACACCAACATCAATGTCCAGATGAACTACTGGCCGGCGGAGACGGCCAACCTGGCGGAACTGGCGCGGCCTTTCCTCGCCTTCGTCCAGAGCCAGGTCCCGATGTACCGGCGCGCCGTCGCCGAGGCCGCCGCGCAGGCGCTCGCGGCGGACGCCTCGCCGGCGGGCGCGACCGCCTCCACCGAGCCCATCCCCATCGGCGCCCAGGCCGGGGAGGCCCGTCCGCCGCGGGAGCGTTTCCTGACGGCCCAGGGCCGGCCGGTGCGCGGCTGGACGGTGCGCACCGAATCCAATCCGTTCGGCGGCATGGGCTACCTCTGGAACAAGACCGGCAACGCCTGGTACCTGCAGCATTTCTGGGAGCACTACGCCTTCGGCGGCGACCGGCGTTTCCTGCGCGAGCAGGTGTTGCCGCTGATGAAGGAGGTGGTGGCCTTCTGGGAGGACCAGCTCAAGCCGCTGCCCGACGGCCGGCTGGTCGCGCCGATGGGCTGGTCGCCGGAGCACGGCCCGGTCGAGGACGGCGTCAGCTACGACCAGCAGATCCTGTGGGATCTGTTCGACAACGCCGTGGCCGCCGCCGACGCGGCCGGCGGCGAGCGCGCCTGGCGCGAGCACGTGGCCGGCCTGCGCGACCGGCTCGCCGGTCCGAAGGTCGGCAGCTGGGGCCAGTTGCTGGAGTGGCTGGACGAGAAGCACGACCCGGTGCTGGACACGCCGGGCGACACGCATCGCCATGTGTCCCATCTGTTCGCGCTGTTCCCGGGCCGGCAGATCTCCCCGTCGCGCACGCCGGCGCTGGCCGAGGCGGCGCGCCGCACGCTGCAGGCGCGCGGCGATGCCGGCACCGGCTGGTCGATGGCCTGGAAGATGGCGTTCTGGGCGCGCCTGGGCGACGGCGACCATGCCTACCGCATGCTGCGCGGCCTGCTCGCGACGCCCGGTGCGCGCGCCGCGCAGCAGGCCGGCCCCGGAACCGAATCCAACAACGCCGGCGGCACCTATCCCAACCTCCTCGACGCGCATCCGCCGTTCCAGATCGACGGCAACTTCGGCTACACCGCCGCCGTCGTCGAGATGCTGCTGCAGTCGCATGCCGGCGAACTGGCGCTGCTGCCGGCGTTGCCCTCGGCCTGGCCCGACGGCCGCGTCTCCGGCCTGCGCGCGCGCGGCGGCCTCGAGGTCGACCTGCAATGGGCCGCCGGGCGGCTGACCGGGGCGACGCTGCGCGCGTCGCGCGACGGTGTCGAGGGCACGCGGCGCGTCGCCGTGCGCGCCGGCGACCGGCGCGCGACGTTCCAGCTGCGGCCCGGCCAGACGCTGCGGCTCGACGCGCGGCTCCACCCGCTCCCATGACCCCACCGCCCGATCTCTTGATCGCCCGATCCCCCGATCTCCCGATCGCCACCCGCCCATGAACCTGACCCTGCTGCTCATGACCGTTTCCCTCGCCGCCTCGCCCGTCCTGGCCGCCGCCCGCGACGAGCCGCTGGCCGCGCCCGCCGATGAACTGCGCGTCCTGGCCGACCGGCCCTTGTCGGGCCATCGGCTGGTGCTGGCCGACTTCGAGCTCAGCGCGCCGCTGAACGGCGACAGCGCCGTGGTGCCCAAGCCGCCCAAGCCCCAGGTCCCGGACAGCCGGGTGTCGGCGCGGCGCACCGGCAAGGACGGCGCGCGCGACGCGGTGACGATGACCTGGCGGGACGCCTGGGTCGCCAGCCTGCGCGTGGAAGGCGGCCCGCCGGTGGACCTGCGGCCCTACCTGGCGCACGGCACGCTGGAGTTGGACATCCACGTCGCCGACCTGGCCCAGGGCGGCCTGAACTTCAAGCTCTCCTGCGGCGACGGCTGCGAGCGCAAGGTCAACCACCTGCTGCCCGGCCGCGCGCTGGAGGGCAAGGGCTGGCAGCACCTGTCCTTCGCCCTGTCGTGTTTCCATCGCGACGGCGACGACTTCAGCCGCGTGACGCAGCCCTTCGCCATCGAGTCCAGCGGCCGCGGCGAACTGTCGATCGCCAACGTGCGCTTCGTGCGGAACGGCCGGTCCAATGCCGTCTGCGCCGACTACCGGACCGAGTCGGTCACGCCGTCGCCGCTGCTGCAGGCCTGGGCGGTCGACTGGTGGATGCCGCGGCACGAGCAGAAGCTCGCCGCGATCCGCGCGATGCGCGAGGCCGGGCGCAATCCGGAGGTCGTGTTCATCGGCGACTCGATCACGCAAGGCTGGGAAGACGCCGGCAAGGCGGTCTGGGCGGAGCACTTCGCCCGCCACGACGCGCTGGACCTGGGCTTCGGCGGCGACCACACCGAGAACGTGCTGTGGCGGCTGCAGCACGGCGAGATCGACGGCATCGCGCCCAAGGTCGCGGTGCTGATGATCGGCACCAACAACACCGGCGACCGCCAGGAGGACCCGCGCACGACCGCCGCCGGCGTGCGCCGCCTGATCGACGAGATCCGCATGCGGCAGCCGTCGACGCGGATCCTGCTGCTGGCGATCTTCCCGCGCGATCCCCGGCCCGACGGCCCGCTGCGCGCGATCAACCACCAGGTCAACGCGATCCTGCGCACCTTCGCCGATGGGCAGGTCGTGCACTTCCTGGACATCGGCGCGTCGCTGACGAATCCGGACGGCACGCTGTCGCCCGAGGTGATGCCCGACTGGCTGCACCTGAGCGAACGCGGCTACCGCCTCTGGGCCGAGGCCCTGGCGCCGACGCTCGCGCGCCTGCTGTCCGAATCCCGCTGAGCCGGCCCGGTCCGCGCTCCTCCGATCCACGCCCGACCTCATGAGCAGTCCCTTGCCCTCCACCATCGCCCCGCTGGCCCCGACGTTCGGCTACGCCTCCCCCTTCCCCGACACCTTCGTGTTCGGGGTGTCCGCCTCCGCCCCGCAGATCGAGGGCGCCGCCTTCGAGGACGGCAAGGGCGAGTCCAACTGGGACCGCTTCTGCCGCCAGCCCGGCGCGGTCCACGACGGCGACACGCTGGACGTGGCCGTCGACCACTACCACCGCTTCGACGAGGACTTCGCGCTGATGGCCTCGCTGGGCATCAAGGACTACCGGCTGTCGATCGCCTGGCCGCGGATCATTCCGGACGGGACCGGCGCGGTGAACGAGGCGGGCCTCGCCTTCTACCGCCGCCTGTTCGACAGCCTGCGCCGCCACGGCATCACGCCCTGGGTGACGCTGTTCCACTGGGACCTGCCGATGGCGCTGGAGGAACGCGGCGGCTGGACCTCGCGCGAGACGGTGGACGCCTTCGCGCGCTACGCCGAGGTCGTGGTCAAGGCCTTCGCCGGCGACGTGCGGCACTGGATCACGCTCAACGAGATCCGCTGCTTCACGATGCTGGCCTACGGCTACGGCACCAAGGCGCCGGGCCGGCGCGAGCCGCCGGCGGTGGTCAACCAGACCTACCACCACGCGATCGTCGCCCACGGCCACGCGGTGCGCGCGGTGCGCCGCCACGGCGGCCCCGACGCGAAGGTGGGCCTGACCGACAACTGCGACGTCTCGGTGCCGGTCAGCGAGACGCCCGAGGACATCGCCGCGGCGACCGCCTGGTTCCGCGACCGCAACGCCCACATCCTGGGCGCGATCCACGCCGGGCGCTATCCCGAGTCCTACCTGGCGCGCGTCGGCGACGCCGCGCCGAAGGTGCTGCCCGGCGACTTCGAGCTCATCGGCCAGCCGACCGACTTCCTCGGCCTGAACCTCTACACCGGCCACTACGTGCGCGCCGCCGACAACGCGGCGGGCTACGAGCAACTCGCGCTGCCGAAGAACTATCCGCGCGCGGACCCGCCGTGGCTGCACCTGGTGCCGCAGTCGATGTACTGGGCGCCGCGGATGGTGGCCGAGCTCTACGGCCACCGCTCGATCTACATCACCGAGAACGGCTGCGGCTACGACGACGAGCCGGTCACCGACGGCGAGTGCCAGGACCTGCACCGCCGCGACTTCCTGCGCGGCCACCTGCGCGAGCTGCACCGGGCGATCGGGGACGGGGTGCCGGTGGACGGCTACTTCCTGTGGTCGTTCATCGACAACTTCGAATGGGAGGACGGCTACCAGCGGCGCTTCGGCATCGTGCACTGCGACTACGGCACGCAGCAGCGCACGCCCAAGCTCTCGGCCCGCTACTACGCCCGGATCATCCAGGCGCGGCGCATCCTGTGAGCCGGCGGCCCTCCCAGCCTGAACCCATGAAAGGACGCGGGACGGCCCCGCCAACGCCATGAGCGCACACAGCCTGCCCTCCGCCGCCGCCGACCCGGCGGCGCCCCACGTGATCCGCCCCGCCGATCGCGTGCCGATGCCGCAGAAGATCGGCTACGGCCTGGGCTCGTGGATCGACATGTGGGGCCACTGGCTCTACGCGTCGCTGGCCTTCCACGTCTTCAACGTCTTCCTGGGCGTCGCCCCGGGGCTGATCTCCACGGCGCAGATGATCAAGATCATCATCGACGCGGGGTCCGACGCGGTCTTCGGCTGGATCTCCGACAACACGCGCACCCGCTACGGCCGGCGGCGGCCCTTCATCCTGGTCGGCGGCCTGCTCGCCGGCATCGGGCTGCCGCTGATGTTCGCCGTCGGCCGCGGCTGGACGGACACGCAGTACTTCATGTTCATGGTGATCTCCACCGCCGTGTACGTGCCGGTGATGAGCTGCTTCAACATGGCCTGGCTCAGCCTGGGCTCGGAGATGACGCCCGACTATCACGAGCGGACCAACGTGATGTCGATCAAGAGCGCGATCCAGAAGGTGCCGGAGCTGGCGATGTTCTTCGCCGCCCAGTTCACCACCCTGGCCTGGTTCCGCGGCGCGGACGGCAAGCCCGACATCCTGCTCGGCGCGCAGACCTACTGCGCGCTGCTGGGCGCGGTGATGGTGGGCGTGTCGATCGTGATGTTCATGACGGTGCGCGAGCGCTACTACGAGAAGCTGGTCGCGCAGTCGCAGACCTACATCCCGTTCGCCGACACGCTGTGGCGCACGCTGCGCTGCCGGCCGTTCCGCCAGATCCTCGGGATGATGCTGGCCTACGGCATCGGCACGGCGATGGTGGCCGCGCTGGGCTACTACGCCACCGTCTACTACGTCTGCAAGGGCGACGTGACGCTGGCCACGAAATGGAACACGGCGATGGGCGTGTCGGGCATGGCCTTCGGCTTCCTGGGCATCCCGTTCTTCAACTTCATGGCGCGGCGCCACGGCAAGCGCGCGGCGCTGGCGCTGGTGCTGTCGCTGGCGATCTGCGCGTTCATCGGCGACTGGTGGCTGTACGACCCCGAGCGCCCCGCCCTGCAGCTGCTGGCCTGCGGTTTCGTCGCCTTCACCGGCGCGGGCTTCTGGACGCTCTACGGCTCGACCGTCCCCGACATCGTCGACTACGACGAGGCCCAGACCGGGCAGCGCCGCGAGGGCTCCTTCGCGGCCTGCCAGTCCTGGATCTCCAAGGTCGGCATCGCGCTGGGCGTCGGCGCCTCGGGCTGGATCCTGCAGTTCACCGGCTTCGATGCCAAGCTGCCGGTCCAGAGCGAGCACGCGATCTTCATGATCCGGATCCTGCTGTCCGGCATCCCGGTCCTGGGGCTGCTGCTGGCGCTGGTGGCGGTGTCGCGCTTCGAGTTGACCGAGCGGGGCATGGCCGAGATCCGCGCCCGGCTGGAGGCGCAGCGCGGCGCGGTCTGAGCGCGCGGGAACGCCCGAACGCCGGACCGGCCCCGGGCCGCCCGGCGCGCGTTCGGATGACAATGGTCGGTCCCCCAGGCCAGTTCCGCCCCGACCATGACCCTCGCACGACCTCGTCGCGCCCCGCGCGACCCGTCCACGTCCCCGTTCCCGTTCCCGTTCCTCGCCGGTTCCCGTTCCAGCGACCGCATCGCGCCGCGCGGCGCCCGCGAGGGGCGGTGGGCACGATGAAGGCGGCCGCCAGGATCCGGGTCCTGATCGCGGAGGACCACGCGCTGGTGCGCGAGGGCCTGCGCAAGGTCCTGGAGCTGGAGGACGGGCTCGAGCTGGCCGGCGAGGCCGCGTCGGCCTCCCAGGTGCTGGAACGCCTGGCCGAAGGCGGGGTCGACCTGGTGCTGCTGGACCTGCTGATGCCGGGCTGCACGGACGTCGACCTGATCGAGCGCATCCGGCAGGCCCATGCGGACCTGCCGGTGCTGGTCCTGACGATGCATGCCGACCCGCACATCGCCAGCCGGGCGATGGAGGCCGGGGCGAACGGCTACCTGACCAAGGACATCTCGACCGAACTGCTCATCGACGCGCTGCACCAGGTCGCGGCCGGCCGCGCCTATGTCGATCCGGCGCTGAGCGCCGCGCTGATCCGGCCGCGGCCGAAGGCGCCGGAGCCGCTCGAGTCGCTGTCGCCCCGGGAGCGCCAGGTGCTGGTCGCCCTGGTGCGCGGCAAGTCGCTCGTGGAGACGGCCGCCGCGCTGAACGTGGCGCCCAACACCGTGAGCACCTACAAGACGCGCCTGATGGACAAGCTGAACCAGTCGTCGCTGAGCGATCTCGTGCGCTACGCGATGCGCCATGGGATCGTCGACTGAGACGACCGCGGGCCGCCGGCGCCTGGCCTTGCCGGCGTCCGCCGCGCTCGCGCTGCTGGCGCTCCTGACCGCGCTGCTGGCGCTGCTGGCGCCGCGGGACGTCCACGCGGGCGAGCACATCGTCCTGTCGTCGTACCAGGAACGCGAAGGCCTGCAGAACCTCACCCCCACCTGCCTGCTGCAGGACCGGCGGTCGGTGCTCTGGATCTGCACCGAGAACGGCCTCTTCCGCTTCGACGGCTTCCAGGTCCACGCCGAACCGACGCCGCCGGCGATCGGCACGGTCCTGTGGGGCGGCCGCCTGGACCCGCTCGGCCGGCTCTGGCTGACGACCGACCGCGGCCTGTTCGTCCGCCTGCCGCCGGCGTCGACGGGCCACGCGGACGAGACCGACCGCCCGGCGCGCTGGGTGGGCATCGTGCGCCCCGACGGCAAGCCGCTGGACATCGTGCTGGCCCAGCAGTTCGACATCGACGCGCAAGGCGGGCTGGTCGCGTTCGATCGCGACTTCCGCTACTGGACCGCCAGCATCGACGACGCCACCGCGTCGGCCACCGTGCAGGCCCGGCCCCTGGCGGTGCCGGCGCACCTGCGATCGCGCGGCACGCCCTTCGTCGATTCCAGCCCGCTGCGGCTCCTCGGCGGCCAGCTGTGGTTCGGCTGCGGCGAGGTCCTGTGCTCGTGGGACCGGCGCCAACCCGCGGTCACGCGCTGGGCGCAGGCGCAGGGCCTGCCCGACGACTCCTGGGCGACGCTGTTCGTCGGCCGGGACGGCAGCCTGTGGGCGCGCGGGCGGACGCACCTGGCGCGGCTGGCACCCGGCGCGCAACGCTTCGAGGTCACCGCGGCGCCATCCCCCAGCCCGACCTGGGAGGCCTCCAGCCCCACCGCCGAGGACGCCCAGGGCCGCATCCTGACCGCCACCGAGCACGGACTCGCGCGCTGGGACGGACGCGCCTGGCAGGCGTGGTCGCGCGAGGAGGGCCTGCCCGACGCCGCCCTGCGCGTGCTGCTCACCGACGCCGACGGCGCGCTGTGGCTGGGCGCGTCCGGCCAGGGCATCCACCGCTGGATCGGGTATGGGGAGGTCGACCACTGGACGCGCGACTCCGGCCTGCCCTCCGGGGTCGTGTTCAGGATCGTGCAGGACGGCAGCGGTCGCGTCTGGGCCTTCACCCGCCAGGGCGCGGCCTGGTTCGACGCCGCCCGGCACCGCTTCGTCGCGCTGCGCGGGACGCCGGCGGCGGGCGGCGATTTCTCGGGCGCCGTCGTCGACGACGCCGGCGACCTCTGGTGGCTGGACAACGGGCAGCTGATGACGGTGAAGGCGGGCAGCGCGACCGCGCGTCCCGTCCTGCGCGACCCTTCGCTGCTGGTGCTACTGCGCGGGCATGGCGGGACGCTCTTCCTGGTCGCCAAGGATCGCGTCGAGGCCCTGGTCCCGTCCGCCGCCCGCCCTCGACGTACGCCGATCGCGCCAGGCCTGCCGGGCGGGCTGCCGCCGATCGAGCTGTTCAGCGACGGGACGACGGACTGGTTCGTCAACACCGCGCGGCAGGCCTACCGCGTGCAAGGCGACGGCTGGGTGCCGCTGCTGGACGTCCGCGGCCAGCGGGCGACCGGCGCGTCCCCGGTGCTGTCCGGCGGCCTCCTGTGGACGATGGACGACAACGGCATCGTC
>NZ_JAOCCU010000041.1 GCF_029840635.1 Mitsuaria sp. GD03876 | reverse complement strand
GCCGCCGCTGACCGGATCGAGCTCGGCGCTGGACCGGCTGGTCGGCGACTCGGCGCCGATGCGCCAGGTGCGCGAGCTGATCGAGAAGGTCGCGCGCAGCATGGCGCCGGTGCTGCTCAACGGCGAGTCCGGCACCGGCAAGGAGCTGGTCGCCCGCGCGATCCACGACGTCAGCGCGCGCCGTCCGCAGCCCTTCATCGCCGTCAACTGCGGCGCGATCCCGGAACAGCTGCTCGAGGCCGAGTTCTTCGGCTACCGCAAGGGCGCCTTCACCGGCGCGACCGAGGACCGCGAGGGCTTCTTCCAGGCCGCGCAGGGCGGCACGCTGTTCCTGGACGAGATCGGCGACCTGCCGCTGGCGATGCAGTCCAAGCTGCTGCGCGCGCTGCAGGAGCGCTCGGTGCGGCCGGTCGGCGCGGTGGCGGAAATGCCGGTCAACGTCCGGCTGCTGAGCGCCACGCACAAGGACCTCGCCGCCGAGGTGGCGGGCGGGCGCTTCCGGCAGGACTTGTATTACCGGCTCAACGTGATCCAGATCCGCGTGCCGCCGCTGCGCGAGCGCATGGAGGACCTGGCGCCGATCAGCGCGCGCATCCTGCAGCGCATCGCCGCCGACGCCGGCGTGGCGCCGGTCCCGGTGCTGACGCCGGCGGCGCTGGCCACGCTGGCCCGCTACAGCTTCCCGGGCAACGTGCGCGAGCTGGAGAACCTGCTGCACCGCGCGCTGGCGCTGTCCAGCGGCGACGGCATCGACCTGGCCGACCTGGGCCTGCCCGACAGCGTGCTGGGCCCGGACGACGCGCCGGGGGAGGCCGCCTATGGCGCGCTGGACCCGGCGCTGGGCGCGGCGCTGCCGGCCGAGGCGCGCGGCGACGCGCCGCTGCCGCCGGACCTGGCCGTCTACCTGGACGAGGTCGAGAAGCAGATCCTGCTGCGGGCGCTGGAGCAGCACCGCAACAACCGCACCGCCGCCGGCGCGAGCCTGGGCCTGTCGCTGCGCCAGATGCGCTACCGGATGGCCCGGCTCGAGATCTCGATCGGCGGCGACGAGGCCTGACGGCCTCATCCCGGTCGCCTGCCGGCCGCCCGCGAAGCGCACGCGCCGCGCGCATTGCGACCATGACCCCACCGCCGGTGGCGACTACGGGAAGGTCCTAGGCGGTAGTTGTCCTAGCCGTCCGGGACAGGGCGCCGGACTGTCATCGAACCGCCATCGCCGCGAGCGCAGCAACCATCGGCGATTGCGGCGCAAACCCGCCGGGAACCCGCGCCGATGCTCGCGCTCGCGATGCGATGCGCCAATCCATCGGCATCGTGCGGCGCCGGGTCTCCGGGCTAGCCCAGCGCGTGGCGGGCGTCAAGCGGTGACGCCACTAGCGGTAGTTCCTTGAAGGTGCCGCGACCACTAGATATAGTGTTTTGCATGCTATCCTGCTGACTTCGCAAACACGGCGATGAATGCTCCTTCAGAAGTCTTGTCCGCGGTGCCGGCCCCCCAGCCGGAGGAGCGGAATCACCAAGCCAAGGCGCATCTTCAGCATCGCGAGCACCACCTGACCCCCTGATCGTTTGGCCCTTCGGAAAAGCCGGGCCGGGCGCAGCTTTTTTGTTTTTCGACACCAGAACAGACGAGGATCCCATGCAGACAGTCGCCACAACGACCGCTGAAACGGGCCTGGCGCAGGCTCCGCGCGAGTCCGCCGCCGCCGCTCAGGCCAGCTTCCCGCAGCACCAGATCATCCGCCGCAACGGCGCGGTGGTGCACTTCGAGCCGAGCAAGGTGGCCGTGGCGATGATGAAGGCGTTCCTGGCGGTGCATGGCACCAGCGGCGCTGCCTCCGCGTCCGTGCGCGAGACCGTCGACGCGCTGACCGACGCCGTGACGCGCGGCCTGCTGCGCTCGCGTCCGGCCGGCGGCACCTTCCACATCGAGGACGTGCAGGACCACGTCGAGCTGGCGCTGATGCGCGGCGGCCACCATGAAGTGGCGCGCGCCTACGTGCTGTACCGCGAGCGCCGCTCGCAGGAGCGCGCGCGCCAGGGCGAGCAGCAGCAGGCCGCCGTGCTGGAGTCCGGCATCTCGGTGACCGAGAACGGCGTGCGGGTCCCGCTCGACCTGAACAAGCTGGCCGCGCTGATCTCGTCGAGCTGCGAGAACCTGGGCGCCGACGTCAAGCCCGAGCCGATCCTGGCCGAGACCAAGCGCAACCTGTACGACGGCGTCCCGATGGACGAGGTCTACAAGGCCGCGATCCTGGCCGCGCGCACGCTGATCGAGAAGGACCCGGGCTACACCCGCGCGACCGCCCGGCTGCTGATGCACACGATCCGCAAGGAGATCCTGGGCGCCGAGTACACGCAGGCCGAGATGGCCACGCAGTACGCCGACTACTTCCCCGGCTTCATCAAGAAGGGCGTGCAGGCCGAGCTGCTCGACGAGAAGCTGCAGCAGTACGACCTGGCCCGCCTGGGCGCGGCGCTGAAGGCCGAACGCGACCTGCAGTTCGACTACCTGGGCCTGCAGACGCTGTTCGACCGCTACTTCCTGCACGTCGACGGCACCCGCATCGAGATGCCGCAGGCCTTCTTCATGCGCGTGGCCATGGGCCTGGCGCTGGGCGAGATCGACCGCGAGGCGCGCGCCATCGAGTTCTACGAAGTCCTGTCGACCTTCGACTTCATGAGCTCCACGCCGACGCTGTTCAACTCCGGCACGCGCCGCTCGCAGCTGTCGAGCTGCTACCTGACGACGGTGGCCGACGACCTGGACGGCATCTATGAAGCGCTGAAGGAAAACGCGCTGCTGTCGAAGTTCGCCGGCGGCCTGGGCAACGACTGGACGCCGGTGCGCGCGCTGGGCTCGCACATCAAGGGCACGAACGGCAAGTCGCAGGGCGTGGTCCCCTTCCTGAAGGTGGTCAACGACACGGCCGTCGCGGTGAACCAGGGCGGCAAGCGCAAGGGCGCGGTCTGCGCCTACCTGGAGACGTGGCACCTGGACATCGAGGAATTCCTCGAGCTGCGCAAGAACACCGGCGACGACCGCCGCCGCACGCACGACATGAACACGGCGAACTGGATTCCCGACCTGTTCATGAAGCGCGTCATCGAGGGCGGCGACTGGACGCTGTTCAGCCCGTCGACCTGCCCGGACCTGCACGACCTGTTCGGCAAGGCCTTCGAGGTCGCCTACACCGCCTACGAGGCCAAGGTCGACCGCGGCGAACTCAAGCTCTACAAGCGCATGCCGGCCCGCGACCTGTGGCGCAAGATGCTGACGATGCTGTTCGAGACGGGCCATCCCTGGATCACGTTCAAGGACGCCTGCAACGTGCGCAGCCCGCAGCAGCACGTCGGTGTCGTGCACTCGTCCAACCTGTGCACCGAGATCACGCTCAACACCAACGACAACGAGATCGCCGTCTGCAACCTGGGCTCGGTCAACCTGGCCCAGCATCTGAAGGACGGCAAGATCGACCAGGAGAAGCTGAAGAAGACGGTGTCGACGGCGATGCGCATGCTCGACAACGTCATCGACATCAACTACTACGCGGTCAAGAAGGCGCGCGACTCGAACCTGCGCCACCGTCCGGTGGGCCTGGGCATCATGGGCTTCCAGGACGCGCTGTACCAGCTGCGCGTGCCGTACGCCTCGGACGCCGCGGTGGAGTTCGCGGACCGCTCGATGGAAGCCGTCTGCTACCACGCCTACTGGGCGTCGACCGAGCTGTCCGCCGAGCGCGGCCGCTACAGCAGCTATCGCGGCTCGCTGTGGGACCGCGGCATCCTGCCGATGGACTCGCTGGACCTGCTGGCCGAGGCCCGCGGCGGCTACGTCGAGGTGGACCGCTCGTCGTCGCTGGACTGGGACGCGCTGCGCGCCAAGATCGCCCGTGACGGCATGCGCAACAGCAATTGCGTGGCGATCGCGCCGACGGCGACGATCTCCAACATCATCGGCGTGGACGCGTCGATCGAGCCCTGCTTCGGCAACCTGTCGGTGAAGTCCAACCTGTCGGGCGAGTTCACCGTGGTCAACGAGCACCTGGTCCGCGACCTGAAGAAGCTGGGCCTGTGGGACGACGTGATGGTCATGGACCTCAAGCACTTCGACGGTTCGCTGCGCCGCATCGACCGCGTGCCCGAGGACCTGAAGCAGCTGTACGCGACCGCCTTCGAAGTCGACACCGTGTGGCTGGTGGAGGCCGCCGCGCGCCGCCAGAAGTGGATCGACCAGGCGCAGAGCCTGAACATCTACATGGCCGGCGCGTCGGGCAAGCGCCTGGACGACACCTACAAGCTGGCGTGGCAGCGCGGTCTGAAGACCACCTACTACCTCCGCACGATGGGCGCGACGCATGCCGAGAAGAGCACCGTGCAGAACGCCGGCCAGCTCAACGCGGTGAGCAGCGGCGGCGGTGGCCTGAGCGCCGCGCCGGTCGCTTCGGCGCCGATCGCGGTCGCTCCGATCGCGGCATCGGCGGCGCCGGAACTCGGCGACGCGACGCCGGCGACCGACGTCGCGTTCTGCGCGATCGACGACCCCGGTTGCGAGGCCTGCCAGTAATCGAAACAGGTGGTGTCGGCGTCATGCGCCGACACCACCGACGCTCGCGATGCGAGTGTTCATCGATGTTTGCGGCGATCGGCGGATTTTTCCGCAACGCTTGCAAGCGATCGATGAACGCTTGATCCGACGCCCCGCCGCGCTCATCGAGAGGCGCGCAGCACACGGTCCCACGCGTCGAATGCGATGCGGACCAGCAACAGCGAAGCGGCGTCAAAGTCAAGAAGTCCTTTGTGTTTGAACACAACACTCCGATAATCCGCGACCATAGGAAGACCACCATGCTGGTTTGGGAAGAAGACCGTAAGCCTTCGAGCAACGCGCCGCAGTCGGGCGCATCGATCCACGCAGCGACGCAGCCCGTCGCGCGTGATGCCGCCGCCTCCGCGGCCGGCGCGGTGTCCTCTTCTTCGCCGTCGATCGCCGATGCCGCCGAGCGCCGCGTCAACGTCGCCGACAAGCGCATCATCAACGGCCAGACCGACGTCAACCAGCTGGTCCCGTTCAAGTACAAGTGGGCGTGGGAGAAGTACCTCGCCACCTGCGCGAATCACTGGATGCCGCAGGAAGTGAACATGTCCCGCGACATCGCGCTGTGGAAGGACCCGAACGGTCTGACCGAGGACGAGCGCCGCGTCATCAAGCGCAACCTCGGCTTCTTCGTCACCGCCGATTCGCTGGCCGCCAACAACATCGTGCTGGGCACCTACCGCCACATCACGGCGCCCGAAGCCCGCCAGTTTCTGCTGCGCCAGGCCTTCGAGGAAGCGATCCACACGCACGCGTACCAGTACATCGTCGAGTCGCTGGGCCTGGACGAGAGCGAGATCTTCAACGCCTATCACGAGGTGAAGTCGATCCGCGACAAGGACGAATTCCTGATCCCGTTCATCGACGCGATCATGGATCCGAACTTCGTCACCGGCACGCCGGAGAACGACCAGACGCTGCTGAAGTCGCTGATCGTCTTCGCGTGCCTGATGGAAGGCCTGTTCTTCTACGTCGGCTTCACGCAGATCCTGGCGCTGGGCCGCCAGAACAAGATGACCGGCGCCGCGGAGCAGTACCAGTACATCCTGCGCGACGAGTCGATGCACTGCAATTTCGGCATCGACCTGATCAACCAGATCAAGCTCGAGAACCCGCACCTGTGGACGCCGGAGTTCCGCGCGGAAATCAAGGCGCTGTTCCAGAAGGCCGTGGAGCTCGAGTACCGCTACGCCGAGGACACCATGCCGCGCGGCGTGCTGGGTCTGAACGCGGCCATGTTCAAGGGCTACCTGCGCTACATCGCCAACCGGCGCGCGACGCAGATCGGCCTCGAGGCGCTCTTCCCGAACGAGGAAAACCCGTTCCCGTGGATGAGCGAAATGATCGACCTGAAGAAGGAACGCAACTTCTTCGAGACGCGAGTGATCGAATACCAATCGGGCGGCGCCCTGTCCTGGGACTGATGAAGTCCGAGGCGGAGCGACCCTCGAGCATTGTTTGTTGAAGAAGAGATCAAGCTTGGCGATGCGCCGACCGACCGACATAGAAGCGGCGGAGACGCACCGCAACCCGATTCACCGCACCGCGGAGCGCAACTCCCGCGCGTCGTGGGTGGTGAATACCTGCACCGGCATCAACCGGTTGATGACGGGCAGGGCTATTTCCACTTGATCAAGGAGAACTGAAATGGCAACTGCGAAGAAGGCCGCTCCGGCCAAGAAGGCGGCTCCGGCCAAGAAGGCCGCTGCGAAGAAGGCTCCGGCCGCGAAGAAGGCCGCTCCGGCCAAGAAGGCGCCGGCCGCGAAGAAGGCCGCTCCGGCGAAGAAGGCCGCCCCGGCGAAGAAGGCTGCGCCGGCGAAGAAGGCCGCTGCCGCCAAGAAGGCTGCGCCGGCGAAGAAGGCCGCTCCGGCCAAGAAGACCGTGGCCGCGAAGAAGGCTGCTCCGGCGAAGAAGGTCGCTGCCGCCAAGAAGGCTGCTCCGGCCAAGAAGGTCGCCGCGAAGAAGGCTCCGGCCGCCAAGAAGGCTGCTGTCGCCAAGAAGCCGCCGATCAAGGCCACCGCTGCCAAGGCTGCGAAGCCCGCCGCGAAGAAGGCTGCGCCGGCCAAGAAGGCCGCTGCCCCGAAGAAGGCCGCTGCCAAGCCGGCCGCCAAGCCTGCTGCGAAGCCGGCCGCCAAGAAGGCTGCCGCTCCGAAGAAGGCTGCTGCCAAGCCTGCCGCTGCCCCTGCCGCCAAACCGGCCGCTGCTCCGGCGCCTGCCGCGAAGACCGCGCTGAGCCCGCAAGCCGCGTGGCCCTTCCCGACCGGCAACAAGCCCTGAGCTTGAACGATGACCGGGCCTTCGGGCCCGGTACATCGAAGCCCTCACAAACCCGGCTCCGGCCGGGTTTTTTCTTTTCCGGAGCCTCCAGGGCTTCCGGGGCGATCAGGGATAGAAGAGTTCGACCGAGTAGCCGCTGATCTTCAGCGCGCCACTGTCGAAGACCAGCTGCAGCTGCTGGTCGGCGCCGGCCGGCAGCGCGGCGCGGTCCGCCTGCATCTCCGCCGGCGACAGCATCCGGCGCACGACGAGCGTCCCGCTCGCGTCCGTCAGGCTGAGGTCCACCCACGGCTGCGCGACGTCCCAGTTGCTGCGGTTGCGCAGGCTGATGCTGAAGCGGTAGTGGTTGGCGGCGCCGGCCGGATTGAGGCTGCTGCTCTCGACGCTGAGCGCCTCGATGTGCTGCCAGGGCTTGAGCTCCTGGCCCATCGCCTGCGCGACCGACGCGAGCATCGGCTTCGTCGCCGGGTACTGCGCGGCGATGGCCTCGCGCGCATGCCACAGCAGCTGGCCCATCAGGCCGAGCGCGAGCAGCGTGGTCGCGCTGCCCAGTGCCAGGCGCACGCCGGGGCGGTTCCAGCGGCGCGCCGATTCGGCCTGGCGCATGAAGCTGGGCAACTGGTCCGGCAGCACGCTGGGCGCGCCGGGCGCGGAGGCCGCTTCGGCGGCGGCGCGCAGGGCCATCAACTCGGACTCTGCGGCGAGCACCGTCATCGTCGTCTCGGGGCTCGCCTCGGGCGCCCGCTCGCGGGGCTTGCGCCGGAACGGGTTCCACGAGCGCTTCGGCTTCGCGGCCTTGGCGGCGCGGCGGGCCTCGGCGATCGTGTCCTCGTCGGCCGGCATCATCGAGGAGGTCGGCTCGAGCGCCGGGTCCATCGACGGCTCGTTCGCGCGCAGTTGCGCCGCGGTGGCCGGGCTCAGCGCGAGCGTCACGTCGGGCCGCTCGTCGTCGTCGATCATCGGCGGCGGCAGCTCGTCTTCCTCGAAGCGCATGCCCTTGGGTTCGGGCAGGTGCGCGCGGGCGTCGGGTTCGGGCGGCTGCTCGAGGAAAGGCTCGCGGCGATCCTCGAGCGACGACTCGGCGAAGCTGGAGCCTTGGAAGCGCGCGGGCACGGGCTCGTCGATCGGGAGCTCGTCGTCGGGCACGCGCCGAGGCGGCGCGAACGGATTCAGCGCGTTGTCGTCGGCGGCGATCCAGCCGCTGTCGCGATGCGTGGGCGGCGGCTCGGGCGTGAAGGCCGGTGCCTGCGGCGGCATCGTCATCGGCGCCGGCGGCATCGGGGGCGGCAGCGGAGCGGGCTGGCTCGGCTGGAATTCGCCGTGATACGGCTGATAGGGCGGGGCCGGCACCGGAGCGGGCGGCGGCGGCGGCGCCTGACGGCGCTCGACCGGCGCGGGCTCGGCCGGCGCGCCGATCGGCGGCCAGGGCGGCGGGCTGTCGCGTTCGAGGTCGAACAGCTGCTCGCGGGCGTCGAACACCTCGGCGCAGCGGCCGCAGCGGACCCAGCCTTCGGAGACGCGCAGCTGGTCCTGCACCACCCGGAAGATGGTGCCGCAGGTCGTGCAGCGGGTCGCGAGATTCATGGGCGGGATGATGCCACGAAGCAGGGTCAGTCCTTGCCGCGAACCGACCCGGGGTGACACTCGGTCACCAGGGCGGCGATGGCGCGCAAGCGGCTGTTCATCGGGGTCGGCGGGCGTCGGGCCGGTCGGGCGGCGGGTGGTCCGGGACGGCTCAGGCGGTGCGCCGCGCGGTCATGAGGATCCAGCCGTCCTCGCTGTCCGCGACGTCGAGCGCGACGTACGGCGCATAGGCCGCCTTCAGCTCGTCGGCCTGGCGTTCGAGGATGCCGGCCAGCACCAGGTGGGCGCCGGGGCGCAGGTGGTTGCACAGCAGCGGCGCCAGCAGCTTCAGCGGCGTGGCCAGGATGTTGGCCAGCACCAGCGGGTACTCGCCCGAGGCCGCGTCCGGCAGCGCGGCGTTCAGCGTCACGCCGTTGTCCTTGGCGTTGTGCGTCGAGGCGATCAGCGCGGCCGGGTCGATGTCGACCGCGTCGATGTTCCTGCCGCCGAACAGGCCGGCGGCGATCGCGAGGATCCCCGACCCGCAGCCGTAGTCGAGCACGCGGTCCCAGCCGGCGGCCTCCGCGCCGTGGCGCGCGATCCAGCGCAGGCACATGCGCGTCGTCGGGTGCGTGCCGGTGCCGAAGGCCAGGCCCGGGTCCAGCCGCATCACCTGCTTGGCCTGCGCCGGCGCCTCGTGCCACGACGGCACGATCCAGAACTCCGGCGTGATCTCGACCGGCGCGAACTGCGACTGCGTCAGCCGGACCCAATCCTGCTGCGCGACGGTCTGGATCGACTGCACGTGGACGTCGGTGGCCCAGTCCTGCGCCAGGATCAGCGTCGCCGCCTCGGTCGCCTCGGCTTCGGCCGCGAACAGCGCCTTCACCACCGAGCGCTCCCAGCCCGCGCGCGGCGCGGGCATGCCGGGTTCGCCGAACAGCGCGCGCTCGGCGGGCGTGTCGGCGTCGGCGTCCTCGACCGACACGGCCAGCGCGTCGATCTCCATCAGCGCGTCGCTGACCGTCTCGACATCTTCCTCGCGGCAGATCAGCACGAGCTCATGCAGCAGGGGGTCGAGGGCGTGGTCTTCGCTCATGGCGGCTCCGGGACTTCGGTGGACTTCGGGGATCGGAAAAGGACAAGCCCCCAAGGCGGACTCGCGTCCGCGCCTGAGGGCCTGCGCATTGTCGCTCAGCGACGTGCGGGGAGGGCGCGCGGGTTCAGCGCTTGTGCGCCGCCATCCACTGCTCGAGGTAGTGGATGTCGGTGCCGCCCTCGATGAACTTGGCGTCGGCCATCAGCTCGCGGTGCAGCGGGATGTTGGTCTGGATGCCTTCGACGACGGTCTCCGACAGCGCGATGCGCATGCGGGCCAGCGCCTGCTCGCGGGTGTCGCCGTGCACGATGATCTTGCCGATCATCGAGTCGTAGTTCGGCGGCACGAAGTAGTTGGTGTACGCATGCGAGTCCACGCGCACGCCGGGGCCGCCCGGCGGGTGCCACATCGTGATGCGGCCGGGGGACGGGATGAACTTCACCGGGTCCTCGGCATTGATGCGGCACTCGATCGAGTGGCCGCGCATCGTGATGTTGCGCTGGGTGAAGGGCAGCTTCTCGCCGGCGGCGATGCGGATCTGCATCTGCACGATGTCGATGCCGGTCACCAGCTCCGTCACCGGATGTTCCACCTGCACGCGGGTGTTCATCTCGATGAAGTAGAACTCGCCGTTCTCGTACAGGAACTCGAAGGTGCCCGCGCCGCGGTAGCCCATCTTCTTGCAGGCGGCGGCGCAGCGGTCGCCGACGCGCTCGATCAGGCGGCGCGGGATGCCCGGCGCCGGCGCTTCCTCGATGATCTTCTGGTGGCGACGCTGCATCGAGCAGTCGCGCTCGCCCAGCCAGACGGCGTTCTTGTGGCCGTCGGCCAGCACCTGGATCTCCACGTGGCGTGGATGCTCCAGGAACTTCTCCATGTAGACCTGCGGGTTGCCGAAGGCCGCGGCCGCTTCGGCCTTGGTCATCTGCACCGCGTTGACCAGCGCGGCCTCGGTGTGCACGACCCGCATGCCGCGGCCGCCGCCGCCGCCGGCGGCCTTGATGATCACCGGATAGCCGACCGCGCGGGCGACGCGGACGATCTCCTTGGGGTCGTCCGGCAGGGCGCCCTCGGAGCCCGGCACGCAGGGCACGCCGGCCTTGATCATGGCCTGCTTGGCCGAGACCTTGTCACCCATCGTCCGGATGTTCTCCGGGGTCGGGCCGATGAAGGTGAAGCCGCTGCGCTCGACGCGCTCGGCGAAGTCGGCGTTCTCCGACAGGAAGCCGTAGCCGGGGTGGATCGCCTCGGCGTCGGTGACCTCGGCCGTCGCGATGATGGCCGGCATCGACAGGTAGCTCTGCGCGGACGGGGCGGGGCCGATGCAGACGGCCTCGTCGGCCAGCTTCACGTACTTCGCGTCGCGGTCCGCTTCCGAATACACGACGACCGACTTCACGCCCAGCTCGCGGCACGCGCGCTGGATGCGAAGGGCGATCTCGCCGCGATTCGCGATCAGGATCTTCTTGAACATCTCGGCTGCCTTACTCGATGATGATCAGCGCCTGGCCGAACTCCACCGGTTGGCCGTTCTCGATCAGGATCTTCGTGATCGTGCCGGTCTTGTCGGCTTCGATCTCGTTCATGATCTTCATCGCCTCGATGATGCAGATGGCGTCGCCTTCCTTGACCTGCTGGCCGACCTCGGCGAACGGCTTGGCGTTCGGGCTGGAGGCGCGATAGAAGGTGCCGACCATCGGCGACTTGACGGCGTGGCCGGTCTCGGCGGCCGGCGCGGGCGCCGCGGCGACCGGGGCGGCGGCCGGGACGGCCTGGGCCGCCTGCGGCGCGGCGACCATCTGCGGCGCCTGCATCATGGGCATGGCGGCCACGACGGGCTGGCCATCGGACTTGACGATGCGCACCTTGCCGTCGGCTTCGGTGATTTCAAGTTCAGAGATGTTTGACTCGGACACGAGGTCGATCAGGGTCTTGAGCTTGCGCAAATCCATATGAACTCTCCAACGGGGATCGGTTGTGGTCTTCGGTGATGTCTTCCGGTCCGCGACGGCATCGACGGACCGCGGCGCTCAGGGGGGCGAGGCCGGGCGGCTCAATTGCTCGATCGCGAACTGCAGCGCCAGCCGGTAGCCGGCGGGCCCGAGGCCGCAGATCACGCCTTGCGCGATCGCCGACAGGTAGCTGTGATGCCGGAACGGTTCGCGCTTGTGGATGTTGGACAGGTGCACCTCGACAAACGGCAGCGCCACCGCCGCCAGCGCATCGCGGATCGCGACGCTGGTGTGGGTGTAGGCCGCCGGATTGATGAGGATGAAGCGGGTGCCATCGGCGCCCGCCGCCTGAATGCGGTCCACCAGGGCCCCTTCGTGGTTGCTCTGGTAGCTCTCCAGAGCTACGCCGGCATCCTGCGCGATCTGGCGAAGATCTGCATCGATCTGCGCCAATGTGGCCGCGCCGTAGACCCCGGGCTCGCGGGTGCCGAGCAGATTGAGGTTGGGGCCGTGTAGTACCAGGACTTGCATTCAGCGACCGGTCCCGCCAATTAGAGCGAAGACACTAGAAGCGTAAAAGGGTGGACTTTACGCCTTTTGAGCCCAGATCCCGGCAGCATCCCAAAAATAAATGGCTTGACCGGCCCCAGGGCGCCCGCTATGGCCGAGGGCCCCTCCTTCTAGGGGTTGACCCGGAGTCAGGCCTTCAGGGAGCGCGCCATCTCGCGCAGTTCTTCCAGATGCGTGGCGCCCAACTTCCGCCAGATCGGTTCGCCTTGAGGACCGAAGGCCACGGTAAAGGGCAGTCCGCCCTTGGCGTTGCCCAGCGTCTTGGACAGGTCGGTGCCGGTGAGGCCGGCGAGCGCCACCGGGAACTTCAGCGGAAGCTTTTCCAGGAAACCGCGCACCGGCGTCGGCGCGTCGACCGCCAGGCCGAGCACCTGCCAGCCTTGCGCGGCGAACTCGTCGTGGAACTGATTGATCTCCGGCAGTTCCTTGACGCAAGGCGCGCACCAGGTGGCCCAGAAGTTCAGCAGCAGCGGCTTGCCGCGCAGATGCGCGGCCGGCTGGTAGGTCTGCTGGTCCAGGGTGTCGAAGCTGGCGTTCCAGAAGGCCGCGGCTTCCGCCGACAGCGGGCCGGACGCCGGACCGCCGGCCTGGGCCGCCTGGCGCTCATGGCGAAGGGCGAGGTAGGCGCCGCCACCCGCCGCCACCAGCCCGGCGGCTCCCAATCCCAGCACAGCGCGTCGTTGCATCAATCGTCCTTCGTCGTCATCAATTGCCGCAGCGCGGCCAGGTCGCCGCGATCGGTCCGGCCGCGGGCGTCGGGCTTGAGCGCGCCGCGCAGGTCGTCATGGTCCAGGATGGTCAGCGCCAGCGTGACCCGTTCATTCAGCGCGCGGCAGGGGACGTCCATGATCAGCTGGTCCACCAGGTCGCCGCGGGCATTGCGCGACTGGCCGACGTCGAAGTCGATGCCCTGGTTCAGCAGCGCGATCTCCGCCGATTTGCTGTCATCGCAGTACAGCTGCAGGTGGATGTTGGACAGCCGGGTCGCGGTGCCGCGCCAGACCGCGCCGCTCAAATGCGGCCGGAACTCGGCCAGGCGCTCCATCCAGACGGCGGCGACGTCGCGCAGCGCCTGCAGTTCGGCCGGCTGGGTGTCGGCGCAGAAGATGTCGAGGTACTCGCGGACCTGGTCCTCGAGTTCGTCGTTGGAGGGCAGCGCGGTGCGGGGCGGCAGGCCCAGCACCTTCAGCGCGCGGGACTTGGCCGGGCCGTAGTCCAGGCCTTCTTCCACCACCAGCCGGGCGGCGGCGGCGGCGATCTCGGTCGTCAGTTCGGGTGTCATGGCGGTCTCGTCGCTCGGCCGGAGGTCCGGCGCAAGCGCTCAGGGTACCTCGACCGCGTTCATCCGGGCTTCGATGGTGCCAGCCCGCCCGATCACATAGGGCGAACCTGGGCGTTTCTCGAACCGCTTCGGCGCCGGCAGCATCACCGCCAGCCGGGCGGCTTGGTTCGGGCCGAGCCGGGCGGCGTCGACGCGGTAATAGTGACGCGCCGCCGCCTGTGCCCCGAACACGCCTTCGCCCCACTCGACGTTGTTCAGGTAGATCTCCAGGATGCGCTGCTTGCTGAGCAGCGCTTCCAGCGTCAGCGTCAGCAGGAATTCCTGGCCCTTGCGGAACAAGGTGCGCTCCGAATTCAGGAACAGGTTCTTGGCCAGCTGCTGGGTGATCGTCGAGCCGCCGATGACCTTGGGCACCGGCGGCGCCTTCGTCGAATTGGCCTTGACGAGCCGGGCGGCGCGTTTGTCGGCCTGTTCCTGCGCGCGCTGGTTCTTGTCCCAGGCCTTCTCGAGCGCGTCCCAGTCGACGCCGCCGTGCTCGTTGAAGCCGGCGTCCTCGCTGGCGATCACCGCGCGCTTGAGGTTGCGGCTGATCTGCGCGTCGTCGACCCATTGCTGCGCCCACAGGATCTCGTGCTTCTCGCGCAGCAGGCGCAGCGCCTCGGAGCGCTGGAAGGTCGTGGACTGCGGCGACACCACCGCCATCAGCGCGATGCGCGCCGCGAAGAACAGCTGCAGGCACACCACGCTGACCACGAGCATGCCGACGAAACGCCAGAACTGCTTCATGCCGGCTCCTCAGGCGGCGGCCAGCCGGCGGCGCAGGTCCGCCAGCACCGTCGCGCTGTCCGGACGCACGCCGCGCCAGAGGTGGAAGGCCTCGGCGGCCTGCTCGACCAGCATGCCCAGGCCGTCCCGGGTCGCGCCGCCGGGGCCGGCCTGGTCGGCGGCCCAGGTCAGGAACGGCGCCGCGGACGGGCCGTACATCATGTCGACCGCCAGGCCGCCGCGCGCGAGCACCGCCGCGTCCGGATCCGGCAGCGGCAGGCCCGCGCCGCTGAGCGAGGCGCTGGTGCCGTTGATCAGCAGGTCGTGACGCCCGTCGGGCGCTGCGTCGTCGAGGCCGCCGGCGCTCAGGCGCACGCCGTGCTCGTCGGCCCAGGCGCGGTGGCTGTCGGCGAGGGCCAGCGCCTTGTCGGCGCTGCGGTTGACGATGCGGATCTCCGCCGGCCGGCCGACGATCAGGCTGCCGAGCACGCCGGCCGACGCGCCGCCGGCGCCGATCAGCAGCACGCGCTGGCCGCGCAGCGGGCGGGCGGCATTGCGCTCGATGTCGGCGACGAGGCCGGCGCCGTCGGTGTTGTCGCCGAGCCAGCCGCCGGCGGACTCGTCGTCGAAGCGCAGCGTGTTGACCGCGCCGGCGAGCTGGGCGCGCGGCGTGCGGCGGGCGGCGAGCCGGAAGGCGTCGAACTTGAACGGCACCGTCACGTTGCAGCCGCGGGCGCCCGAGGCGACGAAGGCGCGGATCGCCGCCTCGAACCCATCCAGCGGGCACAGCAGCCGTTCATAGACCAGCGACTGGCCGGTCTGCGCGGCGAACGCGGCGTGGATTTCCGGCGAACGGCTGTGCGCGACCGGGTTGCCGGCGACCGCGTAGCGATCGACGGCGGCGGAGGGGGACGGGGAGACGGGGGGCAGGGCGCTCATGCGGCTGTCTATATCTATATAGAGAGGGAGACGGGCGCGGGCAGCCCGCGCGTCAGGACGGCTGCGCGCTGAGTGTCGTCTCGAGGTTCTCGTCGCGGGTGAAACGGAAGCGCGAGGTGATCACCAGCAGTTCGGCGCCCTGGCGCATCTGCGTCGTGAAGCTGCCGAACGGCGCGCTGGCGCGGACGATCGCGACCGCGCGGCGGTCCAGCACCGAGTTGCCGGAGCTCTGCACGATGTCGGTCTCGACGACGCGGCCGCGGTAGTCGACGTGGATGTTCATCGTCAGCTCGCCGTAGAGCTTGCGGCCCTGGTAGGTCGGGAAGTCGCGGGTGCCGCGCGTCTCGATGCGGCGGCGCAACTGGTCGTAGTACTGGGCGTAGACGACCTCACGCGTGGCCGGGCTGACGTAGCGCTTCTTCGGCCGCGAGTTCTCGTCGTTGACGCGCTTCTCGATCTCGGCCAGCAGTTGCACCAGCTGGCGGCGGCGCTCGGCCTGCTCGCGCGCCTCGGGCGTGCCCTTGTCGCGCAGCGGGTCGGGCGCGGGGAGCAGGGCCAGCTCGCGCCGCACCTGCGTCAGCAGCTGTTCCTGCGCCACCTGCAGCTGCTGGATCTGGCTGTGCTGGACCTCGGTGCTGTCGCCGGTCTCCATCTTGGGCGACGGCGGCAGCGGCGAGGTGGCGCGCATGTCGGCGGCCATCTCGCCCCCGCCGGCCAGGTTGGCCTGCGCGAGCGCCTGTGCCTTCGCCGGCGCTTCCTGGCCGCGGGCGTTGACCAGCACGACCTCGAGCGGCGTGTCCTGGAACAGGCGGTCGAACTGGTCGGGCGCGACGAACTTCAGCGTCCCCAGGCCCAGGTGCACCCCGGCCGAGACGATCAGCGCGTATTGCAGGAGACTGAGCTTGGGCATCTTGGACACGGCGTCAGGACGCGGCGGGCGCGGGCGACGCGGCGCCGTCCTTCGGAGACTCGCCGCCGTCGGCGCCCTCGTCGTTGACGTCGATCGCCAGCGTCAGCACGCCGGCGGGTTCCTCGTCCTCCTCGTCCTCCTCGGACTCGTCGGCGGCGGGGGCCGCGTCGGCGTCCAGGCGCTCGACCAGGCTGGCGTGCACGTCCAGCGTCAGTTCGTCGAGCCCGGTGATGCGGACCTTCACATGCGTGTTGCGCGGCAGGCCGTCGCAGCCGAGCGCGCGGAACACCAGCGGCAGCTCGTCGGCGCGGACCAGGCCGTCCTTGAGCACGGCGGCGGTCAGCTCGGTGATGCCCTGCTGCTGCAGGTAGCGCAGCGTCCAGTAGCGCTCGATGCCGGACTGGAAGCCGTTGTAGGCGCTGTAGGCGGCGTCGAAGCCCGAGATGATCGAGAACAGCTGCGCGTCCTTGGGCTTGAACGGCGCGACCAGCGCGGCGGTGCGGCCGTGGCGGGCGCACGCGATGATCTGCCACTGGTTCACCAGGTCGACGTAGCGGCGCAGCGGCGAGGTCGCCCAGGTGTACTGCGCGACGCCCATGCCGGCGTGCGGCGCCGGCTTGGTGCCCATGCGCACCTTGATGCCGGGCGCCAGGCTGGCCTGGCTGCGGTAGATGCCGGGCACGCCGCAGTCGGCCAGGATCGCGCCCCAGCTCGAGTTGGCCAGGATCATGGCCTCGGCCACGATCAGGTCGAGCGCCGCGCCGCGCTGGCGCACGGTGATCGCGACCTGCTCGGTGCCGCCCGGCTCGACGCCGTCGTTGCCGACGAGGCGGAAGTTGTAGTCGGGCCGGTTGAAGGTCTCGGGCTTGCCGCGCACGACCTCGCGCTTGGCCTTCAGGTCCTTGGCCAGGCGGTAGGCGAAGGCCAGTTCCGGCGCGAAGTCGTAGTCGGCCGGGGCGGCGCCGGTCAGCGTCGCGTCGGTGATGACGTGGTCGAGCTTGTCGTGGCGCAGGTTGGCGGCGATCGGCACGCGCTCGAGCTTCGTCTCGCGGGCGGTGATCTCCAGCGTCGCCTCGTCCATCGTCAGGTAGATGCTGACGGCGGGGCAGTCGCGGCCCTCGATCAGCGTGTAGGCCTGGACGACGTCGTCGGGCAGCATCGTCAGCTTCCAGCCCGGCATGTAGACGGTGGAGAAGCGGTCGCGGGCGACCTTGTCGACCGGGGAGTCCGGCTGGATGGCCAGGCCCGGCGCGGCGATGTGCACGCCGAAGACCACGGTGCCGGAGCCCAGGCCCTGGACGGACAGCGCGTCGTCGATCTCGGTGGTGGCGGAGTCGTCGATCGAGAAGGCGCGCACGGCGGCCAGCGGCAGCTCGTCCTTGATCTCGGGCGCGGACAGCGGCGGGAAGTTCGTGCCCTTGGGGAAGTGCTCGAAGAGGAAGCGCTTCCAGTGGAACTGGTAGGGGCTGGCGATCGCGCCGGCGTCCTTGAGCAAGTCCAGCGGCGCCTTCTGGCTGCGCTTGGCGGCCTCGACGACGGCCTTGTACTCGGCGCCGTTCTTGTCGGGGCGGAACAGGATCTTGTAGATCTGGTCGGCGATCGGGGCGGGGCAGCGGCCCTGGGCGAGCTCGTCGGCCCATTGCTCGATCTGCGCGGCGATCTGCTTCTTGCGCTCGATGCCGAGCAGCGCGGCCTTGACGACGTCGGCGGGCGCCTTCTTGAACAGGCCCTTGCCCATGCGGCGGAAGTAGTGCGGCGCCTCGAAGAGCCGGAACAGCGCGCCGGCCTGCTGGCCGAGCGTGGCTTTCTCGTCGAAGTAGTCGCGGGCCAGGTCGCCGAAGCCGAACTCGCCTTCGGGGGCGAACTCCCAGGCCAGGTCGAGGTCGATCTCCTGGGCCAGCCGCTGGCCGTCCGCGACGAGTTCGGCCGGTGAGGGCTTGTCGAACTTGATCAGGACATGGGCGGATTTCACTTTGACGCGCTTGCCCGAATCGAGCTCGATCTGCATCGAGGATTCGGCTTCGGACAGGATGCGGCCGGCGAGGAATTTTCCGGCGTCTTCGAACAGGGCAAACATAGCGGCGGGATTGTCGCTGATCGTGGAGGGGGGACCGGATGGGTGCGCGTGGACGGCGTGTCAATTCGTTGTCAACACGCGGTCACGGCTCCTTCGCATACTGCGCGGCGCACTGTCCGACTTCATGCCGCCGCGCTTCCACACCCTCATCGCCGCGCAGTTCTTCTCCGCGCTGGCCGACAACGCGCTCCTGATCGTCGGCATCGCACTGCTGCGCGAGATGGGGCAGCCCGCCTGGTGGGCGCCGCTGCTCAAGCTGTGCTTCACGCTGGCCTACGTCGGCCTGGCGCCGGTGGTCGGACTGATCGCCGACGCATGGCCGAAGGTCGCGTTGATGACTTGCATGAATGGGCTCAAGGCGGTCGGTGTCGGCGCGATGGCGCTGGGGCTGGATCCGCTGCTCGCGTTCGGCATCGTCGGCACGGCCGCGGCCTGCTACGCGCCGGCGAAGTACGGGTTGATCACCGAGATCGTCCCGCCGACGAAGCTCGTCGCGGCCAATGGCTGGATCGAGGTGTCGGTGGTGTGCTCGGTGCTGCTGGGGACGCTGGTCGGCGGCCTGCTGGTGAGCCCGTGGTGGATGGCGGCGATCGGCGAACTGGGCGTGAGCCGGCCGCTGACCGCGTCCCTGTGCGCGCTGCTGGGCATCTACGGCGTGGCCGCCGCGCTGCAACTGCGCGTGCCGGAGAGCGGTATCCGCTACCCCACCCCGCCGCGACGCGCGAAGGACATCGTGCGCGATTTCCGGATCGCCAATCGCGCGCTGTGGCGGGACCGTCTGGGTGGCCGTTTGTCGCTGTCGATGACGACCTTGTTCTGGGGCGCTGGCGCGACGCTGCAGCTGGCTGTGCTGCAGTGGGCGCAGGACGTGCTGGGTTTGCGGTTGAACCAGGGGGCTTACCTGCAGGCGACGGTGGCGATTGGCGTGGTGGCGGGCGCGGGCCTGGCGGGGCGCTGGATCGCGCTGCATCACTCGTTGAAGGTGATGCCGCTGGGCCTGATGCTGGGTGGGCTGATGCTGGCCACGCCGTGGGTGACGTCGCTGGGCTGGGCGTTGCCGGCGATGGTGTTGGTGGGCGCGGTCGGTGGCGCGATGGTGGTGCCGATGAATGCGTTGCTGCAGCACCGGGGTGTGCAGATCCTGAGCGCGGGTCGTTCGATCGCGGTGCAGGGTTTCAACGAGAACCTGAGCATCCTGGTGATGCTGGGTGTCTACGCGCTGCTGCAGGCCCTGGGCGTGCCCTTGGTGTGGTTGATGAGCGGCCTGGGGATGTTCGTGTTCCTGTGCGTGCTGGTCCTGATGGTGCGGCGCCGCGTGCGTCACGAGACCCTGGTGCCTGGCGCTGCCGAAGGCGGCATCTCCGGTTGATCGAAGAGAAGGCTCGGTGCATCGCGGACGACGGGCACCCGCCCCGGGGGCGGTGTCCGCTTCCATGACTGACCAGGCGCGTTCTGTTTGAGGGTAGCGAGCCGAAGGTGAGCGGAGCGAGTTGAGCGCCGAAAGCGGTCACCGCCCCCGGGGCGGGTGTTCGTCGTCCGTTGCTCGAGAGGGGTTCAGAGCGCCCGCGCTTCCATCCTGGAGAGCTGGGACCCAGCCCGCAGCGCGATCGACGTCCCGTCGATGGCGGATGCGTAGACCTGTTCGATGCCTTGGACGATCCCGTCCCAATCGAGCGACTCCGCGCTGTCGCGAGCGGCGAGGCTCATGGCGCGCAGTCGTGGCAGGTCGTCGAGGAGGGCCAGCGTGCGCGCGTTGAAGGCGGCGGTGTCGTTGAACGGCGCGAGCCCGCCATTGACGCCGTCGCGTACGAGCAGTGCTGCCGCGGCGTACTGGTAGGCCATGACCGGGAGCCCACTGGCGAGGGCTTCGGGCGTGACGTTCCCGTAGGTTTCGGTGATGGACGGAAAGACGAACAAGTCCCCGCTCGCGTAGCACGCCGCGAGATCTTCCCCATGCCGCATCCCGGCGAAGACGACGTTGGACGAAGGCGGCAGCTGCTGCTCGAAGTCGGCGCGGGCGGGCCCGTCGCCGACGAGCACGAGCCTGGCGCGCGGATGGCGCTGACGCAACGCGGGCCAAAGGTCGACGAGCAACTGGAGGTTCTTCTCCGCCGCGAGCCGTCCCACATGGACGAGCACCGGATCGCCGGGCGCGGCGCCCCAGCTCTCGCGCAGCGCCTCGCTGCGATGCGACGGATGGAAGAGTTGGGTGTCGACGCCGCGGGCGATGACGCTGACGTGGCGGAAGCCCTGCGCCATCAGTTCGCCGGCGAGGGCCGCGTTGGGCACCATCGTCGAGTGGCAGCGGTTGTGGAACTTGCGCAGGTAGGCGAGCAGCGGGCGGCGCAGCCAGCCGATGCCGTAATGCTGGGCGTAGGCGTGGAAGTTGGTGCGGAACTCCGACACCACGGGCAGCTTGAGCTGCCGGGCGGCCTGGAGCGCGGACCAGCCCATCGGCCCTTCGGTGGCGATGTGGACGATGTCGGGGCGCTTGCTGGCCCAGAGGTTGACCAGCGTGCGCTTGGACACGACGCCCATGCGCAGGTGGGGATAGCGCGGCACCGGCAGACCGCGCATCAGGACCTCGTCGACCGGCGCGTCGGCCGGGACGGGCGCGCCCGCCGGCGCCTGGCGGGGGCGCAGCAGCTGGACCGCATGGTCCCGGGCCTGCAGTCCCTTGACGACGCACGCGATGCTGCGCGCGACGCCGTTGACCTCGGGCGGATAGGTCTCCGTCACCACCGCGACGCGGAAATGCCGCTGGCGCGTGGGGAGCTCGTCGACTTCGAGTTCGATCGGCGGGGTCGTCATGGCGCGGATGATGGGTGCCGAACGCAACAGTTCTGTGACGGTGCGAACCGTCATGCGCCTGAAACAGCGCTTGGACACAGTCGCCACGCGTCCGTCATCGATGCATCGCCGTACCGTCACGGCACTGCCATCGATCGGCGTCACGCTCCACCGCTCATTCACGCACGAGGCCCGCATGAAGGACTTTCTGGCACTTCTGAACGAACAGCGCTGGGACGACCACCGCTACTACCACCACTGCCGCATCAATCAGTCGCTGCACCTGCTGAGCGCCTGCTGCTTCGTGATCGCCTACGGGCTGCTGCTGGTCGACCCCGCGTGGGCCGCGCTGCTGGCCTGGGGCGTGTCGATGACCAGCCGCCAGGCGGGGCACTTCTTCTTCGAGCCCAAGGGCTACGACCACGTGAACCAGGCGACCCACGAGTACAAGGAAGAGATCAAGATCGGCTACAACCTGCGCCGCAAGATCGTCCTGATGGGGCTGTGGGCCGCGTCGCCGATCGCGCTGTGGCTGAAGCCGGGGCTGTTCGGCGTGTTCGAGCCGGCCACCAGCTTCATGGAGTATCTGCACCAGCTGGGCCTGGTGTGGTTCTGGATCGGCGTGGGCGGCCTGGTGTTCCGCGTGCTGCAGCTGGCGGTGATCCGCGACCTGCGCACCGGCCTGGCGTGGGCGACGAAGATCATCACCGACCCGTTCCACGACATCCAGCTGTACCACCGGGCGCCGTTGCAACTGTTGCGCGGAGAGCGGCTGGACCCGGCGCTGTGGCCCCGCGACGATGGGCACAATGCCGGCAACGGCGAACAGGCCGCCTGACCCCACCGCGCGCAGACGCGGGGCTCCGGCCGGCCCGCCCGGTCAAAGGAGTTCCCCGCATGTCCGCAGCTGAACGGCGCCCCAGGGCGCCGATGTCTTTGGTGCTGGCGGCTGTCGCCGTCGCGGTGCTGGCCGGCTGCGCCAGCCCGTTGCCCAACACCGGCAATCAACGGATCCTCGGCGGTCCGATCGTCTACACGAAGGTGGGCCACGGCGAGCCGACGGTGGTCTTGCAGTCCGGCCTGGGCGACGGACGCGATCCGTGGGGGCCGGTGGTGCAGGCGCTGCGCGCCGGGCACAGCGTCTTCGCCTACGACCGGCCCGGCTACGGCGAGAGCACGGCCACGCCGCCGACGCCGCGCAATCCCTGCGGCATCGCGACCGAACTGCACGGGCTGCTGCAGAGCGCGGGCGTCAAGCCGCCGTACGTGCTGGTCGGACATTCGATCGGCGGGCTCTACCAGTACGCGTTCTCGCGGCTGTATCCGGACGAAGTGGCGGGACTGGTGCTCGTCGACGCGACGCATCCGATGCATCTCAGACGGATGCAGGTCGAGGTGCCGTTGATGGCCAACGCGCTGGACAGCATGAGCCGGCGTGTCTTCCGCGGGATGATGCAGGCGGAGTTCCTGCAGCAGCAGGACTGCGTCGACGCGCTGCTGCCCAAGCCGCGGCCGGACGTGCCGGTGCGGGTGCTGACGCGGACCTCGTACTCGCCGATGGAGCAGGCGAGCGGGTTCGAGACGATGGTGCATGGCCTGGAGCCGAACTGGCTGCCGCTGGTGGGCGGCAAGGCGCTGCAGCCGGTGGAGGGCGCCGGGCACTACATCCAGCGCGACAAGCCGGAGGTCGTCGTGCAGGCGATCGAGGAGGTGGTCAGGGAGGCGCGGGAGCGGGCCCGTCCGCCGGCCGGTCCTTCCCCGGAAACAGCCCTCGGATCACCCCCAGGAACGCCGCCAGCACGCTGACGGTGACGCCGGTGGTGACGGCGATGAGGACGTGGTCGGACCACATTTCCAAGCCAGTGGCCGCCTTGGTCACGCCTTGAATGGACAGCAGGACCGTCCACATCCCGAGACAGGCCACGGCAAGCCCATATGCCTTGGCGGCGTAGAGCTGGCGCAACTGACGATTCGCCTGCATGTCCGCCGCCGCTTGCTCGGGGACGCCATCCCCTCGGATCGATCGGCTGGCGGGGTCATTCGCGGCGTCGCAGTCGCGCAGCTCGCTGGGAACATGCCTGGTCGCGACAGGCGCAGGGCTGGATTCGGCTTGTTGCGACATCGTTCACACCGTGGCGTCGTTGAGGATGGACTCGTGCGTGATCGGGCCGCCGTCGGGCGCGCCCTGGGACCAGGCAGAACCCGGCAGGTGCGTGAGGTCGGAGAGTGCCTGGGCCGACAGGTGGCCAAATCGCCGGATCACCGCATCGACCCATTTCCAGGAGCGGACATGGTCGGAGGGCAGCGTGGGGATTCGCCACCGCAGCGGGTCGTCGCTCCCCGACAGGATGCGCACGGTTTGAAAGACAGGCCGCGACCCGTAAGCCTTCAGCTGGTGCTGGATCGAAGGGAGGATCGGACCGGTCTCGCCCCGGATGAAGCAGTCCTCGAAGAATGGGAACCCTTCGACCTGCAGATGCCAAGCCTGCGCGAAGTACAGGAGCTTCTGAAGCTTCATCGACGACAGATCCTGAATGCGACCGGCGATGGCGCGTTCGATGAAGGCATTGGCGATGGAATAGGCGGAATACATGCGACGTCTCCTTCGGCACACGCGACAGCGCATGCCAGGCGGAGCAGTCTAGGAATCGCGATTCGCCAAAGACAGCGGGGCGCTCTGACATTCATCAATGAATGTCGGAACGCCCCGCTTCAGAGGGGAACCGTCAGCTTTCGTTCAGCCGACCCTCCGATCAGTCGTGGAGCCCCAGCGTCTCCATCAGCACCCGCCGCTTGATCGCCTGGTTGCTGGGCAGCGCCGGGCTGCTCCACCAGCCGCCGTCGCGCATCGCGCGAGCCGCGGCGACGACGCGGCGCTGCACCTCGTCGAAGTCCGCGTCGCTGAAGTCCAGGCTGAAGATCATCCGGCCCGTGCCCACCCAGCTCAGCGCCAGGCCCTGCTCGCGCAGGAAGTACTGCAGCATCCAGTTGTAGCGCGACGGCTCCGTGTAATAGAGCGTCCAGATCGAGGACATGTTGGCCGCGCGCAGCGGCAGCTGGTCCGCCTCCAGCGCCGCGTTCAAGCGGGCGCGGCGCGCGTCCTGCTGCGCGTCCTGCTCGTCGAGCTGGCGCAGCCGCTCCGGGTCCTCGAGCGCGTCCAGGAACACCGACATCGACCCCATCACGTACGGATGCGTGTTGAAGGTGCCACGGGCGAAGCAGATGTCGGCCGGGCGCTCGTCGCGGAAGCGCTTCATCCACGCCGCGCGGCCGCACACCACGCCGATCGGCAGTCCGCCGCCCAGCGTCTTGCCGTAGGTCACCAGGTCCGCCTGCACGCCGAAATACGCCTGCGCGCCGCCCGCGCCGAGGCGGAAGCCCATGAACACCTCGTCGAAGATCAGCGCGATGCCGCGCTCGGTGCAGACCTCGCGCAGCTCGCGCAGCCAGGCGGCGTAGGCCGCCTTGTCGTAGGACGCGCGGCGCGAGCTGTCCACCAGCGAGCCGTCGCCCGGCGCCGGCTTGTTCGGATGCAGCGCCTGCAGCGGATTGACCAGCACGCAGGCGATGTCGCGCCGCGTGCGCAGCACCCGCAGGCTGCGTTCGTGCATGTCGCGCAGCGTGTAGGTGCGCTCGGCCGGCAGCGGGTTGCCCGGGCCCGGCTGGGCCTCGTCCCACCAGCCGTGGTACGCGCCGCAGAAACGCACCAGGTGCGTCTTGCCGGTGTGGTACCGGGCCAGGCGCACCGCCTGCATCACCGCCTCGGTGCCCGACATGTGGAACGACAGCTGGTCCATCCGCGCATGCGCCAGCACGCGCCGCACGTTGTCCTCGACCAGCGGGTGGTAGACGCCGAGCACCGGGCCGAGCGCCTCGACGCGGCGGGCGCCCTCGGCGATGCAGCGGCGGTAGAAGTCGTAGCCGAACAGGTTCACGCCGTAGGAGCCGGCGAGGTCGAGGAAGCGTTCCCCGTCGGCGTCGGTCAGCCAGTGGCCGTCGCTGGCCACCATCACCGGGCCCAGCGGCAGCTCGCGCTGCACCAGCGGGCTGAACGGCGGCGGCACCCGGTAGCTGCTGGTGAACTGCAGGTCCGGCAGCGACGGCTTCATCGCCTGCGTCGCGGCGATGCTGCGCGCATGCCGCGACTTCAGCGTGCGCGACAGCGCGGCGAAGCTCGAGCGCCGCTGCGCGACGATCGCCTCGGGCGCGTCGTCGGCGCTGAAGAAGCGGGCGTCGTCGAAGCGCTGCGTCTTCATCAGCCGCGCCAGCCGCACCGCCATCCGCGAGTGGCCCGCCAGCGACGGGTGTTTCGCCCGCGACAGCTGCAACCGGCGCCACCCGGTCGGCGCGTAGTAGAGCGCCAGCAGCCCCGCCGCGGCGGCGGCCACGGGCAGCAGGTCGAAGGTGAAGAACGTCGTGGACATGGGCATGGACCTCCGGAGCCTCGTTCAGCTGTCACACAGCATTGGCAAATTACGGAGATATGTATCCGACGGAATTGACATGTCCATGAAATCGGCGCGCTGGATCGATCGGCTGACCCAGCAGGAAGACCTCAACTTCCTCCTCACCAACCGGGTGCCGCGCCTGGCGCTGACGCGCTTCATGGGCTGGTACAGCCGCATCGACAACCCCTGGCTGACGCGGCTGAGCGTCGCGGTCTGGCGGCTGTTCACCGACCTGGACCTGAGCGAGGCCGACCCCCCGGCGCACGGCTACCGCTCGCTGCGCGACGTCTTCACGCGCCGGCTGAAGCCGGGACGCCGCACCGTCGACACGACGCCAGGCACGATCGTCAGCCCCTGCGACGCGATCGTCGGCGCCCACGGCCGGGTCGAGCGCGGCATGGCGCTGCAGGCCAAGGGCATGGACTACCGCATCGCCGAGCTCTTCGGCGACGCCACCCGCGCCGCGCCCTACCTGAACGGCACCTACCTGACGCTGCGGCTGACCTCCGCGATGTACCACCGCTTCCACGCGCCGGCCGACCTGCGGATCCAGCGCGTGACGCACATCACCGGCGACACCTGGAACGTCAACCCGATCGCGCTCAAGCGGGTCGAGCGCCTGTTCTGCCGCAACGTCCGCGCCGCGATCGAGTGCACGCTGCCCGACGGCACGCCGGTGGCGCTGGTGCCGGTGGCGGCGATCCTGGTGGCCAGCCTGCGGCTGCACGCGCTGGACCTGACGCTGCGGCCGGACCATCCGGGGCCGCACCGCTTCGACGTCGGCCACGACCACGCGCGCGGCGAGGAGATGGGCTGGTTCGAGCAGGGCTCGACCATCATCGTGTTCCTGCCGCCCGGCGTGAACCTGTCGCCGAGCTTGCAGACCGGCGCCCGCCTTCGCATGGGTGACGTCATTGCCCATCTACCATCCGCGGATGGCGACGAATGACCTTCCGCAGCCCGTGCGCGGGCTGGACGCCCCGTACGGCGGCGACGAGCACGGGCTGATCTGCGGCTTCTGGATCCACCCGGAGCGGCCGACCGAGGCGCTGCCCACGCTCGCCCAGGCGCAGGCGCGGCTGGCGCGGCCCGAGGGCGGCTTCCTGTGGCTGCACCTGAACCTGGCACATGCCGGCGCGCTGCCCTGGCTGCGGCGCAACGCGGCGCTGGCCGAGAGCTTCGACGAGGCGCAGCAGCAGGGCTCGCGCTCCTCGCGCATCGAGCGCGTCGGCGACCACCTCTTCGCGGTGCTCAACGACGTGACCTTCGATTTCGCCTTCGACGTCGGCGACGTCTCGTCGCTGTGGATGCAGGTCAGCGAGCACCTCGTGCTGAGCGTGCGGCGCGCGCCGCTGCGCTCGGTGGACCGGCTGCGCATGGCGATCAAGCGCGGCGACCGGCCGCGTTCCAGCGTCGCGCTGCTGGACCACCTGCTGCGCGACCAGGCCGACGAGCTGCAGCGCATCGTGCGCCAGGCCACCGAGCGCGTGGACGACATCGAGGATGCGCTGCTCGCCGGCCGCCACGTCGGCCATGAGACCGAGGTCGCCGCGCTGCGCCGGCTGATGGTGCGGCTGCAGCGGCTGCTGGCGCCGGAACCGAGCGCGCTGCTGCGGATGCTGTCCAACCCGCCCGAGTGGGTGGCCGAGCAGGACAAGCAGCAGCTGCAGCAGGCGAGCGAGGAATTCGCGCTGGTGCTGCGCGACATCCAGGCGCTGCAGGAACGCATCCGCGCGGTGCAGGACGAGACCTCGGCCCGGGTCGCGCAGGAGAACAACCAGACGCTGTACGTGCTGACGATGGTGACGGTGCTGGCGCTGCCGATCAACCTGATCAGCGGCCTGTTCGGCATGAACGTCGGCGGGTTGCCGCTGCTCGAGGACAAGCACGGGTTCTGGGTCGTCGTCAGCATGATCGTGTTGTTGACGGTGGTGTTGACGGTGCTGGTGCTGCGCGCGACGGGCCGGAGAAAGTAGTCGGCCACGCGGCGCGGGCGCTCCTTGATCGAGCCGGGCGCGATCGGCGCTGGATGCATTGGCGCAGACCGCGGATCCTGCGGCGATAGCCGCCGGGAATGCCCGTCCCGTCGATTGGCATGGGACGCGGGGCGCCGCGCTTTCACAATCCGCGCGACCTCACGATGCCTTCGCGCTCCGATGCCTGCTTTCCGTCCGCCGCGGCGCTCGCCCCGCCATTCGTCCCGCCGCTCGCCGGCTCGCTTCCTCGTTCACGCCGCGCTCGCGGTCGTGCCGCTCGTCGCCTCGTTCGGCGCCGCCGCGCAGTCCTGCGAGGCGCCCGGCCCCGCGCCGGCGCTCGGCGCGCGCATCGCGTCGATCGCGATGGCGGAGTACCAACGCTTCAACGGCCATCGCATCGATGCCCACGGGCGGCTGTGGAAGTTCGGCTCGGTGGAGACTGAGACCGAGCCGCTGCGCGCCGCCGAGGGCGACGCGGCGCCGCCCGCCGACCGCTACGCGTGGCGGCGCGTCTGGACCTACTGGCAGACGCTGGAGCAGCACCGGCCCGGCACCGCCGGCCATCGCGACTTCAAATGGGCGCCGTCGCTGCTCGACGACCCCGCGTCCGCGTCACCGAGCCGTGTCGAGTCCGTCGGTGCGCTGCTGGCCGCCGTGCCCGCCGACGCGCCGCGGGCCGAGCAGCTCCGCGAGGCGCTGGTGCGCGCCGCCATCGCCGACTCGCCCTGGTCCGGCGCCTTCATCTCGTTCGTCATGCACGAGGCCGGCCTGAGCGACCAGGCCTTCCACTTCGCCGGCGCGCACGCGGTCTACATCGCCGGCGCGCTGCGCGACGAGCCCGGCTACGCGTTCCGTGCCTGCGACATCCGGCGCACGGCGCCGCGGGTCGGCGATTTGATCTGCTACTCGCGCGGGCAGCGGGTGCTCGAGACCTTCGCCGACTGGCAGGCGCGCGCCGGCGAACTCGACGGGCGCACCAAGTCGCATTGCGACGTGGTGGTGTCGGTCGATCCGAAGGCGCTGAAGATCGAGTCGATCGGCGGCAACGTGCTGCAGGCCGTCACGCGGCGCCAGCTGATGGTCAACGAGGCGGGGCTGCTCGCCCGGCGCCACTACGCCGGCGCGCCGATGAACCGGCCCCGGCCCGGCAGCCCGTGCGCCGAGGACGCGAGCTGCGAGAAGTCCGACCTGAACCAGCAGCACTGGGGCGTGCTGCTGCAGCTGCGCTGACGAGGCGAGGTGTTGACGAGGCGAACTGGCGACGTTGACGTTGCCGTCGCGCCGAAGGAGCGGGGGGCGCGTCGACGTCGCGTTGGCGCCGCCCGTGCCGCCTCAGAGACCCAGGAACGCGGTGAGCTCGTCGAGGTGGTCGTCGAAGTCCGCGAGCCCGTGGTCGCCGCCCTCGAGCAGCTTGATCCGGCAGGCCGCGTAGCGCGCCTGCATCTCGCGCCAGTCCAGCACCTCGTCGCCCTTGGCGATCACCGCCATCATCCGGTCGGGGAACGCGAGCTCGCCGGCGTCCAGCGCGCGGAGCTCGTCGACGAACCCGGGCTGGAAGTAGAAGTGCTCCTCGGGGTTTTGCCAGCAGGTCTGCTCGCCGATGTAGTTCGCGAGGTCGCGGGCCGGGTCGACCGCCGGATTCAGCAGCGCGGTCCGCGCGCCGGTGCGCTGCGCGACCCAGGTGGCGTAGAAGCCGCCGAGCGAGCTTCCCATCACCGCCATCGTGTCGCGCGGCCAGTCGCGGACCAGCGCCTCGACGAGCGCCATCGCCTCGCGCGGCGACGGCGGCAGCTGCGGACTGGCGAACACCAGGTCCGGCCGGTGGTCCGCGGTCCAGCGCGCCATCCGCTGCGCCTTGGCCGACCGCGGCGACGAGCGGAAGCCGTGCAGGTAGAGCAGGTGGGTGCGGCGCGCGGGCGCGGGGGAGACCGGCGGGAAGGGGTGGTCGCTCATGGGCGGGCAGTGTAGGCGCGCGCCCTCCGCCATCCGGGCGGGTCACTTCCGGCACGGGTGCCGGGCTGGGCGATCATCGCCAGGCGCGCGGTTCGCGAGGATCGCGCGCTCGTTAGTGCGCATTGACGCGGGGGCCCCCGCCCCGCACATTGCCCGCTTCACCGGGGCGCACGCGGCAAGAGGACCGCGGCGCCCGCTTTCTCAACCGGGCCCGGCCGGACACCCCGGACGGACCGCCGACACCACAGATCCATGATCAACAGGGACACGATCCAGCTGACGGCCATCGCGGCCGCGGCGCTGCTGCTGACCGCCTGCGCCACCCCCGGCACGACCGGCACCTCCACCGCCTCCGCGCCGGCCGCCCAGGCCGCGCAGCCGCCGGCCTCCGCCGCCTCGGGCGCGCCGGGCCAGCCCGGCGGCCCGTCGCCGATGACCGCGCGTCCCCCCGCCGACCCGACCGCGCCCAAGCCCTTCGCCGAGGTCAGCCGCGACGCCAAGCGCGACGACGGCCTGTTCCCCATCCTGCGCAAGGACGAGAAGGTCTGGCTCGAGATCCCGCGCGCGATGCTGAACAAGCCCTTCCTGTTCACCATCAACATCTCCAGCTCCATCGGCGAACGCGGCTTCTACGCCAGCCAGATGGGCCCGGACGTGCTGGCCGAGTGGCGCCGCATCGGCAACACGATCCAGCTGGTGGCGCTGAACACCGAGTTCCGCGCCGAGGGCGGCGGCAAGCGCGCCGCCGAGGAAGCGTTCTCGCCCAGCCTGCTGGCCGCCGGCCCGGTCGCCAGCGCGGACCATCCGGAGCGCAAGGCCTTCCTGGTCGACGCCGCGATGCTGCTCAGCGACATCCCCGGCATGTCCACGCGGCTGGAGATGGCCTACCGGCTGCCCTACAACGTCGACCGCGCCAACTCGCACTTCGAGCTGACCCGCGCCGACGAGCAGCTGACCACGCTCAACGCCAAGGTCCACTACTTCACGCCGCGCATCCCGGCGCCGCCGCTGGTGGCCCCGCCGGTGCCGGTGCCCACGCCGCCGCAGGCGCTGCCGGACCCGCGCTCGATGTTCATGGGCTTCGTCTACAACTTCCGCGCGCTGCCGGCCGAGCAGATGGCCGCCCGCCGCGCCGACGGCCGGCTGGGTCACTTCACCCAGACCTTCACCGACCTGAGCGACGACCTGAAGGCCAACCCGCGGGTGCACTACATCAACCGCTGGCGCCTGGAGAAGAAGGATCCGGCGGCGGAGCTGTCCGAGCCGGTGCAGCCGATCGTCTACTGGATGGACAAGAACATCCCGCCGAAGTACCGCCCCGCGGTCGAGGCCGGCATCCTGGAATGGAACAAGGCCTTCGAGAAGATCGGCTTCAAGAACGCGGTCGTGGCCAAGCAGCAGCCCGATGACGCCGACTGGGACAACATGGACGCGTCGCACGCGTCGATCCGCTGGTTCGTCGGCTCGGACGTGGGCTTCGCGATCGGCCCGAGCCACGTCGACCCGCGCAGCGGCGAGATCCTGGACGCCGACATCGGCATGAGCGACGTGTTCGCCCGCGGCGGCCGCGCCTTCATCAGCGAGGACGCGCCGCGCGGCATGAACGGCCAGATGGTGTCGTCGCTGGCCGAGGAAGCGCAGGCGCTGGCCGCGCTGAACAAGGGCTGGCGCGAGGGCCGCAACGCGACCTACTGCACCTACGCGCACGACGCGGCGTCGGAGATGGACTTCGCGCTCGACATCCTCGAGGCCCGCGGCGAGATCGCCCCCGACAGCCCCGAGGCCGACGCCTTCATCCAGGCGCGGATCAAGGACGTGATCATGCATGAGGTGGGTCACACGCTGGGCCTGAAGCACAACTTCAAGGCCTCGACGCAGGTCTCGCAGGCGCAGCTCAAGGACAAGGCCTGGACCGACACGCACGGCATCTCGGCCTCGGTGATGGACTACAACGCCTACAACATCCCGCTCGAGGGCGAGGCGCCGACCACCTACAACAACACCACGCTGGGCGCCTACGACTACTGGGCGATCGAGTACGCCTACAAGCAGGTGCCGCGCGAGCAGGAAGGCGCCGAGCTGGGCCGCATCGCCGCGCGCAACACGCAGCCGGGCCTGGCCTACGCGGACGACACCGACGCCGGCGGCTTCGGCCCGTTCGACGGCATGGACCCGACGATCAACCGCTTCGACCTGGGCGACGACCCGCTGGCGTACTTCCGCAAGCGGCTCAAGCTGACGCAGGAGCTGTGGACGCGGGTGCAGAGCCGTCCGGCGCTGTCCTCCGACGATCCGCTGCGCCAGCGCCGCCAGCTGGCCGCGGGCTTCAACCAGCTGGCGCGCGCGTCGGACCTGGTGGGCAAGTACGTCGGCGGCATGTACACGCACCGCGACGTGCCGGGCTCGGCGGTCGCGGCGATGCGCCCGGTCGATCCGGCCAAGCAGCGCGAGGCGCTGCGCTTCCTGGCGCAGGGCATCTTCAGCGCCGACAGCTTCCGCTTCAAGCCGGAGTTCATGACCTCGATCACGACGGACTACGTCGAGTTCATGCGGGCGGGCTTCGTCAACATCCCGGCGGCGGTGGCGCGGGTGCAGCTGGGCTCGCTGGACCGCCTGCTGCAGGCGCAGACGGCGATCCGCCTGATGGAACTGCCGAACTACGTGCCGGCGTCGCAGCGCAAGGGCCTGATCTCGATCAACGAGGTCTACGGCACGCTGCAGGCCTCGATCTGGAGCGAGCTCAAGACCGGCGCCGAGATCGACCCGCTGCGCCGCAACCTGCAGCGCGAGTACCTGCGCCGCCTGCAGGCCAACCTGACCAAGGGCGGCGCGGCGTCGGGGCAGTTCGCCGATGCCTACGCGATGCTGCGCCTGCACGCGGTGCAGCTGCAGGGCGACCTGCGCGCCGCGCAGGGCAAGGGCTCGCCGGAAACGCGCGCCCACCTGGCCGAGAGCCTGGACATGCTCAGCAGCGTGCTCAAGGCGACGATGACGCGCACCTGAGCGCGCGATCGGGCGGCGGCTCCGGCCGCCGTTTCGCCCAGGCAGGAAGCCCGGGCGACAAGGACAAAGGGCCGGCGAATGCCGGCCCTTTGCGTTGGGTCCCGCGATCCGTCGCGGGTCGGGAAGATCGTCAGTGCGGGTCGCCGACCGGATACCGCCGCTCGGCGGCCACGATGTCCCAGACGGCGATGAACATCGCCGCGATCAGCGGGCCGATCACGAAGCCGTTGATCCCGAACACCGCCATCCCGCCCAGCGTCGACAGCAGCACGACGTAGTCCGGCATCTTGGTGTCCTTGCCCACCAGCAGCGGCCGCAGCAGGTTGTCCACCAGCCCGATCACCAGCGTGCCGAACAGGATCAGCCCCACGCCCGAGGCGATCTGCCCGGTCGCCAGCAGGTAGATCGCCACCGGCGCCCACACCAGCGCCGCGCCCACCGCCGGCAGCAGCGACAGGAAGGCCATCAGCACCGCCCACAGCACCGGCGCGTGGATGCCCAGCACCCAGAACGCGAAGCCGCCCAGCGCGCCCTGGATCGCCGCGACCGCGATGTTGCCCTTGACCGTCGCGCGGATCACCGTCCGGAACTTCTCGCCGAGCTGGCGCTTGTACGAGTCCTGCAGCGGCAGCGCGTCGCGGATGCGCAGCGACAGCTGCTCGCCGTCGCGCAGCAGGAAGAACAGCAGGTAGAGCATCACGAAGAAGCTCACCAGGAAGTCGAAGGTGTCCTGCCCGAAGCCCAGCGCCTTGGTCGCCATGAACTGGCTGCCCTGGTTCAGCGCGCTGCCCAGCTTCTCCTGCAGGTTGGACAGGTCGTGCAGGCCGAGCCGCTCCAGCACCTCCAGCAGCCAGGCCGGCAGCGCCGCGTAGACCTGCGCCACGTAGGTGCCGAAGTTGAACTTGCCCGACTTCACCATCTCGAAGACGACCGCCGCCTCGCGCACCAGCGCGCCCATCACGTAGGTCAGCGGCAGCACCACCAGCAGCAGGATCACCAGGATCGTCAGTCCCGAGGACAGCCCGGTACGCCGCGTCTTGCGCAGCAGCCGCCGGTACAGCGGCTGGAACACGATGGCCAGCGCCACCGCCCACAGCACCGCGCTCAGCATCGGCCACAGGATCCAGCCGAACGCCACCGTCACCAGCGCCAGCAGGCACAGGAAGGACCGGTTCTGCAGCGCGGGCACCAGCTTGCCAGGACCACTCATCGTGTCGTCGCTCCTCGAGTCGTTGGGGCGGGGGGAGGGCAGGCGCCATGCCTGCGTCCCTCCGCGGGGGGCGCTTGCGCGCGCGGGGCGCAGGATCGCCGGTTTACTTCAGCGCGTCCAGCAGCTTCTCGTGGATGCCGCCGAAGCCGCCGTTGCTCATGCACAGCACATGGTCGCCGGGCCGGGCCGCGCGCTTGACCATCGCCACCAGGTCGTCGACGTCCGCGCCGACCAGTCCCTGCTCGCCCAGCGGCGCCAGCGCCTCGCGGGCGTCCCAGCTCAGGCCGTCCTGGTTGCAGAAGCTCAGGTCCGCCTCCTCCAGCGCCCAGGGCAGCTGCGCCTTCATCGTCCCGAGCTTCATCGTGTTGGAGCGGGGCTCGAACACCGCCAGGATCCGTTCCTGCGGCGCGATGCGCCGGCGCAGGCCGTCGATGGTCGTGTGGATCGCCGTCGGGTGGTGGGCGAAGTCGTCGTAGACCTTCACGCCGCCGGCCTCGCCGCGCAGTTCCAGCCGGCGACGCACGTTCTTGAAGCCGCCCAGCGCCTGCGCCGCCTGCTCCGGATCGACGCCGACATGCTCCGCCGCGGCGATCGCCGCCAGCGCGTTGAGCTGGTTGTGCTCGCCCAGCAGCTCCCAGGTCACGTGGCCGACCTTCAGGCTGCCGCGCAGGACGTCGAAGGACTGGGGCTCGCCGCGGGCGCGCAGCGCGCCGGGTTCTTCCTTGCGCGCGCCGAAGCGTTGCACATCGCTCCAGCAGCCGCGCGACAGCACCCGCTGCAGCGATTCCTCGCGCGCGTTCACCACCAGCCGGCCCGACGCCGGCACCGTCCGCACCAGGTGGTGGAACTGGGTCTCGATCGCCGCCAGGTCCGGGAAGATGTCGGCGTGGTCGTGCTCGAGGTTGTTCAGGATCGCCGTGCGCGGCCGGTAGTGGACGAACTTGCTGCGCTTGTCGAAGAAGGCGGTGTCGTACTCGTCGGCCTCGATGACGAAGCACTTGCCGCCGCCCAGCCGCGCCGAGACGCCGAAGTTCTGCGGCACGCCGCCGATCAGGAAGCCGGGCGCGAGGCCGGCCGATTCCAGGATCCAGGCCAGCATCGAGGTCGTCGAGGTCTTGCCGTGCGTGCCGGCCACCGCCAGCACGTGTTTGCCCTGCAGCACGTGCTCGGCCAGCCATTGCGGGCCGCTGGTGTAGGGCAGGCCGGCGTCCAGGATCGCCTCCATCAGCGGGAAGCGGCCCTCCGAGGAGCGCGTCACCACGTTGCCGATGACGAACAGGTCCGGCTTCAGCGCCAGCTGCTCGGCACCGAAACCCTGGATCAGCTCGATGCCCAGCGCCTCGAGCTGCGTCGACATCGGCGGATAGACGTTGGCGTCGCAGCCGGTCACCGTGTGGCCGGCCTCGCGCGCGAGCGCCGCCAGGCCGCCCATGAAGGTGCCGCAGATGCCAAGGATGTGGATATGCATGTCTCTCTCTCAGCTGCTGTACCAAGCGGTAAGCAAGCGTAATGCCTGTCGCGAAACGAAAAGATCGCGACAACCCGGCCCGGGAATTGCCGGGGCGGGCCCCGCCGACGCCGCTCAGCGCAGGGCGCGGCGGGCGGCGTCCAGCGTGGCGTCGATGTCGGCATCGGTGTGCGCGGCGGACACGAAGCCCGCCTCGTACAGCGCCGGCGCCAGGTACACACCGGCATCCAGCATGCCGTGGAAGAAGCGGTTGAAGCGCTCCTTGTCGGTGCTCATCACCGTCGTGTAGTTCTGCGGCAGCTCCTGCATCAGGAAGAAACCGAACATGCCGCCCTCGTTATCGGCGCTGAAGGGCACGCCGTTCTCGGCCGCCACCGCCTTCAGGCCGTCCACCAGCCGGCGCGTGCGCGCCGACAGGGCCTCGAAGAAGCCGGGTTTGCGGATCTCGCGCAGCGTGGCCAAGCCGCAGGCGGTGGCCACCGGGTTGCCCGACAGCGTGCCGGCCTGGTAGACGCCGCCCAGCGGGGCGAGATGGCGCATGATCTCGCGGCTCGCGCCGAAGGCCGCCAGCGGCATGCCGCCGCCGATGACCTTGCCGAACACGCTGATGTCGGGCACGAAGCCGGGGATCAGGTCGGCGTACACGCCCTGCGCGCTGCGCAGCCCGACGCGGAAGCCGGTCATCACCTCGTCCAGCACCAGCAGCGCGCCGTGCTGGCGGCACAGCTCGCGCAGCCGGGTCATGAAGGGCACGCTGGCGCGCACGAAATTCATGTTGCCGGCGATCGGCTCGACGATCACGCAGGCCAGTTCGGCGCCGTGCAGCGCGAAGGCCTCGTCCAGCTGGGCGACGTTGTTGTATTCCAGCACGATGGTGTGCTGGGCCGTCGCCTCGGGCACGCCGGCCGAGGTCGGATGGCCGAAGGTCGCCAGTCCCGAGCCCGCCTTCACGAGCAGGGCGTCGGTGTGGCCGTGATAGCAGCCCTCGAACTTGATGAACTTGTTGCGCTGCGTCGCGCCGCGCGCCAGGCGGATCGCGCTCATCGTGGCCTCGGTGCCGGAGCTGACCAGGCGGACCTGCTCGCAGCTGGGCACCAGCGACAGGATCTCCTCGGCCAGCTCGACCTCGCGCTCGGTCGGCGCGCCGAAGGAGAAGCCCTCCAGCACCGCTTTCCGGACCGCCTCGACGACCGCCGGATGGCCGTGGCCCAGGATCATCGGGCCCCAGGAGCCGATGTAGTCGATGTAGCGCTTGCCGTCGGCGTCCACGATGTGCGCGCCTTCGCCGCGCGTGATGAAGCGCGGCGTGCCGCCGACGGCGCGGAACGCGCGCACCGGGGAATTGACGCCGCCGGGAATGACGCGCTGGGCGCGGGCGAACAGGGTCTCGTTCTGGCTCATATCGGAATTCCGGTACTGCAAGGCAATCGGATGCAGGAAAAACGGCGAGGGCGCCGCGCGGGCGCCCTCGAGGGTCTCAATGGATGCGGCGGGGGCCGCGGCTGGGCGGCTCCTCGATCGTCATCTCCTCGGCCGGCGCCGCGGTGGCGTCTTCCTCGCCTTCCTCCCCGGGCGGCAGCGCCCAGAAGAAGCGGTCCGGCACCACGTTGCCCATGCCCGGGCGGAAACCCGCCTCCAGCGACTGGTCCAGGAAGGCCAGCGCCTCGCCCACGGCGTCGTGCGGCTCGGAGCCGACCGACAGCAGCGCCGCCAGCGCCGCCGACAGCGTGTCGCCGGAGCCGACGAAGCTGGCCTCGAAGCGCTCGAACTTCTCGCCGGTGATCGCGCCCTGGGCGTTCGCCAGGACGTTGTCGATGTACTGGTTGGGCAGCTGGATGCCGGTCACCAGCACGTGCGCGGCGCCATGCTGCTGCGCAGCAACGGCCAGTTCGCGCGGCGAGGCCGGGCGGTCGGCGTCCCAGTCCGGGAGCAGGCAGTCGATCAGCGTCTTCTGGTTGCCCACCAGCACCAGCGTCTGCGGCAGCACCAGCTCGCGGAACGCGTCCAGGTAGCTCTGCTGCTGTTCCTCGTCCAGCCAGGAGATGCTGGGCAGGTAGGCCACCAGCGGCACGTCGGGGTAGTCCGACAGCACCTCGGCGACCGAGGACACGCCCTCGGCGCTGCCCAGGAAACCGACCTTCCAGGCGGCGACCGGGACGTCCTCGAGGATGGAGCGGGCCTGCTCGACGATGCAGTCGCCGTCCAGGGTCTGGTGGTCGAAGACCTCGGCCGTGTCGCGCATCACGATGGCGGTGACCACCGGCAGCGCATGGGCGCCCATGGCGGCGATCGTGGCCACGTCGCCGGCGCTGCCGCCGGCGCCGCTGGGGTCGGACGCGTTGAAGCTCATCACGCAGGCCGGCGGCGGGGAGTCCTGATCGTCGATGGCGGCGGCGTCCTGGGGATCTTGTTGGTGCGGGTCTGGGCGGCTCATGGATGGTCGGCGCGAAGCCGTGAACTGATGCACGTAACGTGAAGAAGCACCGCAATCGACTGTTGTTTCATCGGTACTTCCGCCCCCCGGGTGGAACCGGGGGCGTGGCTACAATCTTTCGATCATTGTAGTGATGCAAAGTCAACCCATCGTGAGCGAAGCAAGGACCTGGATGTGCCTGATCTGCGGCTGGATCTATGACGAGGCCGCGGGCGACCCCGAACACGGAATCGCCGCCGGCACGCGCTGGGAGGATGTCGACATGAACTGGACCTGTCCCGAATGCGGCGCCCGCAAGGAGGACTTCGAAATGGTCCAGATCTGACCCGCACATCGACGGTTCGCAAGCGCCCGGCGCTTCGATCATCCCGGCGGACCCTCAGGGCGCCTCGCTTGTCGCGAGCCTGAAATTTCTCTGACAACCAACATCTGAACAATACGGAGAACAGCTTGGATTCGAGCGCGAGCCCCCGCATGGCGACCAAGGTGCTGGTCATCGACGACAGCAACACGATCCGCCGCAGCGCCGAGATCTTCCTGAAGCAGGGCGGCCACGAGGTCGTGCTGGCCGAGGACGGTTTCGACGCGCTGGCCAAGCTGAGCGACTATCAGCCCGATCTCGTGTTCTGCGACATCCTGATGCCACGCCTGGACGGCTACCAGACCTGCGCCATCATCAAGCGCAATCCGCAGTTCTCGTCCGTGCCGGTGATCATGCTGTCGTCCAAGGACGGGCTGTTCGACAAGGCCCGCGGACGCATGGTGGGCTCGCAGGACTACCTGACCAAGCCGTTCACGAAGGACCAGCTGCTGCAGGCCGTGCAGCAGCACCGCAGGGCAGGCTGACCGTCGCGACCGGCGGCTTCCCCACCACGACCCAACACGACATTCAACGACGCTCACGCCAGGCTCGACCGACGAATCCATCGACGCGAATCGACGCGAGCCGCGCAAGAGGGAGATCCCATGCCCATCCACAAGATCCTGCTGGTCGACGATTCGAAGACCGAGCTGCACGCGCTGAGCGACATGCTGACCAAGCGCGGTTTCGCCATCCGCACCGCCGAGAACGGCGAGGAGGCGATGAAGCGCCTGGCCGAGGAAAAACCCGACCTGATCCTGATGGACGTGGTCATGCCCGGCCAGAACGGCTTCCAGCTGACCCGCGCGATCACCCGCGACGAGCGCTACGCCGACGTGCCCGTGATCATGTGCACCAGCAAGAACCAGGAGACCGACAAGGTCTGGGGCATGCGCCAGGGCGCGCGCGACTACGTCGTCAAGCCGGTCAAGGCCGACGAGCTGCTGGCCAAGATCAAGGCGCTGGGCTGACACCATGGCCAACAAGCAAGCGCTGCGCGAACTTCAACAACGGCTGGCGCAGCGCATGCAGGCGGCGCGCGAGGCGCCGCAGGCCGCGAGCTGGCTGGCGGTGGAGTGCGCGGGCCTGGGCCTGCTGCTGCCGCTCAAGCAGTCCGGCGAGATCTTCACGCCGGTGCCGCTGCAGGCGGTGCCCTACACCCAGCCGTGGATGCTGGGCGTGGCCAACCTGCGCGGCGGCCTGCACACGGTGGTGGACCTGGCGGCCTTCCTGGGCCTGCGCGGTCCGGTCCCGATGACCTCGGCCCACCGGATGGTGTCGGTCAATCCGGAACTGGGCATCAACTGCGCGCTGCTGGTGGACCAGCTGCTGGGGCTGCGCGGCGACGAACAACTGCAGGCCGAGCCCGACGCGCCCGGCCATCCCGATTTCGCTCCTGCCCGCATGCGCGACGGGCAGGGCCGGCGCTGGCAAGTGCTGGACCTGGATGCGCTGACGCAGCATCCGCAATTCCTGCGCATTGTGTTGAACTGAAAGCCGGCCGACGGTTCCGTCCGCGGCGCCGAATCGACGAACGAGATCAAACGAGGGTGAGATGAGCTTCCTGGACAAGATCAAGAACAAGGGCAAGAACGAGGGCAACGACGAGGTCGAGGCCGGCCCCAGCACCGAGCAGTCCGGCTCGGTGCCGGCGGACACGCAAGACTTCCAGCCTTCGATCATCACGGCGGCCCAGCCCACGCCGGAGTTCCAGGACACGTCCGCGGGCTACCAGCCCTCGGCGTCCGCCCCGGACCCGACGCCGATGCCGGCCGTCGTCAAGCAGCCCGAGCAGCGCCGCACCGGCCTGTTCACTGCGCTGGTGGCGATCGGCGTGATCGGCACGGCCGCGACGGTGTCCTGGTCGCTGGTCAGCTCCAACCGCTCCGCGGCGCAGGTGCGCGGCGCCGGCCAGGCCGCGACGCAGTCGCAGCGGCTGGCCAAGGCGGTCTCGACCGCGCTGCTGGGTAACAAGAACGCGTTCCCGGAAATGAAGGAAGCGTCGGAGATCCTGACCGGCGTGATCGGCTCGCTGCGAGACGGCAGCGGCGACCTGGCCAAGGCGCCGGGCTCGGTCGACACGCTGATCGAGAAGATCGACCCGATGGTCGCGCGCGCCGACAAGAACACCAAGGTGATGCTGGCGCAGGAGAAGGTGCTGACGCAGGTCGGCGCCGCGCTGCGCGCGATCAACCGCCAGTCGTCGGACCTGCTGGAAAGCGCCGAGGCGGTGGCCTCGCTGTCGCTGCAGAGCTCGGCCCCGACCGGCGAGGTCGCCGCGGTCGGCCAGCTGGTCATGCTGACCCAGCGCATCGGCAAGTCCGCCAACGAGTTCCTGACGCAGGAAGGCGTGAGCCCCGAGGCCGTGTTCCTGCTGGGCAAGGACCTGAACGCGTTCCGCGAGATCGCCCAGGCGCTGCTCAACGGCAACCCCGAGCTGCGCCTGAACGGCGCCAAGGACGCGCAGGTCCGCGAACGCCTGAAGGTGCTGCTGACGCAGTACGACCAGACCCGCTCGCAGGCCACCGCCATCCTGTCCAACCTGCAGGGCCTGGTGTCCGCGCGGGAAGCGCAGACGGCGATCCTCAATGACTCGGAAGTGCTGCGCAAGGACCTGGACGACCTGAGCCAGGGCCTGGAATCCGCCGGCGGCCTGAACCCGCTGGTGCTGATCGCGATGGTGGCGTCGCTGGCGCTGCTGGTCGTCGGCGCGCTGGGCTTCCTGCGGCTGTACGTGTCCGACCAGGCGCGCCGCGCCCAGATGGCCGAAGAGCAGCGCCGCGAGGCCGAGGCGCAGGAGCAGGAGGCCAAGCGCGTCAACGACGCCAACCAGGCCGCGATTCTGCGACTGATGAACGAGCTGCAGACGGTGGCCGAGGGCGACCTGACGCACCAGGCGACCGTGACCGAGGACATCACCGGCGCGATCGCCGACTCGGTGAACTACACCGTGGAAGAGCTGCGCACGCTGGTGCACCAGGTGCAGACGACGGCGGTCCGGGTGACGGACACGACCGCGCAGGTCGACCAGACCTCGACCGAGCTGCTGGCCGCCTCGACCGAACAGCTGCACGAGATCCGCGCCACCGGCGAGGCCGTGCTGCAGATGGCGCACCGGATCAACGACGTGTCCGCGCAGGCGCAGCAGACCGCCGACGTGGCCCGCCAGTCGCGGGAAGCGGCCGAGCAGGGCCTGCAGGCGATGCAGAACAACATCGGCGGCATGAACCAGATCCGCGACCACATCCAGGAGACGTCCAAGCGCATCAAGCGCCTGGGCGAGTCCTCGCAGGAAATTGGCGAGATCACCGAGCTGATCTCCGACATTACCGAGCAGACCAACGTGCTGGCGCTGAACGCGGCCATCCAGGCGGCGTCCGCCGGCGAAGCCGGTCGCGGCTTCTCGGTGGTGGCGGAAGAAGTGCAGCGGCTGGCGGAACGCTCCGCCGACGCGACGCGCCGGATCGCGGCGCTGGTCAAGACCATTCAGACCGACACGCACGACGCGGTGGCCGCCATGGAGCGCTCCACGCTGGGCGTGGTCGAGGGCACGAAGCTGTCCGACGCGGCCGGCCGCGCGCTGGAAGACATCGACTCGGTGTCGCGTCGCCTGGACGACCTGATCGGCCAGATCTCGTCGGTCGCGCAGAACGAGGCGCGCGCCGCCAACGAGGTCGGCGCCAACATCCAGCACATCTTCGCGGTGACGGAGCAGACCTCCGACGGCACGCGTTCGACGGCGCAGATGGTGCACGAGCTGTCGCGCTCGGCCGAGGCGCTGAAGCAGTCGGTGGCCCGGTTCAAGGTGTCCTGACCGGGACACCCGCCCCGGCAGGCCAGGGATCGACCCGCACCGCGACGACATAAAAGACAGAACACAGAGCGAGCATGGACCTTACGCGCGAATCCGAGTTCCCCGCCGACCTGAGCCCCTTGGCCTGGGTCCAGGAGGAGCTGCGCCGTACGCTGGAATCGGTGCACAAGGCCCTTCGCCGGGTGCTGCGCGATACCGATGCGCGGTCGACCACCCTGGGCGGCGACGGCCAGCCCAGCCCGGCGCTGCAAGGCGCGGCGCAGCAGATGCACCAGGCGGCCGGCGTGCTGTCGGTGGTCAGCCTGCCGGCGGCCGCGCACCTGCTGCGCGCCGCCGAGGCGACGCTGTTCCGCCTGGCGGAGAATCCCGCCGGCGTGACCATCGCCGAGGTCGAGGCCGTCGAACGCGCCGACTTCGCGGTGCTGGCGTTCATCGCCAAGACCCTGGCCGGCGGCCAGCCGAGCTCGCTCGCGCTGTTCCCCGCCTACCAGACGCTGCAGGAACTCAACGGCGCGGGCCGCATCCACCCGGCCGACCTGTGGACCGAGGAATTCCGCTGGCGCGAGCTGCCGCTGGACCGCAACGTCCGCGCGCTGACGCCCGAGCAGATGCGCGCCCCGTTCGAGGCGCTGCTGCTCAAGCAGATGCGCTCGCCCGCGCCGGGCCAGGGCAAGCTGCTGAGCGACCTGTGCGCCGGGCTGGCGCTGACGCAGTCGCAGCCCAACGCGCGCACGCTCTGGATGCTGGCCGCGGGCCAGTTCGAGGCGCAATCGCGCGGCCTGCTGCCGGTGGACACGCTGGTCAAGCGGCTGGGCTCGCGGCTGCTGGCGCAACTGCGCGCCGGCTCCGACGCCGCGCCGTCCGAGCGCCTGGCCAAGGACCTGCTGTTCTTCTGCGCCGCCGCGAAGCACGCGGAGCCGGGCGCCGCGCCGCGCCTGGACGCGGTGCAGCAGGCCTATGGCCTGGTCGAGCCCGCCGAGGTCGACTACCGCGACGACACGCTGGGCCGCATCGATCCGAACTGGGTCGCCGCCGCCAAGAAGCGCGTCGCCGCGGCCAAGGAATCCTGGGCCTCCGCCGCCGAAGGCGAAACCCACCGCCTGGGCGGCCTGGACGAGCAGTTCGCCCATGTCGCCGAGTCGCTGCACAAGCTGTTCCCCAGCGGCGAGGTGCTGGGCGACACGCTGCGCCGCGCCGTCGTGACGACGCTGCGTTCGGGCCGCGCGCCCGAACCGGCGCTGGCGATGGAGATCGCCACGTCGATGCTCTACCTGGAGGCCGCGCTCGAGGACGAGGCCTTCGACCAGCCCGAGCAGGGCGAGCGCGTGAAGAGCCTGGCCCGCCGCATCGAGTCGGTCGGCCACGGCGACGCGCCGCTGGCGCTCGAGCACTGGATGGAGGAGCTCTACCGCCGCGTCGCCGACCGGCAGACGCTGGGCTCCGTCGTCCATGAACTGCGCGCCAGCCTGTCCGAGGTCGAGCGCCAGTGCGACGAGTATTTCCGCGATCCCGCCAAGCGCGACCTGCTGATCCCGGTGCCGGGCCAGCTGCAGGCGATGCGCGGCGTGTTCAGCGTGCTGGGCCTGTCGCAGGCCGCGCAGGCGACGCTGCGCATGCGCGACCAGGTCGACGAACTCGCCAACACCGAGGTCGACCCGTCGCTGGCCGGACCGCGCGCCCAATTCGACCGGCTCGCCCACAACCTGGGCGCGCTGGGTTTCCTGATCGACATGCTGAGCGTTCAGCCGCAGCTGGCCAAGCGCATGTTCCGCTTCGAGGAAGACACCGGGCTGCTGCAGTCGCTGGTCGGCCGCGAGAGCGAGCAGCGCGCCCACGCGCAGGAGCTGGCCGCCGCCGAGGCCGCGGCGCATCCCCAGCTGCTCGACCAGCTGCAGGCGACGGCCCAGGCCGTCGCGCAGGGCGAGCGTCCGGCCGAGGAGCTGGCGCGCGACCTGGAACGGATCTCCCACGAAGCCCGCGCCGCCGACGACCTCGGCCTGGCGCAGGCGGCGCAGCAGGCGCAGCAGCAGCTGCTGTCGGCCGGCGACGCCGCCGCGGGCAGCCACGCGGCCGAGTCGCTGCAGCAGTTCATCGAGGCCGCGGCCCCGGTGGCGCCGCCGGCGCCCGCGCCCAGCGCCCCGATCCCGCAGGCCGAGGAAGCCATCGACGAGGAGATGCTGGGCATCTTCCTGGAAGAGGCGGCCGAGGTCGTGTCGACCGCCCGCGACGCGCTGGCCGCGCTGGCGCGCAACGCCGGCGACAAGGAACAGCTGACGACGGTGCGCCGCGCGTTCCACACGCTCAAGGGCAGCTCGCGCATGGTCGGGCTCAACGAGTTCGGCGAAGCCGGCTGGGCCTGCGAGCAGCTGTACAACCACCGCCTGTCGGAGCATCCGCAGGCCGATTCGGACCTGCTGCGCTTCAGCAACGAGGCGCTGGACGCGTTCCAGGCCTGGGCCGCGGCGATCGGCGAAGGCCGTCCGCACGGCTTCCACAGCGCGCCGTTCCGCGCGGCGGCCGATGCGCTGCGCCTGGAGAACCGCTACACGCCGCTGGCGGTGTCGGCCGAGCCGGTCGAGGCCCCCGCCGCGCCGGTGGCCGAGCTGCCGGAACTGATCGAGGTCGCGGAGATCGTCGACCTCGCCCCGTCCGCCGACGCGCCGGAGGTGATCGAGCTGTCCGAGGTGCCGGAGGTCCATGAGATCCCGGTGGCCGAGACCGCGCACGAGGTCGACCTGTCGGGCCTGTCCGTGCTGCCGGAACTGTCGCTGGCCGACGAAGTGGCCGCGCCGGCCCCGTCCGCCGACGAGCAGGCCGCGCTGGACCTGCTGGCGACGCTGGACGCGGAACCGGCCACGGCGGCGTCCGCGCTGCCGTCGCTGGACCTGCCCGCGCTGGATCTGCCGGGCCTGGACGTGCCGCCGCTGCCGGTGGCCGACCTGGGCGTGGTCACCGCGATCGACGCGGGCGCGCCGGACGCGCTGTCGCTGGAGTTCCCGGGCGCCATGCCCGAGCTCACCCAGGCGGTGCCGGAACTGGTGTCGAGCGTCGACCTGGACGCGCTGTCCGCGGCCGACCTGCCGGCGATGACCGCCGAGCCGCCGGTGCTGGACACGACGATGTCGCTGCCCACGGTGGCGGACGTCGTCGACGCGTCGACGCTGCTGGAGCCGGTCACGCCCGAGGCGCCCGCCGCCGTCGAGCCGCCGGCCTTCCACGAGGAACCGACGCACCTGCTGGAGCCGACGCTCACGCAGGCCGACGAGGTCACCGCCACGATGGAGCTGCCGGCCGGTTGGCCGGAGGACGCGCCGCTGGTGGAGATCGAGGCCACGACGCCGATGCCGCTGGACGACCTGCCGGTCGAGCCGGCCGCCGAGGCGCCGTCGCTGGACCTGCTGGACCTGTCGGACCTGAACACCGGGCCGGTCGCCGCGATCGATCCGGCCTCGATGCCGGACCTGTCGCTGACGCTGGACCTGGGCGAGGAACTGGTCGCCGCGCCGGCGACGGACGTGGCGCCCGAGGCCCCGGCCGCGGACGCGTCCTTCCCGGACGAGGCCACCCTGGACCTGAGCGACCTGGGCGACCTGCGCGAGCCCGAGTCGGCCACGCCGCCCGAGGGCCTGTCCCCGCGCAGCCTGACCGACCTGGACCTGCCCGACCTGAACCTGGACGCGCCGGCCGAGCCGGTGCCGCATGCGCCGCCGGCGCTGAGCCTGGTGGGCGGCACGGCCGTGCCCGCCCCGCTGGCCGAGGACCTGGTCGAGGACCTGTCCGCCGAGGACAACGACGATGGCGTCAAGGTCATCGGTCCGCTGCGCATCAGCATCGCGCTGTTCAACATCTTCCTGAACGAGGCCGACGAGCGCTCGCGCCGCCTGCAGGTGGAGCTGAGCGAATGGTCGCTGCTGCCCCAGTCGCCGCTGCCGCAGGACGCGGAAGCGCTGGCGCACGGCCTGGCCGGCAGCGCCGCGACGGTCGGCTTCGACGACCTGTCGACGCTGGCGCGTTGCCTGGAGCACGCGCTGGGCCGCGCCCAGGGCCATGAGGTCGCCGATCCGACGCTGTTCCAACGCGCCGCCGACGAGATCCGCCGCCTGCTGCACCAGTTCGCCGCCGGTTTCCTGAAGGAAGCCGATGCCGGCCTGCTGGCCGAGCTGCAGGCCTTCGAGCCGGGCGCCGCGCTGCCCGACGGCCATGCCGACAGCGACGAGGGCCTGCTGGCCATGTCGCTGGAGGAGGTCTCCACCTCGGCGCTGCCGCCGGGGCTGCTGGACCTGCCGGTCGCACCGGTTGCACCGGTCGCGCCGGGCCTGCCCGCCACGGCCGCCTCCTTCCACCAGGCCGCCGAGGCGTCCGCCGACGATTTCGACTTCAGCCAGCCCGACCAGATCGAGCCGGAACTGATGCCGATCTTCGAGGAGGAGGCCGAGGACCTGCTGGGCGAGCTCCACGGCGCGCTGCGCGAATGGGCGGCCCAGCCGGCCGACACCAGCCGCGCCGCCGCCTGCATGCGGGTGCTGCACACCTTCAAGGGCGGCGCCCGCCTGGCCGGCGCGATGCGCCTGGGCGAGGAAGCGCACCGCCTGGAATCGCAGATCGAGCGCCTGGTCGGCGACGGCGAGCCGCGCTACGAGCAGCTCGTCGCGCTGCAGGACGCGGGCGACGGCCTGGAGCACAGCTTCAAGACGCTGCAGCGCACCTGGCGCGATCCGGCGCCGGTGGTGCCGGCCCCGATGGCGCCGTCCGCGCCCGCCGCGCCGATCGCCGACCTGCCCGCGCCGATTCCGGCGACCGAGGCGGTCGAGACCGTGCAGGCGCCCGCCGAAGGCTCCGACGCGATTCCCGCGCCGGCCGGCGATGCCGTGGCCGAGCAGGAAGCCGCTCAAGCCGCGGAAGCGGCCGAGCTGGTCGAGCCGGTCGAGCCGGTCGAGCCGGTCGTCGAACCCGTGGCCGAGCCCGTCGCCGAGGCGCCGGTGGAGGCGCCGGTCGCCGCCGCCGAGCCGGAAGCCGTCGTCGAAGCGCCGGTCGCCGAGCCCGTCGTGGCCGCGCCCCCGCGCGACCTCGAGATCGACTGGGCCCACTTCAGCGAGGTCGCCGAACTCGGCCAGCCGCTGGAAAGCGCCCCGGTCGCGCCGGCCGCGCAGGTGCGCGTCCGCGGCGTGCTGCTGGAGCGCATGGCCGCGCTGTCCGGCGAGGTGTCGATCCGCCGTGCCCGCCTCGAGTCCGAAATGGGCCAGATGCGCACGTCGCTGTCCGACCTCGACGACAACCTGGAGCGCCTGCGCACCCAGCTGCGCGAGCTGGAGCTGCAGGCCGAGGCCCGCATCGCCGCCCGCCAGGAAGCGGCGCAGGCCAGCGGCAAGGACTTCGACCCGCTCGAATTCGACCGCTACACCCGCTTCCAGGAACTGACCCGGATGCTGGCCGAGTCCGTCAACGACGTGGCGACGGTCCAGCGCGGCCTGCAGCGCAACGTCGCGGCCGGCGAAGACGAACTGGCCGCCCAGTCGCGGCTGACGCGCGAGCTGCAGGACGACCTGCTGCGCACGCGGATGGTGGAGTTCGACAGCAGCATGGCCGAGCGCCTGCATCGCGTCGTCCGCCAGGCCGCCCGCGAGAGCGGCAAGCAGGCGCAACTGGAGATCCGCGGCGGCGGCGTCGAACTGGACCGCGCGGTGCTGGAGCGCCTGACCGGCGCCTTCGAGCACCTGCTGCGCAACAGCGTCGTGCACGGCATCGAGACGCCCGAGGTCCGCCAGCAGGCGGGCAAGGCGCCGGCCGGCCGTATCGTGCTGAACCTGCACCAGGAAGGCAACGAGATCCAGGTCCGCTTCAGCGACGACGGCGCCGGCCTGAACCTGGCCCGCATCCGCGCCCGCGGCGAGAGCCAGGGCCTGATCCAGCCGGGCCAGGACCTGACCGACGCCCAGCTGATGGACCTGGTCTTCGAGCCGGGCTTCTCGACGGCCGAATCGCTGACCGAGATGGCCGGCCGCGGCGTCGGCATGGACGTGGTCCGTTCCGAGGTGAACACGCTGGGCGGCTACGTGCTGACCGAGTCGACCGCGGGGCAGGGCGCCAGCTTCGAGCTGCGCGTGCCGCTGACGACGGCGCTGACGCAGGTCGTCGTGCTGCGCTACGGCGACCGCAAGGTCGCGGTGCCGGCCAGCCTGATGCTGTCGGTGCAGCGGCTGTCGGTCGACCAGGTCGAGCAGGCCTACGCCGACGGCGCCCTGATGGCCGCCGGCGAGCGCATGCCGTTCTACTGGCTCGGCGGCCTGATGCACCACAGCGACCGCGGCGTCCCGCACGGCAAGACGATGCCGGTGGCGCTGGTCCACAGCGCGCAGCAGCGCCTGGCGCTGCACGTCGACGAGGTGCTGGGCAACCAGGAAGTCGTCATCAAGAACCTGGGCCCGCAGCTGATGCAGGTGCCCGGCCTGGCGGGCATCAGCCTGCTGGCCTCGGGCGATGTCGCGCTGATCTACAACCCGGTCGCGCTGGCCAACCGCTACGGCCATGCCGCGCAGCAGCGCGTGCACGACGCCGACGCGGCGCGCCAGGTGGTCGTGGAGGAGGCGGCGCAGGCGCTGCCGCCGCTGGTGATGGTCGTGGACGACTCGCTGACCGTGCGCCGCGTCACGCAACGCCTGCTCGAGCGCGAGGGTTATCGCGTGCTGCTGGCCAAGGACGGCCTGGACGCGATGGAGCGCCTGGGCGGCGACGAACTGCCGGCGGTGGTGCTGTCGGACATCGAGATGCCGCGCATGGACGGTTTCGACCTGGTCCGCAACCTGCGGGCGGACACGCGCCTGGCGGGCCTGCCCGTGATCATGATCACGTCGCGGATCGCTCAAAAACACCGGGACTATGCACAACAACTCGGAGTCGACGATTACCTGGGCAAGCCCTATGACGAAGAGCACCTGCTGGGGCTGATCGCCCGATACACTTCGCACCATTCCGCCGGCCAGCCGGCAAGGGCGTAGCGTCCGGAGCTCCCGGACATCGGTCGAAGCCGGCGCCAATCCCCTCCCGCCGCCAAGCCGTAAACACCATGTCCGGGGTCGTCGATCATCTAGCCGAGCTGACGGGCTTCCGTGACCGTGACGTCATGGACGTCACGCTCGTCACCGCGTTGCGCGACCTGCTCAACGGCCCGGCCGCCGCGGTGGCGATCTACCGCTGCGTCGGCGAACCCGGCCAGCAACGCTGGCTGACCCGCGCCCGGCTGCATGCCGACGACGCGGTCGCCACCGCCGACTCGCTCTGGGTCGACCCCGATTCCCTGCCGGCGCTGGCCGAGCATCCCCGCCGCCTCGAATGCCTGACGCAGCGCAGCGTGCTGCAGCAGCGCGAGAACAACGAGTGGGTCACGCTGTTCCCGCTGGCCACCGAGCGCGAGGTCGTCGGCGTGCTGGAACTGCACACCGCGCGCCGCCTGAAGGCCGACGCGCAGCGGATGGTGTCCAGCGTGCTGCGGATCTATCACAACTTCCAGGGCCTGCTGGACTACAGCGAGCGGGACACGCTGACCGGCCTGCTCAACCGCAAGACCTTCGACGAGAGCTTCCTGAAGGCCGTGTCCGAGCTGCCGATGCGCAGCCTGGCGGCGCAGGACGAGCACGGCGAGGACCGCCGCCATGCCGCGGTGCATCCGCGCTACTGGCTGGGCGTCATCGACATCGACCACTTCAAGTCGATCAACGACCGCTTCGGCCACCTGATCGGCGACGAGGTCCTGCTGCTGCTGTCGCGCCTGATGCGCAGCAGCTTCCGCTTCAACGACCTGCTGTACCGCTTCGGCGGCGAGGAATTCGTCGTGCTGATGCGCTGCGAGGACGAGCCCGACGCGGCCCATGCCTTCGAGCGCTTCCGGCTCAACACCGCGCAGTACGCGTTCCCGCAGGTGGGCCGCATCACGGTGAGCATCGGCTTCACGCAGATCCGCGCGGGCGACTCGCCGGCCGCGGCCTTCGAGCGCGCCGACAAGGCCGTCTACCACGCCAAGGGCGCCGGCCGGAACCAGGTGCAGAGCCACGCGACCCTGGTCGCGCAGGGCACGATGTCCGAGGCCAGCCACCTGAGCGACGTCGAGCTCTTCTGAGCGGCGGCGGTCAGCCTCCGGCCGCATCGGGTCCCACGAGGCCCCATGAGGCCGCGCCAGGCCGCTTCCCATCGATGTTTCCTCCGGGCAAGTCCTGACCCCCGCCGTACGCCGCCGGGCAGCCGCCTTGCCGCTCCCCGGGGCGGCGTGGCGTTCCCGGCACGCGACCCATGAGCCGGGACTTGCTTTTCCCGCGCCACCCCTCTAGCGTTAGGCCCGTGTGAGCGCGCCCCGCCAGAGGGACGCCGCACGACGCCCCCGATGCCTGGGGAGCGGGAGAGGCGCGACGAGTCGTCGCGGTGTCGAATGCAGTGGGGCGGACGCCCGTGCCGTTGTCATCGGTTGAGCATCGTCGTCCGCAGGGTGGTGTGAACACGGGCAAGGACGCCTGACCTTCCATGCGCTTGCTGACCTTTCCGGTGGCTGCGGGCCTGTTGCTGGCCGGCTGCGTCGCCTTCGTGGCCACCGCTTACGGCGAGTACCGCAGCCTGGGCGAACTCACGCGTCAGGAGGCGGGCCGCGCCCATGCGCTGCGCACGCAGCAGCTGATCTCCGATCTCAACGGTCTGCTGATCGACCTGGAGACCGGCACGCGCGGCTTCCTGATCACTGGCGACGCCGCCTTCCTGCAGCCCTACGAGCGCGCGATCCGCGACCTGGACGCGAGCTACGCCGAGCTCAAGGACGCGCTGGCTCGCTCGGGCGACGCGCAGGAGCAAGCCTTCGCGCGGCTGGACCGCTTCATCGCCGAGCGCCGCCGCCAGGTCGACAGCCATGTCGAGAACCGCTGGCGCCTGGGCGACGCGGCGCTGAAGGACCGCCAGGCCTATGTCGCGGGCAAGCAGCTGATGGACGAGATCCGCGGCGAGCTGGGCCGCTTGAAATCCTTGCAGCAACGACGGATCGACGCCATCGAGTCGGCCGTCCTGGTCCAGACCCGGGAGACCACGTTGCTGGCGCAGGTGCTGCCGCTGGCCGGCGGCGTGCTGGTCGCCGCGGCGATGGCCGCGCTGTGGATCGAGCGCGAGCGCCGCGACCAGGCCGAACGCGCGCTGCGCGACAGCCACGCGAAGCTGGAGGGCGCCGTCGCCGAACGCACCCGCGAGCTCAGCGACGCGGTCGCGCGCATCCAGAGCTTCGCCGCGGAGCTGGACGCCAGCGTCGAGGCCGAGCGGCGCCGGCTCGCCCGCGAGGTGCACGACCAGCTCGGCCAGCTGGGCACGGCGGCGAAGATGCTGGCGCTGTCGATGGCGCGCAAGGTCGCGCCGGCCAAGGAGCCGATGCACGAGGAGATGCTGGCCATCGCCGACGAGGTCATCGGCACCGCGCGGCGCATCGCCAACGCGCTGCGGCCGCCGCTGCTGGACGATTTCGGCTTCGCCGCCGCGGTGCAGCATTACGTGCAGGGCCTGCAGCGCCAGAGCGAGCTGATCGTGGACGTCGACCTCGCGCCGGACGAGGCCCTCACGCCCGAGCAGCACAACCAGCTGTTCCGCCTGCTGCAGGAGGCCGCGACCAACGTGCTGCGGCACGCGCAGGCGCAGCAGCTGACGATCGAATCCCGCCTCGAGGACGGGGCCTACCAGTTGCGCATCGAGGACGACGGCATCGGGCCGGGCCACGTGCGGGCCGACGCGTCCGGGCTGCGCAACATGCGGGAGCGCGCCGTGCTCGCCGGCGGGGAGATGACGTTCGGGCCGGCGCCCCGGCGCGGCACGCGGATCGAGGTCCGGGTGCCGGTCGGCGGCGCGGCGGACGGAGGGGAGGCGCGGGACGCCTCGGACCGGGAGAACGAGGAGGGCTGGGATGAGGTTTCTGATCGTTGACGACCACCCGATCATGCGGCTCGGGGTCAAGCAGTTGATCCAGGGCCATTGGCCGCACGCGGTGATCGACGAGGCATCCACCATCGCCGAGGCGCTGCAGCGCGGCCAGGCCAACAAGCCCGACGCGCTGGTGCTGGACCTGTCGCTGCCCGACGCCAGCGGCACCGAGGGCGCCAGCCGCATGCTGCGCGCGCTCAAGGGCGTGCCGGTGCTGGTGCTGAGCCTCAACGCGGAATCGGCCTACGCCGCGCGGCTGCTGCAGATGGGGGTGTCGGGCTACCTGCCCAAGGACAAGGCCACCGAGGAGCTGACCGTGGCGCTGCAGCGCCTGCTGCAGGGCGGGCGCTACGTCACCGCGGCGATGGCGGACCACCTGCTGGGCCTGCTCAGCGGCGCGTCCCCGGACCAGCTGCCGCACGAGCAGCTCTCGGCGCAGGAGCACCGCGTGATGCTGCTGATCGCCGCGGGCAAGACGCCGGCGGAGATCGCCGACACGATGCACCTGTCGGCCAAGACGGTCGGGACCTACCGGGCGCGGATCCTGGAGAAGACCGGCTGGCGCAACAACACCGAGCTGACCAAGTACTGCGTCCAGCACGGGCTGACGGACATCCAGTGAGCGGCCGGAGGCTGTAGGTGATCGCCGGACAAACCCTGCGGAACGACCCCGACACCAGCTTGGGCGGGGTGCCGCTGCTGCGCGCGGGGGGCCTCGCGCAAGATGCCGGACAGGCGGTGACGACCGGTCGCCGCCGAGTTCCGGAGAACCCCTTCATGGACATCTTTCTCGTCGAGGATTCGTCAGCCATCCGCCGGCTCCTGGCACGCCGGCTCGAGGACATGGCGGGCGTGCGCGTCGTCGGCGAGGCGGATTCCGCGCCGCAGGCGATCGCGCTGATCGACTGGCTGCAGCCCGACACCGTGCTGCTGGACATGACGCTGCTGGTGGGCACCGGCGTGGACGTGCTGCGGGCGCTGCGCCGCAAGGGCTACCAGGGCCGCATCCTGATGCTGACGCACCATGCGATGGACGCCTACCGCGACATGTGCATGAAGGCCGGCGCCGACGGCTTCTACGACAAGGGCAGCGGCCTGGAGACGCTGTTCGGCGACCTCGACGAGCTGCTGCAGAGCGAGCGCGCCGCCGGCCGGCAGTCGCTGCCCTCGCCGCTGCTGCGCGACGCCGCCACCGGGCTTCTGGGCCAGGTGGCGCTGCTGGAGCGGCTGGACCAGGTGTTGCGCATGGTCAACGCCGACGCCGGCAAGGTGGCCGTCACCGTGGTCGTGCTCAAGGGCCTGGAGGCGCTGCTGCGCAGCCAGGGCGTGCAGGCGGCGGCGCCGGTGCTGGTGGAGATCGGCCGGCGGATGTCGGGCTGCGCCGGCCCGGCCGACCTGCTGGCGCGCCATGCCAACGAGCAGTTCGCGCTGGTCGTCGCGCGCGCCGGCTCGGCGCAGGAGGCCGAGGCGATGGCCGCGCGCATCCGCGACGCGCTGGCGCTGCCCTTCGACCTGGGCGGCCATCCGGTGAAGCTCGACAGCCATGTCGGTGTCGCCCTCTATCCCCGCGACGCGGTGTCCGCGCGCGGGCTCCTGGTCCTGGCGGAGTCGCGCGCCCACGGCGCCCGGCTGCCCGAGCGCGGCAGCGCCGTCGTGCACTGACGGGACGCGGATGCGGCGCGACAGGACCTTTCCCCAGGCACCGTCGTCCGCCCGGCTGCCGGTCCTGTTCGTCGCGGCCGCCACGGCCGGCCTCGGGATGGGTCCGCTCACGGACCCGGCGCGCGCCGGCACCGCCACCAACACGCTGACCTCGCAGACCACCGTCTCGACGGCCTGCAACGTGTCGGGCTCGACGCTGAGCTTCGGTGGCGCGATCAACCCGATCGGCACGGTGCCGGTGGACGCGACCTCGACGCTGACGATCGAGTGCACCGCCGCCACGCCCTACACCGTGGCGCTGAACGCCGGGCTCAACGCCGGCGGCGCCGCCAACTTCTCGACGCGCCGGATGATCAACGGCGCCAACACGCTGGGCTACCAGCTCTACGTCGACAGCGGCCGGGCCTCGGTCTGGGGCAACGGCACGGCGGGCAGCGTCGTCTACAGCGGCAACGGCACGGGCGGCGTCCAGAGCGTGACCATCTACGGCCGGCTGCCGTCGCTCACCGGCACGGTGCCCGGCACCTACACCGACACGGTGACCGTCACCGTGACGTACTGACATCGGCGGCCACGGGAAAGGGGCCGCGACACGATCACGACGGCTCGGGGCGGCCGGAACGCTCCCAGGGAGAGACATCGGACAACAACACAGGAGAAGCCGATGAACACGATCCGACACGCGCTGGCGAGCGCCCTGGCGGCCGCGGCGCTGGCGCTGGCGCCGATGGACGCGGCCCGGGCGGCCGACGTCAGCCTGATGCCGGTGAACGTGCAGCTGTCGCGCACCAGCGACCGCGCCACGGTGCAGGTGCAGAACAACGGCAACGAGGCGGTGACGATGCAGGCCGAGGGCATCCGCTGGACGCGCCAGAACGGCCAGGACCTCGACGGCCCGACGACCGACCTGCTGGTCAATCCGCCGATCTTCACGCTGCAGCCCGGGCAGATGCAGGTGCTGCGGGTCGGGCTGCGGCGTCCGCCCGACCTGGAGCAGGAGGCGACCTACCGCATGGTGCTGCGCGAGGTGCCGGTGCCGCGCGCCTCCGACGGCAACCAGGTCACCGGCGCGGTGCGCGTGCTGGTGGCGCTGCGGGTGCCGGTCTACGTGGCGCCGAACCAGGTCCGGCGCGACGCGGCCTGGAGCGTGCAGCGCGCCGCCGGCGGCGAGACGGTGGCCACCGTGACCAACGCCGGCAACGTCCACGTGAAGGTCAGCGAGCTGCGCCTCACCGCCGCCAACGGCGAGGTGAAGGCGGTGCCGGTGCAGGGCGCGCAAAGCGTGGTCTTCCCCGGCGAGCAGCGCAGCTTTCGCATTCCCACGCCGGCGGGACCGCCCGGCAGCCTGCAGGTCGTCACCGACCAGGGACTGCAGCAGGTCACGGCCGGTGCGCCGGCCAAGTGACGCGCGCCTGCTGCCGGTCG